>CAXTNT010000036.1:0-2163 GCA_964245825.1 uncultured bacterium | reverse complement strand
CGCTGCAGTTCCCGGGGGTCTCGAACGCCTGGACGCAGCCGATCCGCGCGCGCATCGACATGCTCTCCACCGGCATCCGCACCCCTGTAGGGATCAAGGTCCTGGGCACGGACCTGACGGAGATGGAAAAGGTCGCTCGCCAGGTCGAGGCGGTGGTGAAGGCGGTCCCGGGCACGTCGAGCGCCTACGCCGAGCGGGTGCAGGGTGGCTACTTCCTCGACATCACGCCCGACCGCGCGGTGCTCGGACGCTACGGCCTGACGGTCGGCGACGTGCAGGACGTGATCGCCATGGCGCTCGGCGGCGAGAGCGTGACGAACACCGTGGAGGGCCGCGAACGCTACACCGTGAACGTGCGCTACCCCCGCGCCTTCCGCTCCGACCCGCGATCCATCGCCGGCGAGGTTCAGGTGCCGATCCCGAGCGGGGGCACCGTGCCGCTCGGCGAGGTGGCCGAGGTGCGGTTGAACCGCGGTCCGACGCAGATCCGGACCGAGGACGGGCAGCTCGCGGTCTTCATCTACGTGGACGTCTCCGGTCGCGATCTCGGGGGCTACGTCGCCGAGGCCCGGGCGGCGGTGGCCAGAGAGGTCACCCTCCCGCCGGGCACCCGCTTGCGATGGAGCGGGCAGGTCGAATACCTCGACCGCGCCACGGCCAAGCTCAGGATCGTGGTGCCGCTGACCCTCCTGATCGTGTTCCTGCTGCTCTACCTCAACTTCCGCCGGCTGGCCGAGACGCTCATCGTCATGCTGTCGCTGCCCTTCGCCGGGGTGGGCGGCGTCTGGCTGATGTGGTGGATGGGCTTCAACCTGTCGGTGGCGGCGGCGGTCGGGTTCATCGCGCTGGCGGGCGTGGCGGCGGAGACCGGCGTCATCATGCTGGTCTACCTCGACCACGCGCTGGCCGAGGTCCGGGCCGAGCGCGACAGGGACGGGCGGCCCCTGACCCGGGCCGACCTGCGGCAGGCCATCATGGTGGGCGCCGTCGACCGGGTGCGGCCCAAGATGATGACCGTGGTCGCCATCATGGCCGGGCTCCTCCCCATCCTGTGGAGCACCGGCTCGGGCTCCGAGGTGATGCAGCGCATCGCCGTGCCGATGATCGGCGGCATGGTCTCCTCGACCGTGCTGACCCTGCTGGTGATCCCGGCGGTCTACGGCCTGGTGAAGGGCTGGGGACTGCCGGGCGCCGAGGTGCCGACCGAACCCGTCACGAAGGCCGGAATGCCTCTGGCCGCGGAATGAGACCGGGAGATCGGGCATGAACGAGAGCACGGCGCCACCGCGACGTCCCTATCGGTGGGCCGGTCAGCCGCAGGGCTCTGCCTTCGCAAGGCTGCCGACATGCCCCCGCAGGGTCATGCGGGGGTGGATGTCGTCGACGATGGCCCGGAAGGTCGGGTCGAGGCGGTTGCGCGGCTGGGTCAGCTCGACCCGCAGGTCGCCCCGAGGCGCGGCGTCGAAGCGTCGGGCACCCGAACCGGGGGCTTGGTCGGCTCCGCCTCGGCGAACCGAGCGTAGAGTGCCGGCAGGACCAGAAGGGTCAGGAGGGTCGCGCTGATCAGGCCGCCGATGACCACGGTCGCGAGCGGCCGCTGGATCTCCGCCCCGGTCTCGGTGGCCAACGCCATCGGCACGAAGCCCAGGGATGCCACCAGGGCGGTCATCGCCACCGGCCGGAGCCGGGTCATCGCCCCTTCGAGGATCGCCTCTCGCCGAGGCCGCCCCTCCGCGACCAACTGCTTGATGTAGGTCAGCATCACCAGGCCGTTGAGCACCGCCACGCCCGACAGGGCGATGAAGCCCACCGCGGCCGGGACCGAGAACGGCATCCCGCGAAGCCATAGGGCCGCGATGCCGCCGGTGAGCGCCAGCGGGACCGCGCTGAACACCAGCAGCGCGTCCCTGGCCGAGTTCAGGGCCGAGAAGAGCAGCAGGAAGATCAGGAAGAAGCACACCGGCACCACGACGGCCAGCCGCTGCCGGGCCGAGGCCAGGTTCTCGAACTGGCCGCCCCAGGTCACGGAGTACCCCGACGGGAGCCGGACCCCCGACGCGACCTTGGCCTGGGCCTCCGCGACGAGCGAGCCGATGTCGCGCCCGCGGACGTTGGCGGTGACCACGACCCGACGCCGGCCGTTCTCGCGCGAGATCTGGTTCG
>CAXTNT010000035.1:0-3916 GCA_964245825.1 uncultured bacterium | reverse complement strand
TGTAGCCGGCCCCGCCCACCGACGTGTAGCGGTTCTGCCCGTCCGTCCCGTAACCAGGTTCGTTATAAATATCAAAACAGGTCTAATCTGACCAAGTCCTTGAGCTGATAGCCTGGAGTAGCATTTCTACGCTTAGCGGCTTATGTCGCTTTCCAATCCCCAGTCTTCTTAGCCAGGTCTCTACGAGTGCGTCTGCCTCCTCCGGAAAGTAGTCCGAAAAGGTGAAATTCCCGACATCAACGTCAAATTCAGAGAACGTCTCAGCTAGCAGATCGAAAGCATCGTCTCCGGAAATACCAAGATCATGGAATAGCAAGGTCTGACTTCTAATATCTTTCTTTCCAGATATACTTCTGAGTCTTGAAAAGACACGCTCTTTAGCGTTAGTCATTGTTAAGGCCTATGCGACAGGTACGCACCCCTGAGTATCCTGATTGCTTGTAGCGTCACGCATCGCTTCGAGATAGCCGGGAACCACAAGCAGCGCCCCCCAGAATGGAAGGATGCGACCAATAGATCCTCCAATGCTTGTAGTTCCCGTAAGGGGCTTAAGTGAATTGAACCGAGCCCTTCCCGTCATTTCCCTCAAAGCACGAGAGGCAGGAGACGTATAAGGGCCACTCCTGCCGCCACCGGCCAAGCCTCCAGGTTTGGAGGAAGTGGGCATACCGGCCTCCGAAGCAACGGCCCCAAACGCAGCCTGAAAATCAACTTTCGACATTGTGCCTGCTGGACACTGCTTTCTTTTGGCTTGGACCACCACCTCGCTCGACGGCGGCGGCGGCGGCGGGGGCGGCGGCGGCGGCGGGGGCGGCGGCGGGGGCGGGGGCGGGGGCGGCGTGACGCCCGAGCCCGAGGCTGCGAACGCGTGCCGCGTGTCCAGCACCTCCACCATCGGCACCGCCCAGACGAGGGCACCCCCCACAACCGCCGCACGGCCCAAGAACCGCCGACGGGAGAACCCCGCTGATTCGCTCACGACTCTCCCTCTCGAATGTGTGCCAAGTATGCGGGCCGCTGAAGTACCGGGCAAGAACATCCCGGCCGGTTGTGGTGCGGGCGGCCATTGATCACGCCGATGGGTGAACCGCTGACCCCGCCGCTAGCCCGTTCGTGGCATCCGCGGCCGCATCGGCCGGCCCGACGAGCATGTCCGGGCCTCTAAGGTCGCGTCCATGCAGCTTCGACCGCTGGGCCGCACCGGTTTGATGGTGTCCAGGCTGGGGCTGGGCACCATGGGGTGGGGCGGCCCGATCAGTCCCGAGGAGGCCGCGGCGCAGTTCGAGGTCTTCCTGGCGGCCGGGGGAACCCTCCTGGACACGGCGGCCGGGTACGAGGACGGCGACGCCGAGCGGGTGCTGGGCTCGCTGCTGGCCGGGGGCGGCCGCGACGACGTCGTGCTCGCCACCAAGGCAGGCATCTCCCGGCGTACGGGACAGCGGGTCGTCGACACCTCCCGCCGTTCGCTGCTGCGCGACCTCGACGGGTCGCTGTCGCGGCTCGGGGTGGACCACGTCGACCTCTGGCAGGTGCACGCGTGGGGGACGGCGCCGCTCGAGGAGACGCTGCAGACGCTTGACGTCGCGCAGGCCTCGGGGCGGGCGCGGTACGTGGGGATCAGCAACTACAGCGGCTGGCAGACCGGTACCGCGGCGGCCTGGCAGGCGGCCTGGCCGGGTCGGGCAGCTCTCGCCTCGACGCAGGTCGAGTGGAGCCTGCTGCGCCGCGACGTCGAGGCCGAAGTCGTCCCGGCGGCGCAGCACCACGGCCTCGGGGTCCTGGCCTGGTCGCCGCTGGCCGGGGGCGTGCTCACCGGCAAGTACGCCGGCGGCGTGCCCCGAGACGCGCGCGGCGCCGACGAGCAGTGGCGCGAGCGGGTCGCCGGCTATCTCGACGACCGGCAGGCCCGGATCGTCGACGCCGTGCTCACCGCCGCCGAGGGGCTGGGCGCCTCCCCGCTGGCGGTCTCGCTGGCCTGGCTGCGGGACCAGCCGGGGCTGACGGCCGCGCTGGTCGGCGCGCGCACGGCTGCGCAGCTGGTCGGCGTCCTGGCGAGCGAGGAACTGACGCTGCCGGCAGAGATCGCCGAGGCACTCGACGACGTCAGCGCCTGACGTACATTCGAGGACTCATGGGCTACGAGTACCAGCGGGTGTGGCTGCCGCGGGAGATGACCCGGACCGGCGTGTGGGCGACCCTGTCGGTGCACGCATCGTTCGGCGAGTGGGAGCTGATGCGCTCGCGGGTCTACCCCGACGGGCGCCGGTACGTGGAACTGCGGCGCCACGCCCGGCCCGGCCTGCCGGCCTTCTCCCCCGCCTGAGCCGCAGCGTCAGACGCTCGCCAGGAAGCGCGCGAACACGGTGGCCCCGAACTCCAGGGCCGCGGTTGGCACCCGCTCGTCCACGCCGTGGAACAGGGCGGAGAAGTCGAGGTCGGGCGGCAGCAGCAGCGGCGCGAACCCGAAGCAGCGGATGCCCAGGGTGGAGAAGTGCTTGGCGTCGGTGCCCCCGCTCATCAGGTACGGGACGGTGCGGGCGTACGGGTCCTCCGTGCGCAGCGCGGCGCCCATCGCCTCGACGAGGTCGCCCTCCCAGGGGGTCTCCACCGCGATGTCGGAGTGCGTGCTCTCGATGGTCACCCCCGGGCCGGCCAGCTCCCGGACGAGTTCCAGCAGCTCGTCGCCGTGCTCGGGCAGGAACCGGCAGTCCACCTCGCCGCGCGCCTCGGCCGGGATCACGTTGACCTTGTAGCCCGCCGACAGCATCGAGGGGTTGGAGGTGTTGCGCAGGCTGGCGCCCACCATCCGGCTGATGCTCCCCAGCTTCGCCACCGCCGTGTCCGGGTCGGCCGGGTCGAGCGGGATGTCGAGCACCTCGGTGATCTCCTCGAGGAACCGCTGCGCCGTGGGGGTCAGCTGCACCGGGTGCTCGTACCGGCCGATGCGGCTCACCGCCTCGGCCAGCGCGGTGACGGCGTTGTCGGGGTGCACCATCGAGCCGTGGCCGGCGCGGGCCCTGGCCGTCAGCCGCAGCCACTCGATGCCCTTCTCGGCGGTCTGCACGAGGTAGAGGCGAAGGTCGTCGCGGACGGTCACGCTGAAACCACCGACCTCACCGACCGCATCGGTGACGCCCTCGAAGTGCTGGGTGTGGTTCTCCACCAGGTCCTTCGCACCCTTGGTGCCGCCGGCCTCCTCGTCGGCGGTGAAGGCGAGCACGATGTCGCGCGGCGGCTTCGCACCGGTGGCGTGCCAGCCCTGCGCCACCGCCAGCGTCATCGCGACCATGTCCTTCATGTCGACGGTGCCGCGGCCCCAGAGCATGCCGTCCGCGATCTCTCCGGCGAAGGGCGGATAGGTCCAGTCCGCGGCCTGTGCCGGCACGACGTCGAGGTGACCGTGGACGAGCAGAGCTGGGCGGTCGCGGTCGGCGCCCTCGACCCGGGTGACGATGCTGGTACGGCCGGGGTCGGTCTCGCTGACGTGCGGCGTCAGGCCCATGTCGGTGAGCAGCCCGGCGACGTGTTCGGCAGCCTCGCGCTCGCCCTTGCCGGGGTTGGTCGACTCAATGCGTACCAGGTCCCGGCAGATGTCGACGACCCGCTCGCGGGCGTAGGCGGCGACCCGCTCCTCGTTGACCTGCTCGGCCACGGCGTGCTCCTCGCTGCGGGTGGGCGCTGCTTGCGCCCAGCGTACGGCGGGCAGTTTGGGCGCGGGGGCGGGCGGGCCGGACGGTAGAGTCGTCCGCTGCGCCCCGCGGGGTGCTCACTCGTCCGGGTGGCGGAATGGCAGACGCGCTAGCTTGAGGTGCTAGTGCCCTTTATCGGGCGTGGGGGTTCAAGTCCCCCCTCGGACACTCTGTGTGATGTCTCGAGACATCGTTCGCACGTGTCTCGGGTGATAGTTCACACCTTC
>CAXTNT010000034.1:0-4930 GCA_964245825.1 uncultured bacterium | reverse complement strand
CACGGGCACGGCGGCGACGTCGGCAAATAGCCGGAGCCGTGGCCTCTCCCACTGACGTCCACCAAACTGGCCGGCCCTCCGCCTCGGGTTAACAGGCGCGCTACGTGGCTCAGGTAGACTTCATTGACGTTACGTACGAGTGCGTGCATCCCGAGGATGGAGGGCGAGCGTGAGCGTTGCCACCTACGAGTTGAGCCACCTGGCCGCCCTCGAGGCGGAGTCCATCCACATCTTCCGCGAGGTGGCGGCGGAGTTCGAGCGGCCAGGCCTGCTCTTCTCAGGCGGCAAGGACTCCATCGTAATGCTGCGGCTGGCCGAGAAGGCGTTCGCACCGGCCAAGATCCCGTTCCCGGTGATGCACGTGGACACCGGGCACAACTTCCCCGAGGTCATCGCGTTCCGTGACAAGCGGGTTGCCGAGCTGGGCGTGCGTCTGGTGGTGGCCAGCGTCCAGGAGGGCATCGACTCGGGGCGCATCAAGGAACGGCCAGGTCAGCTTCGCAACCCGCTGCAGACGGTCGCCCTGCTCGACGGCATCACCAGCAACCGGTTCGACGCGGTGTTCGGCGGCGGCCGGCGGGATGAGGAGAAGGCTCGGGCAAAGGAGCGGGTCTACTCCTTCCGCGACGAGTTCGGCCAGTGGGACCCCAAGAACCAGCGGCCCGAGCTGTGGAGCCTCTACAACGGCAGGCACGCCAAGGGCGAGCACATCCGGGTGTTCCCGCTCAGCAACTGGACCGAGCTCGACATCTGGCAGTACATCGGGCAGGAGCGCATCGAAATCCCGGCGATCTACTACGCCCATCGCCGCGGGGTGTTCCGCCGCGACGGGATGCTGCTGTCCGTCGGTGAGTTCAACGAGCCGACCGATGCCGAGGAGGTCGTCGAGATGACCGTCCGCTTCCGGACGGTCGGGGACATGACCTGCACCGGCGCGGTCGAGTCCAGCGCCGCAACGGTCGATGACGTGGTGACCGAGGTCGCCGCCACCCGCGTCACCGAGCGGGGCGCGACCCGTGCCGACGACCGGGCCAGCGAGGCCGCCATGGAGGACCGCAAGCGAGAGGGCTACTTCTAGACATGGAGATGCTGCGCTTCGCCACCGCCGGATCGGTCGACGACGGCAAGTCGACGCTCATCGGCCGGCTGCTCTATGACACCAAGACCCTCTTCGAGGACCAGCTCGAGGCGATCGAGCGGGTCAGCGAGTCCCGCGGCGACGAGTACGTCAACCTCGCGCTGCTCACCGACGGCCTGCGGGCCGAGCGCGAGCAGGGCATCACGATCGACGTCGCCTACCGCTACTTCGCCACCCCGCAGCGCAAGTTCATCATCGCGGACACCCCGGGCCACATCCAGTACACGCGGAACATGGTCACCGGTGCCTCCACGGCGAACCTGGCGCTGATCCTGGTCGACGCCCGGCACGGCCTGGTCGAGCAGAGCCGCCGGCACGCGTTCCTCGCCAGCCTGCTGCGGGTGCCGCACATCGTGCTGTGCGTCAACAAGATGGACCTCGTCGACTACGACCAGGACGTCTTCGAGAAGATCAAGGCAGAGTTCCGGCAGTTCGCCACCAAGCTCGACGTGCACGACCTGACGGTCATCCCGATCTCGGCGCTGAATGGCGACAACGTCGTCGACCGGTCGGCCAACATGCCCTGGTACGAGGGATCGTCGCTGCTGCACCACCTCGAAGAGGTGCACATCGCCTCCGACCGCAACCTCATCGACGTGCGCTTCCCGGTGCAGTACGTCATCCGGCCGATGTCCGACAGCCACCACGACTACCGCGGCTACGCGGGCACCGTGGCCGGCGGCATCCTCAAACCGGGCGACCAGGTGATGGTGCTGCCATCGGGGCTGACCTCGACGATCGCCGCGATCGACACCTACGACGGCCCGGTGGCGGAGGCGTTCCCCCCGATGTCGGTGACGGTGCGCCTCACCGACGAGATCGACATCAGCCGCGGCGACATGATCTGTCGGCCGGGCAACCAGCCGATGATCACTCAGGACATCGAGGCGATGGTGTGCTGGATGGGCGAGGATCCGATGTCCGAGCGCGGCATGTACGGGCTCAAGCACACCACCGCCACGCACCGCACGCTGGTCAAGCAGCTGCACTACCGGGTCGACGTGAACACCCTGCACCGCGACGAGAAGGCGGAGCACCTCGCGCTTAACGAGATCGGCCGGATCACGCTGCGGACCACCAAGCCGATCTTCGCTGACCCGTACTCGCGGAACCGCACCACCGGCAGCTTCGTGCTGATCGACGAGGCGACGCACCGCACCGTGGCCGCCGGCATGATCATCAGCAGTGACTGAGGCCGCCAGGGACCTGAGCGACCACGAGCTCGCGGCGGCGCTGGCCACCGAGGCGGGCGTGTTGTTGCTCGGCGTGCGTGCGGAGCTCGGCTTCGCCGACGGTCCCGCACTCAAGGCGGCCGGTGACCTCCGGTCGCACGAGTTGCTGATGGCCCGGCTGGCTCAGGAGCGCCCCGACGATGCAGTCCTGTCGGAGGAGGGCAAGGACGACAAGGCCCGGCTGTCAGCCGAGCGGGTCTGGATCGTCGACCCCGTCGACGGGACGAGGGAGTTCAGCGAGGCCGGCCGCGTCGACTGGGCCGTCCACGTCGCCCTCTGGGAATGGGGTGAGCTGGTGGCCGGGGCGGTGGCCCTGCCCGCCGAAGGACTGACGCTGGCCACCGGCGGCCCACTGCCCGAGCTGCCACCGAGGTCCGGACCGATCCGCCTCGTCGTCAGCCGTACCAGGCCACCGGCCCTGGTCGCCGCCGTCGTGCCGGTGCTCGGCGCCGAGCTGGTGCCGATGGGCTCGGCCGGCGCCAAGGTGATGGCCGTCGTCCGCGGCCAGGCCGACGCCTACGTCCACGGCGGTGGCCAGTACGAGTGGGACTCCGCCGCGCCGGTGGCCGTCGCGCGCGCGGCGGGCCTGCACACCAGCCGGCTGGACGGCTCACCGCTGTTGTACAACCAGGACGACGTCCTGCTGCCCGACCTCGTGGTGTGCCGGCCGGAGATCACCGATCGGATGATGGCAGCCGTGTCAGGCAGTGGGGTGGCCCCCGGGTGAGGCGTTCACGTGGCGCGGCGCCAGACCAGCTCTGGCGCCGGCATGCCGGACATTGAGCTGAGGCAGCACCTTCGGCGAGCGGTCAGAAAGGTCGCCTCACAGACCCGCGCCCTCCATCCCTGGGATGCGGGCTTCGATCACAGCGCGCGTCCGTGTCCGCCGGGCCTGGTCGCCGGTGCGCCCGACTTCGTCGGGATCGGTGTCCAGAAGGCCGGCACCAGCTGGTGGTTCGACCAGGTCACCAGCCATCCGCAGATCTACCACCACCCCGGGTACGACAAGGAGCGCCATTTCCTCGCCAAGCGGGGTACCAGCGGGGCGCCGTATCCGAGCACGTTGGCGATGGAGTACGCATCGTGGTTCCCCCGCCCTCCGGGCACCCTCAGCGGAGAGTGGACGCCGGCCTACGTCTTCTATTACTGGGTCGCTGAGCTGCTGAGGCAGGTCGCGCCGGAGGCCAAGATCCTGGTCTTGGTACGCGATCCCATCGATCGGTACTCCTCCGGTCTCGTGCACGCCTCGCGCGGGGGGCCGCCCGGCAACGCGTCGGAGTCCCAGCGCGCGTTCAACCGCGGTTTCTACGCCGCGCAGCTGAGCCAGTGGGAGCGCCTATTCGGCCCGGCACAGATGCTGGTTCTCCAGTACGAACGGTGCGTGCGCGACCCGCGCGTGGAACTGGCTCGTACCTTCCGGTTTCTCGGCGTCGACGACAGCCACGTTCCGGAGGGGTTGCATCGCGCGTACGCGGCGAGCCCGAAGCCGACACTCGGGGACGAGCGCATCTCCCTCCTACAGCGGCTCTACGAGCAGGACGTCCGCATGCTCGTTCAGCGGCATCCGCAACTGGATCTCGAGCTCTGGCCGAACTTCCGGTATCTGGTCGCCCGATGAGCCGCGATGAGGACGACAAGATCGAGGCATCCGGCTACGCATACGATTCCGGCTGATGGAGTTCGACCCGATGCTCCTGGCATCGGCGGCCACCCACCGCCTGCTGTGGCGCTTCACGGCGAGGCCCAGCTTCGTCATCATCGGCGCGCAGAAGGCGGGCACCACCTCGCTCTACGACTACCTGAGCCGGGTGCCCGGAATCCGCCCGGCTCGGCGCAAGGAAGTCCACTACTTCGACGAGAACTACAAGCGGGGTCCGGCCTGGTACGCCAGCCAGTTCCCGCTCGCCCTACCCGGTCGGCGGCGCGACTGGATCACCGGTGAGGCCTCCCCCTACTACCTGCTGCACCCGTGGGCGCCCTCCCGGCTCGCCGCTGACCTCCCGGACGCGAAGCTGGTCGTGATGCTGCGCAACCCCGTCGACCGGGCGTACTCCGCCTGGTCGATGCGGTGCCGCATGGGGCTGGAGACCAGGAGCTTCGAGGCGGCGCTGGAGCGGGAACGGCAGTTCTACCCCGGTGAGCACGCGGCCCTGCTCGCTGACGCCCACCGGGACAGCCGGGCGCACCGGCTCGCGTCGTACGCCGTGCGCGGGCTCTATCTGGACCAGCTGCGCGCCTGGGAGGCGCACGTGCCCCGCGAGCGCATGCTCGTGATGATCAGCGAGCGCCTCTTCGCCGACCCAGCAGCTGAACTGGCTGCGGTGCACCGCTTTCTCGGCGTCCCGGCGAGCCCGGCCGTGACCTTCCCCAGCTCCAACATGGGCAGCTACAACCGGATGGACCCGGAGACCCGCGCGCGGCTCGAGGCCGACTTCCACGAGCCCAACGCCGCGCTGGGCGAGTACCTCGGCGTGGACTTGACCGCCGTGGGCTGGAGTTGAGTTGCTAGGACGCGCGTCCGTTGCCCCTGGAGTTGAGTGCGGTTGCCTCGCTCCCGGTA
>CAXTNT010000033.1:0-5036 GCA_964245825.1 uncultured bacterium | reverse complement strand
CCGGCGGAATTGTCGCCGGTCCGATCGGTGCCGTCGTCGGCGGAGTCGTCGGCGGCGGGGTCGTCGGCGGAGTTGTCGGCGGGGTGCCGTCGTCGGAGCGGTCGGGCGCCAGGCGGAACGCCACCCGGGCGACCCGGTCGTCCGAGCCGACCACGGCGTGCGCGCGGACCTGGGTCGACACCGCGGCAGTGTCGGCGTCGGTGGTGCCCGCCACCGCGGCGGCGGCGGTCTGGGCGGTCGCGGCCTGGGCGGCGGCGGTCTGGGCGGCGGCGGCCTGGGCGGCGGTCTGGGCGGCGGCGGTCTGGGCGGCGGTCTGGGCGGCGGCGGCCGGCGCCGACGCCTTCACGGCCCCGGCCGGCGCGGTGAGGAGGCGACTCGCCCGCGATGCGGGGAGCGAGGCGGAGAGCGTCGGGCGTGCGGCCGACTGCACGAGGGCGGGCGCGGTGGTGGTCGTACCCGCCGCGGAGCTGCCGTGCTCGGCGGCCAGCGCCGACGACACCTCGGTGAGGACAGTCAGGGCGAGCACCGCGCCTGCCGCGCCGGCTGCCTGTCGAGTCCGCTTGCGCATGTCCGCTCCCTGGGGGCCGTCTGGCCGTACGCACAAGGGATCGGCCGTCCGGCGGTGCGGACTGCAGGGGGGGCGCTAGCCCGTCGGAACGACGTCCGGCTCGGGGACGGCCGCGCGATCACCCGGTTGGTCGCTCGGCTCGGGCGCCGCGAGGTCCAGGGGCAACCGGCGGGCGGCCAGTCGGCCGCGACGGCGGTCCCGCAGCAGGGCGGCCAGCGGCGGCAGGCCGGCGGGATGACCGGCGTACCAGCGCAATGCGGCCCGGACGCCCGCCGCGTCACCGGCCCGCTGCGCCGCCCGGAGGTCGTCCCAGATCAGCCGGCTCTCGGCGCGGGTACGCAGGCCCGGGGTCAGCCACGGTCGACCGGCGAACGCCTCCACGACGTCGGTGAACGCGCGGCGCATGGGCGCGTCCACGGAGATCTGACCGGGATGCTCGCGGTACAGGACGGTGGGGTGGGCGGTCTCCACGCCGGTGCCGACGTCGAGCAGCCGCAGCCACAGGCCGAGGTCCTCGGCGAGCGCGATCTCGGGGAAGCCGCCGACGGCCAGCGCCTGCGACCGCCGCACCATCGTCGCGCTGGCGCACAGCCCCTCGCCGGGCACCAGCAGCGACGTCGGGTCCAGCGCGACGTCGCGGCCGCGGGCGTTGCCCCGCCAGCGACCGGTCGTGGTACGGGCCGGCGCGGTGACCAGGACGTGGTCGCCGGCCGCTCGCAGCAGCCCGGCGAGGTGCCCCGGCAGCCAGAGGTCGTCGCTGTCGCAGAAAGCCACCCACCCGGTGGTGGCGACCGCCAGCCCGGTGTTGCGAGCAGCGCCCGCGCCACGGGAGTGCTCGTGCCGGAGCACCGTCGCGCCCGATGCTGCGGCCACCGCGGCCGAGTCGTCGCCCGACCCGTCGTCGACCACCACGACCGCCGCCGGCGCCGGCACCTGCGCCAGCACGGCGGACAACGTCTCGCGCAGCAGCGGCCCGCGGTCCTTGACCGGGACGACCACCGTGACGTCCGCCGTCGGAACTCGCGTCGACACCGCCGCCGGCTCCTCCGTCGACGCCCCCGTCGAAACGCCCGTCGGGACTCGTGCCGGCGCTCCCGTCGAAACGCCCGTCGGCGCCCCCGTGGAAACGCCCGCCGGCGCAGCCGCGGCGCCCGGGGGCGGCTCCTGCCACCCGAAGTGCTCGTCGAACGGGGCGAGCGTCGCGCCGGCCGCGGCCCGCAGCGCCTCGTCCGCCCAGGGCCCGCCGAGCACCTGGGTGAGCAGTGCGCGGTTGCGGGCGTACTCCGCGGGGGTGACCCCGTCGTAGCTGACCCGTCCGCGCACATCGGTCAAGGCCCGGCGCAGGGTCTCCACGTCGGGCAGCTCGGGGACCGCGGCCGCCGGCAGGAACAGGTCCGACAGCACCCGGATGACCAGCAGCACGGCGTGGTGGTCCACGTACGTGGTCGTGGCGCGCAGGAAGAGCCGGTACTGGCTGATCAGGTAGTTGAAGTGGACGAGGCCGCCGGTGCCGTCGTGGACGGCGATGCGCGCGGGGTCGGTGTGCAGCTGCGCGAAGAAGCTGGTGTCCAGCACGTGCCGCTCGCCCAGGACGTCGGTCTCGTGCCCCAGCAGCCGCCACGGCGGGAACCGGCGCAGCCAGTCGACGCGCGCCACCATCTCCCACGTCGCGGCCAGCGAGCGTCCGCGGGCTTCGAACCACTCGTCCCAGGCCGGGCTGACACCGAGTACGTCCAGGTCGCGGGCGACCGCCTCGCCGTACTGCCGGTCGTGTGCGCCGGGGTCGAGCAGGAACAGGTCGGCGTCGTGCAGGACCACGTGGCTCGCGGTGGTCGCCGCCACCGCGGTCACGATCTGGAAGCCGTGGTTGCGACCGGCGTTCCCCAGCCGCGGCAACAGCTGCCGCTCCGGTCGGCGGATCAGCAGCTCGCGGAGCGGCCCGGGCCAGGTGCGCCGGGCCTGCTCGACCAGCGCCGACACCCGCGGGTCGCGGCGGTCGGGGACGACGATGGTCTCGACGCGGTCCAGCGCGCTCTGCCGCACGCAGCTGGCCAGCGCCAGGTGGGTGAAGACGGGCAGGTCGCCGGGGACGGGGACCACCAGGGCGTAGCCAGGGGACGAACCCACCGGGCCGGCGGCCGATGGCCAGCGAGCCAGCCGCAGCCGCCAAAAGCCTCTCCCGAAGGAGCTCATCGCGCCATCATAGGGACGGCGAGGCGCTCGACGGCACCGTTTCCGAGCACCTCGGCGGCCGCGCCCGGCACTCACGATTTCGTACGATCGCCGCGCACGACGACCGCATCCGGGCCCGGAGGGAGCGCGCAGTGCAGCTCACGGGGCTCCCCGCCGCCGCCCCCGAGACCACGGTGGGCGCCTCGACACCGCTGTGGCTGGGCCGGCCCGAGCGGCCGCTGGCCGCGCGGCTGCACCTGCCCGCAGACCGGCGGGTCCGCGGCGCGGTGGTGCTCTGCCCCGCCGTCGGGTACGAGTACGCGCTGGCCCACCAGTCCTTCCGGCTGCTCGCCGAGAGCCTCGCCGCCCGGGGGCTGGCGGCGCTGCGCCTGGACTACGACGGCGTGGGCGACTCCTGGGGCGACGACCTGGACCCCGGCCGGGTGCCGGCGTGGCGGGCCAGCGTCATCACCGCGGTCGCCGCCCTTCGAGCGCGCGGGGCCGCGGACGTCGCGCTGCTCGGCCTGCGGATCGGCGGGACGCTCGCCGCCGCGGTCGCCGGCGAGGTCGATGCCGCCGCGCTGGCGTTGTGGGACCCCGTCGTCGCCGGGTCGGAGTACGTACGCCGGCTCCGGGCGATCGCCCGGATCCAGGGCAGCCGCCTGCCGCAGGGCCAGATCAGCGCCGACGGCACGGTGCTCACCGACGAGACCCTCGCCGACCTCTCGGCGCTGACGCTCGCGGCCGGCGACCCGGGCCGCCCGGTGCTCGCCGTGCTCCGCGAGGGCGCCCAGGCACCGGCCGCCCTGGACGGCGCCACCGTGCTGCACCGACCCGGCCAGCCCGAGCTGTTCGGCGCCGACACGCTCGCGGCGGTGGTGCCCACCCGTACCCTGACCGAGCTCGCCGACTGGCTGGCCGCGCGGGCTCCCGCCGGCGCGACCGAGCTCGCCGACGGCGGCCTCGGCAGCGTCACCGTCGACCGGGTCCGGGAGACGTTCGTTACGTACGAGGGGATGGCCGGGGTGCTGACCGAGCCGGCGTCGCCCGGGCCTACGGAGCTGCTGGCCGAGCCCGCGTCGCCGGGGCGGCCGTCGGAGCTGCTGGCCGAGCTCGCGTCGCCGGGGCGGCCGTCGGAGCTGCTGGCCGAGCCCGCGTCGCCGGGGCGGCCGTCGGAGCTGCTGGCCGAGCCCGCGTCGCCGGGGGTGCTGGGCGAGCCGCCGTCGCCGGGTGCGCCCGGGCGGCCCACGGTGGTGCTGCTCAACACGTCGGTGGACCCGCACGTCGGGCCCTCCCGGGCGTGGGTGGGCTGGGCGCGCGAGCTGGCGACCCTCGGGCTGCGCAGCGTGCGGGTGGACCTGTCCGGGCTCGGCGACTCGCCCGCGCATCCCGGCGCCGGCCCGCAGCTGCCGTACGGGCCGCATGCCGTTGCCGACGTGCGAGCGCTCACCCGCGCCGTCGACGAGGGGGCCGGGGTGGTGCTTGCCGGGCTGTGCTCGGGGGCACGCAATGCGATGGACGCGGCGAGCGGGTCGCCGGTGGTGGACCTGCTGCTGGTCAACCCCGCATTGCGCGAGACCCGCTCGGAGTTGGAGCGCGTGCGGCCGGGCCGGACCCCCCCGGCCGGACCGGCGGAGCGCGACCTCGCCCTGCGCATCCGGCAGGCCGTGACCTCGCACCTGCCGCGGCCGGCGTGGTGGGCCATCCACCGAGCAGGTCTGCTGGCGGAACGGACCCGGGTGCTGCACGAGAGCCTCGCGCGCGGTACGCAGGTGCTGCTGGTCTACTCCCGCGGGGACTACGTGCTGCTCAAGCCGGCGCACAACGCCCGGTTCGCGATGGCCAGGCTGCGCCGGACGGGGCGGTTCACCCAGCAGGAGATCGTCGCCGACCACGCGCTCGTCGACCCCGTTGGGCGGCGGGCCGTGCTGGACGCCCTCACCGCGTACCTGGTCCGGCGCTACCCGCCCCCCGCGTAAGGCGCCAGCCACGCTTCGGCGGTGGCACTACCCGCCTCCCGCGTAGGGCGCCAGCCACGCTTCGGCGGTGGCGCTACCCGCCGGCCGCGTAGGGCGCCAGTCACGCTTCGGCGGTGGCGCTACCCACCGGCCGTATAGGGCGCCAGCCACGCTTCGGCGGTGGCGCTACCCGTCCGCGTAGGGCGCCAGTCACGCTTCGGCGGTGGCGCTACCCACCGGCCGTATAGGGCGCCAGCCACGCTTCGGCGGTGGCGCTACCCGTCCGCGTAGGGCGCCAGTCACGCTTCGGCGGTGGCGCTACCCACCGGCCGTATAGG
>CAXTNT010000032.1:4767-5196 GCA_964245825.1 uncultured bacterium | reverse complement strand
GCAACTCCTGCAGGCGACGCGGGACGCGGACCAGCCAGCCGGCGTCACGGAAGTGACGCTTGATCTCGCCGAGGATCGTGGGCGTCGCGTAGGTCGAGAACTCCAGGCCGCGTTCGATGTCGAACCGGTCGATCGACTTGATGAGCCCGATGACGCCGACCTGGACGAGGTCGCCGAGCGGCTCGTTGCGGCCGGTGAACCGCCGCGCGAGGTACTCGACGAGCGGCAGGTGCAACTCGACCAGCTCGTCGCGGACCCGCTGGCGCTGACTACTGCCCTCGGGGGCCTCGTGCAAGCGGGTGAACAGCCCCATGGCCTGTTCGCGCTTGGCGGCGGCGCGCGCTTTGCGCTCGTCGCCGGTCTCGTTCCGGGCGGCGGCGCGTGCCGCGGCCCGACCAGCCGCGTTCAGGACTTGATTCGGTCACTTCA
>CAXTNT010000032.1:0-4757 GCA_964245825.1 uncultured bacterium | reverse complement strand
TCGGCGTCCATGTGCAGGGTCAGGGCGACGGTGCCGTCGCCGTCGCGTACGTCGACCACGTGGGCGAGGGCGTCGAGCACGGTCCAGCCGAAGCCGCCCTGGTCGAGGGCCGCGCCCGCGGCGGCGGTGACGTCGACGGCGACCTCGATGGCCTCGACGCCGATGCGGAAGGCGGTACGCACCGTCGAGTCGGGCACGGCGAGCGGCATGAGCAGCGCGAAGGCCTCGTCGACGGCGATCCGGAGGTCGTCGATCTCGTCGATGGTGAAGGGCAGACGGGCGGCGAGGCCCGCCGCGAGGCTGCGCACGACGCCGACGTAGGCGACGTCCGCGGGCACCTCGAGGGCGACGACGGCGTCAGCCTCCGTGGCGGGGGCTCCGAGTGATGCTGTCACGTACTCACCTTCCGGCCGACCGACTCCCGAACGGGCGTCGAGGGGTCTGGCCGAAGGGTAACTGCCGGTGCCACGCACCCGCCGCGCGAGACCGGCGCGGGCCCGTCAGCGGGCCGGGTTGGGGTAGTTCCACCCGGTGATGACCGGCGTGCCGTGCTCGCTGCCGAGCAGCGAGGGCGCCGCCGTGCCCAGGGTGAACTTGCCGCCGTCGAGGGCGGTGAGGCCGATCCACCGGGCGCCGATGACGCGGCAGATGTGGCCGTGCGCGACGAGGACGACCGGCCCGCGGCCGATCGCGTCCATGGCGCGACCCAGCACCCGGTCGGCGCGCTTCGCGACGCTCGCGGGGGAGTCGCCGTTCGGGACGAAGTGGGTCCAGAGCGTCCAGCCGGGGACGGTCTCACGGATCTGCGGGGTGGTGAGGCCCTCGTAGTCCCCGTAGTCCCACTCGGAGAGGTCCTCGTCGATGCCGTCGACGGTCAGCCCGGCGAGTTCCGCGGTGCGGGTGGCGCGGACTCGCGGGCTCGACAACACCAGCGACGGTTGCAGGTCGGCGAACAGCGGCGCCAGCGCGGCGGCCTGCTCCTCGCCCTTCGGCGTCAACGGGACGTCGGTGCGGCCCGTGTGCTTGCCGGTGCGGCTCCACTCGGTCTCGCCGTGGCGCACGAGCCAGATCGCGGCGTCCGCCGGGATCGGGCCCGTGTGCAACGATCCGACCGAGTCGGCCGACGCCAACAGGGCCGGCTCCACCTCGGCGGAGCCGGCCGCTGCCGGGTCGGTGCGTGGGGACGAACTCACGCGGCCTTCTTGGTCTCCCAGAAGATGTCGGAGATCTTGGCGATCTGGTCGAGCAGCTTCTGGCCGTCGGCCGGGTCGACCGTGCCCTTGCCGCCGGCGGCGCCGGCCTGCTTGGTGGCCTCGTTGAACAGCTGGTGCAGCTCGGGGTACTTCTCGAAGTGCGGGGGCTTGAAGTAGTCGGTCCACAGCACCCAGAGGTGGTGCTTGACCAGGTCCGCCCGCTGCTCCTTGATGATCAGGGCGCGGGTCCGGAACACCGGGTCCTCGTTGCCCTGGTACTTCTCCATGATGGCCTTGACCGACTCGGCCTCGATGCGGGCCTGAGCGGGGTCGTACACACCGCAGGGAAGGTCGCAGTGAGCCGATGCGGTGGTGGGACGGTGGAACAGTCGCACGGTTGCCTCCTGTGTTGGGGCGGTCTCCACGGACAGTGGTCCGGCTGGCGGATCGCCCGGGTCGTGGGGGCCTCGAACCGGAGTTCGAAGCCGTTCCCGACCCTACTCTGGGGCCCGTGGGAGCCTGGCCCGCTCGGGGCGACGACGACACCGCGCTGGTCCCGCTGCAGCTGGTGACCGTCACCGGGCCGTCCATGGTCCCGACCCTGCGGGCGGGCGACCGGGTGCTCGTGCGGCGCGGTGGCCGGCCGCGTCCGGGTGACGTGGTGCTGGCGCGGTTCGCCGACCTGCCTGGCGTCCTGGTGGTCAAGCGGCTGCGGTCGTGGGCGTCCGACGGTCGCGGCGTCCTGGCCAGCGACAACGACGCGGCCGGTGGCGACAGCCGCACCCACGGCCCGGGCGAGGTGCTGGGTCGGGTGCTGCTGGTCCGGCGCGGCCGGTCGATCCGGCGGGTGGCGGCCGCTCCCGACCTGTGACGCGTGCCCGCGTGGCTCCGCTCACGAGGCATCCCGCGGCCTTGCGGTGCGGGGCAGACTGAGCGGCAAGCCGCGAGGGCAGTGCCCTCAGTCGACGCGACCACACCCCTCGGGAGCGTCCCCCGCCGGGCACGCACGCCGCGTGTCCGGACCGTCTGAGCACGAGAGGACGTCATGGTCAGCGTCGACCGGCCGCTGTTCGATCCTGAGCACGAGGTGTTCCGGGCCCACGAGGGCGGGAAGCTGCGGGTGTCGTCCACCATGCCGCTGACCGACCGCCGGGCCCTGTCGATCGCGTACACGCCCGGCGTCGCCGAGGTCTGCACGGCGATCGCCGAGGACGTCACCCGGGCCCGCGACTACACGTGGACGTCGCGGCTGGTCGCGGTCGTCAGCGACGGCACCGCCGTGCTCGGCCTCGGGAACATCGGGCCGACGGCGTCCCTGCCGGTCATGGAGGGCAAGTGCGCCCTGTTCGCGGAGTTCGCGGGCCTCAACGCCGTGCCGATCGTGCTGTCGACCACCGACCCGGACGAGATCGTCGCAGCGGTCACGGCCATCGCGCCGTCGTTCGGTGGCATCAACCTCGAGGACATCTCGGCGCCGCGCTGCTTCGAGATCGAGGACCGGTTGCGGGCGACGTTGCCGATCCCGGTCTTCCACGACGACCAGCACGGCACCGCGATCGTGGTCCTCGCCGCCCTGCGCAACGCCGCCCTGCTGACCGGTCGCACGCTCGGCGACCTCCGGGTCGTCGTCAGCGGCGCCGGCGCGGCCGGGGTGGCCTGCACGAAGATCCTGCTCGCCGCGGGCATCGGTGACATCGCGGTGTGCGACTCGAAGGGTGTCGTGCACGCCGGCCGCGACAACCTCAACGGCCCGAAGACCGAGCTCGCCGCGACCACCAACCGGCTGGGGCTCACCGGGTCGCTCGACGACGCGATGCGCGGTGCCGACGTCTTCCTCGGCGTGTCCGCCGGTCGCGTGCCCGAGGAGGTGGTGGCGACGATGGCGCCCAAGGCGATCGTGTTCGCGTTGGCGAACCCGAACCCGGAGGTCGCGGTCGACGTCGCCCACCGTCATGCCTCGGTCGTGGCCACCGGGCGCAGCGACTTCCCCAACCAGATCAACAACGTGCTCGCCTTCCCCGGTGTGTTCGCCGGGGCGTTCGACGTGGGCGCGCGGGCGATCACGGAGGGCATGAAGCTCGCGGCGGCCGCGGCGATCGGGGAGGTCGTCGTCGATGAACTCGCCCCCGACCTCATCGTGCCCACGCCGTTCGACCCCCGGGTCGCACCGGCGGTCGCCGCCGCGGTCGCGGCCCAGGCCGTCGCCGACGGCGTGGTCTGACGCGTCACGCCGAAGCGGTGGCGGCTTCCGCGCGAGCGGCCCCGCCCGCCTGACCGGCGAGTGGTCACCTTTCCCCGTGAGTGGTCAGGGCGGTCTCAATGGGTCAGCGCAACAGCGCCCTGTGATGGGGTCTTGTTGCGGTGACTTGAGGAGGCTGGTGTGGCGAGGGGACAGCGGGCGGCGCGGTGGGTGACGCCGGAGGATCGGCGCACGATCATGCGGATGGCGGCGGCGGGTGCGTCGCAGCGTGAGATCGGTGCGGCGGTCGATCGTGGTCGCAGCACGGTGCAGTTGGTGCTGGGCCCGGCCGGTGGGGTGTTGCGGCGGGAGGCGTTGCGGGAGCAGCCCGGTCGGGGGTTGACGCTGGAGCAGCGGGTGCAGGTGCAGCTGGGGCTGCGTGAGGGGTTGTCGTTCGCGGCGATCGGTGAACAGATCGGGCGGCACCGCAGCAGCGTGTCGCGGGAGGTCGGCGGCCTTGCCGGGCGGGACGGTTATGAGGCGGTCGCGGCGCACCGGCTGGCGGCGCGGTCGGCGCGGCGGCCCAAGCCGACGAAGTTCCAGCTCAGCGCGGCGTTGGTCGAGCAGGTCGAGGCCGGGTTGGCGAAGTGGTGGTCGCCGCAGGAGATCGCCGGAGACCTCCGCCGCCGTTTCGGTGACGATGAGTCGATGACGGTCAGTCACGAGACGATCTACAAAGCGTTGTTCGTGCAGGGCCGCGGGGAGCTGCGCCGGGAACTGACCCGGTGTCTGCGCTCCGGCCGGGCCCGCCGGATGCCGCGGGGGCAGAGCGCCGGCGGTTACGGCCCGATCCCGGGGATGGTGTCGATCAGTGAACGCCCGGCCGAGGTCGCCGATCGGGCGGTGCCCGGGCATTGGGAAGGCGACCTGATCCTGGGCCGCGGCAACGCCTCAGCTGTCGGGACCCTGGTGGAACGCTCGACCCGGTTCGTGATGCTGCTGCACCTGGGCCGGGACAAGTCCGCCGACGCGGTCTGCGCGGCGATGACCGCCAAGATCCTCACCCTGCCCGCGGCGTTGCGGCGGACGTTGACGTGGGACCAGGGCCGGGAGATGGCCCGGCACGCCCACTTCAGCGTCGCCACCGACGTGCAGGTGTTCTTCTGCGACCCGCACAGCCCCTGGCAGCGAGGCAGCAACGAGAACACCAACGGGCTGCTACGTCAGTACCTCCCCAAAGGCACCGACCTGTCGGTGCACACCCCAGCCGACCTCGACGCCATCGCCGACAGCCTCAACGGCCGACCCCGCCAAACCCTTGACTGGGCCAACCCCACCGAGAAGATGAACGAACTGCTGTTGCACTGACTGGTTGAAACCGCCCA
>CAXTNT010000031.1:3611-5993 GCA_964245825.1 uncultured bacterium | reverse complement strand
TGGTGTGCACCGACGGGGTCGGCCTGGTCGGCACCCGCGACGGCACGACCGTCGTGCTACGCGCCGGGGAGAGCGTGTGGACGCCGGCGGGCGAGGAGCACTTCCACGGGACGGCCGAGAACATGATGTGCCACTACGCCGTCCTCGACGCCGCGGGCGCCGGCGAGGCGACCACCTGGCTCGAGCCGGTCACCGACGAGCAGTACTCGGCCGCGCACCGCGCGGCGGGGGTGTAGCCAAGAGGTTCTCACCGACGCCACACGACTGGACGAGACGCTCGACTTGCACACCGCGGGTGATGCTGCAGCTCGCCGCGATCCTCGCCGCCGGCGGGCTCTCCGAGCTCCGCATCATGGCCGACGCCGCGCTGGCCGACGGCGGCGTCACTGCGGTCGCGCCGTCAACGGCAACCTCCAGGTCGGCAACACCCGCGAGAACCTGCTCGCGGTCCTGAGCGTGGTGCTGCCGTTCATCGGCTATCCCCGCACCCTGAACGGCGTTGCCGCCGTCAACGACGTCACCCGCTGAACCCACGTTCTTCATGCCGATGGACGACCACCCGAACCACAGCGGCGGCTCCCGGAAGTGGATCATCCACGAGGTCGAGAACTCGCTGCGTCGTCTGCGGACGGATTACCTCGACCTGTATCAGGTGCACCGTCCCAGCGCGACGACCGACGTCGAGGAGACCCTGGGAGCGCTGACCGACCTCGTGCACCAGGGCAACGTCTGCTACCTCGGGTCGTCCTCGTACTCGGCCAGCCAGATCGTCGAAGCTCAGTGGGCATCGAAGGAGCGAAGTCTCGAGCGGTTCGTCACCGAGCAGCCGCCGTGCTCGATCCTGGTTCGTGGGATCGAGGAGGACGTCCTCCCGACGACGCAGCGCTACGGCATGGGAACCCTCGTCTACAGCCCGCTCTCCGGAGGTTGGCTCACCGGCCGGTGGCGCAAGAACGCCCCCGGCACACCGATCTCAGCCGCGCGACCGAACGCCAGATTCGACATGAGCTCGCCGGCCAACCAGCGCAAGCTCGACGTCGTCGAACAACTCGCGCTGCTCGCCGAGCAGTCCGGATTGACGATGATCGACCTCGCACTCGCGTGGGCGATCAACCACCCGGGCGTCACCTCAGCGATCGTCGGCCCGCGCACCATGGAGCAGCTCGAATCCCAGCTGCCAGCTGCCGACGTCGTGTTGAGCATCGAGATCCTCGACCGCATCGACGAGCTCGTCGCACCCGGCGTGACGTTGAACGCGAACGACAACAGCTACGGCGCCGCCGAGCTCGCCCTCACAGCCCGGCGGCGGTGAACAACGCGCGAACGGCGCCAACATCGCGACCCTGCTGCGCGGACGGCCGGAGCAATCGAGCGTTGCCGCCCCCATAGCTCCGCTTGCCAGCAACCGCTCGGACTTGTTGGGCTGGCACGCATGGGCAATGTTCAATAGCGATCTCGCATAGCCTGGAGGCACTCGGTCGATCATCCGAATTGTTGCGAGCCATCCTTGCGATGACCGGCTCGCACCACCACCGCGCAGCACCGTCATCCTTCGCCGGCTGACTTGCTCTCCGACGAAGGCCAGATAGTCATCCAACAGCGGTTCACCCAGCGAAATCTCGGTCAGCTCGGACCCATCCCAGCGGCGGGTCGAACACGGCACGAACTCATGGAACGGGGCCTCCTCGCAGGCCGATCAACCAGTCACCAAGGACTGGCCGACCACCGACCGGATAACCCGCATATCAGACACGCGTGCGCCGCCGTGACGCTCGACCGCTACGCGGACCTCTTCGACGACGACCTCGACGCCGTAGCCGACCGGCTCGATGCGGTTGCGTTCGTCGCGGCCAATACCAAATCCCCGGGCAAGGTCACTGGTGATCCTGATTCCGTCGCTCGGTACCCGCCGATCCGTACTGCGCACTTCCAGCCGAGAGCGACGCTTGGCCCCACGTGAACGCGCTCGAACCGGCATTCCAGGCGCGCGGCGGTGGGGCCAAGGGGCGCTCGAGATTCGGCGATCTGAGCTCGTTGAAGCCGGCCAGCAGGAGCGGATCGACTCGGTTCAGCCCGGCCGCTTGTGTACCCGGGGGGTACCCGGGCCACTGTTCGCGATCTTGACAAGCCACCCCAGCAAATCCGGGGCCCCAAGTGGTGGGCGATACTGGGATCGAACCAGTGACCCCTGCCGTGTGAAGGCAGTGCTCTCCCGCTGAGCTAATCGCCCGGGATGCCGGGGTCGGAGGCCGGCCGCACAGCGTCGCAAATGCTACACGGCACAAGATCGGGCTCAGTACAGCAACAACCAGGCCAGCCAGAGCGCCGCCACCACGATCACGACGGTGCCGAGCGTGACCACGCCCCGTACCCAGAGCGGCT
>CAXTNT010000031.1:0-3601 GCA_964245825.1 uncultured bacterium | reverse complement strand
AGCCAAGCGGTCCAGCGGCGCAGGGTGTCGCGGGCGTAGGTCAGCAGCCGGCTGGCCCACTCGTATTCAGTGGCCAGCAGCCCGAGCCCGGCGAAGATGATCAGCCAGCCGGGGCCTGGCAGGGGCAGCAGGACGATCCCGCCGACGAAGACCGCGACCCCGAGCACGGTGACGCCCACCCGCCACGCGACCCACCCGCCGGGCAGAGCGCGGACACGGGAGCGAAAGCCGCGCAGGCGACCTTCCGGCTCGTCGGCGGGCGGCGCCACCCGACGGCTCTGCGTGTCCGGGTGCGCCATGCCCCTACGGTACGTGCCGCAGCTGGGCACGACGTAGGAGCCAGCACCACCGACGCCTGCGCGGCGCGGCAGCCCGCCCATGACATTCACGCCCGGCGGGCAAGGTCTAGTTCACGGCGCACGGTGGCGTCGACGACCTCGCCGAAGTCGGCGTAATGGCTGCCGACCGACAGGAACGGCTCGGGGGCCAGCACGCACACGACGTCGTCGGTCCGCTGTCGCAGATCGGCCAGCTCCGCCTTGACCCCGACCGGCACGGCGGCGACGAGGTGGGCGGCCCCGGCAAGTCGCAGCACCTCCAGCGCGGCCCGCATCGTAGCGCCGGTGGCCAGGCCGTCGTCGACGACGATCGCGGTGCGGCCGGCGAGGTCGGGCGGCACCGGGCTCCAGTCGGCTGCGCGCCGGTGCGCGACCTCCAGCTCGAGTAGCCGGTCGGCCTCGAAAGTGTCGGGCGAGACCCGCGCGGACTCGATGACGTGCTCGTTGCGGACGACGGCGTCGCGCCCGTCCCACACGGCCAGCGCCCCCATCGCCAGCTCGCGGTGGCCGGGCGCAGGGATCTTGCGGGCGACTACGACGTCCACTGGCGCGTCCAGCTCCTCGGCCACTCGCGCTGCCACGACCACTCCCCCGCGCGGCAGGCCCAGGACGACCACGTCCGGACGCCGGGCGTAGTGCGCGAGCGCACGCGCCAGCTGCTGCCCCGCATCGTCGCGGTCGCGAAACATGCCCCCATCGTGCGCCGGGCCGCAACTCTCGCCGTTGCGGCGGGGCCCGGCGCTGACCGATGTGCTCGTGGCGCGGTTGGCCTACGTGGCCGCGCCGCGCGCGCAAGTTGCCCCCGGGAAACCGGCGGGCGGTGTCGACGATCGATCAGGTCGTGGCGAGTTCGGTCTGGCCGCGCGCGCGCAGCGGCGCGCCGACGCGATTCAGGTGACGCAAGGCGATCACGTACGAACCGATGAGCGAGGTCTCGGTGTAGGAGATGTTGAGCTCACGGCAGTACTCCCGGACAATCGGCTGGGCCTTACGCAGGTTGTCGCGCGGCATGTTCGGGAACAGGTGGTGCTCGATCTGGTAGTTCAGGCCGCCGAGCAGGAAGTCGGTGAAGTGGCCGCCGCGGACGTTGCGCGTAGTCACGACCTGGCGGCGCAGGAAGTCCAGCGACTCGCCCTCGGGGATCGTCGGCATGCCCTTGTGGTTCGGCGCGAACGAGCAGCCCATGTAGACGCCCCACACTGCCTGCTGGATCACCAAGAAGGTCAGCGCCTTGACGGGCGACAGCACGAGCAGCAGCGCGCCGAAGAACACGACGACGTGCACGGTGAGCATGGTCAGCTCGGTGCGCCGGTACTTGCGGATCGGCGTGTTCTTCAGCCAGGTGATGGCCTGCACGTGCAGGTTGAGGCCCTCGAGCGTCAGCAACGGGAAGAACAACCAGGCCTGGTACTTGGCGATGAACGTCTCGACCTTGCCGGCACGGTTGCCGGCCTGGCGCTTGGTGAAGGTGATGACGCTGTCCCCGATGTCGGGGTCCTTGCCCTCGTGGTTCGGAGCCGTGTGGTGCTGGCTGTGCTCGTCGACCCACCAGCCGTAGCAGAGGCCCACGAGCAGGTCGCCGGTGATCAGTCCAAGGATGTCGTTGCCCCGCCGCGTCCGGCCGACCTGCTGGTGACCGCCGTCGTGGCCGAGGAACGCGACCTGCGTGAAGGCCAGACCCATGGCCGCCGCGACGATCGTCTGGTACCAGGAGTCGCCGACCACGACGAACGCCCACCAGGTCGCCGCGTACGCGCCGAGCGTCGCGACGATGCGCACCGAATAGCTGATGCGACGCCGGTGCAGCAGACCCGCGGCGCGGATCTGCCGGGACAGGACGGCGAAGTCGCTGCCGCGTTGGGTCGGGGGGGCAACAGTGGTCACAGAGTCTCCAGAGTGCTGACGATCGCATCGCTGACAGCGAGCGAGTGAAGCAAGAGCGGACGTTGGTCAGGCCGGACGGGACGCGGCGATGCGGTCACGGAATAAGCGCGAAGGATCGGGTGTCTCGTTCGATACGACGACTCCTGCTTAGTCGAGGCACACCTGGTCGGTGGTTACCCAGCCGGCACACGCATGCAGCGAGGACCGGCGTCGATGTGTTGAGTGTGCCCGTAACCAGGTCCGGCGTCACCCCTGGCCGGGGTGGTACTCAGATTCGGAGTGTCGGCCTGAGGGCCGCTCGTTCGTGTTACTGTTTCGCTGGTTGTTCGCAATCTTCCTCGGGCACGACGATGCGCAGGATCTTTGCTCTGGCGTTAGTCGTCTTTCATCTCGACCGAGAGTCAGGCACTTCGCACGACCCGGGTTGGCACACAGTGTGTCGGCCCGCACCGCCTGAACGAAAGAGATAGAAACATGGCTCAGGGAACCGTCAAATGGTTCAACAGCGAAAAGGGCTTCGGCTTCATCGCTCCCGACGACGGAAGCAAGGACGTCTTCGTCCACTTCTCCGCGATCTCCGGCAGTGGCTACCGCAGCCTTGACGAGAACCAGCGCGTCGAGTTCAACACCACCCAGGGCCAGAAGGGCCCGCAGGCCGAGGACGTCCGCGCCATCTGACGCCTCGCCCACCGCACACAGCGCCCCGCCGACTCACGTCGGCGGGGCGTTTGCGTCTGCCTTGGACGCGCGCGGCCGCCCAGCCCCGATGATCTCGGCGAGGACACGCGACTGTGCGTGCTGACTCCGAGATCATCGGCGGGATGGGGATGAAGGTTGAGACGCCGGGACCGGCATTGGCTCGGGATAAGCGTTGCGGCGTGTAACATGGTCAACAGCGGCTCTCCTTGCCGCACTCCTGCGGGCGAGCCTCCCGCGTGGCCTTATGATCGCCGGTCCGAATTGAGTCGGACTGCCGCCGGTCCCGGCCAACCAGCGCTTGGAACTCTGTGACTACCTCTGTGACCAATCCGTCAACCCAACGACCCCGGCGTAATCGCCGCCGCTCCCGCTCCGCGGGCAAGCCGCAGCAGCCCAACACCGCCCCGATCACCAACGCTTCGGGCGGCCAGCGCCCCACCGGCCAGCGCCCCACCGGCCAGCGCCCTACCGGCCAGCGCCCGGCGGCCCACCACTCGCCGGCGGCCCACCACTCGCCGGAAGCTCGGACCATTCCGGTGGCGTCGGGCCCGCCGGCCACACACGACGGCGCCCAGAGCTTCACCGAATTCGCCCTGGCCCCGGCCGTCGTCGCGGCCCTGGCCACCAAGGGCATTCGGACGCCCACCCCCATCCAGTCGCCGACCATGGCCGACGCGCTC
>CAXTNT010000030.1:0-6888 GCA_964245825.1 uncultured bacterium | reverse complement strand
CAACCCGAAGATCATGCGGTGACCGACTCACACACCACCCCGCCGGACGCGACCGGCCCGGCTGGTACGGCCCGAGACACTGCTGGGTTGACATCGTCGGTTGGTCGCCGGGCACTGGCGCTATCCGAACGCGCCGGGCCGGCCACCGGTCGCCGAGCACGTCCGGCAGCTGGTGATCCGGCTTGGCTCGGAGAACCCCCGATGGGGCCACCGCCGGATCCAGGGGGAGCTCGCCCGGCTCGGGGTGCGAGTTGGCGAGGGCACCGTCCGAAGGATCCTGGCCGCCGCCGGAATGAGCCCGGCGCCGCGGCGGGCGAGCGCGACCTGGCGGACGTTCCTGCGAGCGCAGGCACGGCCTGTTGGCCTGCGACTTCTCCACATCGACACGGTGCTGCTCCGCCGGCTGTATGTCTTCTTCGTGATCGAAGTCGGCACAAGACGCGTACACATCCTCGGGATGACACGGCATCCGACCGTCCCTTGGGTTGCGCAGCAGGCGCGGAACCTGCTCGGTGACCTCGAGGACCGGTCAGCGTCGTTCCGGTTCCTGATCCGCGACCGCGACGCCAAGTTCACGGCCGCGTTCGACGGTGTGTTCACCGGCGGCGGGATGCGGGTCATCCGGACGCCGGTGCGGGCGCCGCGGGCGAACGCGTTCGCCGAACGGTTCGTCGGCACCGTCCGCCGGGAATGCCTCGACCACCTACTCATCGCCCACGAGCGCCACCTGCGGTGGGTGCTCGCCGGGTTCGAGGAGCATTACAACGGCCACCGGCCCCACCAGAGCCGCCAGCAGCATTGCCCCCGACGACGTCGGACGCGTCGTGGACCTGACCGCGTAGATCCGCAGACGCAAGGTCTTGGGCGGGCTGATCAACGAATACGACCGAGCCGCATGACCCCGCCCAGGCGTCGGCAGCGCCGGGTGACGCTTTTTGGCACCCCACAGGTCTGATACCGCCTTGCACAGAACCGCGTCCTAAGGCGCCGGACTCGTCCGCGTACCCGCCGGCAGCCAACAGCTAACGGGCGCGATCTGAGGGCGACCGGTGCCGCCTCGAGCGATGCCCTAGCCCCCATGAGATGTCCAGCCCGAAGTTCGTCCTGAACGGAGGTTCCGTGCCGCCAGCAAGCGGCTGTTCCATCCCAACTCCAGAAAGGATTGCGACGACGATGAACACGTCCGTCCGCGACAAGACGATCGTGCGCCTCGCGCTGATCACCAATTTTGTCGCGACGGTCGTCGTTGCCGTCGCCACCCGCAGCGCCGATGCAGTTGCAGCCGTCCAGGCCCCCCTCGGTCCTGGGGCAGGGTGTGGCGATCGTTGCCAGTGAGTTCGACCGGTGCCAGACCGCGGCGGGTGACGTCCTGCACGACCGACTCGATGTGTTGGCCATCGATCCGGACGGCCGGCTTGTGGTCGTCGAGCTGAAACGGGACGAGGCGACCCGTACGGTCCACAGCCAGGCGTTGACGTATGCCGCGATGGTCAGCCGGCTCGCGCCAAGGACATCGCCGAGCTGTGGGCGCGGCGGCACAGCGCCGAAGGCGAGGCGGCGACGACGCGCTGGTCGAGCTGCAGGGCGCAGCACTGGCCCGGGGCGCTAGCGGCTCATAAGAGTGGGCTTGGTGCCGCAAAAGACGGCCTAGCTCGACGTCGAGCAGCGCGAGCCTGCAGGTGACAGCTGTGCGCCCCGGCGATTTCAGCAGCCTTGGGCTTCAGGAGTATTTAGAGAGGCGGGTGCGAGGGGCACTAGCCAGCCTGCAGGGCCACCGCGAATCTGAGAGGCTCACCCCGCCGTCG
Organism: uncultured bacterium; assembly: GCA_964245825.1. Classification (GTDB taxonomy): domain Bacteria; phylum Actinomycetota; class Actinomycetes; order Mycobacteriales; family CAJCIY01; genus CAJCIY01. The sequence continues at coordinate 5,083 of CAXTNT010000030.1, read as the reverse complement.
TGCTCGAAGTTGAACGGCCGAGTACACCTGGAGCTTGTCCCGCATCACCTGGTCGACGTCGATCTGCTGCGCCATCGCCGTCCCCGTTCCTACTTCCCGGTGTAGCCTGCGCTTCGCCGGCCGTAGACATGGCCAGCGCGGCTCGCCGTACTGCGGTCCTTAGTGCGTGTCAACCGCTGTATTCACTGCGCCTCTGGGCGCGGCGTTGCCTCTCGTACGCTGCATCGCGGGCGACAGCTGATCGCCTAAGACAGCTAGATCCGCGGCGACAATTACGGTGGGTGGGCGCAGTCCCGCCGCTAGAGCCCGTCGCCGAGTCGCGAACGAGGTCCAACGCCTCCTCAACTGCGCGGCTCGAGGCCGGCGTGCTGGTGGGCCTCAACGCCGTCTTCCGGATCGTCGTGTTCGCCGGCTCAGTTCTACTTACGTCTGTTGCCAGGCTGACTGGGCCTGTCCACCCACCGCGTCCTCGGCACCGGGCCGGATCGCCCTGTAGGTGCTGGGGTTCCTCGGCATCCCATTCGTGTCGGTCTCCCCACCCGCATTCGGCGAATGGGCGCGGGGCCGCGACGGTACGAAGGCAAGTCCTGCCGAAGATCGCCCCGCCGCCCGGCGGGGCCCGCTGTTGACGACCGTTGTGCCGCCGACAAGACGGTCGATGACGGGCGTCAGCACCGGGGGTTGCCAAACGATGGCAACGGGTTCATAGTCCGCGATACGCGTTCGCGGTCGAGGGGGAGACGATGATCAGAAGGCAGCGTTGCCACGTCACGGGAACGCCTTTGGGGCGTGGCCGTTCGGGTGGTCGCTACTGGCGGGGCGGCGTGCCGCGCCGGATGGCGGGGATGACCGCTCTGGTCGTGATCGCTGGTTTCGGGCTGACTGCGGTGCAGGCGCCGCACGCGTCGGCGAACGCGCGGATCTCGCACCCAGGGCGCCCGGCGGCGAGCCGTGGGCTGGTGGCTCGGCCGGCGGCTACGCAGGGGCGGGTGCGGGCCCGGGCCGGTGCGGTCGCGACGGGTGCGACGGAGGTGGTGGCGGACCGGACCGCGTCGTCGGATACCTACGACCTGGGTGATGGCCGGCTGCAGACGGCGACGTTCCCGGAGCCGATCAACTATGCGGTAGCCGGGGGCTGGGCGCCGATCAACGACACCCTGACGACCGGGTCTGGTGGTTGGACCAACACGGCCGGCCCGTATGCGGTCAGCCTGCCGACGAATCTGTCGTCGCCGGTCACCGTCACCCAGGGCTCACGGTGGGTGTCCCTGCAGTTGAAGGGGGCGGCAGCCGCAGGGAGCGCTGTAGGTCAGACGGTGACCTATCCCGCTGCGCTGCCGTCGACGTCGGTCTCCTACACGGCGGGCAACTTCTTCGTCAAGGAGTCGGCGGTCCTCGCCTCGGCGGCGGCGCCCGCCAGCTTCGTATATGTCGTGGCGGCGAGTTCCGGGCTGACGCCGTCCGCGTTGTCCGGCGGTCTGGAGTTCGCGAGTACCGCCGGGGGTGCGGGCTTTGCGCTGAGTCGTCCGACCGTTGTCGATGCCGCCGGGGCCACCACGCCCATGACGCTCTCGACAGCGGTAGTGGCGGGGCAATTGCAGGTGACCCTCGGTATCGACCCGAGCTGGCTGTCCGCGCCGGGACGTTCGTTCCCGGTGACGGTCGACCCGTCGGTGGTGACGATTCAGAATACTCATCAGGCCAGTCCGGAGAACGACTGCACGATCGCCGGCGGCTCGCACACGACCGTGAACCAGTGCCCGGCGGGCAGCGACATGATCGTCGGGTCCGCGACCGACGGCCAGCGCCGGGGGCTGCTGCAGTTCAGCTTGTCCTCGATCCCGACGGACGCGATGGTCCTGAACGCCGACCTCAGCTTGTACCGGACCGGGGCGCAGCCAGCATCAAGCACGATTGACCTGCACACTCTGACCCAGTCGTGGACGACCACCGGGGTGACCTGGACGTCGCGAGATGGCACGAACAACTGGAGCCCAACCGCTGGCGGCACGTTCAACACGGCCGTGGAGAGCAGCGCGGCCGTCGGGTCTGCGACCGGCCGCTACGACTGGTATCCGACCGGCGCGGTGCAGTCGTGGATTGGGGGCACCGCCAACGACGGCCTGCTGCTGCAGCAGGAGGGTGAGAACACCACCAGCAACGCGCTGGCCTCGTTCGCGTCCGGGACGAACACGTCGGCCTCGAAGTGGCCGGAGCTCATCGTGACGTATACGGCCAACGGCGGCGACCAGCCGTACTTCTCGCAGACAACGTACCGGCAGAACGACCGCACCCAGGTCAGCGTCAACAACGCTGACGGCAACCTGCTGGTGACCGGCAACGACATCAACATCGCCGGGGTGGGGCTTCCGCTGTCCCTTGGTCGGGCGTACAACTCGGCGGTCACGGCCACCGGCCAGTTCGGGGCGCGGTGGCGCCTGACCGGCGGCCCGGATGTGCGCCTCGACCCGTATCCCGACGGATCGTTCGACTATCTGGCGCCCTCCGGCACGTATTACACGTTCATCAAGAGCGGGACCACCTGGAAGGCATCCGCCGGCGTCAACGCGACGCTGGCCGCCAATGGCTCCGACTACACGGTCACGATCAACAAGACCCACGAGGTCTACGACTTCACCCTCGCCGGCTGCACCGGAAGCTGCTCGTACCTGGAGAGCTACGACCAGAACCGCAACGGACAGCAGATCACGTTCCAGTACAACGGATCACGCCAGCTGAAGTCGGTCACCGACACCGAGGGCCGAACCTACTCGGTCACCTACAACAGCGCCGGGTACATCTCCAAGATCGCTGACAACAACCTGAGTCCGAACCGGAACTGGCAGTACGGCTACACCGGCACCGAGCTGACTTTGTATACCGACGCGGACGGCAACCAGACCGACTACGGCTACGCCAGCGCCGCGCCCAGACTGACCACCATCCTGGACCCCACCAACGGCAGCGGTGACACCCCGACCACGCACATCGCCTATGCCAGCGGCAGCAATCAGGTCTCGGAGATCCGGTTCGACCACGACGATCACGCGAACACCGAGGGCGAGTTCGACATCGCCTACGACGCCACGGTCGACCCGAGCTGCAAGGTCCAGAGCACCGGCACGCTCGACCCCAACGTCACCCAGTCACTGACCTACACCGACACCACCGACCCACAAGGTGGGGCCACCCGCTACTGCTCCGACGCCAGCGACCGAGTTCTGCACACCATCGACGGCCTAGGCCGCGAACGCAGCAGCAGCTACACCGCCAACAGCGACACGGCGTCCACGACCGACGCCAGCAGCCCCACGACGGCGGTCTTCACCAGCGCGCACGACCTGAACAACAATCTGACGTCCCTGACCGAGCCCGCGGCGACGGGAACGACGGCGGCAACCTCACACCTCGCCTACGCCAACACCGGTGGTAGCGGCGCCTACCTGCCGACGAGCGAGAGCGATCCCAGCGGGAACTGCACGTCGATGCAGTACGACACCAGCGGCAACCTGCAGCACATCTACGCCGGGCAGGCCGCCGACGGCACTGGCGCGTGCGCCGGAACCTCGGGGCCGCACACCGACGTCTCCTACAACAGCGGCCAGGACAGCGCGCACCCGTCGGGCACCGTCGCGTCGGTCACCCGACCCAACGGCGGGATCACCTACTACTCCTACACCACCAGCGGCGACCTGCTGGCACAGTCACTTCCCACCAGCCCGCCGCTGCAGGCGGACGGCAGTTGCGGTCTGCCTCGGGCGCTGTGCACGAGTTACACCTATGACGGGGACAGTCGGGTGCTGACCAGCACTGACGGAAACGGGAACGTGACGACCTACACCCGCGACAAGATGGACCGGGTCACCAAGGTCCAGTACGGCGACACCGCGCAGGCGTGCAAGCCGGCCAGCGGGAACTGTCTGACCTACGCCTACGACGCGGAGGGGAACCTGATGCAGCGGGTGGACGTGACCGGCACGACGAGTTTCGGGTATGACGCCCGCAACCGGCCGATCTCCCAGACCGACGGCGACAGCAGTAGCGTCAGTCAGGTGTTCGATGACTCGGGCAACCTGACCGCCGAGGACCCGACCGCGGTCGGGGGGACGCAGCAGACCGTCGGCTACGTTTTCAACGCCGCGCAGCAACTCACGGCCATCACCGACTCGACCGGGACGATCACCATCACCCCCGACACCGACGGCCGCCGCTCGAAGATCACCTATCCCAACAACGTCGCTGTGAGTTACAGTTACACCCCGGCCGGGCGGGTCTCGGCGGTCACCGCGAGTTCGGTGAACGGGGCGCCGGCCGCCGGCGTCGGTGGGCTGGTCAACCTGACCTACAGCTATTTGGCGGGCAGCGCCAACACCGATGTGCTGCAGAGTTCGACGAGCAACGTCATCCCGGCGGCGGGCAGCGGCGGTACGCCGGCGACGACGACCTATTCCTACAACCGGAACGTGCAGCTGGTGGGGGAGAGCAATCTCAACGGCTCCAACTACGCCTACGCCTACGACAAGGACGGGAACAGGCTCACCGGGCAGGTCAGCGGCGGAGCCAGCAGCTCCCAGTGTCAGACGTTCAACGCCGACGACGAGCTGACCGACTCCTATCTCACGTTCACCGCTGGAACCACGACATGCACCGGGACCGCGACCGGCTGGACCTCGGACGCTCAGGGCAACCAGCTGAACAACGGGTCGGGGGGGTTCGTGGAGGCCTACAACGCGGCCGACCAGGTGACCGCGCTGACCCACCCGAACCCCGCTCCGGTGCCGACCGCGAACTACACCTGCGCCGACACCGGCAACACGATCCGCACCGCTGCGAGCACGACCGGTGGCAGCGCCCCGACCAACTTCAGCTACCTCAACAGTCCGCTGGGGGTGTTGTCGCGGACCGTCGACTCCGGTGGCGGTGTCTACCACACGGGGACGGTGTATTACACCCGGGATCCGTCCGGGGACCTGATCGACGAGCACGGCGGCCCGGCCGGGACCGAGTTCTATGAGACCGACTACCAGAACAGTGTCGTCGCGGTCACCGGGGAGGGCGGCGGCGGTGGCACCACGACCGCCCG
>CAXTNT010000029.1:0-6891 GCA_964245825.1 uncultured bacterium | reverse complement strand
TGAACGTCGTCGGCGACCTGTTCGGCGCCGGCAAGATGTTCCTGCCGCAGGTGGTCAAGTCGGCCCGCGTCATGAAGAAGGCGGTCGCCTACCTGATCCCGTACATCGAGGCCGGCAAGGCCCCCGAGGACGCCGGCCGCAGCAACGGCACGGTCGTCATGGCCACCGTGAAGGGCGACGTCCACGACATCGGCAAGAACATCGTCGGCGTGGTCCTGCAGTGCAACAACTACGACGTCATCGATCTGGGCGTGATGGTGCCGGCGCAGAAGATCCTGGCCGCCGCGAAGGAGCACCACGCGGACGTCATCGGCCTGTCCGGTCTGATCACGCCCTCGCTGGAGGAGATGGTCGGCTTCGCCGCCGAGATGGAGCGGCAGGGTCTGGACATCCCGCTGCTCATCGGGGGTGCGACCACGTCCCGGGCGCACACCGCGGTGAAGGTCGACCGCAGGTACCACGGCCCGGTCATCTGGGTGAAGGACGCGTCCCGTTCGGTGCCGGTGGTCGCGGCGCTGCTGTCCGACGAGCAGCGGCCGGCGTTGCTCGCCGACCTGCAGACCGACTACGACGCGCTGCGCGCGCGGTACGCGGCCCGCACCGACGCCGCGGCGATCCTGCCCCTGGCCGCCGCGCGGGAGAACCGGACGCCGATCGACTGGAGCGGCTACCGGCCGCCGCGCCCGCGGCTGATCGCGCAGCAGGTCCGCGACGTCCACACCGACGACTACCAGGCGCCGCACACGCCGTTGCAGCTGGTACGGACCTTCCGCGACTACCCCCTGGCCGAGCTCCGCGACTACATCGACTGGCAGCCGTTCTTCAACGCCTGGGAGATGAAGGGGCGCTACCCCGACATCCTCCACAACCCGGCATCGGGCGAGGCCGCGCGCAAGCTGTTCGCCGACGCCCAGCAGATGCTCGACACGATCGTCGAGGAGCGCTGGCTCACGGCGGCCGGCGTCGTCGGCTTGTTCCCGGCCAACTCGACCGGCGACGACATCGAGGTGTACGTCGACGAGCGCCGCGCCGACCTCCTCGCCACCGTGCACCAGCTGAGGCAGCAGTCCGAGCACCGCGCCGGGGTCCCGCACCGGTCGCTGGCCGACTTCGTCGCGCCGAAGGAGACCGGCCTGCGCGACTACCTCGGCGCGTTCGCCGTCACCGCGGGTCTCGGGTCGGCGGCGCGGGTGGCCGACTTCAAAGCGGCCCTGGACGACTACAGCGCGATCCTGCTGGAGTCGCTCGCCGACCGGTTGGCCGAGGCCTTCGCCGAGCGACTGCACGAGCGCGTGCGCACCGAGCTGTGGGCCTACCAGCCCGACGAGGAGCTCGGTCGAGACGCCCTGGTCGCCGAGCGGTACGTCGGGATCCGGCCGGCGCCGGGGTACCCGGCCTGCCCCGAGCACACCGAGAAGCAGACCCTCTGGGAGCTGCTCGACGTGAAGGCGAACGTCGGCATCGAGCTGACCGAGAGCATGGCGATGTGGCCGGGCGCGTCGGTCAGCGGCTGGTACTTCTCGCATCCGGAGTCGCGCTACTTCGTGGTCGGCCGGCTCGGGCGCGACCAGGTCGAGGACTACGCGCGGCGCAAGGGCTGGACGATGGCCGCGGCGGAGTCGTGGCTCGGCCCGAACCTCGGTTACCGCACCGATGACGAGTAGCGCCGGCCGCGGGCTGCTGGCACGGCCCGGCCGGTGAGCACCCAGGCGTGGCGGTGGGGTGAGGGGCCCTCGACCCTGCGCGGCCTGTTGACCCGGTTGCAGCGACCGGGCATCGCGCTGCCGGCCGCAGTGCTGTGGGACATGGACGGTCTGCTGGTCGACTCCGAGCCGGTCTGGACCGTTGCCGAGCGCGAGCTGTTCGCCTCCTGGGGGGTGCGTTTCACGCCCGCGATGAAGGCGGCGATGGTCGGGACGCGGATGGACGTGTCCGTCCAGATGATGATCGATTTCGGGGGCGCGGGCGCGGCCGGCACGAGCGTCCCGGCCGTGACCGACCGGCTGCTCACACGCATGGTCGAGCTCTTCCGTGCCGACCTGCCGTTGCTGCCGGGGGTGGCGCCGTTGTTGCGGGAGGTTGCGGCGGCGGGCATTCCGCAGGCGCTGGTGTCCTCCTCGTACCGGGTGCTCGTCGAGGCGGTGCTGGCCGGTCTGCCGGGGCACCCGTTCGCGACGTCGGTCGCCGGGGACGAGGTCGACCGTGGCAAGCCCGATCCCCAGCCGTACCTGCGCGCGGCGGCGCTGCTGGGCGTCGACCCGCGCCGATGCGTGGTGCTGGAGGACACGCCCACCGGCGCCCGGGCCGGGGTCGCCGCGGGAGCCCGGGTCGTCTACTGCCCCAGCGTGATCGGGGCCGGGGAGCCGGAACCTGGCTGGCGTGCGGTCGGCTCGCTGGCCGACGTCTCCCTGGCCGGACTGCGCGCCTGGCTCCGTCGCTAGCGACGGGACGGCCAGCACCGGGCGCTCGCCGCGCCGGACCAGCCGCACGGGACGTGGCCGGGGCCGGTGACCCGCTTGGTGACCGTCAGTCCTGTAGGTCGGGCTGCTCGTGCACGATCCGGTCGAACATCGGCTGGAACTGGAACCAGCCGGCGTACTCGCCGCCGACCTGGCCGTGCGTGACCTCGGCGTTCTCCGGCGTGATCTCGACCAGCGTCCCCGCGGCCATGGCCAGCAACTGTGCCTGGCAGGAGCGCTCCATCGTCATGAACCACCAGACGGCGGAGTCCACCGTGTGGCCGACCGTGAGCAGCCCGTGGTTGCGCAGGATCACCGCCTTGTGCTCACCCAGGGCGTGCGCGATGCGCTTGCCCTCCTCGGTGTCGAGCACGACGCCGGTGAAGTCGTCGAAAAGCGCGTGGTCGCCGTAGAAGGCACAGACGTCCTGCGTGATCGGACGGAGCGGGATGCCCAGTGCCGAGAACGCCTTGCCGTGTACGGAGTGGCTGTGCGCCGCCGCGACGGCGTCGGGGCGGGCCTGGTGGACCTGTGAGTGGATGGCGAAGGCCGCCCCGTTGACGGGCCGGTCGCCTTCCACCACGTTGCCGTGATGGTCGACCCTGATCAGGTCGCTGGCTCGGACCAGCGAGAAGTGCAGACCGAACGGGTTGACCCAGAAGGTGTCGGGGAACTCGGGGTCGCGGGCCGTGATGTGGCCGGCGACGCCCTCGTCGAAACCCGCTTTGGAGAAGAGCCGGAACCCGGCCGCGAGCCGGATCTTGCGGTGCTGGCGTTCGGCCGCGGGATCGTCGAACTGCGGGGGCAGGAAGGTCCGGGCCGGCTGGTGCATGGAGACTCCTCGGGTCACGGCGCGCTGACCCACTGTAGGCACGGCGCGGTGCTCAGACCATCGGCAGCAACGGGTACGGCGGCGGGGTGCCACCGAACTCGGGACAGCGCGACTGGTGGTCGCACCACTGGCACAGCGGCCCGCGGCTGGCTCGGAAGTCGCCGGTGGTCCGGGCCCGCTCGACCGCGTCGCCGAGCGCCAGCAGTTGACGCTCGACGGCGAGCAGCTCGACCTCGGACGGCGCGTAGGTGAGCCTCCTGCGGTCGGCGAGGTAGAGCAGCTGCAGCACCGTCGGCACGTCACCCCGGCTGCGCCAGAGCACCAAGGCGTAGAACTTGAGCTGGAAGAGGGCCTTGGCCTCCCACAACTCGCCCGGCGAGCTGCCCGTCTTGTAGTCGACGACGCGCAGGGCTCCGCTGGCAGACACGTCGAGCCGGTCGACGATGCCCCGCAGCTGCAACCGCCCTTCGAGGACGACCTCCACCCGCTGCTCGCGGGCAGCCGGCTCGAGCCGGGTCGGGTCTTCGAGCGCGAAGTAGCTCGCCAGCAGGTCGCGCGCGCTCGCGAGCCAGCCGGCCTCGGCCGCCGGCTCGGCGCCATCGAAGAGCGCACCCAGCTCCGGCTCCTCGGCGAGCACGGCCGCCCAGGCGGTCGGCAGGATCTCGTGGGCCGCGTCCAGCGTGCGCTCCGCGGCGGCCAGGTCGAACAACCGCTCCAGCACGGCGTGCACCACGGTGCCCCGGACGGCGGCGGCGCTGGGGGGCTCGGGGAGCCGGTCGACCACCCGGAACCGGTAGCGCAGCGGACACGACTTGAAGTCCGCCGCGCGGGACGGCGACAGCGACGGCATCGCGGGCTCGGCCGGCGACTGGTCCACGAACTCGACCTCGAGCGGGTCGACCACCGTCGCGGCGGCAGCGCTGGCAGGCATGCGTCCACCGTAGGCACCGGGTCGGACAGTTCCGGGTCGACCCGCCAGCGAGGGCGGTCCGGGCTGGCGGCGAATGCCTGACACGACGTCGGGCCGCGTCTAGGCTGGGGTTGCGCCCATCTGTCCCTGCGTACGGCTGGCTGGCCGGAATTGGATCGGTATGCCCCCCTCCGCTCCGGCGCAGCGCGTCCCGCTCGGAGGGCGGCCGCCGGTCGCACCGGCCGCGGCCCGCCCCATGGTGGCCGAGGGCCCGAGTTCGCCGATCCCGATCCGGCGGCCCCCGCACGGGCTGTCACCCGCCGTCCGGACCACCCTGCTGGCGGTCTGTGGCATCCGCAGCGGTGCCGTGGTGCTCGACCTGACCGCCGACGGCAGCCTGGTCCGGCCGGCCGGCGCGGCCGCCGGTCGCGGCGGCGTCGTCCTGGTCGCCGCACCCGCGGCCCTCAGCGAGAGCGTGCCCGCACTGCTGCGTGGCGCGGCCGTCTCGAACGCCTTCGCCGCCCTTCCCGGCACTCGGCTGCTCGGCCTGCTGCGCCCGCTGTTGCGGCCGGGCGCACGGGTGGCGGTGACGGCGGTCGACGCTGACGCCATCGCCGAGGCCGCCGCTCTCGCCGGGTACCAGGTCCTGCACGTCGAGTCCGGCGTGGACGGCGTGGTCGTGGCCGGGCTGCGGCCGCAGACCTCGTCCTGAGCCGGGCCGCGACGCCCAGCCGTACCATCGAGAGGTGCGCATCGCCGGGGTCCGCGTCCGGACGCGCCCTTCGTTCGTGCTCCTCGGCCTGCTGGCCGCCCTGAGCGTCGGTCCCAGCCTCCGCGCCGACCTGCCGGCCGCCAACGCGCTCGTCGCCGCGCTGCTGGCGGCGCTCGTCGGTGCGGGTCTGCTGGCCTCGGTGGTCGCCCACGAACTGGCGCACGCCCTCGTCGGGCGCCGCCTCGGGCTGCCCGTCGAGGACATCGAGCTCACCCTGCTCGGCGGCGCGACCGCACTCGGCGCGGAGCCGGAGACCCCCCGCGCCCAGTACCTCGTCTCCGTCAGCGGACCCGTGGTCAACCTGCTGCTCGGCGGCGTGGCCGGCGTCCTGACGCTGCTCACCCGGACCGGCACGGTGCCGCACGACCTGGCCGAACCGATGTTCGCGGTGAACACCCTGCTTGCCCTCTACAACCTGCTGCCGGGCCTGCCGCTCGACGGCGGCCAGCTCGTCCGGGCCGCGGTGTGGCGGGCCACCGGCGACAAGGTCGCCGGCTTGCGCGCAGCGGGCGTGGGCGGCTTGATCACGGCCGCCGGCACACTCCTGCTGGGGTACGCCGAACTGCGTGCTCAGCAGCCGCTCGGCGTCTTCACCGTGCTGGTGGGCGTGTTCGTGGGGCTGCAGGCGCAGGGCGCGTTCGTCGGCGCGAGCCTCGCCCGCCGGCTGCCGGGCGTCGTCGCCGGTTGGCTGGCCCGGCCCGCGTACCTCGCCGACGCGGATCTGCCGCTCGCCGAGGCGCTCCGCCGAGCCGCCGCCGTGGGCCGCTCGGCAGTCGTCCTGGGCACCGACGGACGGCCCTCCGCAGTCCTGTCCGACGCGCTGCTGGCGCGGGTGCCCTCGCCGCGGCGGCCGTGGGTGTCGCTGTCGAGCGTGACCGAGCCGGTGACCGAGACCGCGTACCTCGACGCCAGGCTCGGTGGCGAGGACCTGCTCGACCGGATGCGACGCCAGCCCGCCACCGCGTACGTGGTCATGGACCAGGGCCACCTGGTCGGTGTGCTGCAGGCCGCGGACGTCGCGCTGACCCTGCGCGGCCGGACCCCGGCGTGAGCGGGGTGACTGGGCGGGGCCCGTTCGCCCCCGGCGACAGCGTGCAGCTCACCGACCCGAAAGGACGCAAGCACACGGTCGTGCTGGCGGCCGGCCAGCAGTTCCACACCCACCGCGGCGCGCTCGAGCACGACCACCTGCTCGGCTCGGACGAGGGGTCGGTCGTGACCAGCACCGGGGGCACCGCGTACCTCGCGCTGCGTCCCCTGCTCGCCGACTTCGTGCTGTCGATGCCGCGCGGCGCGACCGTGGTCTATCCCAAGGACTCGGCCGCCATCGTTGGGTACGCCGACATCTTCCCGGGCGCCCGGGTGCTGGAGGCGGGTGCCGGGTCCGGGGCGCTGACGTGCGCGCTGCTGCGGGCGGTCGGGCCAGCGGGGCAGGTGACCTCGTACGAGCGACGGCCGGAGTTCGCGGCGGTCGCCCGCAGGAACGTCGAACGGTTCTTCGGCGGCGCGGTGCCGACCTGGGACCTGCGCGACGGCGATGTGGCAGGAGCCGACGTGAGCGACGTCGACCGGATCGTGCTGGACTTGCTCGCCCCGTGGGACGTCCTGGACACGGCCGCGAAGGCGATGCTTCCGGGCGGGGTGCTGTGCTGCTATGTGGCCACCACCACGCAGCTCTCCCGCATCGTCGAGGCCCTGCGGGAGGCCGGCTGCTGGACCGAGCCGCAACCCTGGGAGACCCTGGTACGCGGGTGGCACGCCGAGGGGCTGGCCGTCCGTCCCGATCACCGGATGATCGGTCACACCGGGTTCCTGGTCACGAGCAGGCGGATGGCGGCGGGCGTGACCGCGCCGCCGCGCCGCCGCCGTCCGTCGAAGGGCGCCTACCCGCAGCCGGAGCCAGAGCCGGAGCCGGAGC
>CAXTNT010000028.1:6258-7738 GCA_964245825.1 uncultured bacterium | reverse complement strand
CCGGCCGTATAGGGCGCCAGCCACGCTTCGGCGGTGGCCCGGACCTGGGGTGAGATCTGCTGCCGCTCGAGCTGCGCCAGCCGACGGACGATCAGCCGCGGGCTGGCGAAGGCGGCCCCCGCGTACGCCAGCTGGCCGATGCCGCCCCCGTACCGGGCAGCGGCAAGGTAGGCGCGAGCGGCACCGGCACGGCGGCCGTGGGCGGCCTCACTCGCCCCGACCCACTGCAGCCACGGGACGTCGCGGTGGTCGGGGACGAGCCGGTGCGCGGCGTCATGCCGGTCCATGATCCAGGCCCGGCCCTCGTGGATGAGCCGTAGGTTGGCCGACGCGCCGCCGCCCCAGCGCCGGTACGCGACGAGCGGCTCGTCCACGTACGCCAGCACGCCGTGGCGGGCGAGGCGGATCCACAGATCCCAGTCCTCGCAAACCCGTACCCCCTCGGCGAAGCCACCGACGGCCTCGAGCGCGGCGGCCTCGACCAGCACCGAGGACCCGCCGCCCGGGATGTGCTGGTCGGAGAGCAGGTGGTCGGCCAGCGCACCGTCGACCTCGTCCATCCGGAGCAGGTGGGTGACCCGCAGGTCGCCGTCGGTGCCGATGCAGGCGGTCGCGCTCCAACAGGCCGCGGGGCGCTCCGTGAGGGCGGCGAGCTGGCGCGCGAGCTTGGTCGGCGCCCACAGGTCGTCGTCGTCCAGGAACGCGATGTGGCTGCCGGTCGCGGCCGCGATGCCGGTGTTGCGGGCGGCCGACACCCCCCGGGACCGTTCGTGCCGCAGGTAGCGCGCGCCGTGGTCGCGGGCGATCTGCTCGGCCTGCGTCGTCTGTGAGCCGTCGTCGACCAGGACGATCTCGACCTCGACCCCGGCCGGCAGGTCCCGCTGGGCGTTGACGGAGGCGAGCGTCGGGGGGAGCAGAGTCGGTCGGTCGTGCGTCGGCACGACGACGCTGACCCGCGCGGCGCCTGCCACGTCGTACCTCCCTCGGCTCGTCGGCCAGTCTCCCAGTACGCGCGCCGGCGCGGGGCCGGTCACGGGGCGGGGTCGGCGCTGGTCCGGTGTGACGGCAACCGCGAGGTTCCGACCGCGCACGGCGACGGCGGTCGCCGTTGTCGGGGTTCCGTCCGGCTCGGCGCCGGCGGTCGCCGTTGTCGGGGTTCCGTCCGGCTCCCGGCCCGAAAGGCGGACCCAACCCCGACATGACCGGCGGGCGGACACCCCGACACCGACCCGCGGTGGGTTCGCTCAGGGCCGGCCCGGTCGCCGTTGTCGGGGTTCGGTCCGGCTCGGCGGCGGGGCGGTCGCCGTTGTCGGGGTTCGGTCCGGCTCGGCGCCGGCCGGTCGCCGTTGTCGGGGTTCGGTCCGGCTCCCGGCCCGAAAAGCGAAAACAACCCCGACACCGACCGACCGGCGGGCGGGCGGACAGCCGACACCGACCGGCGGTGGGTTCGCTCAGAGCCGGCCCGGTCGCCGTTGTCGGG
>CAXTNT010000028.1:0-6158 GCA_964245825.1 uncultured bacterium | reverse complement strand
CCGTTGTCGGGGTTCCGTCCGGCTCCCGGCCCGAAAGGCGGACCCAACCCCGACACCGACCGGCGGGCGGACACCCCGACACCGACCGGCGGGCGGACAGCCGACACCGACCGGCGGTGGGTTCGCTCAGGGCCGGCCCGGTCGCCGTTGTCGGGGTTCCGTCCGGCTCCCGGCCCGAAAAGCGGACCCAACCCCGACACCGACCGGCGAGCGGACACCCCGACACCGACCCGCGGTGGGTTCGCTCAGGGCCGGCCCGGTCGCCGTTGTCGGGGTTCGGTCCGGCTCCCGGCCCGAAAGGCGGACCCAACCCCGACACCGACCGGCGAGCGGACACCCCGACACCGACCGGCGGGCGGACAGCCGACACCGACCGGCGGGCGGACACCCCGAGACCGACCGGCGGGCGGACACCCCGACACCGACCGGCGGTGGGTTCGCTCAGAGCCGGCCCGGTCGCCGTTGTCGGGGTTCCGTCCGGCTCCCCGCCCGAAAGGCGGACCCAACCCCGACATGACCGGCCGGACCCCCCGACAGGACCGGCGACAGGACCGGCGACAGGACCGGCGGGCAGGACCCGCTGGCGGACACCCGAACACCGACCCGGTCGCCGGTAACATCCGCGCGGTGAAGGAGATCCTGGAGGCGATCCTCGCCGACGACCTCGCGGCGGTCGGCGGTCTAACGGTCCCCCAGTCCTACCGCGGCGTGACCGTGCACAAGGACGAGCAGGCGATGTTCGAAGGCCGCTCCACGCGCGAGAAAGACCCGCGGGAGTCCCTGCATCTCGACGAGGTCGCCACCCCCGAGCTGGGCCCGGGCGAGGCGCTCGTGGCCGTGATGGCCAGCTCGATCAACTTCAACACGGTCTGGACCTCGATCTTCGAGCCGGTCTCGACCTTCGGCTTCCTGGAGCGGTACGGCCGGCTCAACGACCTCACCAAGCGGCACGACCTGCCGTACCACGTCGTCGGGTCCGACCTGGCCGGCGTGATCGTCCGGGTCGGGGCCGGCGTGAGCAAGTGGCAGCCCGGCCAGGAGGTCGTGGCGCACTGCCTGTCGGTGGAGCTGGAGGACGCGGCCGGCCACGACGACACGATGATGGATCCGCAGCAGCGGATCTGGGGCTTCGAGACCAACTTCGGCGGGCTCGCCGAGCTGGCCCTGGTGAAGGCCAACCAGCTGATGCCGAAGGCCGCGCACTTGACGTGGGAAGAGGCAGCCGCGCCCGGGTTGGTCAACTCGACCGCGTACCGGCAGCTGGTCTCGCACAACGGCGCGAACATGAAGCAGGGCGACACGGTGCTGATCTGGGGCGCCTCCGGCGGCCTCGGCTCGTACGCGACCCAGTTTGCGCTGAACGGCGGCGGGATCCCGGTGTGCGTGGTGTCCTCGCCCGAGAAGGCGGAGATCGTCCGCTCGATGGGCGCCGAGTTGGTGATCGACCGGTCGGCTGAGGGCTACCAATTCTGGTCCGACGAGAACACCCAGGATCCGAAGGAGTGGCAGCGCTTCGGCAAGAGGATCCGGGAGCTGACCGGTGGCGAGGACATCGACATCGTGTTCGAGCATCCGGGTCGGGAGACCTTCGGCGCGTCGGTGTACGTGACGAAGAAGGGCGGCACGATCACGACTTGTGCGTCGACGTCGGGCTACATGCACCAGTACGACAACCGGTACTTCTGGATGAACCTCAAGCGGATCATCGGCTCGCACTTCGCCAACTACCGTGAGTCGTGGGAGGCCAACCGGCTCATCGGCAAGGGGCTGATCCACCCGACGCTGTCGCGCGTCTACCCGCTGGCCGAGACCGGGCAGGCGGCGTCCGACGTGCAGCGCAACCTGCACCAGGGCAAGGTCGGGGTGCTGTGCCTGGCGCCCGACGAGGGCCTCGGCGTTCGCGACCTCGCGCTGCGGGCGAAGCATCTGACGGCGATCAACCGCTTCCGCGGGGTCTGACCTCTCGCCCTGCGGCGTCTGACCTCGCCCTGCGGCGTCTGACTTCTCGCACCGCGGCGTCTGCCCGTCGCTTACCCGGCGTGTGCACAAGGTCGAAAAGCACGACGCTGTGCACGCGAGCTGTGCGGATCCCCGTGCACAAGGTCGAAAAGCACGACGCTGTGCACGCGAGCTGTGCGGATCCTCGTGCACAAGGTCGAACGGCGCGACGCTGTGCACGCGAGCTGTGCGGATCGCCTGTGCACAAGGTCAAAAGGCTCGACGCTGCGTACGCGAGCTGTGCGGATCCCCGTGCACAAGGTCGAAAGCCTCGCGGTTCGAGGGGGCACTGCCCACCTACTCGTCGTCGCAGCGTTGCGGCCCCGGGTTCGTCGCGCCGATCAGGTACGCGTCGGCGATCCTCCGTACGCAGGCCGAGAAGCCGTACGCCGTGTGCTGCTGCCCGACGTTGGTGAGCAGCACCCCGCTCGACAGCTGCCGCGCCAGCGCCACCCCCTCCGCGTACGGGGTCGCCGGGTCGCCGGTCGTCGCCACGACGAGGATCGGCGGCGCCCCAACAGCGGGCAACGGCCCCGGCGCACCCGTACCCGAGGCATCGGCCGGCCAGTAGGCGCACGGGAAGGTCTCATTGGTGTTGGCCTCGCCGAAGTCGGGGGCGACCGCCGCCGCAGCCGCGGCCGCGGCCTCGAACGCGGTAGCGGTCCGCGGCCACCCGTAGTCCCGGCAGTCGATCGCGAGGTTGGCGGTCGTCGCGTTGCTGTAGCTGCCGTCCGGGGCCCGCTCGGTGTACTCGTCCGACAGCATCAGCAGCCCACTGCCGTCACCGCCCGCGGTCTCGCCGAGCGCCTGCTGGAGCACCGGCCAGGAGGACCGTTCGTACAGCGCGACCCCGATGCCGAGGAACGCGTACCCCGCCGTGAGCCGGCGCGAGGTGCCGGTCGGCAGCGGGGTGGCGGCAATCTGTGCGACCAGCGCGCGCAGCGCCATATGCGGGTCGCCGGGGATCTTCCAGGCGCACGAGGACTGCGCCTTGCAGGCGGCCAGGAACGCGTCCAGCTGCGCCTGGAACCCCCTGCTCTGCTGCTCCAGACCCGCGACCGCCGACAGCGACGGGTCGATCGCCCCGTCGAGCACCAGCGCCCGGACATGGGTCGGGAACTCCTGCGCGTACGTGGCGCCGAGCAGGGTGCCGTAGGAGAACCCGAGGTAGGACAGCTTCGCGTCGCCGACCGCCGCCCGGATGCGGTCGATGTCGCGGGCCGCGTCCTTCGTACCGACGAAGCGCAGCAGGGTGCCCTGCCTCGCGGCGCAGGTGCTCGCTACCAGCCGCGACTCGGCTTCCAGCGCGGCGGTCTGCGCGGCGGTGCTGGGGGCGAGGTTCGTGGCCGTGTACGCATCGAGCTGAGGTCCGCTGAGACAGTTCACCGCGGTGGAGTCGCCGACGCCGCGCGGGTCGAAGCCGATCACGTCGAACCGCTGGTGCAGGGCGGCATCCACCTGGCCGGACAGGAAGTCCCACTCCCCCAGCGCCGACTCCCCCGGGCCGCCCGGGTTGACCAGCAGCGAGCCGATGCGGCGGCTCGGGTCGGTCGCCGGCGTCTTGATTAGGGCGATGGACAGCGTCCCCGGCACTCGGCCGGTGTAGTCCATCGGCACGGTCAGCGTCGCGCACTGGAAGTGGCCCTTGTACGAGTGCCGGGTGCAGGCGCCCCAGTGCAACGCGCCGCCCGGCGCCGAGGCCGCTGAGGTCGACGGCGGGGACGAGGCGTGCGGCCGGCTGCCCCCGCAGCCGGCAAGCAGCAGACCGAGGACGGCGACCAGGACTATCGGGCTGCGGCGCACCTGGTCATCGTCCACGACCCGCCGCTCGGGCCGGCCACGAGGCGGGCGCACCGGCCGATGTTTTCAGGGCCCACTGGGCCAACCGGGCGATTGAAACCAACCTCGCACTAGGCCAGCCTCTCCCAGACCAGCCGCACCGTCGCGGCGCCACGACAGTTCCGGAGGCACACACTCATGCGCGCTCGCGTCGCTACGCTCGCTGGACTCTCACTTGCCGGGGTGCTTCTGACCGGGGGCGCCGTCACCGCCGCCCCGCACACGACCACGGCGCCGTCCGTCGCGGGGACCACCCAGACCATCTACTTCCAGGCGAAGAAGTCCGGCGGCTACAAGAACTCGGCCTCGATCACGTTCGCGAAGAAGACGACCTTCAAGGTCCCGGAGTTCAGCGACAAGGGCAAGTACACAGACTCCGGCAGCGTGCTGACGTTGAAGGTTACCAAGAGCAACGACGGTGACGTCGGGTGCTCGTTCACCGGCAACTACGATCCGTCCACGACGTACTACTCGGGCAGCTACACGTGCCCCGGCGGGTACCAGTCCACGTTCGCGGTCACGACCTCCGGGTCGTGACCGGAGTCGCGCGCTAGCTGGCGTCTACGGGCCGACGCCTCGATCCTCGATCAGGAGGCGGTGTGACCGACGGCCCGACGGGGAGCCGTGCGACCACGCCCGTTACCGTGCGGCTGGCGGCGGACGAGCTGGCCCGGCTGGAGTGCGTGGCGGCTGGGCTGCTCCCGGCCGAGCTGTTCTCCGTGCCGGCCGCCGGCACGGCTGGCGAGGCCGAGCTGGTGCTGCTCGACCTCGAGGGTGTGGCCCGCGCCCGGCTGCGACCGTTGTCGGAGCTGGTCGCGGATGGCCGGGTTGGTGGCGCGCTGGAGTTGCTGGGCGCGCCGACTGCACCCACGTACGCCGGCCTGCGCCGAACGCCCGCCTCGGTGTCCGGGCTCACGCGCGGCGTGTTGGCGGCCGACCCGCCGCCGGCCCAGGACCTCCGCGTCGCCCTGGGCGACGAGCCGGTGCTGCTGCTGGCCGCGGCCGGTGCCGCCCGTGCGGACGACGCGGCGCATCACCGCAGCATCCGCGCCTGGCAGCGACTGGCCGACGAACTCGGCGACGCGGCGGTGCTGGCGGTGACGCCGGTCCCGGCGGACGCCTCCGACCTCGAACGGTCGGCGGTCGCCGCGGCGTACGGCGTCACCCTGCTGGACGTGCGGTCGGCCCCGGCCGAGGTCGACGCGGGCGCAGGCGCGGTGGTGATGCTCAGCGGCCTGTCCGGCTCGGGCAAGTCGACGATCGCCGCGGCGCTCGTCGCGCTGCTCACCGAGGAGCGCGGGCGCACCGTCACGCTGCTGGACGGTGACGTCGTCCGGACCCACCTGTCCAAGGAGCTGGGCTTCTCCAAAGCCGACCGGGACACCAACATCCGCCGCATCGGGTGGGTCGCGGCTGAGGTCGCCAAGCACGGCGGGCTGGCGGTATGTGCGCCGATCGCGCCGTACGCGGCCACCCGGGCCGCCGTCCGCGCGATGGTGGAGTCCCAGGCGGGCGCCGGCGCCTTCGTCCTCGTGCACGTCGCGACCAGCCTCGAGGAGTGCGAGCGGCGTGACCGCAAGGGCCTTTACGCCAAGGCCCGGGCCGGGCTGATCCCGGAGTTCACCGGCATCAGCGACCCGTACGAGACGCCGACCGACGCCGAGGTCGTCATCGACACCACCGACACGACACCGCAGGCAGCGGCCGCTGTGGTCGCCGCGCACCTGAGCGAGAACGGACGCCTGGCCGCCAGCTGAGACCCGGCCGCGCCTCACCGCCGGCAGCGGGGTATTGGACCGACACCGCGATCCTCGCCCAGGACGAACGTCCGCGGAGGCTCGGCCAATCGAGTGGTGTCGCGTTCCCGAGAGCTCGCTTCGTCAAGAGCCGACTCCGGCGCGGCCGATACCTCAGGTGAAGTCGTCGACATCGGCGATCCCCTCACACCGCGAGGTCACCCATGTTGTCACTAGCCCAGCACCGCAGAGCGTTACCAGGTTGCGTCGGTGGCGCGCTCGTCATCGCCATCATCGGGACAGCTGCCGCCTCTCGTGGCGCTTCGCAACCAAAGCCCTCAAAGCCTGTGGCGGCAGTCGCAGCCACGAGCGCAGCGAAGCCCGCCGCTGTCGCCGCTGTCGCCGCTGTCGCGAGAACGACCGTGGCGCCGGCCGTCAATTCACTGCCGGTGCCGATCGGATATCCCTCCTCGACGACCACCGGAGTTCGGGCCGGGACGGCTCTCTATAACTACACCGGCCCACTGACCATCACCACGCCGGGGACGACCATCAGTGGCGCGCTCATCGACGGCTGTCTGACGA
>CAXTNT010000027.1:0-9968 GCA_964245825.1 uncultured bacterium | reverse complement strand
GCCGCCGCCCCCGCCTCCGCCGACCACAGTCCAGGGCGAGACCTTCACGAAGGACCCGACCTCCGGTGGAGCAACGACCGGGCTGGGGACGTCAGTGCTCGGCACGACCACCACAGCCACCGCGGGGCTGCCCTTCACCGGTGCCAACCTGCCGGTGACCGCGGCCCTGGAGGCCGGCGCGGGTCTGCTCGCCGGCGGTCTGGTCCTGCGCACCCTCGGGGCACGTCTCGGGACCGCGGCTGCACCGGAGACGAACGAGCCCACCCAGGACAGCCTTGACGGCTGACCTGGGCGCAGTCGGCGAGGACCTCCCCGTCGTGGTCGTCGCGCGCGGCCCCGAGGCGGTGGAGCAGCTGGTCGACGGGGACACCGTCGTCTACGTGCCGTCGACCGAGAAGATGGTGCTGCTGGACCCGGTGGCCACGCAGGTCTGGGCCCAGCTCGCCACGCCGCTGGCGATGACCGAGTTGTGCCAACGGCTGGCCGAGCAGTTCGACGTCGACGTCGCGCAGGTCGCCAGCGATCTCGTCGTGCCGTTCGACACACTGGTGCGCAACGGAGTCCTGACCGCGACCGTCGAGCCGGCCGGAGTGGCCGACGGGGCGTGATCGACCCCGGTCCGCCACTGCACCTGCAGGCACTGCATCACTCGTTCGCCCTCGTCGGGTCGCTGCCCGAATCCTGGCAGGCACCGCTGCTGCCCCTGGTGCGACGGTCCGGCAGCGCCGCCGCGGCGGTCACCTACCGGGTCACGGCCGGCGACGGGCGTGTCGAGCTGGCGCGTCCCGGCCGGCCCACGATCCAGGGCGCGGCCGACGACGTGCTGGGCCAGCTCCTCGACGAGGTCCGGATGGCGGCCCGGGGCGCGGCTCACCACGTCGTGTTGCATGCGGCCGCCGTACGCCGGGCCGAGCAGGTCGTGCTGCTGCCGGGCGCTTCCGGCAGCGGCAAGAGCACGTTGACGGCGGACCTGCTGCGCCGGGGATGGCAGCTGCTCTCCGACGAGCTCGTCGGCCTCGGATCACACGCCGAACTCCTGCCGTGCCCGCTTCCCCTCCGGCTGGCGCCAGACGCCTGCCGACGTCTCGACCTCCCGGTTCCGGTCGGACGCCCGAAGGCCGACGTCGCGCTCGGCGCGCTCAGCCCCCTCCCGCCGGCCGCTGGTGGCGCCGTCACGCACGTGGTCTTCCCGCGCCGATGCCGGGGTGCGGGCGCCGAGTTCACGCCCTTGGTACGGGGGCGGGCGGTCGCAGCGCTGACGCCCAGCGTGTTCGCCGGTGCCGCGCCACGCGAGTCGCTGGCGGCGCTCGCGTCGCTCACCAGCGGAGCTGACTGCTTCGAGCTGGTCTCCGCGGACCCGGTCGCCGCCGTCCAGGCCCTGCTGGCCGGGCTAACCTCCGCCCCGTGACGACCCTCGTCCTCGTCCGGCACGGGCTGACTTCGATGACGGGGCCGGTGCTGGCGGGGTGGACCCCCGGCGTCCACCTCGACGAGCGCGGCCGCCAGCAGGCGGCTGCCGTCGCCGAGCGACTCGCGCCCGTGCCGTTCGCGGCCCTCATGTCCTCACCGCTCGACCGCTGCCGGGACACCATCGCCGCGATCCGCGACCGGCAGGCCGCGCCACCCGAGGTGACGACCGACGAGCGCTTCGGCGAATGCGACTATGGCGACTGGACCGGGCGTGCCCTCAAGGACCTGGCCAAGGACCCGTTGTGGAAGGTCGTCCAGAACCACCCGAGCGCGGTCACCTTCCCCCACGGCGAGTCGCTCGCCGGAGTCCAGGCCAGGGCTGTGGCCGCAGTGCGCGACCACGACGCGCGGCTCGGCGGCGCGCATGGCGACGACGCCGTGTGGCTCGCCTGCAGCCACGGGGACGTGATCAAGGCGATCGTGGCGGACGCCCTCGGCACCCACCTGGACCTGTTCCAGCGGATCATGGTCGACCCCTGCTCGGTGACCGTCATCCGCTACACCGAGCTGCGCCCCTTCGTCGTCCGCGTCAACGACACGGGCGGGGACGTTGCCGCGCTGCTGCCCCCCAAGCGCAAGGGCCGCCGACGCAAGCCCTCCAGCGATGCCCCGGTCGGCGGGGGTACGGGCTGAAGCCGGGCCGGGGCAGGCTCTAGGCTCGATTCATGGCCCGTCAGGTGCACGTCTTCGACCCGCCCGAGCGGTTCGTCGCGGGCACCGTCGGGCAGCCGGGGGAGCGCACGTTCTACCTCCAGGCCTCCGGCGCCGGTCGTACCGTCAGCGTCGCCCTGGAGAAGGGGCAGGTCTCGCTGCTGGCTGAGAAGCTCACCGAGCTGCTGGAGGAGGTACGCCGCCGCGGCATCGACGTGCCCGCCGGGCCGCCCCGGGAGATCGAGGACGTGGCTCCGCTCGACCAGCCGGTCGAGGAGGAGTTCCGGGTCGCTGCGCTTGCCCTCGGCTTCGAGGTCGACGGCGGGGTCGTGGTGATCGAGGCCCAGGCCGAGGCCGACGACGCCGCGGAGATCGGCGACGACGACGCCGACGGACCCGACACCCTCCGGATCCGGGTCCCGCCCCGATCCGCCCTCGCGTTCGTGACCCGCGCCGAGCGGGTCGTGGCGGCGGGTCGGCCGCCCTGCCCCCTGTGCGGACTGCCGCTCGACCCGGTCGGACACATCTGCCCCCGGATGAACGGCTTCCGACGGTGACGAGCCCGGGCCGCTGAAGGCCGCCGGATGACCAGTCCCGAGCCGGACTCGGCCCCGAGTCTGGACGCCGAGACCGCGCTCGCCCTGCTGGCCGCCGGCGAGCTGACGGTCGAGGGCCGGCTGATGGAGGCCTCCAACGCGACCCTGCTCTGCCAGGTCGCGGCGGACGGGCTCGCCTCGCTCTGCGTCTACAAGCCGGTCGCCGGCGAGCGCCCGCTCTGGGACTTCCCGCACGGCACCCTCGCCGGTCGGGAGTACGCCGCCTACCTGACCAGCGAGGCCACCGGTTGGAACCTGGTGCCGCCCACGGTGCTGCGCGATGGCCCGTACGGCGTGGGCATGGTCCAGTTCTGGATCGACGTCGACGAGACCGTGGACGTGGAGCGGATGGTGCGCGGCGCCGACCCGAGACTGCGGCCGATGGCGGTGCTCGACGCGGTGCTCAACAACTCCGACCGCAAGGGTGGCCACCTGCTGCCCACCGTCACCGGGGACGTCTACGGCTGCGACCACGGCCTGACCTTCCATGCGGAGGACAAGCTGCGGACCGTGCTGTGGGGCTGGCACGGCGAGCCGCTGTCGGCGGTCGAGCGTGAGGTCGTGGCTGTGCTCGCCGAGGCGCTGGCCGACGGCGGCGCGTTGCGGTCGTCGCTTGCACCCCACCTGACCCGGCGCGAGCTGGACGCCGCCGCCCGGCGCGCCCGCTCGCTGCGTCAGGCGGCGCGCTTCCCGGAACCCAGCGGCGACTGGCCGGCCGTGCCCTGGCCACCGTTCTGAGCGTCGGACTTCTAGGCTCAGCGGACATGGACACGCCCGACCGCGCCACCGACCTCCCCGAACCGCTGGCCGAACACCTCGACGCCTCGCCCGAGGCGCGTGCCACCTGGGACGCGCTGAGCCCGCCCGACCGGCACGCGCTCGCGCACTGGATCCACCAGGCCTGGACCGAGCACGGCGAGCGCGAGCGGGCCCAGGAGCTGTTCGGAGCCATGACCGCGGGCCCCGAGGCCTTCTCGGCGTGGACCGTCGACAACCAGTGGCTGCCGGCCAGCTCCTCCGGCTTCTTCGGGATCGCCTGACCGAGCGGCGCCCGTAGGGTCACCGACCATGCAGTCCTGGAGTGCTCCGATCGTGCCGGCACTGCCCGGCACGGGCCCGCCGCTGCGGGTCCGGGACACCGCCGCTGCCGACCCCGAGACCGGTGGGCCGGCGCTCCGCCCGGTCGCCGCGGGCGTGCTCGCCCGGATGTACGTCTGCGGCATCACGCCCTACGACGCCACGCATCTCGGCCACGCCGCCACCTACCTCACCTGTGACGTGCTGCAGCGGGTGCTGCGCGACGGTGGCCACGGAGTTGCGTACGTGCAGAACGTCACCGACGTCGACGACCCGCTGCTGGCCCGGGCTGCCCGCGACGGCATCGACTGGCGGCTGCTCGCCGAACGAGAGACGCAGCTGTTCCGCGAGGACATGACCGCGCTGCGGGTGTTGCCGCCCGACGCGTACGTCGGTGCGGTCGAGGCGATCCCCTTGGTCATCGCGATGATCGAGCGCCTGGCCGACGTCGGTGCCTCCTACGAGGTCGACGGCGACGTGTACTTCGCGACCGCCGCCGAGCCGCGGTTCGGCGAGGTGTCCCGGCTGGATCGCCAGACCATGCTTGCCCTCGCCGCCGAGCGGGGAGGAGACCCCGCGCGCCCCGGCAAGAAGGACCCGCTCGACCCGCTGCTCTGGCAGCGCGAGCGGCCGGGCGAGCCCTCCTGGCCCGCGCCCTTCGGTGCGGGCCGACCCGGTTGGCACGTCGAGTGCGCGGCGATCGCGGTGGAGCACCTCGGCGCCACCATCGACGTCCAGGGCGGGGGCAGCGACCTGGCCTTCCCGCACCACGAGATGAGCGCGGCGCACGCCCAGGTCGCCTCGGGGCAGTGGCCCTTCGCCCGGGCGTACGTACACCAGGCGATGGTCGGCTACGCCGGCGCCAAGATGTCCAAGAGCCTGGGCAACCTGGTGCTGGTCTCGCGGCTGCGCGCCCAGGGAGCCGACCCGATGGCGATCCGGCTGGCGCTGCTGGCCCATCGGCACGACGCCGATTGGGAGTGGCACGACGGAGAGCTCGCGGCGGCTGATGCTCGACTTGCCCGCTGGCGCGCCGCGGCGGGGGCAGCGGCCGGTCCGGACGCGGCGCCGACGCTGGACCGCGTCCGGACGGCGCTCGCCGACGGACTGGACACGCCGGCCGCGCTGGCCGCTGTCGACCGGTGGGCCGCCGACGTCGCGCTCCACCGCGGCGCGGACCCCGCGGCGCCCGGGCTCGTCCGGGACCTGTGCGACGCGTTGCTCGGGATCGCCCTCTAGCGTTGTGCCAGCGCCGCCAGCCACGCGCCGGCACTGAGTACGAGCGCGGACCCGAGCAGCCAGCCGGCCACCACGTCGTCCGGGGTGTGGGCGCCGGAGATCACCCGGGTGCCGCCGACGACGAGGCCGCCGCTGATCGCGACCACGTACGGCAGCAGCCGCAGTCGGATGGGTGTGAGGACGACCAGCACGGTGCCGACGATGGCGGTCACGTCCGCGGTGTGGCCCGACGGGAAGGAGCCGAGCCGGAGACCGGCCACCTGCTGGGCTACCGGGTGGCGGATGGACAGCTTGATGACGGTCACGGTCAGGGTCACGACCACCGTGACGGCGACCAGCAACCAGGCCCGGCGCCGCTGCCCGTACACCAGCAGCACGATCACCACCAGCAGCGCGATCAGCACCAGGAACCACGCCATCCCGAAGGCCTGCGCGGCCCGAGCCAGGCCCTGCAGGTCGGTGTGGCCGGCGAAGCGGACGAGGTCCCGCCGCCGCAGCGCCTCCTGCGCGAAGTCGCGCCGCAGGTCCACCGCGTGGAGCACGACCATCTCGGCGAACCCGATCCAGGCCACCAGGGCCAGCAGCGCGTCCACGTACCAGCCGGCCGAGCCTGCGGTCTGTCGTACGGGCGCGGCGGGCGAGGTCGGCCGCGCCACCACCGTCATGCCCCGCCGCGGCGGCGCAGGAAGCGCTCGAACTCCTGCGCGATGACCTCGCCGCTCGCCTCGGGCAGCTCGGTGACCGCGCGCTGCTCCAGGGACGACACGTACTCGGAGATCTCGTTGTCCTCGGCCGCGAGCTCGTCGACCGTGCGCTCCCAGGACCGCGCCTCGTCCTCGAGGTCGCCCAGGTCGACCGCCACGTCGAGCAGGTCCTCCACCCGGCGCAGGAGGGCGACCGTCGCTTTCGGCGAGGGCGGTTGCGCCACGTAGTGCGGTACGGCGGCCCAGAGCGAGACCGACGACATGCCGGCTCGCTGGCAGGCGTCCTGCAGCACCCCGGTGATGCCCGTCGGGCCCTCGTACCGGGACAGCTGCAGGCCCAGCCGCTCGGCCGTGCCGGCGTTGTAGGCGGTGCCGGTAACGGGTACCGGGCGGGTGTGCGGCGCATCCGCGAGCAACGCGCCCAGGGTCACTGTCATGGTGGCGCCGACAGCCGTGAACGCGTCCACGAGTTCGGTGCAGAAGCCCCGCCACCGCATGTTGGGTTCGACGCCGTGGACCAGGACCAGGTCGCGGGCGAGACCGGGCGGGCGAGCCACCGCGAGCGTGGTGGCCGGCCAGGTCAGCGAGCGCACGCCCTGCTCGTCGAGGGCGACCGTCGGGCGGTTGACCTGGAAGTCGTAGTAGTCCTCGCCGTCGAGCTCGGCGAGGGTCTCGGCGTCCCAGGCCTGGGCGAGGTGGGCCACGGCGTTGCTCGCTGCCTCGCCGGCGTCGTTCCAGCCCTCGAAGGCCGCGAGCACGACGGGGTCGCGCAGACGGGGCAGCCGGAAGCCCGGCTCGGTGGGGGGAGTCATCCCGCCCAGCCTACGTTCCGCGCCCGCTCGCCGGGCGCCTCCGCTCAGGGCGTGGTGTGCACGATGAGCACGTCGCAGGCTGCCCGGTGCGACACGTTCTGCGGCACCGAGCCCAGCAGCCGACCGGCCAGCGAGTTGAGGCCGCGGTTGCCGACGACGATCAGATCGGCCTTGGTCGACCGGACCGCCTCCACCAGCACGTCCACGGGGTCGCCCTGGATGGCGTGCCTGTCCACCTTGGTGGCCCCGGCGGTGGTCGCGATGTCGGCCGCGTCGGCCAGGGCGTCCTCGGCCGGGGTGGCGCCCGCCACCTTGTAGGCGAGGTCGCCGAGCTGGTCGGCGGCCCGGGCGCGCTCCCTGTCGGGCATCGGTCGGTACGCCGAGACCAGGTGCAGCGTCGCGCCGGCATCGGCGGCGAGCTGGGCGGCGCGCTCGACCGCCTTGAAGCTCGACGCCGATCCGTCGGTGCCGACGAGCACGTGGGTGTAGCTCGACATGAACCCTCCTGAGCCCGGTGACGGCGGCAACCCTAGCGAGCCGGCGCCCGCCGCGTGGCGCATCTCACTGCGGCTCGTGTCACGCCACGGTGCCACCGGCCGCGCGTACCTCCGCCAGGGCCGCGGCACTCGCCGCGGCGTCCACCCCGGCCGACAGGCCCGCCGCCACCGTCGTCGGGTAGCCGCCGGCACGGGCGTCCAGCGCGGTCGCCCGTACGCAGTGGTCGGTGGCCAGACCGGCGACCACGACGTCGGTGACGCCGGCGGCGCTGAGCAGCTCTGCCAGACCCCGCCCCCCGTCGTCGACCCCCTCGAACGCCGAGTACCCGTCGCTGTACTGGCCCTTGTCGACCACGGCGTCGACGAGCCCGCCGGCGAGTGCCACCGCGAAGTCGGGATGCAGGGCGGCGCCGAAGGACCCGGCGCGGCAGTGCACCGGCCAGGACCTCACGAAATCGGGGCGCTCGCTCCAGTGCCCACCCGGGTCGATGTGCCAGTCGCGGCTGGCGACCACGAGCGCGTACTCGTCGCGGCGCTCGCGCAGGTGCCGCGCCAGGGCGCCGGCGACGGCGGCGCCACCGCGCACCGCGAGCGCACCGCCCTCGCAGAAGTCGTTCTGCACATCGACGCAGACCAGCGCCGTGCGGGCGGGCGGGCGAGCCGGCGCGTCGTCGTCGGTGGTGGCGGGGGGGACGTCGGTCACGGTGGGCTCCTAACTACGAGGACTGCCGGCCTGCTCCCCGTATCCTCGACGCATGTCGCAGGCAGCGCTCGGGTCGGCGGGCGGGACGGACCTCCGCCCCGACGCGACCGTGGCCCTGCGGGAGATCCTGACGACCCGGATCATGGTGCTGGACGGGGCCATGGGCACGATGATCCAGCGGCACTCCTTCAGCGAGGAGGAGTACAGGGGCAGCAGGTTCGCCGACTGGGAGCGCGACCTGAAGGGCAACAACGACCTGCTGACGTTGACCCAACCCGACGTCATCCGCGAGATCCACCACGGCTACCTGGCAGCCGGCGCCGACCTGGTCGAGACCAACACCTTCAACGCCCAGCGCATCTCGCTCGCCGACTACGGCATGCAGGAGCTCGCGTACGAGCTGAACCGTTCCGCGGCCCGGCTCGCGCGTGCGGCGTGCGACGAGGTGACCGCCACCGACCCGGCCCGACCCCGGTTCGTCGCGGGAGCCCTCGGCCCCACCAACCGGACGGCCTCGATCTCGCCAGACGTGAACGACCCGGGGGCCCGCAACGTCACCTACCAGGAGCTGGTCGAGGCCTACCTGGAGCAGGCGAACGGGCTGGTCGACGGCGGCGCCGACCTGCTGCTCATCGAGACGATCTTCGACACCCTCAACGCCAAGGCGGCGATCTTCGCCCTCGAGACCCTCTTCGAGGAGCGCGGTCGGCGGTGGCCGGTGATGATCTCCGGGACGATCACGGACGCGTCCGGCCGGACGCTGTCCGGGCAGGTGACCGAGGCGTTCTGGAACTCCGTCCGGCACGCCCGGCCGTTGCTGGTCGGCCTCAACTGCGCGCTCGGCGCGGCGGAGATGCGGCCGTACCTCGCCGAGATCGCCCGCGTCGCCGACTGCTTCGTCTCCTGCTATCCGAACGCCGGCCTGCCCAACGCATTCGGTGAGTACGACGAGTCACCGGAGGAGACCGCGGCGGTGGTCCGTGAGTTCGCGGAGAGCGGGCTGGTCAACCTCCTCGGCGGCTGCTGCGGCACCACGCCCGACCACGTGGCCGCGATGGCGGCGCTCGTGGTCGGCATCGCCCCCCGGGTGCCCCCGGTGCGCGAGCCGGCTTGCCGGCTGTCGGGGCTGGAGCCGCTGACGATCACGGCGGACTCCCTCTTCGTGAACGTGGGGGAGCGGACGAACATCACCGGCTCGGCGCGTTTCCGCAACCTCATCCGGGACGGCGACTACGCGACCGCCCTGTCGGTGGCCCGCCAGCAGGTGGAGAGCGGCGCCCAGGTCCTCGACGTCAACATGGACGAGGGCATGATCGACGGCGTCGCGGCGATGGACCGCTTCGTCAAGCTGATGGCGAGCGAGCCGGACATCAGTCGGATCCCGCTGATGGTCGACTCCTCGAAGTTCGAGGTGATCGAGGCCGGCCTGCGGTGCGTCCAGGGCAAGCCGATCGTCAACTCGATCTCCATGAAGGAGGGCGAGGAGAAGTTCCGTCGGCAGGCCACCCTGTGCCGCAAGTACGGCGCGGCGGTGGTGGTGATGGCCTTCGACGAGGACGGGCAGGCCGACGACCTGGAGCGGCGCAAGACCATCGCCGCCCGGGCGTACCGGATCCTGACCGAGGAGGTGGGCTTCCCAGCCGAGGACATCGTCATCGACCCGAACATCTTCGCGGTCGCAACCGGGATCGAGGAGCACGCCAACTACGGCGTGGACTTCATCGAGGGGACCCGCTGGATCAAGGCGAACCTGCCTGGGGTGCTGGTCTCCGGCGGCGTCTCCAACGTGTCGTTCTCCTTCCGCGGCAACAACGCCGTGCGCGAGGCGATCCACGCTGTGTTCCTCTACCACGCCATCGCCGCCGGGATGGACATGGGCATCGTCAACGCCGGTGCGCTGGTCGGCTACGACCAGCTCGACCCGACGCTGCGCGAGCGCATCGAGGACGTGATCCTCAACCGCCGCCCCGACGCCGCGGAGCGGCTGCTCGAGATCGCCACGGAGTTCGCCGGGGCGGGTACGAAGATCGAGGCCGCCGACGAACAGTGGCGCGAGCTGCCCGTCGGCGAGCGCATCACGTACGCGCTGGTGAAGGGCATCGACACGTACGCCGAGACCGACACCGAAGAGCTCCGGGGGATGATCGAGGCCCGCGGCGGCCAGCCGATCGAGGTGATCGAGGGCCCGCTGACGGCGGGGATGAACGTCGTCGGCGACC
>CAXTNT010000026.1:0-12823 GCA_964245825.1 uncultured bacterium | reverse complement strand
CGCTGCACCGTCTCGGCATCCAGGCCTTCGAGCCGCAGCTGGTCGAGGGCAAGGCGATCCAGATCCACCCGCTCGTCTGCGGCGCCTTCAACGCCGACTTCGACGGCGACCAGATGGCGGTCCACCTGCCGCTGTCCGCCGAGGCGCAGGCCGAGGCCCGGGTACTCATGCTCTCGTCCAACAACATCCTGTCGCCGGCCTCCGGTCGGCCGATCGCGATGCCCGGCCAGGACATGGTCACCGGCGTCTACTACCTGACCACCGAGGCACCGGACGCGATCGGAAACGGGCGCAGCTTCTCCTCGACGGCCGAGGCGCAGATGGCGTACGACCGGCACGACCTGGACGTGCGCGCACCGATCGAGCTGCGCTTCCCCGCCGGCGAGTCCGTCGTCCCGCCGATCGGCTTCGAGGCCCCGGAGGGCTGGGAGCCCGGGCAGGCCTTCCGGCTGCGTACGACCCTGGGCCGGGCGCTGCTCAACGAGACGCTCCCGGTGGACTACCCGCTGGTCAACCGCGCGGTCAACAAGCGTGAGCTGGGTCTGGTCATCAACGACCTGGCCGAGCGGTACCCCAAGGTGCAGGTGGCCGCGACCCTCGACGCGATCAAGGCCGCCGGCTTCCACTGGGCCACCCGCTCGGGTGCGACCGTCGCCATCGACGACGTCGCGAGCCCGGCCCGGAAGGCCGAGATCCTCGACGGGTACGAGAAGCAGGCGTCCAACGTCGAGAAGCAGTTCGGTCGCGGCGTCATCACCGACGAGGAGCGCCGTCAGGAGCTCATCGAGATCTGGACCAAGGCGACCAACGAGGTGGCCAAGGAGATGGAGCTCTCCTTCCCGGCGGACAACCCGATCGCGATGATGGTCAACGCCGGCGGTGGCGGCAACATGACGCAGATCCGCCAGCTCGCGGGCATGCGCGGCCTGGTGGCCAACCCCAAGGGCGAGATCATCCCGCGGCCGATCAAGACCAACTTCCGCGAGGGCATGACGGTGCTGGAGTACTTCATCTCCACGCACGGCACCCGCAAGGGCCTCGCCGACACCGCGCTGCGGACGGCGGACTCCGGCTACCTCACCCGGCGGCTGGTCGACGTCTCCCAGGACGTGATCGTCCGCGAGGAGGACTGCGGCACCGAGCGGGCCATCCCGGTCACGATCGCCGGTCCCAACCGTGAGGGCGTGCTGGTCAAGGACCCGCACGTCGAGACCAGCGTCTGGTCGCGGACCCTCGCCAGCGACGTCGAGGTCGGCGGGAAGGTGCTCGCCACGGCGGGCACCGACCTCGGGGACGTCGTGATCGACGACCTCATCGCGCACGAGGTCCACGAGGTGCGCGTCCGGTCGGTGCTCACGTGCGAGAGCAGGGTCGGCACCTGCGCGATGTGCTACGGCCGGTCACTCGCGGCGGGCCTGCTCGTCGACGTCGGCGAGGCGGTCGGCATCGTGGCCGCCCAGTCGATCGGCGAGCCCGGCACGCAGCTGACCATGCGTACCTTCCACACCGGTGGCGTCGCGGGTGAGGACATCACCCACGGCCTGCCGCGCGTGGTCGAGCTGTTCGAGGCGCGGGTCCCCAAGGGCAAGGCGCCGATCACCGAGCAGGCCGGCCGGATCCAGATCGAGGACACCGACAAGGCCCGCAAGGTCACGGTGGTTCCCGACGACGGCTCCGAGGAGATGGAGTACCTGGTGCCCCGCCGGTCCCGGATGCTCGTCGGCGACGGCGACCACGTCGAGGTGGGCCAGCGGCTCATCGAGGGCGCGGTCGACCCCCACGACGTGCTGCGCATCCAGGGTCCGCGGGCGGTGCAGCTGTTCCTGGTGGAGCAGGTGCAGGAGGTCTACCGCTCGCAGGGCGTGCCGATCCACGACAAGCACATCGAGACGATCATCCGGCAGATGCTCAAGCGGGTGACCATCCTCGAGAACGGTGACACCAGCATGCTGCCGGGCGAGCTGGTCGAGCGGACCGCGTTCGAGGCGACCAACCGCGGCGTAGTCGAGGGCGGCGGTGCGCCGGCGTCGGCGCGGCCGGTGCTCATGGGCATCACGAAGGCGTCGCTCGCGACCGACTCGTGGCTGTCCGCGGCCTCCTTCCAGGAGACCACCCGGGTGCTGACCGACGCGGCGATCAACTCGCGCCGCGACAACCTGCTGGGGCTGAAGGAGAACGTCATCCTCGGCAAGCTGATCCCGGCCGGTACGGGCATGCCCCGCTACCGGAGCATCCAGGTGCAGCCGACCGAGGAGGCCCGCGCGCAGGCCTACCAGTTCACGACGTACGAGGACGCGGGCTACGGCTTCGGCCAGAGCACCGGTGCCGCCGTACCGCTGGACGAGTACGACTACGGCAACAGCTTCAGCGGCTACAACAACTAGCTTTCGTTCCGCCGACACGGGCCGTCCGGGATCTCCGGGCGGCCCGTGTCGTCTGTCCCGGTCTCTCGCGTCGGGTCGGCGTGCCGTCGCCGGGCGGGCGGTCAGACCGGGAGGTCCGCGAAGGCCGCGGTCAGCGCAGGCTGCTGGTAGTGGGCGTTCAGGCCGCTGGGGTTGGGCAGCACCCACAGGCGCGCCGTCCCCAGCCCAAGCGGCTGCTCACCCACCTGGGCCCGGCGGTCGGCGAAGGCCAGCCGGTACGCGGTGACGCCCAGCACCGCGACCACGGGCGGCCGCCACTGCGCCACCACCGCCTCGAGACGCGCCCTGCCCGCGCGTACCTCGGCGTCGGTCAGCTCGTCGGCGCGGGCGGTGGCCCGCGGCACGAGATTGGTGATCCCGATCCCGGCGGCTCGCAGCGCATCGGTCTCGTTCGGGTGCAGGCGCCTGGGCGTCAGACCAGCCTGGGCGAGCGTCAGCCACAACCGGTTCGCCGGTCGGGCGAAGTGGTAGCCCGCATGTCCGGACCAGAGTGAGGGGTTGATCCCGCACAGCAGCAGCCGCATCCCGGCGAAGGTCAGGTCGGGGACAGTCCGCCCGTACGCGGCCTGCAGCTGGGCGCGGCTCGGCACCGCGCCGCCGAGGGCCGGCTCACCCGTCCGGTCACCCACGGACCCCGCCGGCAGCCGGCGCACCCGGCCGGGCACCCGCCGACCGCGCCGGCTTCACGCCAGCAGGCGGGCCACGTGCGCGACCAGACCGGTGATCGGCACGTCCTCGCGCTCCCCGCTGGCGCGGTGCTTGACCTCGACGAGACCGTCGGGCGCGCGCTTGCCGACCACCACGATCACGGGCGCGCCGAGCAGGTCGGCGTCGGCGAACGCGACACCCGCCGCGAGGCCACGGTCGTCCAGCAGCACCGACAGGCCCGCCTCTGCCAGCGACCGCGCGATCTCCTCGGCCATCGCCGGCTGGTCCCCGCGGCCCAGCGGGATCACGTGCACGCCGAACGGCGCGACGCTCGCCGGCCAGATGAGCCCGCGGTCGTCGTGCGACTGCTCGGCGATCGCGGCGACCGCCCGCGAGACGCCGATCCCGTACGAGCCCATCGTCACCCGGACCGGGGCACCGTCGGCACCGGTCACGTCCAGCGAGAAGGCGTCGGTGAACTTCCGGCCGAGCTGGAAGACGTGGCCGATCTCGATGCCGCGGTCGATGCTCAGCACATGCCCGCAGCGCGGGCACAGGTCGCCGTCGCGGACCTCGGCGGCCGGGATCACGTCGTCGGGGACGAAGTCGCGGCCCATCACCACGCCGACCGCGTGCCGGCCCACCTCGTTGGCGCCGGTGACCCAGGACGAGCCGGTCGTGACTCGGGTGTCCACCACATACCGGATGCCGAGCCCGGCGAGGACCTGCGGCCCGATGTACCCCCGTACCAGCCCGGGCTGCGTCGCGAAGTCCTCGAACGGCTCGATCTCGGCGGGGTAGACGTTGGCCTCGACGGCCTTGAGGTCGACGTCGCGGTCGCCCGGGACGCCGACGACGAGCAGTCCGCTCGTGCCGTCGGGCTGGCGCAGGCGCAGCACGAGGTTCTTCAGGGTGCCGGCGGCGGTGACGTCGTGCCCCCGGTCGCGCAGGAACGCGACGAGCGCGGAGATGGTCGGGGTGTCCGGGGTGTCCAGCACCTCCGACGCCGGCTGCGCGGCCGGGTCGACCGCGTCCGGCACCCGGACGGTGGCCGCCTCGACGTTGGCGGCGTAGTCGCAGTTCGTACAGGCGACGTAGGTGTCCTCGCCGTTCGGGGCGACGGCCAGGAACTCCTCGCTCGCGCTGCCTCCCATCGCGCCGCTGACCGCGAACACGATCCGGTAGTCCAGCCCCAGCCGCTCGAAGATCCGCTGGTACGCCGCCCGGTGCGCGTCGTACGACACCTGCAGGCCGTCGTCGTCGAGGTCGAAGGAGTAGCTGTCCTTCATCAGGAACTCGCGCCCGCGCAGGATGCCGGCGCGGGGCCGCGCCTCGTCCCGGTACTTCGTCTGGATCTGGAAGAGCGACAGCGGCAGGTCCTTGTACGAGGAGCACTCGCCCTTGACCATCAGCGTGAAGGGCTCCTCGTGCGTGGGGCCGAGGAGGTAGTCGTTGCCGCGGCGGTCCTTGAGCCGGAACAGGCCGTCGCCGTACTCGGTCCAGCGGCCGGTCGCCTCGTAGGGCTCGCGGGGCAGCAGGGCCGGGAAGTGCACCTCCTGGGCACCGATGCGGGTCATCTCCTCGCGGATGACGCCCTCGATGTTGGCGAGCACCCTCACCCCGAGCGGCAGCCAGGAGTAGATGCCGGGCGCGACGCGGCGCACGTACCCGGCGCGGACCAGGAGCGTGTGGCTCGGCACCTCCGCGTCGGCCGGGTCGTCGCGGAGCGTACGGACGAGCAGGCGGGACAGTCTGGAGGGCTCCACGGCTCGTGATCCTCCCGTACGCCCGGGGTGGCCGTCCCGGGAGTTAACGCCGTGCCTACTCGCCGCCGCTGTCGCTGGGTGGGTAGAGCGGCGGGTCCGTCCGAGGCGCGGTCACCGGCCCGAACGCCGCCTCGTGCTTGGTGAGGTTCTCGCTGATCGCGGCGAGCATGCCCTGGATCGCCCGCGCCGGCACCTTGACGCGTGCTACCACGCGGCCCTGGGCGACCTGGACGGGACCGTCCGGGCCGTCGACGGTGACCGGCTGCGGCTGCAGCGCGCCGAAGTCGAAGGTGAAGCCGTACGGGTTGTTCCAGACGGTGAGGAGCTCGGCGTAGACCCCGGCGGCGACGTCGTCGGGAACATTGAGGACGGTCGGTGCTGGCTCGTTCATGGGCCCGACGCTAACCCGCTCCGTACCGGTTGACGGAAAGCGGTGGGCGTACCCGTCACCTGGGACGGGGTCCGTTCGTTGTTCCGGGCGGCCGAGGGGGTGCGGGGGCGCTCGGAGTTGGGGGTCGAGCGCCCCCGCAGCCTGCCCGGCACCGCTGCTGCGGGGCGCCGAATCCTTCGCAGACCTTAGGGATTTTCGCTGCCCGGTTGGGAGAGGATGACGAGCGCGAGGGCGCTCTCACCCCCCAACGTGAGCGCCCTCGCGCCACCCCCTCCGAGTGCGTTTTGGGCGTCGCGCGGGGGCCTGGTAGTCTCGTCACTCGTGCCTGGGTCCGCCCGGGCGCTCACGCGTGTCCGGTACGCACCCGCAGGCCAGTCGCTGGGGGCGGAGGACCG
Organism: uncultured bacterium; assembly: GCA_964245825.1. Lineage (GTDB taxonomy): Bacteria > Actinomycetota > Actinomycetes > Mycobacteriales > CAJCIY01 > CAJCIY01. Next base: position 7,200 of record CAXTNT010000026.1, on the reverse strand, counting down.
GGCCGGGCGTGCACCTCCAGCAAGTCGGCGAGGGCCGGAGTGCGGAGAGGCGCGACACGCCCGACCGCGTGGGTCGGAGGACACCGTTTCAACGATCGAAGAGAAGGACGTCTGCGTTGCCCACGATCCAGCAGCTGGTCCGCAAGGGCCGGCAGGACAAGATCGGCAAGACCAAGACGCCGGCGCTGAAGGGTTCGCCCCAGCGCCGCGGCGTCTGCACGCGCGTGTTCACGCAGACCCCGAAGAAGCCGAACTCCGCGCTCCGCAAGGTGGCCCGCGTCCGGCTCACCTCCGGCGTCGAAGTCACTGCGTACATCCCCGGTGTCGGCCACAACCTCCAGGAGCACTCGATCGTGCTCGTGCGCGGTGGCCGGGTGCGCGACCTGCCCGGCGTCCGCTACAAGATCGTCCGCGGTTCGCTCGACACGCAGGGTGTCCGCGGCCGCAAGCAGGCACGTTCCCGGTACGGCGCGAAGAAGGAGAAGAGCTAGTGCCCCGCAAGGGTCCGGCCCCCAAGCACCCGGTCATCGCAGACCCGGTCTACGGCTCGCCGCTCGTCACCAACCTCGTCAACAAGGTGCTGATGTCGGGCAAGCGCTCGCGCGCCCAGCAGATCGTCTACGGCGCCCTCGAGGGCTGCCGCGACAAGACCGGCAACGACCCGGTCGTGACGCTCAAGCGCGCCCTCGACAACGTGCGCCCGACCCTAGAGGTCAAGAGCCGCCGCGTCGGCGGGGCGACGTACCAGGTCCCGGTCGAGGTGCGCCCGGGTCGCTCGACCACCCTCGCGATGCGCTGGCTCGTCGGCTACAGCCGCGATCGCCGCGAGAAGACCATGACCGAGCGCCTCATGAACGAGCTGCTGGACGCGAGCAACGGCCTCGGGGCCAGCGTCAAGCGCCGCGAGGACACCCACAAGATGGCGGAGTCCAACAAGGCCTTCGCCCACTACAGGTGGTGACGGTCATGACCTCCGAGCTCAGCACGACCCGGAACATCGGGATCATGGCGCACATCGACGCCGGCAAGACGACCACGACCGAGCGGATCCTGTTCTACACCGGGATCAACTACAAGATCGGCGAGGTCCACGACGGCGCGGCCACCATGGACTGGATGGAGCAGGAGCAGGAGCGCGGCATCACCATCACCTCCGCCGCGACGACCTGCGTGTGGGACGACCACACCATCAACATCATCGACACGCCCGGCCACGTCGACTTCACCGTCGAGGTCGAGCGCAGCCTGCGCGTGCTGGACGGCGCGGTCGCCGTCTTCGACGCGGTCGCCGGCGTCGAGCCGCAGAGCGAGACCGTCTGGCGGCAGGCCGACAAGTACAACGTCCCGCGCATCTGCTTCGTCAACAAGATGGACCGCGTCGGGGCCGAATTCCACCGCTGCGTCGAGATGATGATCGACCGGCTCGGCGCCACCCCGCTGGTCACGCAGCTGCCCTGGGGGGTCGAGTCCGACTTCGCCGGTGTCATCGACCTCGTCCAGATGAAAGGCCTGCACTGGCCGACCGAGGGCAAGGGCGACGCGTACGAGGTCGTCGACATCCCCGCCGACCACCTCGAGGCGGCCCAGGCCGCGCACGAGAAGCTGGTCGAGACGGTCGCGGAGAGCGACGACGCGATCATGGAGAAGTACCTCGAGGGCCAGGAGCCCTCGCTGCCGGAGCTGAAGGCCGCGATCCGCCGCGCGACCATCGCCAGCAAGCTGAACCCGGTCCTGTGCGGCACCGCGTTCAAGAACAAGGGCGTCCAGCCCATGCTCGACGCGGTCGTCGACTACCTGCCGAGCCCGCTCGACGTCGGGGCGGTCCACGGCCACGCGGTCAACAACGAGGACACCGTCGTCAGCCGCGAGCCGACGGAGTCCGAGCCCTTCAGCGCGCTGGCCTTCAAGATCATGTCCGACAAGTACCTCGGCAAGCTCACCTACATCCGCGTCTACTCCGGCAAGATCTCCTCCGGCGCCCAGCTGTCGAACTCCACCAAGGGCCGCAAGGAGAAGATCGGCCGCATCCTGCAGATGCACGCCAACAAGCAGGAGGACCGCGAGAGCGTCGGCGCGGGCCAGATCGTGGCCGTGGCGGGGCTGAAGAACACCACCACCGGCGACACGCTCTGCGACCCGGACAAGCCGATCATCCTCGAGTCGATGACGTTCCCGGCGCCGGTGATCAACGTCGCCATCGAGCCGAAGACCAAGAACGACCAGGAGAAGCTCGGGGTCGCGATCCAGCGGCTCGCCGAGGAGGACCCGACGTTCCAGGTGCACACCGACGAGGACACCGGCCAGACGATCATCGCCGGGATGGGCGAGCTCCACCTCGACATCCTGGTCGACCGGATGCGCCGCGAGTTCAACGTCGAGGCCAACGTCGGCAAGCCCCAGGTCGCCTACCGCGAGACCATCCGCCGCAAGGTGGAGAAGCACTCGTACACGCACAAGAAGCAGACCGGCGGCTCCGGCCAGTTCGCCAAGGTGATCATCGACATCGAGCCGTCCGGCGGCGAGGGCGACGGTGGCTACGAGTTCGTCAACGCCGTCAGCGGTGGCCGCATCCCGCGGGAGTACATCCCCGCCGTGGACGCCGGCTGCCAGGAGGCCATGGAGTTCGGCGTGCTTGCCGGCTACCCGCTGGTCGACATCAAGGTCACCCTCGAGGACGGCCAGTACCACGACGTCGACTCCTCGGAGCTGGCCTTCAAGATCGCCGGTTCGATGGCCTTCAAGGAGGCCGCCCGCAAGGCCGACCCGGCCCTGCTCGAACCGGTGATGAGCGTCGAGGTCATCACGCCCGAGGACAACATGGGTGACGTCATCGGTGACCTGAACAGCCGCCGCGGGATGATCCAGTCGATGGAGCCGCGCGGCAACGCCAACGTCGTGCGCGCCCTCGTCCCGCTGTCGGAGATGTTCGGGTACGTCGGCGACCTGCGGTCCAAGACCCAGGGGCGCGCCAGCTACTCGATGCAGTTCGACAGCTACGCCGAGGTGCCCGCCAACGTCGCCAAGGAGATCATCGCCAAGGTGACCGGCGCCTAGCCCGACCAGCACGTCCAGACCAGCTCGTCGTACGAGACACAGCGTTTCCCTAGGAGGGACATCCAGTGGCGAAGGCCAAGTTCGAGCGGACGAAGCCGCACGTCAACATCGGCACCATCGGTCACATCGACCATGGCAAGACGACGCTGACCGCGGCCATCACCAAGGTCCTGCACGACGAGTTTCCGACTCTCAACGAGGCGTCCGCGTTCGACCAGATCGACAAGGCGCCCGAAGAGAAGGCGCGCGGCATCACGATCTCGATCGCGCACGTCGAGTACCAGACCGAGGCGCGGCACTACGCGCACGTCGACTGCCCCGGCCACGCCGACTACGTGAAGAACATGATCACGGGCGCGGCGCAGATGGACGGCGCCATCCTGGTGGTGGCGGCGACCGACGGTCCCATGCCGCAGACCCGGGAGCACGTGCTGCTCGCCCGTCAGGTCGGCGTGCCGTACATCGTCGTGGCCCTGAACAAGGCTGACATGGTCGACGACGAGGAGATCCTCGAGCTCGTCGAGCTCGAGGTCCGCGAGCTGCTCTCCAACCAGGACTACCCGGGTGACGACCTGCCGGTCGTCCGCGTCTCGGCGCTGAAGGCGCTCGAGGGCGACAAGGAGTGGAGCGCCAAGCTGCTCGAGCTCATGGCCGCCGTCGACACCGCGATCCCGCAGCCCGAGCGCGACGTCGACAAGCCCTTCCTCATGCCCATCGAGGACGTCTTCACGATCACCGGCCGCGGCACCGTGGTCACCGGCCGCGCCGAGCGCGGGATCATGAAGGTGAACGAGGAAGTCGAGATCGTCGGCATCAAGGAGAAGAGCCAGCGCACGACGGTCACCGGCGTCGAGATGTTCCGCAAGCTGCTCGACGAGGCCCGTGCGGGCGAGAACGTCGGCCTGCTGCTGCGTGGCATCAAGCGCGAGGACGTCGAGCGCGGCCAGGTCGTCGTCAAGCCGGGCTCGATCACCCCGCACACCCAGTTCGAGGCGCAGGTCTACATCCTGTCCAAGGACGAGGGCGGCCGGCACACGCCGTTCTTCAACAACTACCGCCCGCAGTTCTACTTCCGCACCACCGACGTGACCGGCGTCGTGACCCTCCCCGAGGGCACCGAGATGGTCATGCCGGGCGACAACACCGACATGACGGTCGACCTCATCCAGCCCATCGCCATGGAGGACGGCCTGCGCTTCGCGATCCGCGAGGGCGGCCGCACCGTCGGCGCAGGTCGGGTCACCAAGATCATCGCGTAGTCGGCAGGACCGCGGCGGCCGGAGCACCGGCCGTCGCGGGCGAGCGGCGGCACATCGGCAGCACGAGCACAGAGAAGAGAGCACCGCGATGGCGGGACAGAAGATCCGCATCAGGCTCAAGGCCTACGACCACGAGGTGATCGACTCCTCGGCGCGCAAGATCGTCGAGACGGTCACCCGTACGGGCGCGCAGGTCGCGGGTCCGGTGCCGCTGCCGACCGAGAAGAACATCTACTGCGTGATCCGCTCGCCGCACAAGTACAAGGACAGCCGCGAGCACTTCGAGATGCGGACGCACAAGCGGCTCATCGACATCCTCGACCCGACCAACAAGACCGTCGACTCGCTCATGCGGCTCGACCTGCCGGCCGGCGTCGACATCGAGATCAAGCTCTGAGGACCTCCTGACATGCCAACCATCGCGACCAAGGTCGTCACCCGCAGCGTCCAGGGCATCCTGGGCGAGAAGCTGGGCATGACGCAGGTCTTCGACGACGCCAACCGGGTCGTCCCGGTGACCGTCATCAAGGCCGGCCCGTGTCTGGTCACCCAGGTGCGGACCCCCGAGATCGACGGCTACGCCGCCGTGCAGCTCTCCTACGGCGACCGTGACCCCCGCAAGGTCAACAAGCCCATGAAGGGCCACTTCGGCAAGGCCGGCATCCCCGGCGGGCGTCGCTACCTGCGCGAGCTGCGCACGGCCGACGCCGGTGACTACACGCTCGGCCAGGAGCTCACCGCCGAGGTCTTCGCCGCCGGCGCCAAGGTCGACGTCACCGGCACCTCCAAGGGCAAGGGCTTCGCCGGTGTCATGAAGCGGCACAACTTCAAGGGCCTGGGCGCAGGTCACGGCGTCCAGCGCAAGCACCGCTCGCCCGGCTCCATCGGCGCCTGCGCCACCCCGGGCCGGGTCTTCAAGGGCGTACGGATGGCCGGCCGCATGGGCCACGAGATCGTCACCACGCAGAGCCTCACCGTGCACGCGGTCGATGCCGAGCGCGGCCTGCTGCTCATCAAGGGCGCCGTCCCCGGCCCCAAGGGCGGCCTGCTGATGGTGCGCTCCGCCGCCAAGTTCCCCGCGCCGCGCACCGGCGGTGTCGCATGAGCCTCACCGTCACCGTCTCCTCGCCGTCGGGCGACCTCGACCGCAGCGTCGAGCTGCCCCCCGAGATCTTCGACGTCAGCACCAACGTCCCCCTGATCCACCAGGTCGTGGTGGCCCAGCTCGCCGCCGCCCGGCAGGGCACGCACAAGACCAAGACCCGCGGCGAGGTCTCCGGCGGCGGCAAGAAGCCCTATCGGCAGAAGGGCACCGGCCGCGCGCGACAGGGCTCGACCCGCGCCCCGCAGTTCGCCGGCGGTGGCGTGGTCCACGGCCCGGTGCCCCGGTCGTACGAGCAGCGGACGCCCAAGAAGATGAAGGCCGCCGCTCTCCGCGGCGCTCTCTCCGACCGTGCGCGCGGGGGCCGGGTGCACGTCGTGGCCGGCCTCGTCGACGGCGACAACCCGTCGACCAAGGCGGCCGCGGGTCGGCTCGCCACCGTCGCCTCCTCCCGGCACGTCCTGGTGGTCGCCGAGCGGCACGACGACCTCATCTGGAAGAGCCTGCGCAACATCGCGTCGGTGCACCTGCTCGACCCCGGCCAGCTGAACACGTACGACGTGCTGATCAGCGACGACGTCGTGTTCACGGAAGGCGCGCTGGCGGCGTTCGTCTCCGGGCCGGCCAACGGCCCCCGGGCCGGCGCGCACGACGCGGTGCCCTCGCAGGACGAGCGCGAGATCGAGATCGAACAGCTGGCGGACGCCGTGGACACGCTCGCCTCGGCACCCGACACGGCACCGGAGCAGACGGCCGAGACCACGCCCGAGGGCACGGAGGAGACGCAGTGATCCCCGACCCGCGCGACGTGATCCTCAAGCCGGTCATCAGCGAGAAGAGCTACGGGCTGCTCGAGGACAACAAGTACACGTTCATCGTGCGCCCGGACGCGAACAAGACCCAGATCAAGATCGCGATCGAGCAGATCTTCAACGTCCGCGTGCTGGACGTGAACACCCTCAACCGGCCTGGGAAGCGCAAGCGGACCAAGTCGGGCTTCGGCTCCCGCAAGGACACCAAGCGGGCGATCGTGAGCCTCAAGCCGGGCGACACCATCGAGCTGTTCGGCGGCCCGGGCGCCTAGCGGCACCGGACACCAGACGAGACGACAGACCGACCAGAGGACTGAGAAGCAATGGGTATCCGCAAGTACAAGCCGACGACGCCGGGCCGCCGTGGCTCCAGCGTGGCCGACTTCGTCGAGGTCACCCGCTCCGAGCCGGAGAAGTCGCTCGTCCGGCCGCTGCACAGCACCGGTGGTCGCAACGTCCACGGCCGGGTCACCGCCCGGCACCAGGGCGGCGGCCACAAGCGCGCGTACCGCCTGGTGGACTTCCGCCGGGCCGACAAGGACGGCGTGCCGGCCAAGGTCGCGCACATCGAGTACGACCCGAACCGCACCGCGCGCATCGCCCTGCTGCACTATGCCGACGGCGAGAAGCGCTACATCCTCGCCCCGAACCGCGTACGCCAGGGCGACGCCATCGAGTCCGGCGCCGGGGCCGACATCAAGCCGGGCAACAACCTGCCGCTGCGCAACATCCCGACCGGTACGACGGTGCACGCCATCGAGCTGCGCCCGGGCGGCGGGGCGAAGATCGCCCGCAGCGCCGGCGCCTCGGTGCAGCTCGTCGCCAAGGACGGCCCGTACGCCCAGCTGCGCATGCCGTCGGGTGAGGTACGCAACGTGGATGCGCGCTGCCGCGCCACCGTCGGCGAGGTCGGCAACGCCGAGCAGTCCAACATCAACTGGGGCAAGGCCGGCCGGATGCGGTGGAAGGGCAA
>CAXTNT010000025.1:0-18032 GCA_964245825.1 uncultured bacterium | reverse complement strand
GAAGGTGTGAACTATCACCCGAGACACGTGCGAACGATGTCTCGAGACATCACAAAGTGGAGCTGAGGGGATTCGAACCCCTGACCCCCTCGATGCGAACGAGGTGCGCTACCGGACTGCGCCACAGCCCCTGACGGGGACAGTCAGGCTACCAGCCCGGGCGCTGCGGACTACTGGCCCGACGCCCGGTCGAGGATGCCGTCGAGCAGCTCTAGACCGCGCGTCATCGTGTCCGGATCGGTGTCCACGGCATCGAGCAGAGGTACGTGCACCACCTCGGGTCGCAGCGGCGAGTCGGGGTGGTCGTAGAAGTCGTCCGGGGCGGCCGCCGCGACGCGCTTGACCGGCGTGGGCGCGGCGTCCTTGCGGACCCGGGGCTTCTCAACGATCGGCGTCTCGCTCACCGCGTCGAACACGATCTGCCGTGCCACCCGCCGCGGCGGCGACACGACGTTGGTCGCCAGGCCGCGCCCAGCCGCCGGCGCCGCAGACGAGGAGGCAGAGGCAGCGCCAGCCGGAGCACGCGGCGAGGCGACGGCCGCCCGCGAGACGTGCGCCGTTACCGGCGCCGTGGTCAGCCGGGCCGCGGGGCGCGGCCTCGACGACAGCGCGGTCCGCTCGTACCGATCGCTGATAGCGCTCGCACGCAGCTGCGCGAGGCCGGCGAGGGCGACCAGGTCGACGGCGAGCTGCAGCCACACCAGCCAACCGCCGAGCAGTACGGCGCACCCGGCCGACACCACGATCAGTCCGAGCATCAACGCCAGACCCCGCCGCCGGGCTGCCACCCGTGCCGAGCGCCGAGCAGCCGCAGAGGCCAGAGCAGAAGTGGCGGCGGAAGCAGGGGCGACTGGCGCGCGCTCCCTCGACGGGGCGCGGGACAGCGCCTGCGAGATCGCGGCCGCCCGCTGCTCCCCCGACGGCGGCGCGGGGTGACCACGGCGGCGCGCGAGGACGTGCATCGCCCCGGCGAAACGGGTCGCCCCCGCAAGCTCGGCCGACCGCTCGTGTCGGCGCAGGAACATCGGTACCAGGACGACGGCCCACATGATCACGAGGGCGGCCAGGACGATGGCGCTCATGGCGCGCACCAACCTTCCAGTCGCCTGCGGGGGAAGGTCACAGGGAGCGTAAGAGCAGTGACCCGACGCTACCGAGCGCAGGCCGCGCCGCGCCGCACCGACACGGCGTGTCCGAGCACCGATCAGCCGCCGGTCCGCACCCGCGGACCGACACGGCCTGTCCGAACACCGATGAACCGACGCGCGAGCCAGCCGAGATCAGCGCAGGGCGTCGCCCGCTGCCACCAGCGACGAGAGCACGCCCCCGGGCAGGTCCTCGGCGAGCAGGGCGTACCCGACGTGGTCGCGGTAGTCCCCGTCGATCGCGAGGTACCGCCGCCGCCGCCCCTCGCAGCTGAAGCCGACCTTCTCCACCACCCGCAGGCTCGCCACGTTCTCCGGCCTGATGTTCGCCTCCAGTCGGTGCAGCCGCAGCCCGCCGAAGCACTCGTCGGCCACCAGCGCGACGGCGGTCGGAGTGATCCCCCGGCCCGCCACCGCGCGGTCGACCCAGTAGCCCACGTACGCGGAGTTCAACGCGCCGCGCATGATGGCCCCGACGCTGACCTGGCCGACGAGCTGGCCGTCGAGGAAGCATCCGTACGACACCTGGGTATCGGCCTTGACCTGCGCCCGCTGGGTCCGCAGCAGCTGGGCGAAGCCCGCCGGCGTGTGGCGCGCCGACCAGTCGACCGACCGCCGGTACGGCGGCGTCGCCTCCCACGGGGCGAGCCAGGACTCGTTGCGCTGCCGCACCTCGAGCCAGGCACCGCCGTCGCGGCGCCGCAGCGGGCGCAGCTCGAGCGTGCGATACCGCAGGGTGGTCGGGCCGGTCACGCCCCTCAGGAGCTCCGGCGCTCGAGCAGGATCGCGGGAAGCGACGTCTGCGCCGGCACCTTCTCCGCGTTCTCCGGGACCACGATCAGCGCGTTGGCCGCCGCCAGTGAGGTCAGCGTCTGCGAGCCCACTCCGATCGGCAACGCCACGTACCCGCGCTTGGGGTCGTGGCGCACCTGCGCGCGGACGTAGTGACGCCGGCCGCGCGTCGAGCTGATGGCGCGGCTGATCGCCACCGGCACCTGCGGCCGCTGCGTGGACGCGGCCCCGAACAACCGCCGCAGTGCCGGCCGGACGAACACCTCGAACGACACCAGCGCAGCCACCGGCGCGGCGGGCACCACGAACACCGGCGTGGCGTCCGGTCCGATCCGGCCGACCGCCTGGACCCCGCCGGGGTCCATGGCCACCTCCCGTACCGTCACCTGTCCCAGCTGGTCCAGCACGTCCACGATCGGGTCGTAGGCACCGGTCGTGAGGGGTCCGGAGATCAGGACCGCGTCGGCCTGGATGAGGTAGTCCTCCAGCGCGGGCGTCAGCGCTGCGACGGTCGCCGGGACGGTCGGCAGCCGGTACGGGGTACCGCCCGCCTCCCGGCAGGCCGCGGCCAGGGCGTGCGACACCCCGTCGTAGCTGTGCCCGTTCTGGTACGGCTCACCGGGCTCGAGCAGCGCGTCGCCGGTGGCCAGCACCACCACCCGCGGCCGGGGGTGCACGGTGGCACGGACCAGGCCGAGCGAGGCCATCATCGCGATCTGCACCGGCCCGAGCTGCGTACCCGCCGCCAGCACCTGGCTGGCGTCCGCGACGTCGTCGCCGGCGCGGCGCAGGAACCCCCCGGCCGACGGGGCCCGCAACACCGCGATGTGCGGCGCGGCCTCGGCGCCCGGCACCGACGTGGTCCACTCGACCGGTACGACGGCCTCGGCGCCCGTGGGCAGCGGCCGGCCGGCGCCGATCCGCACGGCGACGCCGGGTTGCACGGCGGCGATACCCAGCGACATGCTCGCGACGACCGGCAGCACGACCGGCCCCTGCTGGGTGGCGCGCTCGACGTCGGCGACCTTCACCGCGTACCCGTCGGTGGTGGCGTGGTCGAACATCGGCAGCGGGTACGGGGCCACGACGTCCGCGGCGAGCAGGCCGCCCTGGGCCTCGGCGAGCACGAGGTCCAGCGGCTCCAGCCGCTCGAGGCCGTCGAAGACGGCGGCGAGGTGCTCGTCGACGGACGTCAGAGCCGCCACCGAGGCGGCGCTCCCCCGGTCGGCGGTCACGACAGTGGCCCCAGGGTGTCGACGAACTCGCGCAGCCACGGCCGCAGCTGCGGGCCGACGTCGTCGCGCTCGCAGGCCAGCAGGATCGTGGCCTTGAGCCACCCCAGCCGGTCGCCGGTGTCGTAGCGCCGGCCCTCGAACACCACGCCCCGCATCTCCCCCCGGGCGGCCAGCACGGCCATCGCGTCGGTGACCTGGATCTCGCCCCCCCGTCCGGGCTCGGTGCGCTCCAGCACCTCGAAGATGTCAGGCGAGAGCACGTACCGCCCGATGATCGCCAGCTCGCTGGGCGCCTCGCCCGCCGACGGCTTCTCGACCAGGTCGGCGATGTCGACGACATCACCCGTGGGCTCGCCGCGCAGCGCGGCGCAGCCGTAGAGGTGGATCTGGTCGGCCGGCACCCGCAGCAGCGCCACGACGCTCCCGCCGTAGGTGGCCTGCACCTCCAGCATCCGCGTCAGCAGCGGGTCGCGGGGGTCGATGAGGTCGTCGCCCAGCATCACCGCGAAGGGGTGGTCGCCCACGTGCGCCCGGGCCTGCAGCACCGCATGTCCGAGGCCCTTGGGCTCCCCCTGGCGTACCGAGTGCACCTGCAGCAGGTCGGTGGAACGACGGATCGCGGCCAGCCGGGCGTCGTCGCCCTTCGCCGCGAGCAGCGCCTCGAGGCCGGGGTTGGCGTCGAAGTGGTCGACGATCGCGACCTTCCCGCGGCCGGTCACCAGCAGCACCTCGGCCAGTCCGGCCGCGGCCGCCTCGGCGACCACGTACTCGATCGCCGGCACGTCGACGACCGGCAGCAGCTCCTTGGGCACAGCCTTGGTGGCCGGCAGGAAGCGGGTGCCGAGGCCGGCAGCGGGGATCACGGCCGTCCGGACGTCGCTCACGGGCATGCTCCGACAGTAGCCGGGGCAAGCCCTTTCACCGGGCCGACGGCACCGGTGGATCGGACGCGTCGCCGGACCCGCCGTCGGGCTGCCACGACTCCTGACCGGCGACGCGCCAGCAGTCCCGACCCGCCGCCTTGGCGGCGTACAGGGCGGCGTCGGCCGCACGGAGCAGCCCCCGCGCACCGTCGCTGTGCTGTGGGTAGACGGCGACGCCCAGCGACGTCGTCATCAGCAACGGTTCCTCGTCGGGGCCTCCGACCGGGCTCGAGCGGATCGCCGCGCGCACCTTGGCCGCCAGTGCCTCCGCCCCGGCCAGGTCGGTCTCCGGCGCGATCAGGATCAGCTCTTCCCCCCCGTACCGGGCGAGGATGTCGACCTCCCGCACGACGGTACGCACGCGGCCGGCGACCTCGATGAGCACCGCGTCCCCGCGCTGGTGGCCGTACCGGTCGTTGACCCGCTTGAAGCGGTCCAGGTCGAGCATCAGCACCGCGAGCGGGCGACCGAACCGGCTGGCCCGCTCGACCTCCCGGGCCAGCGCCAGGATGGCGTAGCGGTAGTTCCACAGCCCGGTGAGACCGTCGGTGATCGACAGCCGCTGCGCCTCCTGGTGCAGCAGGACGTTGTCGACGGCGGTCACCGCCTGCGAGGTGAACGAGTCGACGATCTGCAGGTCCCGGCGGTCGAACGCCTGCCCGTCCGCCCGGTCGTACAGGGTCAGCACCCCGGTGATCCGGCCTCCGCTGCGCAGCGGCGTCGCGAGCACGGTGGTCGCCGACGGCTCGTCGGGCGCGGTCGCCAGCCCGTCTTCGCCGATGCGGCCGTGGACGCCCTCCCCGGTAACCGCGACCCTGGCAGCCACGCCGGGCTCCCCCGGCCGCCACTGGATCCGGACGCGCCGGCCGGCGGACGCCGGCCCGGCCGGTGCCGGCAACCGGTCGTCGATGGCCCGGCCGACCCGCAGGTAGAGCTGGTCGCCGGAGGCGGAGATCAGCAGCAACGCGCCGGCGGTGGCCCGGACGCTGACCATGGCGGTGTCGACGATGACCCCGAGGATGCGGTCCAGGTCGTGGGTCCCCGAGAGCGTGTCGCCCAGCCGCGACACGTTGCGCTGCAGCTCGTCGCGGCTGGCGCGGAGGTCGGTGATGGTCCGTCGCAGGGCTTCGGTCATGGTGTTGAACGCCAGGGCGAGTCGGCCGACCTCGTCGGCACTGCGGACCGGCAACCGGAAGTCCAGGTCGCCCTGGGTGACCCGCTCCGCCGCGCCGGAGAGCTCGCCCAGCGGCCGGACCGCGGCGCGCGCCAGCCGCCACCCGGCGAGCCCGGCCGCGAGCAGCACCGCCAGCCCGACGAGGAGCACCAGCAGGATCGCGCCACCGACCGCGGGGTCGGGGCGGCTCACCACGAGGGCCGCACCGCCGCCCAGCGGGAGCACCGAGAGGGTTACGCCGTCGGCGTGGGCCAGACCGCTCGGCGCCGCGGGGCTGAGCGCGAGGGCCTCGACCCGGCCGGCGCGCCCCGCGTTGCGGAGGGTGGACCGCGCCGGGTCGGCCGGCAACGCCAAGGTCAGATCGGCCGCGGCGGCGTCCTGGACCTGCCCGAACAGCGTCGGGGTGGTGCCGCCGGCCAGCGCCGGGTCCAGCGCCTTCCCCACCACCGCCGTACCGCCGCCGGATGTCGCCACCCGGGCCGCGACGACGCGCGGGCCGCCCACCCCGCCGCTGGAGCAGTCCGGGGCGGTGGACAACAGCCCGGTCAGGACCGCGTTCTGGGAGCCGACGTGCGCGGCGGAGGAGACGGTGCGGCCGTGGGCGTCCAGCAGCACGGCGCCGCTGCCCGGGGCGTCGGCGGCGACGGTCACCGCGCTGTCGAAGCCGTCCTTCGCCTGGGCCAGCGTCGTGGCGAGCTGGCGCTCGGCGGCGCACGTGGCCCGCAGGCTGGTCTCGGCGGTGGCCCGCGCGGAGCCGACCCGGGCGTCGACGCGGTGCCGGGCGCTGGCCGGCAGGACCAGCAGCAGGACCACCGAGGCCACGATCACCGGCAGCGCCACCGCCAGCACGACGGCCGCGGTCAGCCGCGCGCGGAACGACATGCACACTCCCGGTTCTGGGGCGGCGCGCCACCGCCGTTCGGTGGCGCCGATCGTCGCACGCAGGTCTGGTTCGGGATCATGACGGAGTGGACAAGCCCGCGCTACGGCGGACGTTGCTGGCCGCGCGCGCCACGATGGGCCCGGCGGCGCGCGCGCAGCAGGACGCCCGGCGGACGGGGCTGCTGCTCTCGGCCCTACAGGCGCGCCGGAGCCCGATCCGCTGCCTCACCTCCTATGTCTCGGTCGGTACGGAACCGAACACGAGTGCGCTGCACGCGGCGCTGGCCGACGCGGGTGTCCGGGTGCTGCTGCCGCGGGTGCGCCCGGACGGCGGCCTGGACTTCGTCGCGGACGAGGGCGACCGCGTACCCGGGCCGGACGGCATCCCGGTGCCGCCGGGGGCGGCCGTCGACCCCACCCTCGCGGACTGCTGGCTCGTCCCGGCGCTCGCGGTCGACCGGCGCGGCCACCGGCTCGGGCGCGGCGGGGGCGCGTACGACCGGGTGCTGCCCGCCGTCCGACCCGTGCTGGCCCTGCTGTTCGCGGGCGAGCTGGTCGACGAGCTGCCCGCCGAGCCGCACGACCGGCCGGTCACGCACGTCGCGCTCCCCGCCGGGGTCACCGCAGTCGGTGGCTAGCCGCCGCCTCGCGTCGGCCGCGGGTCGTATGCTTGGCACTCGGCTGGCGAGAGTGCCAGCGACCCCCGATGTCGTGGAGTGACCGACCGTGCCGACGTATGAGTACCGCTGCACCGAGTGCGGGCGGGAGACCGAGGCCGTGCAGACCTTCACCGACGCGCCGCTGACCGAGTGCCCGCACTGCGGTGGTCTGCTCCGCAAGGTCTACGGCGCCGTCGGCGTGGTCTTCAAGGGCAGTGGCTTCTACCGCAACGACTCGCGGCCCGCGCCCAGCGGCGAGGCGGGCGGCAAGGACGCGAAGAAGGAGCCCGCCGCGGCCAAGGCCGACAAGGCCGGGTCAGCCGCCGGGGATGGCTCATCAGGGAGCTCGGGATCAGGGACGGCGGGCGGCACCGGGTCGGGCGCAGGTTCGGGTGCCGGGTCCTCGGGCTCTGGTTCCGGGTCCTCGGGCTCTGGTTCCGGGTCCTCGGGCTCTGGTTCCGGCTCCGCCGGCTCGGGTTCCGGTTCGTCCGGTTCGGGTTCAGGCGGGGGTACGTCCGGCGCCGGCGGGTCCGGCCGGTCATCCCGTGCCAGGCCCGCCACCTCCCCCAAGGGTGGCAGCTCCGCAGCCTGAGCCCACCGTCCCGTTCGGTCGCGCGCCTGCGGCCACGGTCGGATGGCCGGGCCGCCCACCGCCCCCCGACCGCACGTCCACAGATCGGGGCGCGCCGGCCGCCGCGCCCCGCCGTCTCGCTAGCGTTGGCGGCGTGAACCCGACCCCTGCCCCCGACGTCGGAGTGATCGGCGGCAGCGGCTTCTACTCCTTCCTCGAAGACGTGGTCGAGCTGCAGATCGACACGCCCTACGGCCCGACGTCCGACCCGCTCGTGGTCGGCGAGGTGGGCGGCCGGCGGGTGGCCTTCCTGGCCCGGCACGGCCGCGACCACCGCATGCCGCCGCATCAGGTGCCCTACCGCGCCAACCTCTGGGCGCTGCACGCCGTCGGCGTCCGGCAGGTGCTGGCGCCGTGTGCGGTCGGGTCGCTGCGCGCCGATGTCGGCCCGGGCTCGCTCGTCGTCCCCGACCAGCTCGTAGACCGGACGAGCGGACGGCCGCAGACCTTCTACGACCGCGGCGCCGTGCATGTGGAGTTCGCCGATCCCTACTGTCCGGCCGGCCGGGCCGCGGTGCTCCGGCAGGCTCCCGCCACCGCGATGCCCGTGGTCGACGGCGGCACGATGGTCGTCGTCGAGGGTCCGCGGTTCTCCACCCGCGCCGAGTCGCGGTGGTACGCGGCCCAGGGCTGGTCGCTGGTCAACATGACCGGCCACCCCGAGGCGGTGCTCGCTCGCGAGCTGGCCGTCTGCTACACGGCCGTCGCGCTGGTGACCGACTTCGACGCCGGGGTGGAGGACGACCACGAGGCCGTCAGCCAGGACGAGGTCTTCCGCGTCTTCGCCGACAACGTGCAGCGACTCCGCGAGCTGCTCACCCTGGTGGTGCCGGCGCTGCCGGCCGAGCGGACCTGCCCGTGCGCGCGGGCGCTGGACGGCATCGACCTCCGGCCGTGAGACGGGTCCCGGCCGCGTCCCGCCGCGACGGGCTGCGCTGGTGGGTGGCCCGCCATCGCCGAGGGTTGGCGGCCGCGTCGGCCGCGGTGGCGGTGTGGGCGGGGCTGGCCGCGGCACGGGCCCGGCCCGCGGCGACCACCACCGTGCTGGTCGCGAGCCGCGACCTGGCGCCGGGCACCCATCTCGCGGCCGCCGACCTGCGTGGCGTCGCGCTGCCCGCGGCGGCGGTGCCCCCCAGCGCGCTGCGCCCGGGCGCCGCCGCGATCGGCCGACGCCTGGCGGTGGCTGTTCCGGCGGGCGTACCGCTGACGGCCGCCAGCCTCAGCCTCGGTCGGATCCTGCCGGCCGGCACGGTCGCGACCCCGGTCCGGCTGGCCGACCCGGGCGAGACGGTGCTGTTGCACCCGGGCGACCGGGTCGACGTGCTGGCCGCGGCCGGCGACGCGCTGGGCGGCGATGCCCTGAGCGGCGACGCGGTGAGCGACGGGGGCCCTGCGCCGGCCGGCGGTGCGGCCTCGACCCCACCGGCCACCGGGCTGGCCAGCCCGCCGGCCACGGCGTCGGTGACGGGCGCCGTGGCCACGGAGATCGCCGACGACGTCCCGGTGCTGTCGGTGCCGACGCCCGCGGCCGACGACAGCGGCGGCCTGATCGTCGTCGCTGCGACACCCGCTCAGGCGGCGCTGCTCGCCCGCGCTGCGGCGAGCGAACGGTTGTCGATCACCGTGCACCCGACGTGATCGCGTGGCGTGGCGGAGTGGACGGCCCCGATCCGCGCGCGGCATGATCGCGCCGCACCCCACTCGACGAGAGGCACCGGTCAGCCATGAAGATCGACATCAAGGGCTTTCGCGACTTCGTCCTGCGGGGCAACGTCGTCGACCTCGCGGTCGCCGTCGTCATCGGCGCCGCGTTCGCGGCCGTCGTGACCGCCTTCGTGCGGGACATCATCACCCCGCTCATCGCCGCGATCTTCGGCGGGAAGGGTTCCTTCGACAACCTGACCTTTACGATCCACCACAGTGCGTTCGGCTACGGCAACTTCCTCGACGCCGTGCTCACGTTCGTGATCATCGCGGCCATCGTCTTCTTCTTCGTCGTGCAGCCGGTCGAGGCGCTGATGGCCAAGTTCAGCCCGCCCGTGCCGGCCGAGCCGCCGCCGACCAAGGAATGCCGCGAGTGCCTCTCCACCATCCCGTCCGCGGCCACCCGCTGCGCGTTCTGCACGGTCCAGCAGTAGGCACGTCCGTCCTGGGTGCGCGGCAGCGCCGCTCAGTCCCGCGCGCGGTCGTCGTGGTGCGGCGGGCGGTCCTCGAGCAGCCGCCGATCGCCCGCGTCGCGGTCCTCCGGGCCCTCGCCCCACCCCTCGTCCCGATCGTCGTCGGCCCGGTCGGGCAGCAGCGACCGGTCGTCCCGCGCGCTCGACTCACCGCCCGGGGACCCGTCCATCTGCCCATCCTCCCCCGGAAACGGCGAACGGGCCGCCCACCCGAAGGTGGACGGCCCGTCTGCAGGTCTTGCGAAGTCTGATTCCCTCTGACTACAGGGGACGGACCTGCTGGGCCTGCGGGCCCTTCTGACCCTGGCCGACCTCGAACTCGACCTTCTGGCCCTCGTCCAGGCTGCGGTAGCCGCTGCCCTGGATCTCGGAGAAGTGCACGAACAGGTCCTTGGATCCGTCGTCTGGGGTGATGAAGCCGTACCCCTTCTCGGCGTTGAACCACTTCACGGTGCCTTGCGCCAACGTAACTCCTACAACATGCGGGTGGTTCGAGCGCCCGCACATCACGGACCCGCCCAACCGCGGCGTAGGTAAAGCCTACCCACACAACTGCCCGGTGCGCACCGCGGGTGCACAGACGGGTGCAGGCCGGCGCCCGTGACCGCCCTCGAGCCGGTGCCACTCCGGCTGCGGAGCGCCCTCAGACCGCTCGGGCGCGGGCCTGACGCATGCCGCGGAAGACGCTCCACACCACGATCACGGCCACCAGCACCACCGTGCTGATCCGCGAGTAGTGGGTGACGACGTGGGCGATGTGGTCGACCTGACTGTGGAAGTGGTGGCCGAGCGCGACGAACAGCACGCACCACGCTGCGCTGCCGACCAGGTCGAACAGCAGGAACCACCGCCAGCGGACCCCGCTCGCACCGAGCAGCAGGATGACGATGTACGTGGGGATGGGCAGGAAGTAGGAAGCGGTGAGCATCGGCAGCCCGAAGCGGGCGGTCCAGCGCTCCAGCCGGACGACCGTCCGGGGACGGACCCCGCCGTGGGTCTCGAGGAAGTGCGCGACGTGCTCGCCGTAGCGGCGTCCGGCCCAGAAGAAGAAGCCGTCGAACGCGGAGACGCCGACCATGCCGGCGAGCACCACGACCAGGTAGGGGTAGTGGCCGGTGAACACGGCCGCTCCACCGGTCAGCAGCGCCGTGACGGATCCAGTGATCAGCAGGTGCGGCAGCACGTGCCGCAGCAGCGTCGGCGCGAGCGGCAGCGAGACCCAGCCGATCAGGACCGAGAGCAGGATCCCGCCGAGGCAGACGCCGTCGACCCAGGTCGCCTGCCGGAGCGCAGCGGCGATGTCCAGCGGGGGCCGCTCGGCGCGGGTCGGACCCGGAGGCTCCACCTCCTCGGCCACCGACTCCTCCTGCACTGCTCCAGGGTAGGTGCCCGGCGCGCGCGATGCCGTTGGTTGATACTGGACGGCCCCCGCCCGCCCCGAACGCCGAGGACCTGTTGAGCGATCCCCGCCCCACCGACGCGTTGAGCGTCGAGGTCGCGGCCGAGCAGTCGGTGCTGACCCGGCTCTACACCCGGCTCGACGAGGTCCGGCTCGACGCCGCGGCGGCCCTGGACCGCGTCCGCCGGACGCCCACCGCGCGCACACCGCAGGCCGTGTCGGAGCGGGACGCCTTCGACCAGCTCTACAGCCAGCGGATCGACCAGCTCCGGGCGGTCGAGGACCGGCTGTGCTTCGGCCGGCTCGACCTGCTGGACGGCGAAACCCGGCACATCGGCCGGATCGGGCTGTCGGACGGCTCGCAGGTGCAGCTGCTCGTCGACTGGCGGGCGCCGGCGGCCGAGCCGTTCTACCAGGCGACGGCCGCCGAGCCGCGCGGGGTGGTCCGCCGGCGGCACCTGTCCACCCGCGGGCGCACCGTCACCGCGGTCGAGGACGAGGTGCTCGACCTCGAGGCGGTCGGCGAGGCGACGACCGTCGCAGGCGAGGGCGCGTTGCTCGTCGCGCTCAACGCCGCGCGTACCGGCCGGATGCGCGACATCGTGGCGACCATCCAGGCTGAGCAGGACCGGATCGTGCGCGCTCCGCTCAACGGCGTGCTGGTGGTCCAGGGCGGTCCGGGCACCGGCAAGACCGCCGTCGCCCTGCATCGGGCGGCCTACCTGCTCTACACGCATCGGGAACGGATCGCGCGCAGCGGCGTGCTCGTGGTCGGGCCGAACCGCACCTTCCTGCGCTACATCGACCAGGTGCTGCCCTCACTGGGCGAGACCGGGGTGGTGATGGCGACGCCGGGGTCGCTGTTCCCGGGCGTCGAGGCCACCGGGACCGAAAGCCCCGAGGCTGCCGCCCTCAAGGGCAGCCACCGGATGGCGCGGGTGCTCGCGGACGCCGTCCGACGTCGGCAGCGGGTGCCGCGCGAGCCGGTGCCGATGGACGTCGACGGGGTCCGCATCGCGCTGCGGCCGCGCGACGTGGACGTGGCGCGCGAGCGCGCGCGGCGCTCCCGCAAACCGCACAACGAGGCCCGGGTGGTCTTCGTCCGCGAGCTGCTGCGGCTGCTCGCGTCGCAGCTGGCGGACGGGCAGCGGGTGGAGCTGGCCGACCACCACTCGGAGCTCGACGAGGAGCTGCGCGGCTCGGCGGACGTCCGGCGCGAGGTCAACCGCTGCTGGCTGCCGTACACGCCGACGGGCCTGCTCTCACGGCTGTTGTCGCAGCCGTCCTGGCTGGCTCGGCTCGGACTGTCGTCCGCGGAGCAGGCGCTGCTGCTGCGGCCGGCCGACGCGCCGTACACACCCGCCGACGTGCCGCTGCTCGACGAACTGGCCGAGCTGCTCGGCAGCCACGACGACGCCTCGCGGCTGGACGCCGCGCGCGCCGCGGCGGACCGCAAGGCCGAGGTCGACTACGCGGTGGGGGTGCTGGAGATGTCCGGCGGCGGCCGCGGCGAGGAGGAGCTCGCCGGTGGTGACGTGATCGCCGCAGACAAGCTGGTCGAGCGCTACTCCGGCCGCGGCCCGGCGCTGACCGTCGCCGAGCGGGCCGGCGGCGACCGCGAGTGGGCGTACGGGCACATCGTCGTCGACGAGGCGCAGGAGCTGTCGCCGATGGCGTGGCGGCTGCTCATGCGCCGCTGCCCGGCCCGCTCGATGACGGTGGTCGGCGACATCGCGCAGACGGGCGCGCTGGCCGGGGCCTCGTCGTGGGCCGAGGTGCTCGATCCGTACGTGACGGGGCGGTGGCGCGCGGAGGAGCTGACCGTCAACTACCGCACGCCGGCGCAGGTGATGGACCTGGCCGCGGACGTGCTGGCGCTCGCCCGCCCGGGCGCGGCGCCGCCGGTCTCGGCGCGGGTGGGCGACTGGTCGCCGGTGGCCATCGCGTGCGGCCCCGACCCCACCGAGGCGGTGGTGACCACCGTGCGCCGGGAGCTGGTCCGGTTCGCCAGCGTCGCGGTGATCGCACCCCCCGCACTGGTGCCGCGGCTGCGCACGGCGCTGGGGGTCGGCGACGGCGACGGGTCGGTCTCGGTGCTCGACGTGACGGCCGCCAAGGGGCTGGAGTTCGACGTCGTCGTGCTGTGCGAGCCGGCCCGGATCCTGGCCGGCTCGCCGCGCGGCGCCGGCGACCTGTACGTCGCCATGACCCGTCCCACCCAGCGCCTCCTCGTGCTGCACACCGAGCCGTTGCCGGCGGTGCTGGCGCGCCTCGGCGAAGGCGAGGGCTGACCGGGTCTCGACGGCGGTCCCACCGTGGATGATGATCCCGGCGTGCTCCGACACCGCCGCGCCCTCGCCCTCCCCGTCCTCGCCGCCGGTCTGGCCGCCGTCACCGTCGCCACCGGCGGGTCGGCCCCCCGCGCCGTCGCCGCCCGCCCGGCCGTCGCCAAGGTCGCCATCCAGCCTGGCGTGCGGTCCCGGCTGGCGTCGCGGACCGGGCCGCTCAGCACCGCGCAGTGCGAGAAGGCCTACCACCTCGCCTGCTACGTGCCGGCCCAGCTCCAGCAGGCGTACGACGAGAAGCCGCTGTTCGACCGGGGCGTCGACGGCCGGGGCCAGACGATTGTCATCGTCGACGCCTTCGGCTCGACCACCATGGCCCACGACCTCGGCGTGTTCGACCGGGCCTTCGGGCTGCCGGCGCCGCCCTCGTTCTCGGTGATCACGCCGGCCGGCGCCCCGACGACGACCAACGCAGGCTGGGCCGGGGAGACGACCCTCGACGTCGAGTGGGCGCACTCGATGGCGCCGGGCGCGGACATCCTGCTGGTGGAGACACCGACGTCGGAGAACGAGGGCACCAGCGGCTTCCCCGCCATCGTCAAGGCCGAGACGTACGTGATCGACCACCATCTCGGTGGCGTGATCAGCCAGAGCTTCAGCGCCACCGAGCAGACCTTCCCCAGCCGGCAGTCGCTGCTGGACCTGCGCGGCTCCTACCTCGACGCAGCGGCCGAGGGCGTCTCGGTGCTCACCGCGTCGGGGGACAGCGGCGCGGCCGACGTGCAGAAGAACGGGCGCTACTACCTGCACCCGGTGACCTCGTGGCCCGACAGCGACCCGCTCGTCACCGGCGTGGGGGGCACCGCGCTCCAGCTGGATGCCAGCGGCAACCACCTCGCGCCCGACATCGTCTGGAACGAGACCGACAGCGCGGCGGTCAACGCGTTCTTCGGCAGCACGGCGCCCGATCCGGCCGCGGGCGGCGGCGGCCTGTCCGTGATCTTCGACCGGCCGTCGTACCAGGACCCGGTCAAGAGCGTCGTGGGCAACCAGCGCGGGGTGCCCGACATCGCGCTCAGCGCGGCGTGCGACGGTGCGGTGGATACGTACCAGAGCTTCCCGGGGCAGCCGGCCGGCTGGTATCTGGCGTGCGGGACGAGCGAGGCGACGCCGCTGTTCGCCGGCATCGTGGCGCTCGCCGACCAGGCCGCCGGCCATCCGCTGGGCAACCTCAACCCCGCCCTGTACGCGCTGGGGCAGGACAAGCACGCCCACGGTCTGGTCGACGTCACCGACGGGACGACCACCGTGTCGTTCCGGGAGGGCGGCCCGGTGCACACGGTGGTGGGCGCACAGGCGGTGCCCGGCTACGACCTGGCGTCGGGTCTCGGCACCGTCGACGCGGCCCGCCTCGTACCGGCGCTCGCCGCGTACGGCAGGCAGCACTAACGTATCGGCGTCGCCCAGGGGAGGCTGAAGGGGCCGAACGGGTGACCCGCCCGCGACGAGTCGGCTTTGTTCACGTATGGTCCGCCCACACCACTCTCACTCTTTCGTCGAAGGATCACGTATGCGCAGATCAGCAGTCCTCCGGACGGCTTCAGCCGCCGGCCTCGCCGCCGCCGTCGTGGCGGCCATGACGGGCCTGGCGCCCGGTGCCCACGCGTCGTCGCCATCGCGCGCCGCCCTCGCCGGCAGCGCGCCGACCTGGCTGGCCCACGCCAAGCACCTGGGCGCGACCAACCACGCCGACCGTCAGTCGCTCCAGGTCTACCTCGCCCCCAAGGGTGGCGAGGCCGCGCTGAAGGCGGCAGTCGCTGCGGTGTCCACGCCGGGCAGCGCGCAGTACCGGCACTTCCTGACGCCGGCGGCGTACTACAACCGGTTCGCGCCCAGCGCCGCGGAGACCTCCTCGGTGACCGCCTGGCTGAAGAGCGTCGGGCTGACCGTGACCAGTGCGGACGCGCACAACCGCTTCCTGAACGTGACCGGCTCGGCCGCCGCGGCCGAGTCCGCGTTCGGCGTCTCGCTGCAGACCTACTCACACGACGGCCAGACCGTGCAGGCCCCGTCCGGGACCGCCAGCGTGCCGACCTCGGTCGCGAGCTCGGTGCTCGCCGTGTCCGGCCTGGACACGACCGTGCGGACCTCCAAGGTCCAGGCCGCACCGCCGCCGGCGTTCGCCAACGGCCGCCCGTGCTCGGCCTACTACGGCCAGATCCTGGCCACCGACAAGGCCGACTACACCACCCCGCTGCCGACGTTCGAGGGCAAGACGCTCCCGTACGCGGTCTGCGGCTACACCGGCCCACAGTTCCGCGCGGCCTATGAGGGTGGGACCACCCTGGATGGCACGGGCGCGACCGTGGGCATCATCGACGCCTACGCCGCGCCGACGATCGCCAAGGACGCCGAGGAGTACGCCACCGACAACGGCGACGGTTCGTACGCGCCGGGGCAGCTCACGCAGACGAAGTTCACCCCGTTCACCCACCAGGGCCTCTGCGGGCCCAGCGGCTGGTACGGCGAGGAGACCCTCGACGTGGAGGCCGTCCACGCGATGGCTCCGGCCGCGGACATCCACTTCTACGGTGCCGCGAGCTGCCTGAACGACGACCTGCTCACCGCGGCGCGCACGGCGGTCGACCAGGACACCGTGCAGATCATCTCCAACTCCTACGGCGACACCGAGGCCAACGCGACGGCGGACTACATCGCCGCGTCGGAGCAGGTGTTCATGCAGGGGGCGATGGAGGGCATCGGCTTCACCTTCTCTTCGGGCGACGACGGTGACGAGCTGCAGGCCACCGGCATCAAGCAGGCCGACTACCAGACCTCCGACCCGTACGTGACCGCCGTCGGTGGCACCTCGACGGCCATCGGCAGGACCGGCAACCTCGAAGGCCAGACCGGTTGGGGCACCGAGAAGTACAGCCTGTCCGGCTCGACCTGGAAGCCGGTCGGCTACCTGTACGGCTCCGGCGGCGGCTACTCCAAGCTGTTCAACCGGCCGTCGTACCAGGACGGCGTCGTGCCGGCGAATGCGCCGGCAGGTCGCGCCGTCCCGGACGTCGCGATGGACGCTGACCCGACCACGGGCATGCTGATCGGCGAGTCGCAGACCTACCCGGATGGGAAGGTGGCGTACGGCCAGTACCGCATCGGCGGGACGAGCCTCGCCTCGCCGCTGTTCGCGGGCATGACGGCGCTTCGCATCCAGGCGGCCGGTAGTTCGCTCGGCTTCCTGAACCCGACGATCTACGGGCAGGTCGCCCAGGGTGCCGGCACGTTCACGGACGTGAAGGGCCCGCTGAAGGACGTGGGCAACGTGCGGGTCGACTACGTCAACGGCGTCGACCCGACGGACGGGCTGCTCTACAGCGTCCGGACGTTCAACCAGGACTCCAGCCTGGTCGTCACGAAGGGCTGGGACGACGTGACCGGGGTCGGCGTGCCGAGCCCGGCCTGGTTGACCACCCCGTAGTCAGTCAGTGCATTCTCGACGACGCCCTCGGCCTTCGGGCCGGGGGCGTCGTCGCGTGCCGGGTCGCTTGCTCTGGGATGCTGGGCCCCGCTGCTGCTGCGCCCTCGTAGCTCAGGGGATAGAGCATCGGTTTCCTAAACCGTGTGTCGCAGGTTCGAATCCTGCCGAGGGCACTAAAAAATGATCATGCCTCTGACCGGACCTTCGCTGTTGCACGGTCTTACAGCAGGAAGCGGTTCGCCGAGGCATTGGCTACGGGCGTGCTGCGTTCGTCAGGTCAACCACCTCGAGCGCGGACTCCAACCCGACGAAGTCCCCACCGTTTCGGGTCAGCAGCATCAAGCCGTGACAGGCGGCGGTTGCGGCGATCTGCAAGTCCAGGCGGCGTGGTCGTGGGTTGCGCCCGCGCTCGCGCACGAGGGCAGCGAGCGTCCCGTAGTACTCGGCGGCGGCTACGTCGAACGACAACACCTCGAAGCGATCCAGGATGGCCTGCACGCGCCGGCGTCGATACATCTGTGCGAGCGGATCGGCTGCGGCGCTCACGCCGTAGTGCAACTCGCCGATCGTCACCGCGGACACTGCGACCTCGTCGGCGACCTTGGCGACGTGGACGGCCGGAAAGTCGATCACTATCGAGGTGTCCAGAAGCGCGCGGCGCGGCCTTCCCAGGGTCACTGCGTCTCCGGGCCAAACGGGTCGCCGGGCTCATCCGGACCGAAAATCTCGTCTGCCGCCGCCAGATCGGACCGCCACGCAGTGGGGTCCAGACCCGGGTCCGCAGCGAACGCCTCGGCCAGCTCGAGAACGGGCACGAACCGACGCCTTCCAGTCCCCTGCCGGTGCGGCACCACATCAGCGACCGCACGACCATTGACGGTGACCACGAAGGACTCGCCCTCGGCAACCCGCCGCATGACCGCCGCGTTGTCGTTGCGTAACTCTGACTGCCGGATCTCTACGCTCATAGCGCAATGATAGCGCTTTCGTAGCGATGACCGGGAGACGACTATGCCCACGACGAACGACGCCCTAGCCGGGCTCACCGACCGGCACCTGCACTCCGGCTGGGTGCACAGGGAGCGAGCGGCGGTGGATGAGAACAGCAGGACTCACGAACCCGTGACCTACGATCGCTGCGAGCACGTCGAGGGACCCTTCTACCACGGGACGAAGGCCGCGCTCGAGATCGGCGATGAGCTGGTCCCCGGCTACGGCTCCAACTTCCAAGAGGGTCGGGTGTCAA
>CAXTNT010000024.1:3933-27045 GCA_964245825.1 uncultured bacterium | reverse complement strand
TCAAGACCGCTTAGCATAATACTCTACATTTACACCCCCACCACGCCGAGTGACACAGCCACCACTCCCGACACGCCCACCGCCACCCCCACGGGAGCGACGAACGCAACGGTGAGCACCGCGCCAGCTGGCACGTCCTCACCCGATAGCACCGTCACAGCGACCGGGACGACGACCGCGACCGTCGTCGAGACCACCGGCACGCCCGAGGCGCTGACCGGCACATCCGTGGCGGGCATCCTGCTGTCGTCCGGGCCCACGACGTCGAGATCGGCCGCGCCGACCACCGTCACCGGCGGCCGCTCCACCGGAAATGCGCCGCAGCTCCCCTACACGGGCGCGGATGTCACCGCAATGGTGGTGGGCGGCGCACTGGCTGTGGCGGTCGGCGGCGCACTGACGGGCTTCGCGTCGCCGCGCGCGGGGGCCAGGACACGCTCCCGCGGCCGACACCGCGGGCGCTAGCGCCGACGGTTCAGCGGAACCGTTCTCAGCCCAGCACCCGGGTGGGGTCGTGCACCACGACAGTGCCACCGATGAGGTCGGCGAGGCTGCGGTGATCCTTCTGCGCCAGGAAGAGCACGAAGGACACCAGGGCGGTGATCAACCACAGGATTCCGGTGACGAAGCCGCCCACCACGTCTCGCAGGACCATCCGCCAGAAGCCCGCGACCTTGCCGGCGTTCGGCTCCCAGCAACGCATGCCCAGGACCTGCAGGGCCGGGCTGGTCCCCCGTCCCCAGACGACCAGGCCCCAGATGACGTAGCCGATGCCGAGCGTGACGATGGACAGCGGGATCGCCAGGAAGAAGGCACCGATCCGGCGGCCCACCGACGCGAGCTGGACGCCGTCCGGCAGCGCGAGTCCCGTCGCCGGGTCGACGTAGATCCCGGGCGGCGGCGCGCCGTACGACGCGGGCATGCCGTAGGCCGGCGGCGGGCCGTAACCGGGCGGCGGCGCGCCGTACGACGCGGGCATGCCGTAACCGGGCGGCGGCATCGGACCGGGCGGCTGGGCCTGCTCACCGGTGGGCTCATCGGGCGTGCTCATGGGTTCTCCCCTCACGGACTCATGGAGCGGGCAGTGTGGCAGGCGCCCGCCTCCCATGGATAGCGACTCGCAGCGAGCCGGAAGAGCTGACCCGGCGTCAGTCCCGCTCGATCACCATGGCCAGGCCCTGGCCGACGCCGATGCACAGCGACGCCAGGCCGCGGCGCAGCGCGCCCCGCTCCATCCGTCCGAGCAGCGTCACCAACAGCCGCGAGCCGGACGAGCCGAGCGGGTGCCCCAGCGCGATGGCCCCGCCGTCAGCGTTGAGGACGTCGTCGTCGATCCGGAGCCGCCGCTGGCAGGCGAGCACCTGGGCCGCGAACGCCTCGTTGATCTCGACCGCGTCAACGTCCTCGACGCCGAGGCCGAGCCGGGCCAGCGCCTTCTCGGAGGACGGCACCGGACCCAACCCCATGATCCGCGGGGGTACGCCGGCGGCGGCGGTCGTCACGACCCGGGCGCGGGGGGTCAGGCCGTGCCGGGCGCAGGCCTCGCCGCTGGCGACGACGAGTGCGGACGCGCCGTCCGACAGCGGCGATGCGGTACCGGCCGTCACGATGCCGCCGGCCCGGAACGCCGGCTTCAGAGCGGCCAACTTCTCCGCCGTGGTGGCGCGGATGGTCTCGTCGGTCTTGACCGCACCGGCCGGCGTCTCGACCGCCACGATCTCCGCGTCGAAGTGCCCCGCCGCGGCCGCGTCGGCGGCGCGCTGCTGGGACCGGAGTGCGAAGGCGTCGGACTCCTCGCGGGTGATGCCGTCGAGGGCGGCCACCTCCTCGGCGGTCTCGCCCATCGGGAGCTGGTGCTCGGTGGGCATCCGCGGGTTGACCAGCCGCCAGCCCAGCGCTGTGTCGAAGGACCGGGTCGGCGCGGCCCAGGCCTTGCCCGGCTTCTCGGTGACCCAGGGTGCGCGCGTCATGGACTCGACCCCGCCCGCCACGACCACGTCGGCCTCCCCCGAGCGGATCTGTGCCGCCGCCGACGCGACCGCCTGCAGCCCGCTGGCGCAGAGCCGGTTCACGGTGAAGCCGGGGACGGTGTCGGGCCAGCCGGCGAGCAGCACGGCCATCCGCGCGACGTTGCGGTTCTCCTCGCCCGCGCCGTTGGTGTTGCCGAGGATCACCTCGTCGACCAGCGCCGGGTCGAGCCCGGCGCGCGCGACGACCTCGCCGATCACGAGGGCCGCCAGGTCGTCGGGCCGACAGCCGGCCAGGACGCCGCCGTAGCGGCCGACAGGCGTACGGACACCACCGACGAGGAACGCGTCGCTCATGGGGCCGATTGTCCCCCCGCAGCCGCTCAGACGGGCTGGAGGGTCCAGCCGCGGTCGCGGACGTTGCGGAACAGGTCGATGCCGACCTTGCCACGGATCCGGCAGAGCTGGACGTCGACCCGGCGCGACGGCGCGGTGTCACCCCAACAGACCCAGTGCAGCTGCTCGCGGCTCCAGACCTTGCCCGGCGCGGCGAGAAAGACGGCCAGCAGCTCGACCTGACGCGGGGAGAGGTTGAGCACCTTGCCGTCCATCTGCACCTCGTACACGTCGATGTCGACGGTCAGCGGGCCGTGCTGGAGCCGGCCGGCGGGATGCGAACCGGCATCGGCGGCCCGGCCCAGGAAGCCGGTCCGTCCACCACCGGGGACCGTGGCCAACGGCGGCCGCGTGGCGGGACGGGAAGGGTAGTTCGGCAAGGTCATGGCGCTCACGCGCATCCACGGGCTCCTCGTAGCGGCGAGACCGCGGCTCGTGGCCGCCGCCTCGTGCGGGGTGGGCTCCGCCACGGGTGGGCGGCGTCGCCCGGCCCGTCCGCCGAAGGCGGACGAACCTGATCGCAGCACGTTAGGCAGCGAACGTTTCCCAGGTGTTACGCGAGCGTGACAGCTCGGGTCCGCCGCGGCGACCTCAGGAGTCGAGCGGCAGGACCATCCGCGGCGGTTCGATGACGTGGTCCACCTTGTACGGCCGGACCGCCGTGCCGATGGCGAAGAACTCGGTCGTGTGCGCGCCCCAGCTGTGGTTGCGCTGGTGCAGGTTGACCCCGACGATGCCCTCCGCGCTCAGCGCCTCGGCCTCCTTCTGCATCCGCTCCATCGCCAGCTCGCGGGCGTCGTACAGGCCCTGGGTGTACTGGGTCAGCTCCATGTTGCGACCGACGCTGCCGATGGCGGCGCCCAGCCCGCGGTGCGCGATGTGGTAGACGCAGGTGCCCATCACCATGCCCAGCGGCGCGTACCCGGTGCGCAGCAGGGTCCAGAAGTCCTGGCCGGACAGGTCCGAGGTGAACGGCTGCCCGGCGGCGTTGCGCCAGTTGCTGCCGTCCTCGGCCTTGACCGCGGTGCCGACGGCGATGAACTCCGCGACATCCGAGCCCCACTCCTTGAACTCCACCTCCAGACGCACGCCGACGATGCCGTCGGCGCCGAGGACGTCGGCCTCCTTCTCCATCCGCTCCATCGCCTTCTCGCGCGCCTCGTACATGGCCTGGGAGAGGACGTCGAGCTCCTGGTTGGCGTTCCAGCGGCCCCGCTGGAAGCCCACGTGGTAGACGCTCGTCCCGAGCACGAGCCCGAGCGGGTGGAACCCCGCCTCCTTGACCAGCAGGAACTCGTTCACCGACAGGTCGCTGGTGAAGATCGAGCCGGCCCGGCCTGGCTTCAGCTCCTCGAGCCGTTGCATCGCGTCGTCGGCGAGCTTCTGGCCGCGCTTGCCGCTGCCGGTGTCGAGCTGATCGGTCATCGTTGCTCCTTCGGTGCTGCGTGCAGAGGTGGTACGGGGGCCGTCAGCGGGTGGACTCGACGAACTCCGGTCGCCGGTCGGACAGCCGCATGATCGGCAACGCGTCCGGGAGGTCGTGGCCCGCCCCGCGCCCGACCTCCACGACGCCGGTGCCGACGAAGGTGGTCCGCATGACGTGGTCCCGGCCGCCCTCCATGATCTGGCACTCGTGCTCGCTCACCTGGTCGGTGTGGGTGGCGAGGACGGCGAGGGTCGACCCCGCCGACGCGGCGGCCCGCGCCAGCGCCAGCCGCGCCTCGGCCCGGGTGTCGATCGCCAGGTTGGTGAAACCGGCCAGCTCGACGTTCGCCCACGAGCGCTGGTTCATCCGGGTGCCCCAGTCGTCGTGCCGGGTCATCACCGCCATGCCGAACAGCAGCCCCGTCGGCAGGTAGCCGGCCAGCGCGAGCTGGGCGAAGTCCTGCCCGGACAGGTCGCAGGAGAACAGCCGCCCGGCCGGGTGCGTCGGCCCGCTGTTGCGGACCGCCGTGCCGATCACCAGGAACTCGACCATGCCGCTGCCGAGGTGGTTCTCGCGGAACCGCACGGCGACCACCCCGTCGGCGCCCAGCGCGCGGGCCTCCTGCTCCAGCCGGCCGACCGCCCGCTGTTGCGCCTCGAGCAGGGCTCGGCGCCAGGGCGTGACGTCGACGGTCTGGTAGTCGTACCCGCCCATGCCCATGCCGCCCATGCCCATGCCGCCCATGCCCGCCCCGGAGAAGCCGCCGACGTTGAAGACGCGACCGGAGCCGTCGAGCATGCCGCCACCGCGGTACCCGTAGGCCCCCCGGAGGCCGCAGTCCCAGCCGCCGGTGTAGCCGATCTGGAAGACGCTCGCCCCCATCACCTGCCCGACCGGTACGAAGCCCACCGACCGGACTGCGTGGTGCTCGGCCGTGCTCAGGTCGGAGGTGAACGCGTGGTCGGCGTTCATCGACGCGAGCCTCTCCTGCGCCCGCAACGGCAGGCGCCCGGCCTCCAGCTCCGCGAAGCTCCGCTCCTCGTACGCGCGCCGCGCCGCCTCGTCCTCGCCGGTGGTCATGACCGGCTCAGACCGACCCGGTGCCCGCGGCGTCGGCGTCGGGTGTCCCGGTCGTGATCGCCGGCGCCGCCGCGCCGCCGCCAAGGCTGGCGCGGATCTCCTCCAGCTTCAGCGCCGCAGCCCCGTCGAGCGACGCCTGGGAGATCTCCAGCTGCTGTGCCTCGAGCGACGAGGATGCCAGCTCCGAGGTGCCGATGGCCTGCGCGTAGCGGCCCTCGATCTTCTCCCGTACCTGCTCCAGGGTCGGGGTGTCCCCCGGGGCCGAGAGCTGACTGACCTGCTCGAGCGACTTGGCGACCTGCTCCTGCATCTTGGCGCTCTCGAGCTGGGTCAGCAGCTGGCTCCGCTGGGCCAGGAAGTCCTTGAGCTGGTTGGCGCTCGTGTCCACGGCCTTGCGGGCCGCGGCCGCCTGCGTGAGGGCCTGCTCGTGCAGGTGCTTCAGGTCCTCGATGCTGGAGTCGAGGGTGACGATCTGGCCGGCGAAGGACTGCGCCGTCTGCTCGAGCCGGGCCGCCCGTTCCGCGTCGCCTTCGGTACGTGCCCGGTCGGCCAGCTGCAGCGCCTGCGCCGCCGACGCCCGGGCCTTGCCCTGCTCCTCGAGCTGCCGCCCCAGCTTCATCTCGATCGACTTGACGTTGCCGATCACCGACCCCGCCTGCCGGGTGAGGGCCTGGTGCTGCTTCTGGGCCGACTCGACGGCCTGCTCGATCTGGATGCGCGGGTCGGCCCGCTGCTCCAGCTTGGAGTTGGCGGCGGCGTTGGCGTACTTCGCCGCCCGCTTGAAGAAGTTCGGCACGGGGTCTCGCGTCCTCTCGTCGGTACGGGGGTCAGCTCTGGCGGCGGGTGACAGGTCGGCGCGCCACAGGTCGGCGCGTCACAGGTCGGGGCGTCACAGGTCGGCACCGCGCGGGATGGCGAGCCGGGAGGCCGCATCGGCGGCGGCTGCGTCGCGGCCGGCGGCCGTGACGAGGGCGGCGGCGAGATCCTGCGCCCAGGCATCGAGCGGGACGGTCGTGGTGCTCATCGTGACGCCGCCGCTGACGTGCCCCACGGTGGCCTCGGGGCGGGCCCCAGTTCCGGGCCGGGCCAGCCGGAACCGCTTGTCGCCGAGCTCGACACCGACGGCGACGACGTCGCCCTCCCGGCCGCGCAGTCGGTCGGCGGCCGAGCGGCGGCGCTCGACGCGCACGAGGTCGGGGGGCAGCGCCTCGATCAAAGTGTTGATCAGGAAGCCGCCGTAGAGGGAGAGGTCGGCGCCGTCGCGTCGCAGGCCCGCCGCGACCGCCTCGAGGACGGGCGGACCGGCCACCTCGCCTCCGGCCACGGGCTCCAGCTCGCCGCTCGTCATCGCTCGCGTACCCCTCTCGTGCCTCGTGGTCAGACTAGCCGCGGCGCCGATTTCGCCGGAGTCCATCGTCCACCACAACTAGGCTCCTGTGCATGACAAAGGCCCCCGACCGCGGTCGCGACACGCTGGTGTGGATCGACTGCGAGATGACCGGCCTGGAGCTGGACCGCGACGTGCTCGTCGAGGTGGCCTGCCTGGTGACCGACTCCGAGCTGACCGTCCTGGGCGAGGGCATCGACGTGGTGGTGGGCGCGCCGGCGGAGCTGCTCGACGATCTCGTGCCGGTGGTGCAGGAGATGCACACCCGGTCGGGCCTGCTCGAGGAGGTCCGCGCCTGCACCCGGACGGTCGCCGAGGCGCAGGAGCTGGTCCTGGCGTACGTGCGGGAGCTGGTGCCCGAGCCGCGTACCGCGCCGCTGTGCGGGAACTCGATCGCCACCGACCGCGCGTTCCTGGCCCGGCACATGCCCGAGCTCGACGCGTACCTGCACTACCGGATGGTGGACGTGTCCTCGATCAAGGAGCTGGCCCGGCGCTGGTTCCCGCGGGCGTACTACGCCGCGCCCGCCAAGGGCGGCGGGCACCGGGCGCTGGCCGACATCCGCGAGTCCATCGAGGAGCTGCGGTACTACCGCGAGGCGATCATGGTGCCGGCGCCCGGACCGGACGTGCCGACCGCGCAGGCGGTCGCCGAGCGGGTGCGCGCCGCGAACGGCGTAGGCGCCGCGGCGCCCGGCCACTAGACTCGGCGCCGCTCGTGGTGGGTGTAGCTCAGCTGGTAGAGCACCGGGTTGTGGTCCCGGTTGTCGCGGGTTCGAGCCCCGTCACTCACCCCACAGAGCCGCAGGTCAGGGGCCATCTGGGCCCCTGACCTATCCGCGCAGCCGCAGGCGCTCAGCGACCTGAACCACTCGCGTGACAGGGACCAGGTGCACGCCCTCGATGGCGCGTGTGCTGGCAATCTCGTCAATCATGTTCAGCGCGAAATCCACGCCTGCGTCCCGGTCGTCGTCCAGCGCCGCAATGAGGCGTTCTGGGACGTGCACCTCCCCCACCGTGTTCGCGATGTTGCGGGCCATCTTGCCGCTGGAGAGGACGAGGACACCGGCGAAGATCGGGCCGCTGAACTGCAGGGTGCTCCGCCAATCGAGGAGCGCCGGGACGTCGAACGACATCTGCACCAGAAGAAAATCTGCCTGTTGTTTCCAGGTAGGGAGTGGCGCCCCGACCCGTGCTGTCGCGCCGACGCGGAACGACGCACCCTCGAACGACTTCGCGTCTTCGAGCATCCTTCGAACGGTGAGGTCGGTCGAGCGGGTCCCTTCTGAGGGTTCGTCACCGCGTACGAACAGGAAGGAGTCGACGCCGTAGGCGGCCGCCGTCAGCAGGTCTCGCCGGAAGCCGAGCAGGTTTCTGTCCCGACTGTTCACACACGCGACCGAACTGCCGCCGAGGCCCGCCACTTCTCCCGCGACCGCGATGCTGGAGACAGTTGCGCGACCCAGGTGGTTGTCGGGCACCAGGTAGGCGTCGGAGACGCCCTCGAGAAGCGCGACCTGGCGCCGGACGTGCCGCAAGTCGGGCTGCGTCGCCGGCTCGAGCTCGCACAGGATCTTCAGGGTGTCGCTCGGGTCGAGCCAGTCCGTCACGCGACGACTTCCACGGCGGCAGCCACGAGCTTGTCCGCACCTTTGATCAGGCGCCGGCCTGGGCGACGCCGGGAGGGACTCACACCGCCGCCCGAAGGAGGTTCACGAGAGGGGCGCCTGCCACGGTCAGCCCTTCGTCGAGAACAGCGTGCACCAGCGACTGCTGGGATCGCTCGTGTCGCCTGAGCATCAATGCCGTCCAGTCCAAGACCTGAAGGCGGTTGCCGGTCCAGTGGTACACCGAAGAGCGCAGCTCGTGGACCTGCCTCGCCCACTCCCGCCTCCGCATGTCCGGGAGCTGCGTGGGCCGGATCAGAAGGACGTCGATGTCACTAGCCACGTCACCGTCTCCGCGGGCCGCTGAGCCGAAGATCACAGCCGATACCGGACGTGGCTCCCAGGATGCCAGTTCGCGCCGGAGGCGGCGGACCAACGCACCGTCAGTTCTGAGGAGCGCCGCGACGACGTCGTACAAGACGTGGTCGTAGTTCAGCGTATAGACGACACGACCTCCGACCTCCTCGGCCAGGCACACGCCGTGCTCGGCGAGGCGTTCGATCGCCCGGCGCACCCCGGCCTCGGTGCCTGCACCGCCGACCCGGGTCAGCTGCGCGGCGGTAGCCGGCGACGATCGACTCGCCAGCGCGCGCAGGATGGGCACGGTCAACCCTCCCGCGAGCCCTCGTCCCGGCTCCGACAGATCCATTCCTCTACGCTACTTATCTACTGCTAGCGAAACAAGAGTATCGCCAGGCCTACCTCTGTATAACCGGCTAACGCCGGGAGCCAAGCCGTGAGCCGGCAGCATTGGCCACGTCGCGGGAGGCGCTTGCTGCTGGACAGGTGACTATCTGGTCACCTATCTTCGGTGTCGTGGACGACGTGTTCCGGGCCTTGGCCGACCCGACCCGGCGGAGCCTGCTCGACGCTCTCTTCCGCACCGACGGCCAGTCGCTCGGCGAGCTCCAGGAGCGGCTGCCGATGTCGCGCTTCGGCGTCAGCAAGCACCTGGCCGTGCTCGAGGACGCCGGCCTCGTCCGCACCCGACGTCAGGGCCGGCAGAAGCTGCACTTCCTCAACGTCGTCCCGATCCGGCTCGTCCACGACCGGTGGGTGAGCAAGTACGCGGAGGCCTGGGCCGCCGGCCTGAGCGACCTCAAGAGCAGCTTGGAGAGCGCCATGGACAAGGTCTACGAGATCTACATCCGCACCACGCCGGAGCGGCTCTGGGAGGCCATCACCGATCCGGACCTGCGTGCCCACTACAACTTCGGCGCCCGCATCGTCGGCGACCTGACCCCCGGCGGCGAGTTCGAGATGCGCGCCGGCGCGGACGGGGAAATCCTGCTGGGGACCGGGCACAACGTGGAGATCGACCCGCCGCGTCGGCTGGTCCAGACGATGCACGCGCTGTTCAGCGAGGGGGCTGCGGCCGAGGGGACCACCCGCATCACCTGGGAGATCGAGCCGGTCGGTGACTCGTGCCGGCTCGTGCTCACCCACGACCGGCTGCGCGAGGGGGCGAACGAGCAGGTGTACGGCGGCTGGCCCATGGTGCTGTCCGGCCTCAAGACCTGGCTGGAGACGGGCACCGTGCTCACCACGCCGGGCTCGCTCGCGTACACCTGATCGACGTTGCGGGGCCGTGAGGGGACCGGTCCCGCCGTCGTACCACTGTCAGGACGAGCTTGTCGATGACGCGGCGGTCAGGTCGTAGACCGTCGTACCGCCCACCGTCGTCGAGGCGTAGTGCGCCTCGACCCAGGTGGTGATCTGCGAGCCGACGCTGCTGGTACTTCCGTTGCCCCCGAACATCCCGCCGCCCGGGATGAAGTAGTGGATCTTGCCGGCGGCGACCCACTTCTCGAACTGCGCGAGGCTCGGCGCGGGATCCGTGCCGTTGAAGCCGCCGATCGCCATCACCGGGTCGCCGGAGGCCAGTTGGTAGCCGGAGGCAGTATTCGACCCCACCGTCGCGGCGACCCAGGTGTACGCCGAGGCGTTCGCCTTCAGCGCCGCCGTCAGCGCCGCGTTGGACGTGCTGCCGCCGAGCAGGCCGCCGGCGCCACCGAACCCGCCACGGGTGCCGGTCGCGCCCTGCGTCCCGGTCTGGCCGCCGAAGCCGGGACCCCCGGCTCCGCCGGTGCCAATGCCCGTCCCAGTGCCGCCGGTCCCGGTCGTGCCGGTCCCCGTCGTCCCGGGGGGACCGAAGCCCCCGCCGCCCCGGGCGCCGCCGAAGGCCCGACCGCCGGGGCCGCCGAAGGCAGAGCCCTGCCCCGCGGGACCCGCCGAGGGGATCGCGCTGGTGTGCCCCACCCGCGTGGTGTCCAGGGCGTACGCGGTGGAGCCGGCAAGCGCGCCCACCAGGCCGACGCCGGCGACCACCACCGCCACCCGGCCGGCGATGCGCGGAAGGCCGAGCAGCAGCACCGCGCTGCCGAAGGTCGCCACGATCACCATGACCCGCAGCCACGGCAGCCAGTCAGCGGTCCGGTCGAGCAGCACGTACGACCAGAGGCCCGCCGCGACCAGCGCCCCGGCCAGACCGACCCGGGCCACCACGTCGGACCGGTGGGCCCAGACCACGTGGGCACCGGCGCCGACCAGGGCACCGATCGCCGGCACCAGCGCGACCGTGTAGTACGGGTGAATGATCCCGCTGGCCAGGCTGAAGGTCAGCCCGGTCACCAGCAGCCAGCCGCCCCAGACCAGCAGCGACGCGCGCTGCAGGTCGGTGCGGGCGCCGCGCCGGGTCAGCCACAGCGCGAAGACCAGCAGTACCAGCGCCGACGGGATCAGCCACGAGGCCTGGCCGCCGAACGTGCTGTTGAACATGCGACCGAACCCCGTGGCGCCCCACATGCCGGAGCTGCCCTGCTGCCCGCCGCCGACGACCGACCCGTTCTCGTTGCCGGTGAGCCGGCCGAAGCCGTTGTAGCCGAAGACCAGGTTGAGGACGGAGTTGTCCTGCGACCCGCCGATATACGGCCGGTCCGCCGCCGGCGTGAGGATCGTGGCCAGCACCCACCAGCCGGAGGCGACGAGCAGCGCGAGCAGACCCCACGCCAGCTGCCGGACGCGCTTGCCCACCGCGTGCGGGCCGCAGACCAGGTACACCAGGCCGTAGACCGGGAGCACCAGGAAAGCCTGCAGCGACTTGGTCAGGAAGCCCGTGCCCAGCAAGGTCGCGGCCAGGACCAGCCAGCGGGTACGCCCCGACTCGACGGCCCGCAGCAGCGCGTACGCGGACCCGGTCAGCAGCAGGACCAACAGCGCATCCGGGTTGTCGAACTTGAACATCAGCACCGCGACCGGGGTCAGCGCCGCGGTCGCCCCGGCGATCAGCGCGGCCGGTGCGGAGAACCAGCGCCGAATGGCCGCGTACAGCAGACCGACGGTGGCGACACCCTCCAGCGCCTGCGGGACGAGCAGGCTCCAGGAGTTCAGGCCGAAGATGCGGGCCGAGAGCTCCATCACCCACAGCGAGGCGGGTGGCTTGTCGACCGTGATGAAGTTGGAGGCGTCCGAACTGCCGAAGAAGAAGGCCTTCCAGCTCCTGGTCCCGGCCTGCACCGCGGCGGCGTAGAAGGAGTTGCCGTAGCCGGAGGCCGACAGGTTCCACAGGTACAGCACGGCGGTCGCGGCGAGCAGCGTCAGCAGCGCCGGCCGCTCCCAGGCGGCCCGGGCGTCCGAGCCGCGCCAGAGCCGCCGCAGCCGGGCCGAGCCGCCCGAGGGCGCGCCGCCGTGGAGCTCGGCGGGGCGGTCGAGGGTGGTTGTCATCGGAAGGACTCCAGAGTGGTCGGGACGGCGGGCGCGGACGGGCGGAACACCCAGGCGCGGAACAGCAGGAACCGCAGCGCGGTGGCGACCAGGTTGGCCGCGACGAGCACGACGGCCTCGGTCGAGCGCCCGGCCCCCGGGGCGTTGACGTGCAGGGCGAGCAACGAACCGCTCGTGAGCACCAGGCCCAGCGCGAAGACCAGCAAGCCCTGCAGCTGGTGGCGGCCGGCGCCGTGAGAACCGCGGACGCCGAACGTGAACCGGCGGTTGGCCGCGGTGTTCGCGACGGCCGTCACCAACAGGGCCAACAGGTTCGCGAGCTGCGTCGGCAGGGCGGCGGCGAGCAGCACGTACAGCACCAGGTACGAGGCCGTGCTCACCACGCCGATCGCGGCGAACCGGATCGCCTGCCGCAGCAGGGTCGGCGGGACGCCCGGCAGGTCGAGGGCCAGCGGCTCCCGGCCGAGCTGCAGGCGCAGCCAGGCCACCGGGATGGTCCCGGCGGCGAGGCCACGGGCCAGCCGGACCACGCCGCGGAGGTCGGCACTCGCGGTCGCGACCACGTCCACCCGGCTGTCGGGGTCGTCGACCCAGTCGACCGGGACCTCGTGGATGCGCAGACCGGCCCGTTCGGCGAGCACGAGCAGCTCGGTGTCGAAGAACCAACCGGTGTCCTCGACGAGCGGGAGCAGCCGCTGCGCGACCTCGCGGCGCAGTGCCTTGAAGCCGCACTGCGCATCGGTGAAGTGCGCGCCGAGCGCCCCCCGCACGATGAGGTTGTACGTCCGGGAGATGAGTTCCCGCTTCGGACCGCGGACCACCCGGGACCCGCGGGCGAGCCGGGTGCCGATCGCGACGTCGGAGTGCCCGGAGATCAGCGGTGCGACCAGCGGCAGGAGCGCCGCGAGGTCGGTGGAGAGGTCGACATCCATGTAGGCCAGCACCTGCGCGTCGGAGGCCGACCAGACCTGGCGCAGCGCCCGTCCCCGTCCCTTCAGCTCGAGGTGCACGACGCGAACCTCGGGGATCTCCCCCGCCAGGCGCCGTGCGAGCAGCAACGTGCCGTCGGTGCTGGCGTTGTCGGCGATCGTGATGCGGAAGGCGTACGGGACCTGGCCGCGCAGGTGGACGGCGAGGCGGCGGACACACGCTTCCAGGTCCCCTTCCTCGTTGTGCACGGGGACGACGACGTCCAGGACGGTGCCCGTCAGGACGCCGCGGGAGAGGGGCTGGCGCCGCGCCGGTGAGCTGGCGAGTTCGGTCATGCACTCACCGTCGCCTGCCGCGCTGAGGCCGCCGTAGCAGGCGACTGTGAGCCTGCTGTCAGTCCTGGAAGACGGGAATGCGGACGAGGAACGCAGTCCGCCCCGGCGCCGAGTCGACCGTCACCGTGCCTCCGTGGGCGCCGACGACGGCGTCCACGATGGCCAGGCCCAGACCGGTGCTGCCGGCCGCGCGGGAACGGGAGCTGTCACCGCGGGCGAACCGCTCGAACAGCTGCGGCACCAGCGTCGGCGAGATCCCCGGGCCGTCGTCGACGACGCGCAGCACGACGGCGCCGTCCTCCTGCTGGAGCCCGACCGTGACCCGGGTGCCGGGCGGGGTGTGCGTCCGGGCGTTGGCCAGCAGGTTGGCGACGACCTGGTGCAGCCGAGCGCCGTCGCCGACCACGTGCACCTCGTCGGCGAGTTCCAACTGCCAGGCATGGTCGGGTGCCGTGGCGTGCGCGTCGCTGACCGCGTCGACGACCAGGGCCGACAGGTCGACGTCGTCCCGGGCGAGCGGCCGACCTGAGTCCAGCCGCGCCAGCAGCAGCAGGTCCTCCACGAGGGTGGTCATCCGGCCGGCTTCCGACTCGACCCGGCGCAGGGCGTGCGCGACGTCGCGCGGCACGTCCTCGCCCGAGCGGCGGGTCAGCTCCGCGTACCCCCTGATCGCGGCCAGCGGTGTCCGCAGCTCGTGGCTGGCGTCGGCGACGAACTGGCGGACGCGCGTCTCGCTGGCCTGCCGGGCCGAGAGCGCGGAGTCGACGTGGTCGAGCATCCGGTTGACCGCCGAGCCGACGGCACCGACCTCCGTACGCGGGTCGGTGTCGGTGACCGGAACCCGTTCCACCGCAGGCACTTCACCGCGGTCGAGGGTGAGCTCGGCGACGCGGCCGGCCGTCGCGGCGACCCGGCGCAACGGACGCAGGGTGAGGCGCACGATCACGGCCGCGGCCGCGAGGCCGACGATGATCGCACCGCCCGCGATCCCGCCGCCGACGACGGCGAGCCGGTTGACGGTCGCGTTCACGTCGTGCAGCGGCAGGCCGGTCACCACCGTGGACCCGTCCTGCCGCGGCGAGGCCACGAGGCGGTAGTCGCCGAGGCCCGACAGCGGCCGGGAGCAGGGATGAGTCTCCTTGGACACGAGCAGCAACTGCTGCGCCGCCGCGGCCGGGAGATAGCTGGAGGACCCGCTGGCGCCGAGCAGACCACCGCCGACCACGGCGCCGCCGCGGACGACGGCGCACAGGGTGCCGGCGCTCTGCCCGCTGACCTCCAGGCAGGCCAGCCTGTCGTCGGCGTCCGCGCCGGGCGGGACGAAGCCGGGCGGCCGCCCGTAGCCGCCGACGCCCAACACCGAGCGGCTGCCGGCGTCGGCCAGTTGGGTGTCGAGTCGGTGCACCAGATAGTCGCGCAGGAGGGCCTGCGTCAGCACGCCCACGACGGCGAAGACAGCCACCAGCAGGCCGAGGACGGTGAGCAGCAGCCGCGCCCGCAGTGACAGCGGCCGGCGGCCGAGGCCGCGCACGTCAGCCGGCCGCCGGCTTGATCACGTACCCGGCACCACGGACGGTGTGGATCATCGGAGCCCGGCCGGCGTCGATCTTCTTCCGCAGGTACGAGATGTACAGCTCGACCACGTTGGCCTGTCCGCCGAAGTCGTAGTGCCAGACGCGGTCGAGGATCTGTGCCTTCGACAGCACCCGCTTGGGGTTGCGCATCAGGAAGCGCAGCAGCTCGAACTCGGTTGCGGTCAGGTCGATCTGCACCTCACCCCGGCGCACCTCGTGGCTGTCCTCGTCGAGGGTCAGCTCGCCGACCGTGAGCATGGCGTCGTCGCGGAGCGAGGTCATGCCGACGCGGCGCATCAGCGCGCGCAGGCGGGCGACGACCTCCTCGAGCGAGAAGGGCTTCGTGACGTAGTCGTCGCCGCCCGCGGTGAGCCCGGCGATGCGGTCCTCGACCGCGTCCCGCGCGGTGAGGAACAGCACCGGCACCTCATTGAGGTCCGCCCGGAACCGGCGCAGCACCTCGAGGCCGTCGAAGTCCGGCAGCATCACGTCGAGCACGACCGCGTCGGGACGGAACTCGCGGGCCAGCTTCACCGCCCCGGACCCGTCAGCGGCCGTCCGCACGTCCCACCCCTCGTACCGCAGTGCCATCGACAGCAGGTCGGACAGGGTGTCCTCGTCGTCGACGACCAGGACCCGGACGGGGCTCCCGTCCGGCCGGGTCAGCGGTGAGCGCCCCTGGGCGGCGGTCCGGGGGGCGCGGTCGAGTGCGTTCACGGGTGTCAGTGTGGGCGGTCCGGCTGTGCGCTGTGCGAGGCCTGGCTGTGCGCTTCCTGTGCGTGCTGCGCGCCGGCGTTGCCAGGATTGGGACAGCGCTCATACGGCTCGCCTACAGCGGACACAGGTTCCTGACAGCCTGCTCTCCGACGCTGGCCTCGTGGCACACCTGCCGCGACCCGAGTACGGAGGCACCTGTGACCGATGACGACCTGCCCGTGCCGGGCATGAGCGAGCCCGTCGACGTGACGGCCGAGCAGCCCCAGCCCCGGTCGACCACACCCACGCGCACCGGTCGACGGACCACGGTGGTGGTGGCGGTTGCCGTGCTCGTGGCGGCCGGCGGGGGCGCATTTGCCCTGGCCGCCGGGCATTCGGGCAGCTCGCCGCGCGGGATCGGGCCGCGCGGCGAGGGCC
The DNA here is from genome assembly GCA_964245825.1 of uncultured bacterium. Lineage (GTDB taxonomy): Bacteria > Actinomycetota > Actinomycetes > Mycobacteriales > CAJCIY01 > CAJCIY01. The sequence goes on along the minus strand of CAXTNT010000024.1, from coordinate 11,426 downwards.
CCGGCGGGGGAAACGCGCCCGGGTCCAGCGGCTTCAGCTACGGCGGCCCCGGTTCTGGCGGCCCCGGTGCTGTCAGTACCGGCGGTCGGGGCGGCTCCGGGGGCTTCGGGGGCTTCGGTGGATTCGGGGGCTTCGGCGCCCTGCACGGCACGTTCACGGTGCCGGCGTCGAGCAGTGGCACGTACGCCGTCGACGACACGCAGCGGGGCACCGTCACCGCCGTGAGCAGCGTGGCGATCAGCGTCCGCAGCGCCGATGGCTACACCCACACGTACGCCCTGCCGTCCTCGGCGAAGGTCGATGGCGGCCGCGGCACCCGCAGCGAGGTGCGCACCGGCGACACCGTCTCGCTCGTGGCGACGGGCGGAGCGGTGACCTCGCTGCTGGACGCCCAGCGCGCGCCGCGGCCGCCTGCGCCGTCGGCGGTGCCGAGCCCGGAGGCGACCGCTCCGACGGGGGCCACCAACGGCTCGGCGGGTACCAGGGGCGGGCGGCCGGCGGCCGGCGCACCGGGCCCCGGCGGCGGTCCCGGCCTCGATCCGCTGACGCGGGCGCTGCACGGCACGTACGTGGTGGCCAAGACCAGTGGCAGTACCACGACCTATCAGACCGACGTGCTGCAGACCGGCGCGGTCACCGCGCTGTCCGCCACCTCGATCGCCCTCAAGAGCGCGGACGGCTACACCGCGACGTACGTGCTCAGCGCGAACACGCACCGGGCGAGCGGCCTGGCGACCGGCTCGACCACCACGGTCGTGGCGACGGGATCGCCGGCCACCGCGACGACGGTCGGGGGCGTCGGCGGCTTCCATGGCGCGTTCGGCGGGCCGTGGGGCGGTGCGGGGACCCGGCCGAGCGGGGCACCGACCGCCTGGCCCAGCGGGGCACCGACCAGCCGTCCGAGCGGGGCGCCGACTGCGTGGCCGAGCGGCGCACCGACGGGCCGCCCCAGCTGGGCGCCGACTGACTGGCCCAGCGGGGCGCCGACCAGCCGCCCGAGCGGCGCCCCCACGGGCCGGCCCAGCTGGGCGCCGACCGGCCGTCCGAGCGGCGCGCCGACCGGCGTACCGCAGCCGAGGTCGACGACCCGGACCTGAGGCGGTCAGCCCTCGCGCGCGGCGATGTCGGCGGCTCCACCGGCACCCACCGGCAGCGTCGCCTCGGGGCCGAGTTCGCGGATCTGCTGCTCGGCCTTCGCGGCCTCCTTGCCCCCGAAGCGGCCGATGACGGTCGGGAGCAGCCCCCGGAACGGGATGATCGCTCGGGTCCACGGCTGGGCGTGGATGGTGTTGCGCCGGGCCGCGATGCCGGCCACCAGATTGTCGACGGCGGGTTCCAGCGGGTAGGTCTTGCCGAACACGCCAGGACCCATCCGCTCGGCCGGCACGCCCCCGTTCATCACCGCGGAACCGCCGCGGACCATGTCCGTGTCGGTCCAGGTGAGGTAGGCGATGCCCACGCCGACGCCCTTCTCCGACAGCTCCGGCCGCAAACCGTTGGCGAAGGCCTCCACCCCGGACTTGCTGGCGCAGTAGGCACTCATCACCGGTAGCGAGATCAGGGCCGCGACCGACGCGACCTGCAGGAAGTAGCCACGGCTGGCCTCGAGTGCCGGCAGGAACGCGCGGGCCGTGCGGACGCTGCCGAGCAGGTTGACCTCTATCACCCGGTCGTACGACACGGCGTCGGCCACCGCCAGGGTGCCGCCGATCGCGATGCCTGCGTTGGCGACCACCACGTCGACGTGGCCGTAGCGGGCGAGCACCTCCTCGGCGACCTTGGCCAGACCCGGGCCGTCCGTGACGTCGACCACCCAGTGGCCGGCGTCCGGTCCGCAGGTCTGGGCCGTCGCGGCGAGGAGCTCAGGTTCCAGGCCCAGCAGGGCCACCGTTACGCCCTGCGCGGCCAGCTTCTGGGCCAGCATCGCGCCGATGCCACGCGCTGCGCCGGTGACGACGGCGACCTTGCCGTGCAGATCTTGGGGTGTGCGCATGGCGCGACTGTACTCACTTTCGGATTCCGTGGGAATCCGAACGTGTTCCTCGGGAGCCCTTCGCCGGACGGCATGCCCGCCGCCCGGCCGGGCAGGACCCGGCCGTGAGCGACCTGGAGCAGCGCGCGGCCGCGGCCGGCGTCGCCACCACGTACGACGACTGGGCCGGCCGGCCGGTCCCCGTCGACCCGGCAGTGGTGGCGGCCGTCCTCGCCCATGTCGGCGAACCGGTTCCCGCCGCCGCCGCGTCGGGCGAACCGGCGACGCTGCCGCCCGCACCGCGGTGCTGGGGCTGGCAGGTGCAGCTGTACGCGCTGCACTCCGCGTCCTCCTGGGGGATGGGCGACTACGGCGACCTGCGCGACCTGGCGACGTGGGCCGGCAGCCAGGGTGCGGGGTGCGTCCTGGTGAACCCGCTGCACGCGGTCGTGCCGGTGCACCCGATCCAGGCCTCGCCCTACTCCCCCACCTCGCGCCGCTACCTCGACCCGCTGTCGGTCCGAGTCAGCGACCTGCCCGAGTACGCGGCGGCGTCCGCCGGCCTCCGCGCGCGTGTCGACGCGCTGCGCCCGCCGCCGAGCGAGCTCATCGACCGGGACGCCGTGTGGGACGCGAAGGCCGCGGCGCTGGCACTGCTGGCGCCGGCTCAGGTCGACCTCGACCGCGATCTCGCGGAGTTCGCGCTGTTCTGCGCGCTCGCCGAGGTGCACGGCCTGCCGTGGCAGGACTGGCCGGCCCCGTTGGCCTCGCGGTCGGCCGACGCACTCGCCACCGCGCGGGTCGAGCTCGCGGACCGGGTCGCCTTCCACGGCTGGCTGCAGCAGCGCTGCGCCGAGCAGGTCTCCGCGGCGCAGGCAGCGGCGGTCGCGGCCGGCATGGCGATCGGCATCGTGCACGACCTCGCCGTCGGGGTGGACCCGGGTGGGGCGGACGCCTGGTTGCTGCGGGACGTGCTGGCCGGGGAGGTGACGGTCGGTGCGCCGCCCGACTCCTTCAACCAGCAGGGCCAGGACTGGGCGCTGCCGCCGTGGCGACCGGGTGCGCTCGCCGCTGCCTCGTACGCGCCGTTGCGCGCGATGCTCGACGCGGTGCTCGGCCGCGGCGGCGGACTGCGGGTGGACCACGTCATGGGCCTGTTCCGGCTGTGGTGGATCCCGCCGGGCTTCGCCGCCGGCCAGGGCGCGTACGTGTCGTACGACGCGGAGGCGATGCTCGAGGCGGTGGTCGAGTCGGCCGTCGCCACCGGCGGGGTCGTCGTGGGCGAGGACCTGGGCACGGTTGCGCCGGGGGTGCGGGCGGCGCTGGCCCGCCGCGGTGTCCTCGGCTCGGCCGTGCTGTGGTTCGAGCGGGCCGGCGACGATCCCGAGGGCCCACCCAAGGCGCCCGCCGACTGGCGCCCGGAAGCGCTGGCGAGCATCTCCACCCACGACCTGCCGACCGCGTACGGGTTTCTCGCCGGCGAGCAGGTGCGGGTCCGCGCGGAGCTGGGCCTGCTGCGCGACGTCGACGCCGAGCGGGCGCAGGCCGACGCCGAGCGGACGACGCTGGTCGAGTCGCTGGTGGCGGCGGGCGCCCTGGCGGCTGCGGACGTGGGTGACCCGGCAGCGGTGGTGCTCGGCATGCACCGGCTGCTCGGCCTGACGCCGTCCCGGCTCGTGCTCGCCTCTCCGTACGACGTCGTGGGCGAGCTGCGCCAGCCCAACCTGCCGGGCACCACCGACGCGTACCCGAACTGGCGGATGCCGCTGCCGCTGTCACTCGAGCAGCTGTTCGCCGACCCCAGGGTTGCCGAGACCAGTGCCGTCCTTCGCGCCGCCAGGCCGCGAGCAGGCTGGTAGCGTCATCACCCGTTGCCCGCTCGTCCGGGCGGCAGGCGCCGTTAGCTCAATTGGCAGAGCAGCGGACTCTTAATCCGCGGGTTCGGGGTTCAAGTCCCTGACGGCGCACCGCATAAGGCCAGGTCAGAGCCTAGTTGCGCTCCTGACAGCGGTCAGGGCACGTCGCTTGTCCCTTTTTCGTCCCTCTGAAAGGGACCAGCGTATTGCAGATCCGGTGGCTCGGCGGGCTTGATAGATGCACCGCCGCGGGCGCGCGTCGGTGAGGTTCGGATCCTGCTGGGGCACAGCTTGCGAGCAACGCTGCGACGCGCCGCAGACCCCCCAACACCGACCGCCTGCAGGCAGGTTCAGGCCGGCCGGGGTGCCGAGCGCGGCGGCTTCAACCGCGAGGCCTTCTGCCCCGGCGCGTCGCTCGACAGGGCGGATCTCGCCGGAATATTATTCCGACATGTTTCGTCCACCCGAAGAGGAGCTCCGGCGACTGAAGGTCGTGGCGCGAGAGATGGCAGAGGCCGGCGACGAGTCCGGCTACCTAGTAGGGGTCGCAACTGCCAACCATCATGCATTTCAGCGCTCGCGACGCCCCGCGAGCTCGCTCGAGCGCGAGCTGTTTCTGGATGCCGCCCGCGCCGCAGCCTCCCGAGAAGGGTTCTTCGTTGACGAGGCGAGCGGGGGCGTCGACCTGATCGCCAGCAACGGCTGGCACCTCCGCAAGTACCGCGTCAAGCGCGGTGATCGCACGACTGACGGGTCGTACAGGTTCGTCTGCGGGCTCGGGTCGAGCCTGTTGACGACTGAGGCCGACACGCTGATCGTCGAGGAACGATGGATCCTCGGTTATGTCAGTAGCGAAGACCACACGCTCGACGAGGTCATCGCAGCCGCGGTAATCGGCAGCGAAGGCACCGGGAACGGCCCAGTGACGCTGCTGCTGGGTCCTGTCATCCCATTGCTCGACGCGGCTCCCCCGCCCGGATTCACTTCAACCGATGAGGGCCTCAACGGCTTCGACGCTGAAGGGGGCGAGGAGGAAGGAGACGCTGGCGTCGCGTGACCGTGGCCTGATGCTTTCACTCTCCCGCGCCGTTACCTGAGAGGCATTGCCTGTGACTTCACCCGCCACCGTCGGTGAGCGCGTTCGCGTCCTGAGACTCGCCGCAAATATCAGCCAGAGCGAACTTGCACGCGCGATGACAGGCCGTGAGGAGCCAAGCAACAAGCTAGTCTCACAGATCGAGAACGGGCGCCACCCAGTCGACGAGGACCTCCTCTCCGTACTCGCAGGGGCGCTGCAGTGCACGGCGACCTTCCTCGCCCGTGAACGGCATGACGCCGTCGCGAGCCGCCCCTGGCTACGCGCCTACGCCGACGCAAACGCCAAGACGGTGGATAGCGTTATGGCCGATGACCTCCTTGCCCACGAGGTCATTACCGCGCTGAGCCTCAAGCAGATCCCAGATCAGATCCCGCTTTTCGACGGCGACCTGAACGACAGTGACGCCATCGAGGGGTTCGCCGAAGAGGTCCGCGCGGCAGCCGGAATCGAACCGGACGCCGTCGTAGGCAACGCAATGCGCGCCGCCGACCGGCTCGGAAGCGTCGTCCTCCCGCTTACCAGCGAACTTGGCCGGCACCTCGGTATGTCACACCGCATCGACGGCACCCCCTTCGTGCGAGTTAGCAGACCAGGCGAAAGCGGTGTCCCTGGCGATCGGCAGCGGTTTACCATCGCCCACGAGATCGGCCACCTCGCACTGCACACGCACGTTCCCTCACCGGGGACCGCCGCCGACGCACAACACATCGAACGCCAAGCTCACCGTTTCGCCAGCGCGTTCCTCGCTCCGGCGCAGCCACTTATTGAAGACTGGGAACGGCTCGGCGGCCGCATCACTCTCTCTACCCTCACAGACCTGAAGGCCACCTGGGGAATCGCGATCAAAGCGTTGGTCGTCCGCTTTCAGCAGCTCGGCATCGTCAGCGCCGACCAAGCCACCAGCCTATATAAGCAGATCTCCAAACGCGGATGGAACAAGAACGAGCCTGTCTCGATCACGAATGAACAACCGATCTGGCTACAGCGCGCCCTGGGCCAGCGCACCCAGCTCGAAGCCGGAGGCGAGCCGGCCGCTGTAGCCGCCCGGCTCGTTGGACTCAACGAGCAGCTGATCTCCCGATGGATCGATTGGACACCGGTCGGATCCGACGACGTCCCGTCGCCGATCCCGCTGGATGGTCGGAAACGTCGAAAGTCGTCGACGACAACGCAGACTGGACATGGTCAGGTCATCTCGCTACCCAGGAATCGGCGCTGAAGAATGCCGTTCGACAGCTACCAAAGAGCGCGTCGCAGCGGACTGACCCCTGGGCGAGCTTCATGAGTCAGCCACTAGTTAATCCTATGTACTTACGCGCCGGTACCATGCCGACGGATCGAGTAGACAACGGGCGCAACCCCCCGTTAGGACCGCAATCCACGAGGACCTCTGCCGTGACCGATTTCTTTACAGCTGTTGCCGACTGTATGCGGCAATATCGATTGGTGGGGCTTGGGCGCCTCCGACGGAGACACCGTTCACGTGGGCCACCGTCCGCGTGGCGACGTCCGCGCCGTTGTCGCCAGCGGCATTCGATCCCGGCACAGGCGGACTCGCAGAACTGCCACTTCCTATTTCCGATCGACTGCTCCGAGCCCTTCGCCTGGCGGGCCGCTGCAGCGGTTGTCAGCTCTCATGCCAGTATCGACAACACCACACGGACCTTCTCTCGGCCGGCAGCACGATCGGAGGAGTCATGATCACCACTCAGGGACGGGAACTTCGACTTCCAAGAGAAATCATGGCGCGGAAACGCTTGTTCTCCACACGGTCTGAGCTGCTATCTCACCGTGAGTGAGACAAGCTTGCTGGTCGTCAGCGGCGTTTCGCTTGAATCGATGACGGTGAAGCCTAGCGAGTATCGGCCGGGCGCATCACCGGTCGGTGTCCCAGACAGAACACCGGAGGCACTGAGGCTCAAACCGCCGGGCAACTGGCCCGCAGCAGACCAGCTGTAGGGAGCTGTACCGCCTGTTGCTTTTAGTGAGGCCCTGTATGGCTTACCCGCCGAGGCCTTAGCCAGCGTCTTCGTCTTAATTGATAGCGGCGTCGCGTCTATCTGTAGCGTGTAGCTTCGCGACGCGCTGCTCACGGAGTTGGCTGCAAGAAGGGTAAAGGAGGTCACACCCCCAAGCGTTGGCGTTCCCGATAGCACGCCGCTGGCGCTGACAGCTAAACCGGCGGGCAAGGCGCCGGACTGCAGTGTTACTGTTGGCTTTGGGAAGCCCGACAAGGTGAACGAAAAGCTATAGGGAGTCTTTAGGACTCCAGTTGTGGGAGGTTGCCCGACCCACGTCGGCGCCGAAACGGCACTGGGACCGTGGGGCATGCCGCTGAGACCGAGGTCGCCGGCGGAACCGAACGCGACACCCTGGGAGATGAAGGCCCCCGTCTTGCCGTCCTTCACCGCCCACTGACCACCGCAGTCCACCACGTAATCACTGACACCGTCACCGTTGAAGTCCCCAACCATCGGGGTGCAGCTCGGATCCCCCAAGGCGACACCCTGCGAGATGAAGGCCCCCGTCTTGCCGTCCTTCACCGCCCACTGACCACCGCAGTCCA
>CAXTNT010000024.1:806-3833 GCA_964245825.1 uncultured bacterium | reverse complement strand
CGTTGAAGTCCCCAACCATCGGGGTGCAGCTCGGATCCCCCAAGGCGACACCCTGGGAGATGAAGGCCCCCGTCTTGCCGTCCTTCACCGCCCACTGACCACCGCAGTCCACCACGTAATCACTGACACCGTCACCGTTGAAGTCCCCAACCATCGGGGTGCAGCTCGGATCCCCCAAGGCGACACCCTGCGAGATGAAGGCCCCCGTCTTGCCGTCCTTCACCGCCCACTGACCACCGGAATCCGTGACGTAGTCGCTGACACCGTCACCGTTAAAGTCAACCGGACTGTAGGAGGTAGAGCCGCTTGGCGGCGTGCCTCCGTTGGACGCGTAGCGTTCGACGCCGACGAGGGGCAGGCCGTGCGCGCCGCCCTCCTCCCAGCGGATGCCGCGCTGATGGACCCCGTCGCCGTTTCCGTCCCCGACGTCGGTGTTGGCGTCGATCATGGTGTCGCCGCTGATGAAGATCCCGACATGAATCCATTTGCTCCGGGAGCCTCCGAAGAACAGCAGGTCACCGGGCTGCCACGCGCTTGAGCTCGTGGAGATCTCGGTTCCGCCGCTGTACGACTCCTGACCGACTCCGTGGGGGAGCAGGATCCCGGTCGCCTGGTACACGGCATACCTAGTCAGGCCCGAGCAGTCGAACCCGACAGTGCTCGTGCTGCCACAGTCGTTCGCCTCCTTGACGCCGTTGCTGTCGTAGTTCCCAGTGCCGTGGGACGGGCCGTACGGAGCGGTCGCGCTACCCCCGGACCAGCAGTAGGTCTGACCCACCTGGGTCTCGGCCGCGTTGATGATCGCCTGCCCCTGCGGGACCGCGGCTGCCGACGACCGAGTGTGCGCGAAAGCTGGGCCCGCGGTTGCCGCGCGGCCAGCCGTCACCGGCACCAGGACTGACGCGCAGAAGATCAACATCAGCGCGAGGCCGGAGAGCGCCAAGCGAGCGAACGTGCGCACCGAGCCCCCCGCCGTCATCTGATAGCCCGCGCAACGTATCGGCCCCCAGGCTGCTTGCCCAGAAGCAAGCGCCAACGGGGCGTGGTGTCTATGGCCGGCGCGACGAGAAGACAACGGGACCCCCCAGAGTCAACGAGACAAGGCGCCCGAAGACTAACGAGGCCGACCGCGCTTGCCCACCACCAAGCACGAAGCAGTCGGTAGGCGACACGTACGCGCCCGCGTGCGTCCGTGCGACCCTGCAAGGATTGGCTCTTCGCCATGGGCTGGGAGGCACTGGTGGCATCGTCGCGGGAGGGTGACAGGCGCCGTCTCGGTGGCGCTCTTCGGGAGGTGCGACTCGCGGCTGGCCTCTCCACTCGTGAGGTTCCTGGGATGAGCACCGGGCACGTGTCCAGGGTCGAAAACGGACATGTGCTGCCCTCGAGCGAGTTTGTTGCTCGGTACGTGGCGATGGGCGGCGACGCCGGCAGGCTCTACTCGTTGCTCGACAGCGCTCGGCGAGGCGGACGGCGCGGAACGGATTTGCCGGCCGGAGACTTGTCAGACCCGGGGGCTGATCCACGTCTGCTCCGCCGCGGGTACGCGGTCGAGCTGATCGATGACGGTTACCTTATCGGGCCCGGACGCCAGCCGGTCCGCAACGAACACCGGGTCGTCATCCGGCCGCTTGACGGCCAAGCGCGCTACTTCCCATTCCGGCATGCGTGCGAAGAGGACCCACGGGAAGGCGTGTCGGTGATCAGCCCTGGTCCAGGCTGCAAGATGCCAGTTCTTGAAGAAGGTCCTTCGGGAACGATCTACGCCGTGATCGACTTCGCCGAGGCGCCTCAGGACCCGTCGGGTGCGCGGGAGCTGTCGTGGACAATCACCCTTCGCACGCAAGTGCCAGCACGCCCTCAGCTGGTCGGGGGGGCGATGGTACCGGTGCCACGCGCCAGGACAAGCGTGCGCTTTACCGAGCCCGCCCTTCCCGGCAGGGTGTGGTGGTGGCGTGACTTCGACACCAACGCGGGAACGATGCGTCCGCGTCCGGAGCGGATCCTCTCCCCTGATGCAACCCTTACCTATCGGTGCGAGTTCGATGGGATCGACGCCGAATGGTGGGGCCTGAGCTGGCTCTGGCCATAGACACCCGGACCGCCTGCCGCTTGCTGCTGGGCAAGCAGCCGGGCAGCCGGTACGTTGCGCAAACTGTCAGGTTGACTCCGGAGGTTTCTGTGCGCGCGTTCGCTCGTTCGGCGCTCTCCTTTCTCGCGCTGATGTTGATCGTCTGCGCGTCAGTCTTGGTGCCGGCCACGGCCGGCCGCGCGGCAACCGCGGGCCCAGCTTTCGCGCACACTCGGTCGTCGCCAGCCGCGGTCTCGCAGGGACAGGCGATCATCAACGCTGCCGAGACCCAGGTGGGTCAGACCTACTGCTGGGACGGCGGCAACCAGAACGGGCCGACCCACGGCGCTGGGAACGACGGAACTGAGGCGAATGACTGCGGTAACTCCAGCACGATCGGGTTCGACTGCTCGGGCCTGACCTTGTACGCCGTGTACCAGGCGACCGGGATCCTGCTTCCGCACGGGCTCGGTCAGGAGTCGCACAGCGGAGGCACTCAGATCTCCACCAGTTCGAGCGCGTGGCAGCCCGGGGATCTGCTGTTCTTCGGCGGTACGCGCAGCAACTGGTCGCATGTCGGGATCTACATCAGCGGCGACACCATGATCGACGCAAACACCGCCTGGGGGTCGTATCCAGACGGCGTGCACGAGCGGAGCATCAGCCAGACCGAACACGGTTTGGCCCTGGTCGGCGTCGAACGCTACGCCGCACCCGGCAGCGGATCGAACCCACCCGCCTCAATGCTTCTGGCAGCCGCCGAAACCAACGGTATTTTGGTCGCCAAGGAGGGCGGGCTGGGCTCGACCTGGGTCACCGAGAGCAGCGGGGTCAAGCAGGTCTCCGTCGCGACGGACGGGACGAATGGGCCGCTCATCGCGGCGGTGTTGTCGAACGGGACTTTGGTCGCCAAGGAGGGCGGGCTGGGCTCGACCTGGGTCACCGAGAGCAGCGGG
>CAXTNT010000024.1:0-706 GCA_964245825.1 uncultured bacterium | reverse complement strand
GACTTTGGTCGCCAAGGAGGGCGGGCTGGGCTCGACCTGGGTCACCGAGAGCAGCAGCAGGATCGCACATCCGGGAGCGGCAGGCTGACGCTTAGGCCGGATCTGAGCTCTCGTCCGGCGTCGCGGAGGTCGGCGGGTAGCGGGTCTTCGGCGGTGAGGTGGCCGCTTCCGACGCGGATGTCGACGGTCCGGTAGCGGCGGGTGGTGCGGACGAAGCGCTTGATCGACCAGCCGGTCTGGCTCTCGATGTGGCGGGTGACCGCGAGCGCGGCGAACACGATGGTCAGGTGCGCGTCGATGGACTGGCGTTTGTGGTGGTAGATCGGCCGGGCGCGGAGGTCGTGCTTGGACATCCGGAACGACTTCTCGACGTGCCACAGCTGGTGGTAGGCCCCGATCACCGTCTCGGGGTTCGGGCGGCGCATGTTGGTGACGTAGCCCTTGACCCCGGCCAACGCCCGGGCCTTGTCCTCGAGCCCGCGGTTGACCGTCTTGGTGCCGCCTGACAGCGTGATGAACCGGTTCCGCTTCACCGGCGCCTTGCCCGATCGCGCGTTCGGCCTTCCCGACCTGCTCGCCGATGCCGCGCAAGGCCCGCCGGGCCCGGTCAGCCCGGTACTGGTAGTAGATGACCTCGTCGCGGGCGGTCCCGTTCATGGTCGCGGGCCAGGGCTGGGTGAACACGTGACCGTCAGGAATCGGCCGG
>CAXTNT010000023.1:0-28927 GCA_964245825.1 uncultured bacterium | reverse complement strand
CGTCGCTCGTCGCTCGTCGTTCGTCGTTCGTCGTTCGTCGTTCGTTGTTCGTCGTTCGTCGTTCGTCGTTCGTCGCGGGTCGGGAGCGGGCGCCGCCGGGGCGCGGCGCCGCATCCTCATCCCCGTCCCGCTCCACCTCCGTACCACCTCCGTACCACCTCCGCACCCGTGCTCGCGCGGCGGTTTCTCGACCTTGTGCACGCCTTCCGGGCCATTTGCGTTGCGCAACGTCAATCCGCTCGACCTTGTGCACCAGGGGCGTCCGCAAGCACCTCCCCGCGCTGCTACCCCCGTGCCGGCTGGGCTGTCGACACGCAGGTCGCCTCCCTCCGGGCTGGCGTGCTCGCGCGGGGGTTTCTCGACCCTGTGCACGCCTTTCGGGGCCATCTGCGTTGCGTAATGTTGATCCGCTCGACCTTGTGCACGGCAGTCGGCCATCTCCGTGACACCAGCTCGCCGTGCTCGGCCACCTCCGTGTCGGGTGGCTGCGTGCGCCTGATTTTCGACCCTGTGCACGCATTCGCGGCCTTGACGTCGGGCGACATCGATGAGCTCGACCTTGTGCCGAGATCGGCGCGGACCGGACCGCGTGCACCACGACGAGTGGCCCGTCCATGGGTGAGGCGCCCGTGTGGGCGTGACCTGGTGGCCGGCATCCCCGCACCTCTGGGTGGGGCGCGGCGCTTCACGTTGCGATGCGGCGCTTCAAGGGGTGCCGTCCACAGATACAGTCCGCAGCCCCCGGAGGCGGCTTGCAGTCGCCATCGTCGTGTCATGGACCAGCGTGTCACCGAGGCCGAGCGAAGGGCGCGCACGTACGGAGACGTGATCAGCGTTGTCCAGGCTTTGTCGTGCGGCCTGCCCAGGCCCTGGCCGCAGCGGCTTGCCGAGCGGGGTCGGTGGCAGCGCCTCATGCGCGGCGTCTACTGGACCCGCCCCTCGGGGGGGCCGAGCGCCGCGACGGTGTTGCGCGCCGCACGTCTGTTCGCCGGCGGCGGCACGGCACCGCTCGGCGTGGTCGTGGGCCGATCGGCGGTGAAGCTGTGGGGGTTCGGCGACAGCAGTGCTCCGTGGTTGCCTGAGCTGGTGCTGCCCGGTGCGGTGACCCGCAGGCAACCGGTCGACCTCCGCTATCGATGGGACCGACTCCAGGCCGCCGACCTGACTACGCGGGACGGGATGCCCTGCACCACGGTGAGCTGCACCCTCGTAGACATCGCCAGGACGGCTCCGTTCGCACAGATCGTGGTGCTGGCCGATGCCGCCCTCCGGTTGGGGCTCGTCACTCGGGAGCAATTGACGGAGGCGACGGCCGGGCAGCGGGGGAGTGCAGCGCTGTCCTTCGCCGACGGACGTGCGGAGTCGGCCTTCGAGTCGCTTGTGCGCACGGAGCTTGCCGCTGCCGGGCTCCCCCCACCCCTGCTCCAGCACGAGGTACGCGACGGGACGGGCCGGCTCGTGGCGCGCGTCGACTTCGCCTGGCCGCAGAGCAATCTTGTGGTCGAAGCAGATGGGTCAGCGACGCACACCGGTGCCCTCGCCCTGCGGGACGACCTCCGCCGACAGAACCTGCTCGTCGACCTCGGCCTCACCGTCCTCCGCTTCACGTGGGGCGACCTCGGTTTTGTGGCGCCCAAGGTGCGCGCAGCCCTTTCGCGCGGGGCGCGTCGAGCCGCCTGAGACCCCCTCCCGGCGACGGCCGAACCTTCGGCTGCACTGGCGGCCACAGGGCTGGGCACAGGGTCGAAACAATGGTGGTACGGCGGCGGTGGGCCGCGCGGGCGGTGCACAGGGTCGAAACTCGGTCGGTATGGCGGCCGGGTGGCAGGCCAGGCTGTGCACAGGGTCGAAAACAATGGTGGTACGGCGACGGGGTGGCGAGCCGGGCGGTGCACAGGGTCGAAAACAATGGTGGTACGGCGACGGGGTGGCGGGCCGGGCGGTGCACAGGGTCGAAAACAATGGTGGTACGGCGGCGAGGGGCAGGCTCGGCTGTGCACGGGGTCGAATGTGGTCGGTGCGGCGGTGAAGCGGCGTGCGAGCTGTGCACAGGGGTCGAAACCACCAGCGTGCGTGACGCGGCCGGGAGTGGGCGCCGCGGGGGCCCGTACGCTGCAGGGATGCCGGTCGAGAGCGTCTTCGCGGCGCTCGAGCCGTTGCTCCCGCGGGTCGCCAAGCCGATCCAGTACGTGGGCGGCGAGCTGAACGCGCAGACCAAGCCGTGGGACTGCGGCGGCGAGACGACGGTCCGCTGGGCGCTGCTGTATCCCGACGCGTACGAAGTGGGACTGCCCAATCAGGGCCTGCAGATCCTGTACGAGGTGCTCAACGAGGACCCGGCCACGCTGGCCGAGCGTACCTACAGCGTGTGGCCGGACCTCGAGGCGCTGATGCGCGAGCACGGGGTCCCGCAGTTCACGGTCGACGGCCACCGGCCGGTCGGGGCGTTCGACCTGCTCGGCGTCAGCTTCGCCACCGAGCTGGGCTACACCAACCTGCTCAGCGCGCTCGACCTGGCCGGCATCCCGTTGCACAGCACCGACCGCACCGACGAGCACCCGATCGTGCTGGCCGGCGGGCACGCGGCCTTCAACCCCGAGCCGGTCGCCGACTTCATCGACGCGGCGGTGCTCGGCGACGGCGAGGAGGCGGTCCGGACGGTGACCGCCCTCGTCCGGGCGCACAAGGCTGAGGGCCGCCCCGGCGGACGCCGGGAGCTGCTGCTGCGGCTGGCCAGGGCCGGCGGGGTGTACGTCCCGTCGCTGTACGACGTCGAGTACCTGCCGGACGGCCGCATCCGCCGCGTCGTGCCGACCCGCCCCGACGTGCCGTGGCGGGTGAGCAAGCACACGGTCAGCGACCTCGACGCGTGGCCGTACCCGAAGGCGCCGCTCGTCCCGCTCGCCGAGACCGTGCACGAGCGGATGAGCGTGGAGATCTTCCGCGGCTGCACCCGCGGCTGCCGGTTCTGCCAGGCGGGCATGATCACCCGGCCGGTGCGGGAGCGCTCGATCGAGACCGTCGGGGCGATGGTCGACGCCGGACTGAAGGCGACCGGCTTCTCCGAGGTCGGCCTGCTCAGCCTCTCCAGCGCGGACCACTCGGAGATCGACCAGATCGCCGGCCAGCTCGCCGACCGCTACGAGGGCAGCAAGACCTCGCTCTCGCTGCCGTCTACCCGGGTCGACGCCTTCAACGTCACGCTCGCGGCCGAGCTGTCCCGCGGTGGTCGGCGCAGCGGGCTGACCTTCGCCCCCGAGGGCGGGTCGGAGCGACTGCGCCGGGTGATCAACAAGACGGTCACCGAGGAGGACCTGGTCCGCACGACCACCACCGCGTACGCCGCGGGGTGGCAGCAGGTGAAGCTGTACTTCATGTGCGGCCTGCCGACCGAGACCGACGAGGACGTGCTGGGCATCGCGTCGATGGCGCAGGAGGTGGTGCGGCGGGGCCGGGAGGCCGCCGGCCGGCCGGTCCGGGTGACCGTCAGCATCGGGGGATTCGTGCCCAAGCCGCACACCCCCTTCCAGTGGGCCGCTCAGGCAGCCCCGGAGGTCGTCGACGCTCGCCTCGCGCTGCTGCGCGGCGCGCTCGGCCGCGACAAGGCGATCGGTTTCCGCTACCACGACGGCAAGCCGGGGCAGGTCGAGGGTCTGCTCGCGCGCGGCGACCGTCGCGTCGGCGCGGTGATCGAGGCGGTGTGGCGCGACGGCGGCCGGTTCGACGGGTGGACCGAGCACTTCTCCTACGATCGCTGGATCGCCTGTGCCGCAACGGTTTTCGCGGGTACGCCGGTCTCCACCGCGTGGTTCACGACCCGCGAGCGGGGCGAGACCGAGGTGCTGCCGTGGGACCACCTCGACGCCGGGCTGGACAAGGAGTGGCTCTGGGCCGACTGGCAGGACGCGCTGGCCGAGGGCGAGGTGGACGACTGCCGGTGGACCCCGTGCTACGACTGCGGGGTCTGCCCGTCGCTCGACCTCGAGATCGAGGTCGGCCCGACCGGTCGCACGCTGCTGCCGCTGTCACCGGTGTGATCCCCGTACCCAGGCAGACCAGGAGCGCGGGCTGATGGCGCGGCGCTCGCCGCAGCCGTCGGGTCCGCCGCCGCCGCCCGTGGTGCAGCGGATCCGGCTGAGGTACGCCAAGCGCGGCCGCCTGCGGTTCGCCTCGCACCGCGACATCGCCCGTGTCGTCGAGCGGGCGGTCCGGCGGGCCGAGCTGCCGGTCGCGTTCTCGGCGGGCTTCTCCCCGCACCCGCGGATCAGCTGGTTGGGCGCCGCGCCGACCGGTGCCGCGAGCGAGGCCGAGTACGTCGAGATCGCCCTCTCGCAGCGACTGGACCCCGACCTCGTCCGGGCCCGGCTCGACGAGGCGCTGCCCCCGGACATCGACGTCCTCGACGCCGTCGAGGCGGGGCCGGGGTCGCTGGCCGACCGGCTGGAGGCCAGCCGGTGGCGGCTCGCACTGCCGGGCGTCGCGGACGCCTCGGCGGCGGTCGCCGCCTTCCTGGCTGCCGACACCCTGCCCGTCACCCGGCGTACCAAGGACGGCGAACGGAGCCTCGACGCCCGCGCCGCGGTGCTCTCGATGCGACCCGCCGCCACTGCCTCGCCACCGGCGGATGGCCCCTGTGCGATACTCGAGATCGTCGTACGGCACACGACGCCGGTCGTACGACCTGATGACGTTCTCACTGCGCTCCGCGCGGTGGCCGCGCTCGAGCTCGACGCGCCCATGGTGGCGACGCGGCTCGCGCAGGGTCTGTTGCAGCGGGGCGAGAACGGCGCAGCCGATCGCCTGTCCGACCCTCTCGCCCCCGACCGGGCTGCGGTGGGGGCCGGAACGGGGGCCGGAACGGCGTGACGACTTCCCCGCGGGAAGGTCGAGGACGTCTGGGCAGCCTGCTCAAACGCCTCGTGCCCACCGCCCGAGACAGTGCGCCCCCACGAGGCCGCGAGATCCGCGCCCGGGGGCCGGAGAGACCACCTGTGTCCGACGACACCCAGCACGACACGCAGCACGACGACAGCACCACCCACGACAGCCAGCCCGACCCTCGGCCAGACAGCCTGCCCGACACCCTGCGCGGCGCGCAGCCCGAGACGGCACCGGCGGAGGCTGGCGAGACCACCCCTGACGCGCCCGTCGAGCTCGGGACCGCGCCGGTCAAGGCGGCGCGTTGGCGCGCCCGGCGTCCGGTCGTCGCCACCTTCGCCGCACCCGACGAATCCGTCTCCCCGACGTCGGCGGCCGCCCCGGCCGACAGAGCCAACGTGGTCGCGGACGCCGATGCGTCGGGTACGGAGTCCGATGCGGAGCCGGATGCGGAGGAGCCGACCGCACCCCGGCGGCGCCGCGCCCGCCGCCCCGCCGCGATGCCCACCTTCCAGGCGGTCGACCCCGCGGTGGTGGCCGCCGCCGAGAAGGCCGCCGCTGAGCAGGCTGCCGCCGAGGAGGAGGTCGTTGCCGAGCTGGCTGCCGTCGACGCGGCCGAGGGCGCCGACGACGACGAGGCGGAGCCGGGGGAGGACGCCGGTGACGACGAGGGCACGGGTGACGGCGGTCCCCGCCGCCGGCGCCGGGGCCGCCGAGGCCGCGGTCGTGGCCGCGGCGACGGCAGCGCCGACGGCGACGGCAGTGAGCAGGACGGTCCCGTCGCGTCAGCCGGCGACGAGCCCAGCCCTGCCGACGAGAAGTCCGAGGCGTCTGACGACGACGACGCGGCGGACGGTCCGGCGGGTACGCGCCGCCGACGCCGACGTCGGCGCACCGCTGGCGGCGAAGGCGGCGAGCAGCCGAGCGACGACCCGCCGAACACGGTGGTCAAGGTGCGCGAGCCCCGCGCCAAGAAGGCCGCCGACGCCGACGGCGTACGCGGCGTGTCGGGGTCGACCCGGCTGGAGGCCAAGCGCCAGCGCCGCCGGGACGGGCGGACCGGCGCCCGCCGGGCGCCCATCGTCACCGAATCCGAGTACCTCGCCCGCCGTGAGGCCGTGGCGCGCACGATGGTCGTGCGCAACCAGGGTGAGCGCACCCAGATCGCCGTGCTCGAGGACGGTGTGCTCGTCGAGCACTACGTGACCCGGGCCAGCGCCTCCTCGTACGCGGGGAACGTGTATCTGGGCAAGGTGCAGAACGTGCTCCCCTCGATGGAGGCCGCGTTCGTCGACATCGGCAAGGGCCGGAACGCCGTGCTGTACGCCGGCGAGGTCAACTACGAGACCGCCGGCCTCGACGGCGGCCGGGCGCACTCGATCCAGGAGGCGCTGAAGTCGGGCCAGAACGTCCTGAGTCAGGTGACCAAGGACCCGATCGGGCAGAAGGGCGCCCGGCTCACCAGCCAGGTGACGCTGCCCGGCCGCTACCTCGTCTACGTGCCCGAGGGCTCGATGACCGGGATCAGTCGCAAGCTGCCCGACACCGAGCGGGCGCGGCTCAAGTCGATCCTGAAGCGGATCGTGCCCGACGACGCCGGTGTGATCATCCGTACGGCCGCCGAAGGCGCGTCCGAGGAGGAGCTGGCCCGCGACGTCGAACGGCTCCAGCAGCAGTGGGAGGACATCCAGGCAGCCGCCAAGAAGGCGGAGAAGCACGCACCCGCCCTGCTGCACGCCGAGCCCGACCTCGTCGTCCGCGTCGTCCGCGACGTCTTCAACGAGGACTTCACCTCCCTGGTGGTCTCCGGTGACGCAGAGTGGGAGACGATCGAGGCGTACGTCTCCTCGGTGGCGCCCGACCTGCTCGACCGGGTCTCGCGCTGGACCTCAGAGATCGACGTCTTCACCGAGCACCGGGTCACCGAGCAGCTCGTCCGGGCCCTGGACCGAAAGGTCCACCTGCCCAGCGGCGGCTCGCTGGTCATCGACCGCACCGAGGCCATGACGGTGGTGGACGTCAACACCGGCAAGTTCACCGGCAAGGGCGGCAACCTCGAGGAGACCGTCACCAAGAACAACCTCGAGGCCGCGGAGGAGATCGTCCGTCAGCTCCGGCTGCGCGACGTCGGCGGCATCATCGTGATCGACTTCATCGACATGGTGCTGGAGAGCAACCGCGAGCTGGTCCTGCGCCGGATGACCGAGTGCCTCGGCCGCGACCGCACCCGCCACCAGGTCGCCGAGGTCACCTCCCTCGGGCTGGTCCAGATGACCCGCAAGCGGGTGGGCACGGGACTGCTGGAGGCCTACTCCGAGCCCTGCCTCGCCTGCCAGGGCCGCGGCGTGCTCATCCACCTCGACGGTCCGCCGGTCAAGGCCGCCGCCCCGGTCCTGGCCGTCCGCGGCCGGTCCCCGGTGCCGCGCCCGCCGTCCGTGCGCCCAGCGCCCGAGGACGGGGATGCCGTGATCCACCATGCCGACGAGGGTGCCGAGCCAGGGGAGTCCGCCGACCTCGACAGCTCCGGACTCCAGTCGCCGGTGGCGACCGGCCCCGACAGCTCCGGACTCCAGACGCCGGAGGCGACCGACCTCGGCGGGACGGACGCGCCGGTCGCACCCAAGCGCCGCCGCCGCCGCGCCACCTCGGGCGGTCCGGTCAGCGCGATTCCCGAGGACGTCGGCGTCTCCTGACAGCCCGCGCGCGGTCGCGCCTGGCCTGAGCCGACGGTCGGGTACCCTGGGTGCTCGCGCGCGGTCCCGTCCGATCGGGCCGCCCGGCGCGACGCCCGTCACCAGAGCATGAGGAGCAGGTCCGTGTACGCCATCGTCAAGACCGGCGGCAAGCAGCACAAGGTCGCCGTCGGCGACGAACTCGAGGTCGAGCGCGGCCTCGGCGCCGTGGGTGCCTCGGTGTCGCTGCCCGCGGTGCTCCTGGTCGACGGCGCGGCGGTCACCACCGACGCCGCTGCCCTCGCCGGCGTGAGCGTCACGGCCGAGATCCTGGCCGAGACCAAGGGTCCGAAAATCCGCATGATCAAGTACAAGAACAAGACCGGTTACCGCAAGCGCCAGGGTCACCGCCAGCACCTGCTGCGCCTCAAGGTGACGGACATCGCCGCCGGCTCCGGGTCCGACGCCGGCTCAGGGTCCGACACCGCCTCGGCACCGACGCCCGACGCCGCACCGACCCCCGACGCCGCACCGAGGCCCGACGCCGTCTCCGCACCCACCTCCGACGCCGCCACCGAGAAGGCTTGACGACATGGCACACAAGAAGGGCGCGAGCTCCTCGCGCAACGGCCGCGACTCCAACTCCCAGCGCCTGGGCGTCAAGCGCTTCGGTGGTGAGCAGGTCACGGCCGGCTCGATCATCGTGCGGCAGCGCGGCACCCACTTCCACCCCGGCGACCTCGTCGGCCGAGGTGGGGACGACACGCTGTTCGCCCTTGCCGACGGCGCGGTCCTGTTTGGCACCAAGCGTGGCCGCAAGACCATCAGCATCGTCCCGGCCGCCGACTAGCCACCAGCACGTCGTGACGAGGGCGGGCCGGTCACCGGCGCCGCCCTCGCTTCGCGTCGAGACCAGGAGCAACGCGTGACCACCTTCGTGGACCGCGTGCTGCTGCACGTACGCGGTGGCGACGGGGGTCACGGCTGCGCGTCCATCCGCCGGGAGAAGTTCGTCCCGCTCGGGGGGCCGGACGGTGGCAACGGTGGCGACGGCGGCGACGTCGTCCTGGCGGTCGACCCCAACCTCACCACCCTGCTCGACCTGCAGCACCACCCGCACCAGAAGGCGACCTCCGGCCGGCCCGGGCAGGGCTCCAACCGGGACGGCGCCGCGGGCGAGGACGTGGTGCTGCACGTCCCCGACGGGACGGTCGTGACCGGCCCGGGCGGTGAGCCGGTGGCCGACCTCGTCGGCGAGGGCACCCGATATGTGCTGGCCCGCGGCGGCCGCGGTGGGCTCGGGAACGCGGCGCTGGCCTCCAGTCGGCGCAAGGCCCCCGGGTTCGCGCTGCTCGGGGAGCCGGGCGATGCCCACGACGTGACCCTCGAGCTCAAGACCGTCGCCGACGTCGCGCTGGTCGGCTTCCCGAGCGCCGGCAAGTCCTCGCTGGTCTCGGTGCTGTCCGCCGCGAAGCCCAAGATCGCGGACTACCCGTTCACGACGCTGGTGCCCAACCTGGGGGTCGTCTCGGTCGAGCAGTACGTGTTCACCGTCGCCGACGTCCCGGGGTTGATCCCCGGCGCGTCCGCGGGCCGCGGGCTGGGGCTGGAGTTCCTGCGGCACGTGGAGCGCTGCGCGGTGATCGTGCACGTCGTGGACTGCGCGACGTACGAGCCGGGGCGCGACCCGCTCGCCGACCTCGACGCGGTGGAAGCCGAGCTCGACGCGTACAAGGGCGGTATTGCCGCGCTGACCGAGCGGCCCCGGCTGGTCGTGCTGAACAAGATCGACGTCCCGGACGCCCGCGACCTCGCGGAGATCGTCACCCCCGACCTCGAGGCGCGCGGCCTGCGGGTGTTCGCGGTCTCCACCGCGACGCACGAGGGGCTGCGGCCGCTGCTGCTGGCGATGGCCGAGCTGGTCGAGGCCTCGCGGGCCGCCGCCGGCCCCGCGGAGCCGCCCCGGCTGGTGCTGCGGCCGCGGCAGCTCGGCGCCCCCGACTTCACCGTGCGCGCCGAAGGCGCCGCGTACCGGGTCGCCGGTGCCAAGCCCGAGCGGTGGGTGCTGCAGACCGACTTCACCAACCCGGAAGCCGTCGGCTACCTCGGGGACCGACTCGCCCGCCTGGGCGTCGAGGACGCGCTGGCTCGGGCCGGCGCCCAGGACGGCGCGGAGGTCACCATCGGCGACATCACCTTCGACTGGGAGCCGACCACGCCCGCCGGCAACGCCGACCTGCTGCTCGGGCGGCGTGGGTCGGACCTCCGGCTGGACGATCGGGTCCGGCTGACCAGGGCCGAGCGACTGGCCCGCAACCAGGCGTACGACACCGGGAACGTGCCGCCGGAGCCCGACTCCGCCGAGGGGCCCGGGGAGTGACCCGCGTCGTGGTGAAGGTCGGCTCGTCCTCGCTCACCACGGCCGCCGGCGGCCTCGACCCGGCCCGTCTCGGTGCGCTGGTCGACGCGCTGGCCGGCTGCGGTGCCGCGGTCGTGCTGGTCTCGTCCGGGGCGATCGCTGCGGCGCTCGCGCCGCTCGGCCTGACGCGCCGGCCGCGCGATCTCGCGACGTTGCAGGCCGCGGCGGCTGTGGGTCAGACGGCGCTGGTGCAGGCGTACGCGGAGGCCTTCGGTCGGCACGGGCTGCTCGTCGGCCAGGTGCTCCTGACGGCTGATGACGTCGTACGCCGGGGTCACTACCGCAACGCGCGGACCACCCTGGAACGGCTGCTCGAGCTGGGCGTCGTCCCGGTGGTGAACGAGAACGACACGGTGGCCACCGAGGAGATCCGCTTCGGGGACAACGACCGGCTGGCGGCGCTGGTGGCGCACCTGGTCGACGCCGACCGGCTCGTACTGCTCTCGGACGTCGACGCCGTCTACGACCGCGACCCGCGGGCGCCGGGAGCACGCGCTCTCGCGGAGATCTCCGTCGACCAGGACGTCGACACCCGAGGCGGTGGCACGGGCTTGGGTCGCGGCGGCATGGGCGGCAAGCTGGAGGCGGCCCGGATCGCCGCCGCGGCCGGCGTGCCGGTCACCATCGGCGCCGCGGTGGATGTCGGCCGACTGCTGCAGGGCGAGCCCGGCGTCGGGACGCTGATGCATGCGACCGGGCCGCGGGGCACGTCGCGGCTCCGCTGGCTGGCGCACGCCTCCGAGCCGCGCGGCCGGCTGTTGCTCGACGCCGGCGCCGTGACCGCGGTGCTGGAGAAGGGCGCCTCGCTGCTGCCGGCCGGCGTACGCGGCGTGGAGGGGGCGTTCGCGCCCGGCGATCCGGTCGAGCTCGTCGGGCCCGACGGCGTCGCGGTCGCGCGCGGCCTTGTCGGGTACGCGGCGGCGGACCTGCCGCCGCTGCTGGGCCGGTCCACCCACGGCACCGACCTGCGGGAGGTCGTGCACCGCGACGACCTCGTACCCCTGTGACGTGCAGCATCTGAAGTGCTACTCGCTGCGCAGTCTCGACGCGATGCATCTGGCCTAGCGCTCTGACCGCAGAGCCCACCACGTGGGTCAGGTGGCTATGCCTGCCGACCTAGCGTGCCGCGCCAGGTTTGGTCGCGCGACTGATGCCGGTGAAGGGGCCGCACTCCTAGCGTGAATCGTGTCGGACTGACCGACATGGCGCTGGGAGGTACGTGATGATCGAGGTAGAGAACCTCAGCAAGAAATATGGGGACAAGGTAGCGGTCGACGGGCTGACCTTCACGGTTCAGCCCGGGATCGTCACCGGGTTCCTGGGGCCGAACGGCGCGGGGAAGTCCACGACGATGCGGATGATCGCGGGCCTGGATGAGCCCACGACCGGTCGGGTACGGGTGAACGGGCGTGACTATCGCACCGTGTCCGCGCCGATGGCCGAGCTAGGGATCCTGCTCGAGGCCAAAGCCGTGCACACCGGCCGCTCGGCGCGCAACCACCTGCTCGCGTTGGCGCAGACCAACGGCATCAGCCGGTCTCGGGTGGACGAGGTCATCGACATGGTCGGCCTCCGGGAGGTGGCGGCCAGGCGGGTCGGCGGGTTCTCGCTGGGCATGGGGCAGCGGCTCGGCGTTGCGTCGGCGCTGCTGGGTGACCCGCGTGTGGTGGTGCTGGACGAGCCGGTGAACGGGCTTGACCCTGAAGGGGTGTTGTGGGTCCGCAACACCCTCAAGTCTCTGGCCGCCGAGGGGCGCACCGTCTTCGTGTCCTCGCATCTGATGAGCGAGATGGCCCTGACCGCGCAGCGCCTGGTCGTGGTCGGCCGCGGGCGGCTGATCGCCGACACGACGGTGGAGGAGTTCATCTCCCGCGCCGGGGGCAACACCGTCACGGTCCGCACGCCCCGCGCGGGCGAGCTGCGCGAGCTACTTCTCGCGCCGGACGTCACGATCCGCAGCGATCAGCACGACGTCCTGCACATCGCCGGCCTGTCGGCCGAACACATAGGCACTGTGGCGTGGCGGGCGCACCTTCCCGTCTTCGAACTCACCGCCCAGCGGGCATCCCTGGAGGAGGCATTCATGGAACTGACCCACGACTCGGTCGACTACCGCTCCACCCATGCGGGGGTCGCGGCTCGCGACGACGAGGCAGAGACGGCGGCCGCGTGATGACCGCGCTCCTCGAGTCCGCCCCCGCGACGGCCACGCGACCCCCAGAGCTGAAGGTCACCCAGGCTCGGGTCCTGCACTCGGAGTGGACGAAGTTCCGCTCGTTGCGCTCCACCGTCTGGACGCTGCTGGTCGCTGTCGTCCTCATGGTCGGAATCGGTGCCCTGTTCGCCGCGGTCACCGCGAACCAGTTCCACACCTTCAGCGCCGGTGATATCGCCAGCTTCGACCCGATCAGCACCAGCCTGGACGGCATCACCTTCGCCCAGCTCGCAATCGGAGTGCTCGGAGTGCTGATGGTAACCGGCGAGTACGGCACCGGCATGATCCGCTCATCCCTGACCGCGGTGCCACGACGATTGCCCGTGCTGTGGGGCAAGCTGACCGTGTTCGCGGGCATGGTGCTCGGCGTCTCGCTCGCGACGGGCTTCGTGTCCTTCTTTCTCGGCCAGTCGCTGTTGAACGCCGACAACCTCGGCGTGACGATCTCCTCGCCTGGTGCGTTGCGGTCCGTCATCGGAGCGGCGTTGTACATGACGGTTGCCGGGCTGATCGGCATGGCGGTCGGCTCGCTGCTGCGCAACACCGCCGCCGGCATCTCGACCTTCGTCGGGGTCTTCTTCGTCATCCCACCGCTGGCCGCGCTGCTGCCCTCCTCGATCAGCAACCACGTGGTCCAGTACTTCCCGTCCAACGCCGGCGAGGCGCTCTACGGCGGAACCCACGGTGTCACCAACGCGCTGGCACCGTGGACCGGATTCGGGGTGCTCTGCGCCTACGCCGCGGTTCTGATCGCCGCTGCGGCGTGGCGGTTGCGTACCACGGACGCCTGAGCGCGAGACACTGCGAAGGTGAGCACGTCGCTCAGGGTCGAGAACCCGGTGACCCGGTCTCTGGTCCGCTGGGTTTTCGACGTGCTGGTGGCCGTGTTCGCTGGGCTGGCCGCGGTGCCCTATCTGCTGCACGACGGTCAGACGCACCCGCCGGCCCTGGCGTTCGTCGTGATAGCGGCGATCGCCGCCCCACTGGTCGTGCGGAGCGCATACCCGCTGCCGGTGTTCGGGTGGGTCGTGCTGGCCGCGGGCGCCGCCGCCTTGTGGAACGAGCGGATCATTGCTGGGCTGGCGGTGCTGGTCGCGCTGTACACGGTGGCCTCCGTGCTGCCGCGTCGCGTCACCGCCGGGTGTGCCGCGTGCGTCGAAGTCGCCATTGTTGCTGGCACAATCGTGGCGGCCGGCGGCGACTGGTGGTACGACGCGATCCCGCTCACCGGACTGGTCGCGGCCGCGGTGGGCATCGGTCTCTACGCCGCGACCCGCCGCGTGTATCTGCTGGAACTGCACGACCGCGCCGAACGTCTGGAACGCGAACGAGACCAGCAAGGCGCCCTGGCTGCGGCGGCGGAGCGGGCCCGGATCACCCGCGAGATGCACGACGTCGTCGCCCACCACCTCACCGTGATGGTCGCGCTGAGCGACGGCGCGATCGCGGCTACCCGATCTTCACCGGAGGACGGTATCGAGGTCATGCGCGATGTCTCGGCCACCGGGCGTCGGGCGTTGGCCGACACCCGCCGGCTACTCGGGGTCCTGCGCGACGCCGCCCCGGGACCCGGCTCGCCGGCCGCGCGCCAACCGATGCCGGACCTGTCTGAACTCGACGACCTCATCGACCGCGTCCGAGCGGCGGGACTTCCCACGACACTGGAGATCTGGGGTACGGGCACGCCGATCCCGACCGGTGTGCAGCTCACGGTCTACCGGCTCGTGCAGGAGGCGCTGACGAACACCCTCAAACACGGTGGCACCGGAGCTCATGCCGCGGTCCGCCTCCACCGCCGTGGGCGGGAGCTCAGGATCGAGGTCGACGACGATGGGGTCGGCATCGAGGCCCCATTGCCGGACACGGTCGGAGGAGGGCTGGCAGGTATGCGCGAACGAGTGCACGCCTACGGCGGCCAGGTTCAGACCGGGCCGCGCGAACCCGCCGGCTGGCGGGTCGCCGCCACGCTGCAACTCGATGACGAGGTCCGAGCGCCATGATCCGGGTCCTGCTCGTCGACGACCAATCCATGCTGCGCAAGGGATTCCGACTCTTCCTGAACGCCGAAGACGACCTGGACGTGATAGGCGAAGCCGGCGACGGCGCCACCGCGGTGACCATGGCCGCCGCCTTGGAGCCGGACGTGGTGCTGATGGATATCCGGATGCCGGGCATGGACGGCATCCATGCCACCAGCCAGATCGTCGCGACCCGCCCGCAGTCCCGGGTCCTGATCCTCACGACCTTCGATCTCGATGAGTACGCCATCGCCGGGCTCAAGGCCGGCGCCAGCGGCTTCCTGCTCAAAGACGCGCCGACAGCGGACCTGCTCGCAGCGATCCGAACCATCGCCGGCGGCGACGCCATCATCGCGCCCACAATCACCCGCCGACTGCTTGACCAGTTCGCCGCGTCACTGCCCGATCCGACGTCGCGGACCCCAGTGACGTCGCCACTCGACGAACTCACCGAACGCGAACGCACCGTCTTCGCCGAGCTGGCCCGGGGCCGCTCCAATCGAGAGATCGCCGCCGATCTGCTGCTGTCAGAGGGAACTGTGAAGATCCATGTTGGCAAAATCCTCGCCAAACTCGACCTACGTGACCGAATCCAGGCCGTCGTGCTCGCCTACGAAACCGGGCTCATCACTCCCGGCCGTTGATCGCGTCCGTCGACCGCAACTACGTGCGTCGTGCCGAACGCAGCTCACACGACAGGTCGACAGCGGCGTGGTGCGGAACGAGCTCCGCGCCAAGCGGTGAGCTACCTCGACTCTCCGCCAGCTCAAGCTGCTGGTGGCGGAGCCCGCGAGCCCGGCGCTTGCCGGCTGGCTGGAGCGGAGCCCCGGCGTCCCCATCGTCAGCAGCCTGCCGCCATCCCGCTCTAGAGCGCGCGGACCCGGTTGTTGCGTGCTGGTGCTCCAGCTCCACGAGTCCGAGCAGCTCGAGCAGCGGGGGGACGTACATGCCGAACCGGCCGCGATAGCCGGGTCGCAGTCCGTACCAGCCGCCGAGCGGGTTGTCGGCTGACCGGCCCCAGGCCTCGACGGTGCCGTCCTTCGCGGGCTTCTTCTCGTCGGCCGCACCGAGTTCGACCCAGTTGCCCCCGGTCGTGAGCCACGCCGGAAGGTCGTCGAGGCAGCGCGCGTCGTACGCCAGCACCGTCGAGCCGACCGTGCAGACCACCGCGTCGGTGCCGCGGTAGTTGGCGCGGTGCATGGCGTAGGTGGATGTACCCGGGGCGGTCGTCAGCGCCCACGGATCCGCGGGCGTACCGGACATGACCCTCTCCGCGCGTCGGGGTGCGGCGTGCGCCGATTGTGGCTCCCGCCGTCAGGCGGGCGTCACAGGCCTCTCTCTAGCACCGCCCGTACGCTGGTTGGTGACCCCGGAGGCTGCTGTGACCGACCCCGCCACCACCGAACCGTCCGCCGCACTGCTCGACGCCGCGCATCGGGCCAAGGCCGCGTCGGCGCGGCTCGCGCCGCTCTCGCGCCTCGTCCGGGACGGCGCCCTGGAGGCGATGGCCGCGGCACTGACCGACCACGCCCCGCAGATCCTCGCGGCCAACGCCGAGGACGTACGCCGGGCGGAGGCGGCCGGCACCGCGGCGGGCCTCGTCGACCGGCTGACCCTCACCGACGGCCGCATCGCCGGCATGGCCCAGGGCCTGCGGGACGTGGCCGCCCTGCCCGACCCGCTGGGCGACGTCGTCCGCGGCTCGACCCTGCCGAACGGCCTGGAGCTGCGGCAGGTCCGGGTGCCGCTGGGCGTGCTGGCGATGATCTACGAGGCCCGGCCGAACGTCACCGTCGACGCCGCCGGGCTGGCGGTGAAGTCCGGCAACGCCGTCCTGCTGCGCGGGTCCTCGAGCGCGCGCGCCAGCAACGCGGCGCTGGTCGAGGTGCTGGCCGCCGCGGCCACCAAGGCGGGGCTGCCCGAGGACGCCATCCAGCTGGCGCCCGGCGACTCCCACGCCGACGTGACGGCGCTGCTGCGCCTGCGCGGCCTCGTCGACGTCGCGATCCCGCGCGGCGGAGCGGCGCTGATCCAGCGGGTCGTCCGCGATGCGCAGGTGCCCACGATCGAGACCGGCGTCGGGAACTGCCACGTGTACGTGGATGCCGCCGCCGACCTCGAGATGGCCGAGGCGATCACCCTGAACAGCAAGTGCCACCGGCCGAGCGTCTGCAACGCCGCGGAGACCCTGCTCGTGCACGCCGACGTCGCCCGGGAGTTCGTGCCGCGCATCCTCGGGGCGCTGGCAGGCGCCGGCGTGACCGTCCATGGCGACGACCGGGTCCGGGCGTTCGACCCGTCCGTGCTGGCGGCGACCGACGAGGACTGGGAGACCGAGTACCTCAGCCTCGACCTCGCCGTGGCCGTCGTCGACTCCCTCGACGACGCGGTGGCGCACATCCGCCGCTGGGGCAGTGGCCACACCGAGGCGATCGTCACCGGCGACCTGGCCGCCAGCCGCGCCTTCGTCGCCGGTCTCGACAGCGCGGCCGTGATGATCAACGCCTCCACCCGGTTCACCGACGGCGGCGAGTTCGGCTTCGGTGCCGAGATCGGCATCAGCACCCAGAAGCTGCACGCCCGCGGGCCGATGGGCCTGCCCGAGCTGACGACCACCACCTACGTCGTGACCGGCGCCGGCCACGTGCGGGGATGACCGCGACCGCCGGCCCGGAGGGGCAGCGGGGCACGGCAGCCCCGGACGCCGAGGAGGTCTCGTACCTGACCGACGTGGCGGCGGAGGTGGCGGACGAGGAGCTGATCCGGTCCCCGTCCGGACGGCTGGTGCCGGACGTGCCGCTCGACCGCGCGCTGGGTGCGCTGACCCGCCCGCACCGGCGTCCCCGCAACGCCGAACCCGCGCCACGGTGGGTGGGGGTGCTGCTCGGGGTCCTGGCGGTGCTCTTCGTCCCGTACATCGTCCAGCTGGCCCTGGAGCTGCCCGACCGCGCCCAGGCGGTGCACTATGCGGCCGCCTGGGTCGGCCTGGACGTGATGGAGCTGCTCGCCCTGGCCGCGACCGCGTGGTTCGCCTGGACCCGCTCGACCTGGGTCGCGATGGCGGCGACGTCGGCCGCGACCCTGATCGTGTGTGATGCCTGGTTCGACACCGTCACCGCGCGCGGTGACCGGTTCGTCGCGGCGCTGGGGGAGGCGCTGCTCGTGGAGCTGCCGATGGCCGCTTTCTGCCTCTGGATCGCCCGCCACGCCGAGGTCGTTGCCGACCGCGCAACTCGGCAGTTGCTGCGGCGCAGCGCCCGCCAGGCCGAGCGCATCCAGGACCTGACCGAGCGGTAGGGCCGCCGCCTAGAATCGGGCTCGGCGGGCAGGTGTGCCGCCTCCACGACCGAGAGCATGGGAGAGCCCCGTCGCATGACCGCCCCCGAGACCAGCCCTCCCGCCGCCGCGCCGGTCGTGCCGCAGTTCGCCTCCGTCGCCGACGTCCGGGAACGGCTCGGCCGTGCGGGCTACCTCACCGACGACGCCATCGCCACCACCGTCTTCCTCGCCGACCGGCTCGGCAAGCCGCTGCTGGTCGAAGGCCCGGCCGGCGTCGGCAAGACCGAGCTCGCCAAGGCCGTCGCGAGCTCGACGAAGGCAGAGATGCTGCGGCTGCAGTGCTACGAGGGACTGGACGAGGCCCGCGCCCTGTACGAGTGGAACTACAAGAAGCAGCTGCTCCGCATCCAGGCGGCCGGCAACGACGACGCGTGGGACTCGACCCACGACGACATCTTCAGCGAGGAGTTCCTGCTGTCGCGTCCGCTGCTGTCGGCGATCCGCCGCGACGAGGCGACCGTGCTGCTGATCGACGAGGTGGACAAGGCCGACGTCGAGGTCGAGGGTCTGCTGCTCGAGGTGCTCTCCGACTTCCAGGTGACCATCCCCGAGCTGGGCACCATCACCGCGTCCCGCCGGCCCTTCGTGGTGCTCACCTCCAACGCGAGCCGGGAGCTGTCCGAGGCGCTCAAGCGCCGCTGCCTGTACCTGCACCTGGACTACCCGAGCGCCGAACGCGAGAAGGCCATCGTGCTGTCGCGGGTGCCGCAGGTGCCCGAGCAGCTGGCCGAGCAGGTGGTGGCCACGGTCCGCGCCCTGCGCGCCATGGAGCTGAAGAAGGCGCCGTCGATCGCGGAGACGATCGACTGGGCGACCACGCTGCTCGCCCTCGGGCTCGACACGCTCGACGAAGAGGCGGTGACCACGACCCTCGGCGTCGTGCTCAAGCACGTCAGCGACCAGCTCCGCGCGGTGACCGAGTTGAAGCTCTCGTGATCGCGGGCCCTGTCGCGGCGCAAGCCGTGCCGACGGCGGCCGCGCGGTGAACCCCGCCGCCGGCGGCCTCCTCGGCCGCGAGCTGCAGCTCGTGGCGGCGCTGCGCCGCGCCGGTCTCGCGGTCTCCTCCGCCGAGACGGTCGACGCCACCCGGGCACTGCTCGCGATCGACCTGCTCGACCGTGCCTCGCTGCGGGCCGCGTACGCGGCGGCGCTGTGCAAGCGGCCGCAGCACCGTCGTACCTTCGACACGCTCTTCGACCTCTACTTCCCGCCCCGGCTCGGCGACGGCACGGCCGACGAGCGGTCGGATCAGGGCGACGGCGAGGACGGCCAGATCGACCCGACGCTGCTGCGGGAGATGCTCAAGCAGGCGCTGCTCGACGGTGACACCGAGACGATCGAGCGGCTGGCGCGGCTGGCGGTCACCGGCCTCGGCCGGGCCGACGGCCAGCCCGGCCGGCAGTCCTGGTTCACCTACCGGGTGCTGCGCCAGATCAACCCGGACACGCTGATCGCGGCGCTGCTGGCGGAGATGCTCGGCGACGCCGAGCGCGGCGGGTTCGCCGAGAAGGTCGCCCGGTCCACGATCGCGGAGCGGATCCGCCAGTTCGAGGAGGCGGTCGAGTCCGAGGTACGCCGCCGGCTGGCCGAGGACCGCGGCGCCGACGCCATCGCCCGTAACGTCGTCAAGCCGCTGTCGGAGCAGGTCGACTTCCTGCGTGCCTCGCGCGACGACCTGGCCAACCTGCGACGTACCGTCTATCCGCTGGCCCGCCGGCTCGCGACCCGGCTGACGGCGCGCAAGAAGGTCGAGTCGCAGGGTCGGCTCGACTTCCGCAAGACGGTCCGTGCCTCGCTCGGCACCGGCGGCGTGCCGCTCGTCACGCTGCACAAGCCGAAGAAGCCGCACAAGCCGGAGCTGGTGGTGCTCTGCGACGTGTCCGGGTCGGTGTCGTCCTTCGCCCACTTCACGCTGATGCTGACCTCGGCGCTGCGCGAGCAGTTCTCCAAGGTGCGGGCGTTCGCCTTCATCGACACCGTCGACGAGGTCACCCGGTTCTTCAACCCCGGCAACGACCTCGGCTCGGCAATGTCGCGCGTCGTCCGCGAGGCCGACCTGGTCTGGTTCGACGGCCACTCCGACTACGGCCACTCGTTCGAGGTGTTCGCGGAGCGCTATCCCGACGCGGTGGGGCCGAAGACCTCGCTGCTGGTGCTGGGCGACGGGCGCAACAACTACCGGGCGACCGGTGGCGCGGCGCTCAGGGACCTCACGGCCAAGGCCCGGCACTCGTACTGGCTCAATCCCGAGCCGCGTCACCAGTGGGGGACCGGTGACAGCGCCACGCGGCAGTACGCCGACCTGGTCGACGAGATGGTCGAGTGCCGCAACGTGGAGCAGCTCACCGAGTTCGTGGCGAAGCTCCTGCCGGTCTGAGGTACGGGTCCACGCTCGGCTCGGCGCACGAGGTCAGGGCAGCCTTCTGCGTACGACGTCGAGCTTCTTGACCTTGTGCACGGAGTTCCGCCGATTCGGTGTGCACAGGGTCGAGTAGATGCCCCTAGCCTGGCGGCATGGACGAGGTGTGGGAGGCCGTGGTCGCCGTGCTGCTGCCGGCGGGTGCAAGCGAACGGCGGTCGCGGTATGCCGACAAGCCCGCCCTCGGCATCGGCCGGCGCGAGATCGCCCACCCCGAGGCACCCGGGGTGGTCGACCTGCGCGTCACCGCGGCCGGCTGGCGCGCGCTGCGCCAGGACTGGGGCGCCGATCCGGCCGTCGAGTTCGAGCCCGGTCGCCGCGACTGGATCACGCTACGGCCATCCTCGCCGGCCGACGTGCTCCGCCTGACGCCGCTGCTCGAGGCGGCCGCAGCCGCGAACCGCTGAGCGTCCGCAACCGTTCGTCGTGCCGGTCTTGCCGCGATGCCGTGGCCGCCGCTCACTCGGCGCGGACGTCGAGGCCGAGGTTCTGCGCCAGCACCACGGCCTGCCAGCCCTCGACGACGGCGCCCGCCACCGCCGCCTCGGTCGCGACCAGCGTGCCGAGGTCGCTGCCGCGCAGGTCGCACCGGCGCAGGTCCGCCCCGTGCCAGAGCGCTCCCGACAGGTCGCAGTCCCGCAGGTGCCCGCCGACGCAGCGCGCGTTGGTGAGATCGGCCTCGCGCAGCCGTACGTGGGAGAAGTGCGCCGTGTGCAGGTCGGCGCCCGCGAGGCTGGTGAACGACCAGTCGCCGCCGCTCACGCGGAGCCGGTCGAGCGAGCACCGCACGAACCGGGAGCCGACGAGCTTGCAGTCGGTGAGCCGCGCGTCGAACCAGGAGCAGTTCGAGAACGTGCAGTTCTCGAAGGCGACGTCGACGAGCGCGACGGAGGCCAGCGTGACGGTGCGGAACGTGCAGTCGGCGAAGCGCGCTCCGCGCCCGGTCGCCTCGCTGAGGTCCACATCCCGGAACTCGACCCGTTCGTGCACCGCGCCGGTGAGGTCCGCCCCGTACCAGTCCTCGCCCACGATGGTCGTGTCGGTGCCACCCGGCTCGGCCATGGAGCGATGGTGTCAGTCGACCACGCCCCCCTGACCGGCGGGTGCGACGGCTCGGGTCAGCCCGCGGCGCCGACCGCGATCGCCGTGTCGACCTCGCGCAGCCGCCCGTCGAGCCGGCGCTGCTCGTCGTCGATCTGCTCGGCGGTCGCCTCGTCCGCGGCCATCAGCCCGTCGAGGTTGGCACCCGCGTAGTCGAGGACGCCCATGTCCGCGTACGCCTTCTGCACCTTGTCTCCCCACAGGCCGATGTCCTTGATGCACGGGACGATGCGGGTGAAGAGCAAGTTCCGGAACATCACGCCGGACTCGGAGTTCTCGATCGCGTCGAGGCAGTCGTCCACGTCGTAGTCGAGCCGCTCCCAGATCTCCCGCTTCAGGAAGCGGTCCCGCATCAGATAGCAGGCCTCGACGACGAACTCCTCGCGCTCGTCGCGCTCCCGGTCCGACAGCTGGCGGTACGCATCCTTGAGTGAGAGCCGACCGAAGGCGACATGCCGGGCCTCGTCCTGCATCACGTACGCCGTGATCGACCGGATCAGGGGGTCGGTGGTCATGTCGCGCAACAGGCCGAAGGCGGCCAGGGCCAACCCCTCGATCAGCACCTGCATGCCGAGGTACGGCATGTCCCACCGGCTGTCGCGCAGCGTCTCGTCGAGGAGGTCGCGCAGCGGGTCGCTGATCGGGTACGCCAGCTTGATCTTGTCCTGGAGCAGCTTGGCGTAGGCCTCCACATGCCGGGCCTCGTCCATCGTCTGGGTGGCCGCGTAGAACTTCGCGTCGACGTCGGGCACCGACTCCACGATCCGCGCCGAGCAGATCATCGCCCCCTGCTCGCCATGCAGGAACTGGCTGATCTGCCAGCCCGCCTGGTGCCGGTAGAGCTCGACCCGGGCCGCCGGGTCGGCGGATACCCGGTCCCAGGTCTTCGAGCCCATCAGCTCGTTGAAGCCCTCCGGGATGCCGAGCGGGTTGTCGTACGGCAGCTCGCGCGACCAGTCGATGCGGGACTGGGCGTCCCACTGCTTGTCCTTGCCCTTCTGGTAGAGAGCCAGCAGCCGGGCTCGGCCGCCGTCGTACTCCCAGTTGAACCGGGCGTCCCCGGCCATCGGCACGGTCCACGGCTCGTGTCCCACCGGCAGCGTGTACGTGTCGTGTGTCGTCATGCGCGCCCTACCCTCGGTCGTGATCTGCGTCACGACCGACATTCCTCGGGGTATGGGCCGATGTCAACGAACCGAACAGGTCTCCGCTGCGTCAAGAGAGGCGTGATGGCACGGAGAGCCGCGGGCAACCGCGCCGAGGACGATCTCCAGGAGTGGCTCTCGGCCGGCTATCCCCGGTGTTACCGGACGGCCTGGCTGCTCCTGCGCGACCGCGACGACGCGCAGGAGGTCGTCCAGGAGGCGTACCTGCGGGTGTGGCGGTTCCGGACCGCCATCCCGGCCGCCGACCGGCGGGACGGCTGGCTCTACCGCGTGGTCGTCAACACCGCCATCTCCCGCCTGCGCAGCGACCGGCGCTGGCGGCAGCACACCGGCGACGCCGTGCTGGGGCAGCTCGCCGCGCCGAGCGCCGAGGGGCCGGAGGAGAGGGCCGCCCGCAACGAGCTCGCCGCCCACGTCCTGGCCGCCCTCGAGGCGCTGCCCGAGTCGCTGCGGGTCCCGGTGGTCCTCCGCTACTACGCGGGTCTGAGCGAGAAGGAGATCGCGGTGGCCATCGACCGACGGCCCGGGACGGTCAAGTCCCGGCTGTACGACGCCCGGATGCGCCTGGCGGCCGACCCGACGCTCGCGGCCTGGGCCGACGACGCGTCCGGCGACGCGTCCGGCCCCGGGCCCAGCGACGGTTTCGGGGACCGTGCCGGCGACGGGGCCGGCGGCAGGGCGGTGCAGTCGTGATCACCGACGAGGCCGTCGAGGCGTGGCTGGCGGCGGCCGCGGCCGAGGTGCCGCTGCCCGACGACGGCCGTGCCCAGGCGCTCGCGGGGCTGGCCCGGTCCAGCCGCCCGCGTGGCCACCGGCCGGCGTACCTGCCGCTGGCCGCCGCCTCGCTGCTGCTGCTGCTGGCGGTCTCCGGAGTCGTTGCCGCCGTCCGGCACCACCCTGCCGGCGGGGCGTCCTCGGCGGCCGAGTCCGGGCGCGTTCAGACCCAGAGCGCCGCGGCCGGAAAGGCCGGGCCCGACGCGGCGACAGCGCCGGGAGCCGCGCCCGGAACCGGCCCCGAGATCGCGTCCGGAAACGCGCTCGCGGCACCTCGCGTCGTGCGGACGGCGACGGTCACCCTCCAGGTGGCGCCGAGCGCCGTCGGCGGGGCGCTCGCCAAGGTCAGGGCGCTGGCCACCGCCGACGGGGGCTATGTGCAGGACTCGACCAGCTCGCTGGCGGGCGCCGACCCCGCCGGGACCGTGACCCTGCGCATCCCGTCTGCCGCCTACGCGCGGGTCCGCGACGCGCTGGCTGCCGGCGGATACGGCACCGTCCGGTCGCTGCAGGAGCAGGGCCAGGACGTGACCGCTCAGTACACCGATCTCGGCGCCCGCATCACCGCCCTCGAGGCGACCCGGGCGTCGTACCTCGCCCTGCTGGCCCGCGCCGGATCGGTGCCGAACGTGCTCGCGGTGCAGGCCCAGCTGACCCAGGTGCAGGAGCAGCTGGAGTCGCTCCAGGGCCAGCAGCAGGTGCTCGCCGACAGCTCCGATGACGCGAGCGTGACGGTCACCGTCCAGCCGCCGCCGTCGGCCGCGACGCACGCCCGCTCCGGCTGGTCCAAGGCCCTGCACGACGCCGGGCACGGGGTGGTACGGGTGCTACAAGCGCTGCTCGCCGCCTCGGGCGTTGCGCTCCTCCTGGTCGTGGGCGTGCTGCTGCTGGCCTGGGTGGTCGCGGTGGTCAGCCGCCTGGTCCGCCGCCGGCTCCTGTAGCGGCACGTCGGCGCGGCGGCCGCCGTCGGCGCGCCTACGCTCGCGGCCATGACCGGCGCACGGCTGGGGGTGATGGGCGGCACCTTCGACCCGATCCACCACGGCCACCTCGTCGCGGCGAGCGAGGTCGCCGCCTCCTACGACCTCGACGAGGTCGTCTTCGTGCCGGCGGGACGGCCGTACCGGAAAGTGGGGGGTCAGGTATCGGCCGCGGAAGACCGATATCTGATGACTGTGATAGCAACCTCGGCCGACCCCCGCTTCTCGGTGAGCCGCGTCGACATCGACCGGCCCGGTCCGACGTACACCCGCGACACCCTCGCGGACCTGCGTCGAGAGCGGGGCGAGGACACCGAGCTGCTGTTCATCACCGGCGCCGATGCCCTCGCGCAGATCCTCACCTGGCAGGACGCGCCCGCCCTGATGAGCGAGGCGCACTTCGTCGGCGTGACCCGGCCGGGGTACGAGACCACGCTGCCCGAGGGCCTGCCGGCGGACCGGGTCTCGCTGCTGGAGATCCCCGCGCTGGCCATCTCCTCGACCGGCTGCCGGGACCGGGTGCGGCGTGGCCTGCCGGTCCGCTACCTGGTTCCCGAAGGTGTCGTGACCTGGATCGAGAAGCGGGCCCTCTACCGGTGAGCGAACACCTGCCGCCGGGGCTCGACCGGCCCGGGCGGACGACGCTCGCGCCCCCACCGCCGACCGCGCTCGACCTGACCGCCGGGCTGCCCGGCCTGCGCGCGCAGGCCCGGACCGCGCGGCTGCATCGCCGCCGCCGGCATCGGCTCTGGTGGCTCCTGCTCGTGCTGGCCCTGCTGGCGGCGAGCGTCGCCGTGGTGCTGGCCGGCACGGGCCGATCGACCCGACACCCGGCCGTGGCTGTGCCCGCGTCGACACAGCAGACGCTGCTGCTCGGGATCGGCGCCAGCGGGGCGGGGGCCCAGTCGGTGGCGCTGCTCGGCCTGACGCCCGCCGGCGCCGGGGCGACGCTGCTGATCCCGCCGGACACGCTCGTCGACGGGCCCGGGCGGACCGTGGGCGGCTCGTACGCGATCGCCGCGGCCGGTGAGTTCCCCGGGTCGCTGTCGGACCTGCTCGGGGTACGGGTCGACGGCACCTGGCGGCTCAGCCCGACCGCCCTGGCGGCCCTGGTGGACGGGCTCGGCGGGGTGACGGTCGACGTCGACGAGGCCATCGTCACGGCGGGTCTGAGCCTCGCGCCCGGTACGCAGACCCTCACCGGCGGGCAGGCGGCCGCCTACGCCCTGTACCTCGGCGGCGAGACCGAGCAGGCGCGCGCCAACCGGACCCGGCTCGTGCTCGACGGCGTGCTGGCCAAAGTGGGGGCGGGAGGGCGTACCAGTGCGCAGCTCGGGGCGCTGCTCGGCGGGCTGGGCGTGGGCTCCACGACCGCCTGGACACCGACCCGGCTCGCGGCGTACCTCGGTTCGCTCGCGGTCAGCGACGTGGCCCAGCACGAGGAGGCCCTGCCGGTGACGGCCCTCGACGCCGGCAGCAGCACGCCGACGTTCGCCCTCGACGGCTCGGCTGAACCGGCGCTGGTGGCCGGGCTCTTCGGCCCGTCTCTGCGCCACGAGGCCGGCGCCGCCGGCACTCGGGTGGAGGTGGTCAACGACTCCGGCCGGCCCGGCCTGGCGACGAGCACCCGCGCGCGGCTCTCCGCGGCCGGGTTGACCTTCGTCCGGGCGACCAACGACAACCCGTTCCACCAGTACGCCCGGAGTTCGATCCTGGTCTTCGACGCCTCGCCCGGCTCGATCGCCTTCGGACGCAAGGTCGCCGCCGCGCTCGGGCTCCCGCACGCGCCGGTGCTGGTCAGCTCCCAGACCTCCAGCGTGGTCGACGCCCTCGCCGTGCTGGCCACGGACTACCGGGGCTGAGCCGTGGGAGACTGACCGGGTGACTGCGACCGACACCGCCCGGGAGCTGGCCCTCGCGGCCGCCCAGGCCGCTGCCGACAAGCTCGCGTCCGACGTCCTGATCCTCGACGTCAGCGACCGGCTCGCCCTCACCGACTGCTTCGTGCTGGCGTCGGCTCCCAACGAGCGCCAGGTCGGCTCCGTCGTCGACGAGGTGGAACGGCGGCTGCGGGAGGACGGCGTCAAGCCGGTCCGGCGCGAGGGCGAGTCCGAACGGCGGTGGGTCCTGCTGGACTTCGCCGACGTCGTCGTCCACGTCATGCACGTCGAAGAGCGCGAGTTCTACGCGCTGGAGCGGCTCTGGAAGGACTGCCCGGTGGTGCCGTTCAGCGACGCGTCGCTGCCCGCCTGAGCCTGGTGCCGCGCCTGCTGCTGGTCCGGCACGGCCGGACCGCCTGGAACGCCGAAGGCCGCGGGCAGGGGCAGGCCGACGTCCCGCTCGACGAGGTCGGCCGGGCCCAGGCCGCCGCGGTGGGGCCGGTGATCGCGGCCCTGAAGCCAGGCCTGGTCTGGTCCTCCGACTCCTCGCGCGCCCGCGACACCGCGCTCGCCATCGGCCTGCCGATACACACCGACGCCCGGCTGCGGGAGATCGACCTGGGCACGTACGAGGGCAAGCTGATGGCCCAGTGGGAGGCCGACGAGCCCGACGAGTACGCCCGCAACCAGGCGGGCTACGACGTCCGCCGAGGGGGCGGGGAGCTCAACACCGAGGTGGGCGAACGGGCGTACCCGGCGCTGCTGGACGGGCTGGCCGCACTGGCCGACCCAAGTGGCCTGCTGGTCGTGGTGAGTCACGGCGGGACCATCCGGGCGCTGCTGCGCATTCTGCTGGACCTGCCGCCCGCCCCGTGGTCCCATCTGGGCGCCCTCGGCAACACCTGCTGTGCGCTGCTCGACCACGACGCCCACGGCCGCGGATGGCGGCTGCTGTCGTACGGCGGTCCGGCTGTCGATCTGCGGCCGCCCGGCTGACACACGGCCGTCACGCGGCTACGACACGATGCGCCGATGGCCGCCGACCCGAGTGCGTGGACCGGGCACGTCGTGGTCTGCGGGCTCGACGGGGTCGGCCTGCGTACGGTCGAGCAGCTGCATCAGGCCGGGATCGCCGTGGTGGCGGTCGACCCGGCCGCCGACGGCCGCCGGGCCCAGGCGGTGGCAGGGTGGGGCGTACCACTGCTGACGGGGTCACCGCGGCTGCCGCAGACGCTGCACGACGCCGGGCTGTGGGGGGCGCAGGCCGTGCTGTGCGTGTCCGGTGACGACCTGGCGGCGCTGGAGACCGCGCTGCTGGTGCGCGAGCTGCGGCCCGACGTCCGGATCGCCGTTCGGCTGGCGAACGCCGCGGTGGGCGAAGCCGTGACGGGTCTGGGCATCACCGTCCTGGACGTCGCGAGCATCGCGGCGCCGGCGGTCGTGGAGGCGTGCCTGCGCCGCCGCGAGCACACCGTCGTGCTGGGGGGCCAGGAGTTCATCGCCGCCGAGCACGTCGCGACCGCGCCAGGCACGCTCCGGGCCCTTTACGGCGACCTCGCGCCGGTCGCCGTTCTTCCCGCTCGCGGCTCGGTCAAGCTCTGCCCGGGCCGGGACGAGACGGTGCACGTCGGTGACCTCGTCACGGTGGTGGGTACGCACGACGAGCTGGTCCAGGCCGGCGTACGCGGGGAGAAGGGCGGGCCGCCGCCGGCGCGGGCCGCGACCGGACGCGGCTACTACCGGGAACCGTCGCCCGACCGGCCGCTGCGCGCCTCGAGGCTGGGCCGGATCGGGCGCGGCGCGGCGTCCACCATCGTCTCGGTCGTCGACCGGTCGTTGCGGATCTCGCTCACGGTGCTGATCGCGCTGGTGCTTGTCTCTGCGGTGGTGCTGCGCCTGACGTACCGGATCGACGGGGGTGGGCATCTGTCCGCGGTCCAGTCCCTGTACTTCACCGCCGAGACAGTTGCCACGGTTGGGTTCGGCGACTTCTCCTTCGCCCACGAGTCGCTCGGCCTGCAGCTGTTCGGCATCTCGCTGATCGTGCTCGGCGCCGGTCTCGTGACGGTGAACTACGCGCTGCTCACCAACGCGCTCGTCAGCCGGCGGGTGGAGCAGGTGCTCGGGCGCTCGCTCGCGCACTCGATGCGTGAGCACGTGGTGCTGATCGGCCTGGGGGCGGTGGGCCTGCGGGTGCTCGAGGCGCTGCTGGCGGCCGGCCGCCAGGTGGTGGTGGTGGAGGCGGACGAGGACAACCGGCACCTCTCGCTGGCCCGCGCGCTCAAGGTGCCGGTCGTGCGGGCGGACGCGACGCTGCCGGAGACCCTCGCCGCCGTCCAGGTCGGCCGCGCGGCGGCGGTGGCGGTGCTGACCAGCAACGACCTGGTCAACATCGAGACCGGGCTCGCGGTGCGCGCAGCCCTGTCCGAACGATGGTCGCAAGTGCCGGTGGTGCTGCGCGTCTTCGACCGCCAGCTTGCTGGGATCGTGGAGCAGTCGTTCGGCTTCCAGCACGTCCGCTCGACCTCTGCGTTGGCGGCGCCGTCGTTCGTAGGGGCGGCGCTCGGGCTCAGGGTTCTCGGTGCGCTCGACATCGCCGGTGAGACGCTCCTGCTCGGTCAGCTCGCGATCGCCCCCGGTGGGGGTCTCGACGGGGTGTCGATGGTGGACCTGTCGGCGCGTACCCGGGTGCTGGCGATCACCAGGGACGACGGCACCCTGGAGCACCCGCCGCGGCGTGGCACCCAGCTTGCCGGCGGTGACGTGGCATATCTGATCGGCCCGTACGACGAGATGTTGCTGGTGCTGCAGCGGGGCTTGGTGGCTCCCCGGCCCGGCGACGTGAACGCCAGCCCGGCCAACCTGTAAGTCCACGTAGGGTCACGGGCGCGGGCACGGTAGTCTCGTCGGCTGCCCCCGGAAGCGGGGGCCGACCCGGGGCTGTGGCGCAGCTGGTAGCGCACCACACTGGCAGTGTGGGGGTCAGGGGTTCGAGTCCCCTCAGCTCCACCGTGTGATGTCTCGAGACATCGTTCGCACGTGTCTCGGGTGATAGTTCACACCTTC
>CAXTNT010000022.1:0-29746 GCA_964245825.1 uncultured bacterium | reverse complement strand
GCCGCCGCCCAGTCCTGGACCGAGCTCGCCGACGAGCTCGACGCCGCCGGAGACATCGCCGCCGCCCGCGACGCCTACCGCGCCGCCGCCAGCCACCTCGGCCTGGCGATGACCGCGTCGGTCGAGGTACCCGACGTCGGAGCGGCCCTGCACCAACCGTGATCGCGGCCGCCACCGCTGCGACAGATCAGACCAGCGGTGGGAGCGGCTCGCCGCGGCGATCCACGTGGCAGACCTTCTGCCAGCCGCGCGGAATCCGCCCACGGGTGAGCACGCCGGCATCGAGCAGGGCGCCGAGCACCGGGCGGATCGCCTCATGCTTGAGCGCCTGCCGGTGCGGTGAGTGCCGGACCTTGCGCGCGGTCTCCCGCGGGTCCAGCCCCACCGTCGCATAGACGCCGGGGTGCACGAGCGAGGCGAACAGGAACTCGATGAGCACGGGGGCGACGTGCCTCACCGCGAAGCGGTCGTTGCGGCTCGTGGCCGCGAAGTGCTCGCCGATCAGCATCCGCGCGTACGACAGGTGCCGCGCCTCCTCCTGGCGGTGGTAGAGGTTGACCCGGCGGATGTAGTCGTCGGTGCCCGGGTGCTCGGACGCCTTCTTCTGGATGAGGTCGGGGAGCTCCTCGCCGGCGAGGATCATCGTGGTCATCAGCGCCGGCCGCTGGATGATCGACACGGTCACCCGCCGATCGATCCGCCTGAACAGCTTCGAGGCCAGATAGGGGTTCTTGGCCTGGGGCTGCAGCTGGCTGATCACCCGGCTGAACACCCGGCTGTGCCGCGTCTCCTCGCCGAGTTCATGCAGCTCGTAGACCAGCCGCGGGTCGGTGACGTCGGCATGCGCCATGCCCAGACCGAAGGCCGCCATCAGCGTCGCCTCGAAGCGGATGCCCGCGTCGAACGTGGAGGCCGCCTCCTCGCGCGAGAGCGTGACCAGCTGCTCGCGGGACAGACCGAGGTCCAGGCCGTACACCGACAGCAGCTCGTCGGCCACGATCTGACCGTCGCCCACGTGCCCGTCGACCTCGACCTCCGGATCGATGAGCCTGCGGGCGGAGGCGGTGTTCAGTCGCTCGATGCGCTCGGTGTGTCGATCGCGCCCGAGGCGTGGCGCACGCCGCTCGGGGCCGACGGAACGATCTTCGAGCACGGTCATGGGACTCCCTCACGACGTTGAGATACCCACGGTACGCCAAACCGGCTCGCCCGTCGATCCCGCCAGGCCAGCGTTTCCTCACTCCAGGCACCGTGGCACCCGGCGCGCGTCTCGGCGCGAGGATGCGGCACGCTGGCCACGCACACCCCCGACGTGCGCCGAGGAGCCCTGTCGATGCAGTCCCTTGCCCGCTTCTGCTTCCGGCGGCGCTGGCTGGTGCTCGTCACCTGGCTCGTCATCGCCGTGGCGGCGGTGGTGATCTCCACGGGGGTCGGGTCGAACTACAACAGCAGCTTCACCCTGCCGGGGACGCAGACGCAGAAGGCGCTCGACCTGCTGAAGGCCGACTTCCCGACCGTGTCGGGTGACAGCGACTCGATCGTGCTACACGCCACGACGGGCCGGATCACCGACGCGTCCGCGCAGCAGGCGGCCGAGACGATGCTCGCCAGGGTCGCGAAGGACCCGGCCGTCCGTACCGTGATATCGCCCTTCACCGCCGCAACCGCAGGCAGCCAGATCGCCAAGGACGGCACGATCGCGTACGCGACGGTCATCTTCGACGCGCAGGCGAACGTGTTGCCGCACGGCGACATCAAGCGGGTCATCAAGGACGCCCAGTCGGCGCGGAGCAGCACGCTGCAGGTGGAGCTTGGCGGGCAGGCGATCGAGACGGTCGAGTTCAGCGGTGCCAGCGCGAGTGAGGGGGCCGGCGTCGTCGTCGCCGCGATCATCCTGTTCCTGGCCTTCGGGTCCTGGCGCGGCATGGTGACGCCCCTGATCACCGCGATCCTGTCGATCCTGATCGGCACGTCCCTGATCTCGCTGGTCTCCCAGGTCACCCCGATCGTCAACTTCGCCACCGAGCTGGCG
Organism: uncultured bacterium; assembly: GCA_964245825.1. Lineage (GTDB taxonomy): Bacteria > Actinomycetota > Actinomycetes > Mycobacteriales > CAJCIY01 > CAJCIY01. The sequence goes on along the minus strand of CAXTNT010000022.1, from coordinate 27,714 downwards.
GTCCTCATCGGCCTCGGCGTAGGGGTGGACTATGCCCTCTTCATCGTCAGCCGACATCGGAGTGGGCTGCTGCGCGGGCTCGACCCCGAGGACGCCGTGACCACGGCCCTCAACACCTCCGGCCGGGCGGTGCTGTTCGCCGGGGCGACGGTGTGCGTGGCACTGCTGGGCCTGCTGCTGCTCGGCGTGAGCTTCCTGCGCGGGGTGGCGATCGGTGCCGCCGTCACCGTCGCCCTCACGATGCTGGCATCCGTCACGCTGACGCCGGCGCTGCTGGGCTTCTGGGGCATGAAGGTGCTGGGCCGCCGAGGTCTGCGGCAGCTGTCCGCGAACGGCCCGCAGCCCGAGCATGCCCAGGGCTTCTGGCTGCGCTGGGCCCGGTTGGTCGAGCGTCGGCGATGGCTCATGGCCGGCGGCGCCCTGGTCGTCATCGTGATCATCGCGCTGCCGTTCTTCAGCATCCGGCTGGGCGCCAGCGACGCCGGCAACGACCCCAAGAGCCAGACCAGTCGGCAGGCGTACGACCTGCTGGCACGGGGCTTCGGCCCCGGGTTCAATGGCCCGCTGCAGGTCAGCGTGTCGCTCGACACGCCGAACGATGCGGCGGCGGTGGAGACCATCTCGCGCGCGGTAGGGGCCACCGCCGGGGTGGCGGCCGTCGGCCCGGCCCGGTTCTCCCCCAACGGCCGGACCGCGGTGTTCAACGCCGTCCCCACGAGCTCGCCACAGGACAAGGCGACGGCCACCTTGGTGCACACGCTGCGCGACGACGTGGTCCCACCGGCATTGCGGGGGCTACCGGTGAAGGCCGCGTATGTGGGCGGCAGCACGGCGGCGTTCATCGACTTCGCGCACGTCATCGGCGCAAAGCTGCCGGTATTCATCGGCGTCGTGGTGCTCGTGGCGTTCTTGCTGCTGCTGGTCGCCTTCCGCAGCCTGCTGGTGCCCCTGGTCGCGTCGTTGATGAACCTGCTGGCGGCCGGGGCCGCGTTCGGCGTGCTGGTGTTCATCTTCCAGATGGGTCACCTGGGCTCGCTGTTCGCGGTGGAACGGGCCGGACCGATCCAGTCGTTCGTCCCGGTGCTGCTGTTCGCGATCCTCTTCGGCCTGTCGATGGACTACCAGGTTTTCCTCGTCAGCCGGATGCACGAGGAGTGGCTGCGTACGGGTCGCAACCACGAGGCGGTCACCGCCGGCCAGGCCGAGACCGGGCGGGTGGTCACGGCCGCGGCGCTGATCATGATTGGCGTCTTCACCGCGTTCGTGTTCAGCGGCAACCTGGTCCTCGCGGAGTTCGGGCTCGGCCTGGCCGCAGCCGTCCTGCTCGACGCCTTCATCCTCCGTACGATCCTGGTGCCGTCCCTCATGCACCTGATCGGTCCCAACAACTGGGCCTTCCCCGGCTGGTTGGACCGGGTCGTGCCGCATATCTCCATCGAGCCGGCGGATGACGAGGAACCGCCGCGGGCCGATGTGGTGCCCGCGGCGGCCGACTGACCTGGGGCATGCGGGGCCCAGCTGAGAACCACGGCTGCGGCCCCGACGGGTCCGGGTCCGGCATGATCACGACATGGCGACGCGTGCACGGTCGAGCCGGGAGCGGCTGGCCGGCACGTCCGGGCGTCGGAAGCTGATCGCGGCCCTGGTGGTCGGCGTCGTTGCCGGTGGGATTGCCGGAGCGCTCGGCGCCGGGCGGGCCGCCCCGCTGATCGGCTGGGACGCGCTGGCCGTCGTCTTCTGCGCCTGGACGTGGGCGGTCGTCTGGCCGCTCGGGGCCGACGCCACGGCCGCGCACTCACAGCAGGAGGACCCGTCCCGCGGGTCCACCGACGTCGTACTCCTGGGGGCCGCGGTCGCGAGCCTGCTCGCGGTCGGGCTGGTCGTCTTCGGCGCCAGTCATGCCGGCGGCGACCTCGAGTACGTCGAGGCCGGGTTCGCGCTGGTCTCGGTGCTGATCTCCTGGGTGCTCGTGCACACCGTCTTCACCCTCGGCTACGCCCGGCTCTTCTACGCCCAGCCCGTCGGCGGGATCGACTTCAACGAGGACGACCCGCCGCAGTACAGCGACTTCGCGTACCTGTCGTTCACGATCGGGATGACCTACCAGGTCTCCGACACCGACCTGCAGACCAAGCAGATCAGGCGTACGGCACTGCGGCACGCGTGGCTGTCGTTCCCGCTCGGCGCGGTGATCATCGCCGCCTCGATCAACCTGGTCTCCGGCCTCGCGAAGTAGCCCGGGAGCGAAGCGGTCAACGCGCGGCGGGGCGCCGCCTGATCTTGCTGCCCAGCCACACCAACGGGTCGTACTTGACGTCGGCGGCGCGCTCCTTCATGGGGATGATCGCGTTGTCGGTGATGTGGATGCCCTCGGGGCAGACCTCGCTGCAGCACTTGGTGATGTTGCAGAGCCCCAGGCCGCGCTCCTCCTGTGCCAGGCGCCGCCGGTCCAGGCCGTCGTTCGGATGCATCTCCAGCTCGGCGTACCGCAGGAAGAACCGCGGGCCGGAGAAGGCCTCCTTGTTCTCCTCGTGGTCGCGAACCACGTGGCAGGTGTCCTGGCACAGGAAGCACTCGATGCACTTGCGGAACTCCTGCGAGCGCTCGACGTCGATCTGCTGCATCCGGAACGGTGCCGTCGGCTGCTCCGCGCGCGGCGAGAACGCCGGCACCACGGCGGCCTTCTCATAGTTGTACGAGACGTCGGTGACCAGGTCCCGGATCACCGGGAAGGCGCGCATCGGGGTGATCGTGATCGGCTCGTCCTGCGCGAACGTGGAGAGCCGGGCCAGGCACATCAGCCGGGGCCGGCCGTTGACCTCCGCCGAGCAGGACCCGCACTTGCCGGCCTTGCAGTTCCACCGGACCGCCAGGTCGCCGGCGTGCATCGCCTGCAGGCGGTGCACCGCGTCGAGCACCACCTCGCCCTCGGCCACCGGGACGACGTACTCGACGAGGTCCCCACCGTCGGCGTCGCCGCGCCACACGCGCATGGTCAGGTCGTACGTCATGCCAGCTCCTCGAGCAGCTCGGCCAGCGGCGCCGGCATCACCGGCAGCGGCTGGCGGCGGAGCGTCACGGCGCCCACCTCGTCGATCTCCACGATGACGTTCAACCGGCCCCACTCGGCGACCGGGCCGGGGAAGTCGTCGCGGGTGTGGCCGCCGCGACTCTCCTCGCGCTCCAGTGCCGCCATCGCCACCGCCTCGCTCACCAGCAGCATGTTGCGCAGGTCCAGGGCGAGGTGCCAGCCGGGGTTGTACTGCCGGTGGCCCTCCACGCCCACGTGGTCGAGCCGCAACCGCAGGTCGTGGATCTGCTTCAGCGCGTCCTGGATCTCGTCGGCGCGGCGGATGATCCCGACCAGGTCGTTCATGACCTGCTGCAGCTCCTGGTGCAGCGTGTACGCGTTCTCCGCACCTTCCTGGGCGAAGGGGCTCAGCGCGGACTCCCCCGCGCGGGTCACGTCCTGCTCGCTCGCGGTGTGGCCGGCCCGGCCGGTCGCGTACGACGCGGCATGCTCGCCGGCGCGCTTGCCGAACACCAGCAGGTCCCCGAGCGAGTTGCCGCCGAGGCGGTTCGAGCCGTGCATCCCGCCCGCGACCTCACCGGCGGCGTACAGGCCGGGAACCCGCGAGGCGGCGCTGTCGGGGTCGACCTCGACCCCGCCCATCACGTAGTGACAGGTCGGGCCGATCTCCATCGGCTCGGCAGTGATGTCGACCTCGGCCAGCTCCTTGAACTGGTGGTACATCGAGGGCAGTCGCTTGCGGATGTAGTCGGCGTCCCGCCGGGAGGCGATGTCGAGGAAGACCCCGCCGTGGGGGGAGCCGCGGCCGGCCTTGATCTCCGAGTTGATGGCGCGGGCGACCTCGTCGCGCGGCAGCAGCTCCGGCGGCCGGCGGTTGTTCTTCTTGTCGGCGTACCAGCGATCGGCCTCGGCTTCGGTCTCCGCCGTCTCCTTGCGGAAGAAGTCGGGGATGTAGTCGAACATGAACCGGTTGCCCGCGCTGTTGCGCAGCACGCCGCCGTCGCCCCGGACCGACTCGGTCACCAGGATGCCGCGGACGCTGGGCGGCCAGACCATGCCGGTGGGGTGGAACTGGACGAACTCCATGTTCACCAGCGACGCGCCCGCGCGCAGCGCCAGCGCGTGGCCGTCGCCGGTGTACTCCCAGGAGTTGCTGGTGACCTTCCACGACTTGCCGATGCCACCGGTGGCCAGGATCACCGCGCCAGCCTCGAAGACCACGAAACGGCCCGACTCACGCCGGTAGCCGAACGCCCCGACGACGGCGTCGCCGTCCTTGAGCAGCTCGGTGACAGTGCACTCCATGAACACGTCGATGCCGAGGCTGACCGTGCGCTGCTGCAGCGTCCGGATCATCTCCAGGCCGGTGCGGTCGCCGACGTGCGCGAGCCGGGCGAAGCGGTGGCCGCCGAAGTCGCGCTGGCTGATCAGCCCCTCCGGGGTGCGGTCGAACAACGCCCCCCACTGCTCGAGCTCCCACACCCGCTCCGGCGCCTCCTGCGCGTGCAGCTCGGCCATCCGCCAGTGGTTGAGCAGCTTCCCGCCGCGCATCGTGTCGCGGAAGTGGACCTTCCAGTTGTCGTCGCTGTAGACGTTGCCCATCGCGGCGGCGATGCCGCCCTCCGCCATGACGGTGTGGGCCTTGCCCAGCAGGCTCTTGCACACGACAGCGGTACGGGCGCCGGCCTCGTGCGCCGCGATCGCCGCGCGCAGCCCGGCGCCACCGGCGCCGATCACCACGACGTCGTACCGTTGCCGCTCGAGTTCGGTCATCGACACCAGCCCATCTAGAACAGCCTCGGATCGTGGAAGGCATTCGCGGCGAGCAGCGCCACGTACAGGTCGGTGAAGGCGACGAACAGCAGGCTCGCCCAGGCGATCTGCATGTGCCGCGAGTTCAGCTTCGACACGAACGTCCAGGCGCGGTAGCGCACCGGATGGCGGGAGAAGTTGCGCAGCCGGCCGCCGACGATGTGTCGACAGGAGTGGCACGACAGCGAGTACGTCCACAGCAGGGCCGCATTGACCACCAGGACGATGGTGCCCAGCCCCATGTGCCCCCACTGGTCGTGGCTGTTGCGGAAGGACACCACCGCGTCGTACGTGAGGATCGCGTTGAAGAGCATGCCCAGGTAGAAGAAGTAGCGGTGCACGTTCTGGCCGATGAGCGGCGCACGGGTCTCCCCGGTGTAGCGCCGGTGCGGCTCGGCGACGGCGCACGCGGGCGGCGACTGCCAGAACGAGCGGTAGTAGGCCTTCCGGTAGTAGTAGCAGGTCAGCCGGAAGCCGAGCGGCACCACGAGCACCAGCAGTGCGGGCGACAGCGGCCACCACGTCCCGATGATGCCGACGCTGGGCACACCCTTCGCGCAGTCGCTCGCGATGCAGGGCGAGTAGAGCGGCGAGATGTACGGCCGGGAGAAGTAGTCGCCGTTCTGGAAGGCCCGGAACGTCGAGTACACGATGAACAGGACGAGCACTGCCACCGTGATGGCGGGTTGGATCCACCACCGGTCCTGGCGGAGCGTCCGCGCGGCGATCTGCGCCCGGCCCCCGGTCACGGGCGGAGCCCCGCGGGTCTCGGTCGTCATCGTGCCAGCTCAGCGCTCACGGCCGGAACTATAGCTGCGGAGGAGGCATTCGTACCAGGACGCGTATCTGATGATGCGATAGTCCAGGGCTATGGTCTCGTGAAGGGCAGGCATGCAGACACAGCAGCTCCAGTACGTGGTGGCGGTGGCCGAGGAGCGCCATTTCACCCGCGCGGCCGCCCGCCTCCGGGTGGCCCAGCCGTCGCTGTCGACCCAGGTGCGCGCCCTGGAGCACGAGCTGGGCACACCCCTGTTCGAGCGCGGCCGCGGCCGGGTCGGGCTCACCGCGGCGGGCGAGGCCTTCATCCCGTGGGCGCGGCACGCGCTGGCCGACCTGGAGGCCGGCCGCGAGGAGGTGCGCGATCTGCTCGGACTGCGCGGCGGTCGGTTGGCGCTCGGCGCGACCCCCACGCTGACGACCGGGCTACTGGCCAGCGTGCTGGCGACCTTCCACGGCCGCTACCCGCACGTGCAGCTGGCGCTCCGCGAGACCGGGTCGCGCGACCTGGCGGCGTACCTCGCCGACGGCGCGCTCGACCTGGCCCTGGTCATCCTCCCGGTCGACGAGCCCCGGGTCTCGACCGTCGCGCTCGCCGAGGAGGAGCTGGTGCTGGCCGTGCCGCGGGACCACCCGCTGTGCGGCCGTCGCACGATCCGGGTGACCGCGCTGCGCGACCTGCCCCTGGTGCTGTTCCGCGAGGGGTACGACCTTCGCACGGCAACCGTGGCTGCCTGCCGTGCCGCCGGCTTCGAGCCGCGCGTGGCGATCGAGGGTGGCGAGATGAGCGGCGCGCTGGCGCTGGCCCGGGCCGGGCTGGGGGCTGTTGTCGTGCCGACGACGGCGGTGGCCGCCGACGGGGCGTTGCAGGCGGTGCGGTTCGTGGACGGCAAGCTCACCCGTACCGTCGGCTTCGCCGAGCGGCAGGGTCGACCGCGACCGCCCGCGGCCGCCGCCTTCGTGGCCACGCTGCTGGCGCAGCTGGCCAGAGGCTGGCCCGGTGGACCGCAGGCCGGCCTCGTCCTGCGGGCCGCTGCCAGCCGGCCGGCCGCGGGCGGGTAGCAGAGTGCTACATTACGTATCACTGTGGGACGAAGGAGTTTGTCATGGCCGCCCAGGACAGACCGACCCGGTTCGCCGCTGACCTCCTGGATTCTGCGGCGGTCGAGGGTCCACGCCAGAGTCGCTCTGCCAAGCAACAGCTCGACCACTGGACCCGGGTGGGTCGAGCCGTGTCGATGCACCAGAGCGCGGCCCGGAATCGGGTCGAGGCCGTCCTCGCGGGCGCCCTCCCGCTGTCCGTGCTCGGGCCCGAAGAGCGCCTAGTCGCCAACGCCGAACTCGATGCGGCCGTCCAGCAGGACGCGCAGTCCACGTCCTACGGCGCCCGACTGGCGGCCGAGGGTCTGACCACCGTGGCGCTCGACGACGACGGGCGCCTCGTCGAATACCGGCCGGACGGTTCACACGCGCCGGTCGAATGACCCGCCTGGACCTCGTGGTCGGCCCGAACGGGGCCGGCAAGTCCACCTTCGTCCGCTACACCCTCGCGCCGCGCTGGCCCGGCGCGACCTTCGTCAACGCCGACGTCATCGCCGGTCAACGCTGGCCCGAGGAGCCGGAGAGCCACGGTGACGAAGCGGCCCGCATCGCCGCCGCGACGCGTACCCGACTGATTGCTCTCGGCCGGCCGTTGATCGCCGAGACCGTCTTCTCGCATCCCTCGAAGCTCGAGTTCATCCGGGCCGCCCGCGATTCGGGCTACTACATCGCGCTCCACGTCGTGATGGTCCCCGTGGAACTGGCTGTCGCCCGGGTCTCGGCGCGCGTCGCGGCCGGCGGCCACGACGTCCCCGAGAGCAAGGTCCGGGTGCGCCATCAGCGACTCTGGCAGCACGTCGCCACCGCCATCGCGCTCACCGACAGTGCCACGTGCTGGGACAACTCCCGCCGCGACGGACCCACCCTCGTCGCCCTGTTCAGCGACGGGCTTCCCGTCGGCAGCCCGACCTGGCCCGGTTGGACGCCCCCGGAACTCGCCCTCCGTTGGCCGTGAGCAAAGGCCGATCACGTCGTACGGGCTGCTGGGGCTTTGCTCTCGGCGCGGTCCTTGCACCGACAGTTCACAAGGAAAGCGGCATGATGACCGGCACCACGGTCGGCCCTCGGCCATCAGCTGGCTCAGGCCCTGGCCCGCGAACCGTCACTGAAGGAGCGCCGGCATGACGACACCGCAGACAGCGGCCGGGGCCGCCCCGGTCAGCACCGTGATCCGCAATGTGCGGGTGTTCGACGGTTCGGGCCTCACCGCAGCGAAGGACGTCGTCATCGACGGCGGCCTGATCACGTCGGTCGGCGATCCGGGGACCGGTCCGGTGCACGAGCAGGCCGTTGACGGGGCGGGTGGGGTGCTGCTGCCGGGCCTGATCGACTGCCACGTGCATCTCGACGGACGCGCCCAACTGGAACTGTGCGCCCGCTGGGGGGTGACCACGGTGTGCGACATGGGCACGCGTGACGTCCATGCGCTCGATGCCCTGCGCGCGTTGCCCGGCCTGCCGACTGTCCTGCGGGCCGGCGTGCCGGCCAGCGCCCCGGGCGGCACCCACGTAGCCAAGATGGGCTTTCCCGCGGACAGCGCCGTGCCGGACCCGGCGCAAGCGGCGCGGTTCGTCGCCGATCAGGTGGCGGCCGGGTCGGACTTCGTGAAGATCATCGTCGAGGACCCGAAGATTCCGGGTACCAAAGCGCTTCCCCCGCCGACGCTGGCTGCCCTGGTCGTCGCCGCCCACGAGGCGGGCCGGCTCGTCGTCGCCCATGCCGTGACGAGGGCTGCGATCCGGCTCGCGGCCGACGCGGGTGTCGACGTCGTCACGCATGCCCCGCTCGACGGCGTCCTCGCCGAGGACCTCGTCGCAGAATTGACCGACCGCGGCACCGTCCTGATACCGACGTTGACGATGATGCGCGGCGCCGCCGACAGCCTGAACGCGAAGGTGTCGATGAAGATCCTCTCGGGTCTGCATATCGCCCCGCGGCTCGACTACGCAAACGCCGAGGGCACCGTGACCGCGTTCCATCGCGCCGGTGCGACGGTCCTGGCCGGCACCGACGCCAACAACGAGCCGCTCGTCCCGGCACGCCCGCCGCACGGCGAGGCCATGCACGAGGAGCTCGCCCGGCTGGTGGCCTCCGGGCTGTCCCCGGTCGAAGCGCTGCGTGCGGCCACCGTGCTGCCGGCCACGGTGTTCGGGCTGGCCGACCGCGGCGGCGTCTCGCCGGGTCTACGGGCGGACCTCCTGCTCGTACGCGGTGATCCCACGACGGATATCTCCGCGACCCGCGACGTCGTCGCGAGCTGGATCGGCGGGGTCAGCAGCGGCTCGGCGGCCGCCTGACATCGAGGCCTCAGCGATCGGCATCAGTGTCGTGTGTGGCGGCAGGATGCCGCGGCGTCAGCGTCCAGCTCGCGAGCAGGTTCATCGCCTCGCGTGAGGTGGTGCCGGGCTGCGTGCTGTAGACGAACACAGTCTGGTCCTCGTCGCCGGACAGCGTCATAGTCTCGTATTGCACGTCGATCCGTCCCACGACCGGGTGCAGGAACCTTTTCGTTCCGAACGTTCGCTGATGAACCGCGTGCTCGTCCCACCATGTGGCGAATTCATCGCTGCGGCTGCTCAACTCATCGATGAGCGCAGCGGCAGCTGGATCGTCGGAGTTCCCGCCGATGTCGAACCGCAAGGCCTCCACGACTGTCCGTGCCTGCTCATCCCAGTCGAGGAAAAGGGTGTGCGCCTCGTCTGACAGGAGCATCCAGCGTGCGTAGTTGCGTTCGCGGGCCGGCATCCGGTCGAAGTCAGCAATCAGCGCTCGCGCCATCTGGTTACTCGCGACCACGTCCATTCGTCGTCCGAGGACCAGCGCGGGCGCATCGAGAGAATCGATGAACTGGAGCAGGCTGGCACGAGCCCGCTGCGCCTTGTCTTTGCGTGGCGTTCCCGAGTTGTTGAGCTCGATCAGCGACCACAGGTGAGAGCGTCCGGCCGCGTCGAGGCCGAGCGCCCGCGCGATCGCGGCTATGACCGAGGCTGACGGCACGATTCGGCGCCCCTGCTCGAGCCTCGTGTAGTAGTCGCTGGACACTCCGGCCAAGAGGGCGACCTCCTCGCGGCGCAGCCCCGGCACTCGCCTGACGCGTTCGTCGCGAGGCAACCCGGCGTGCGCCGGGGCCACCCTCCCCCGAGCACGCCGGAGGAAGTCGGCGAGTTCGCGGTTCGGATCCCTCATAGGACGAGTATGCGGGACTCCACCGCCACCGGCCTGGGCCTGCCTGGCCCTCCGAGTCCTAGGCGGAACCGGGCCAGAAGAGACGCGCCGACGGCTCCCGGGACGCCCGAGACTTGAGAAGCGCCAGGCAACATCAGACCTGCGCGCCGATCGAAGGAGTGGACGTCATGTCCTACCCAGTCACGGGACCCGCGACCTGGTTCGTCACGGGAACATCGCGTGGTCTTGGCCTCGAACTCGCTATCCGTCTACTCCACCGCGGGGACAACGTCACAGCCACGACGCGGTCGGTCGAACGCCTCCGGTCGGCGTTGGGGGACGTTGACACCTCGAGGTTGGAGGCAGCGGCCGTGGACCTCACCGACGAGCGGGCAGTCGCCCGTTCCGTACACGCGACCGTGGACCGTTTCGGTGGGCTTGATGTGGTTGTCAACAACGCCGGCTACGGCTTCCTCGCCGCTGTCGAGGAGGTCTCCGACGCCGAGGCTCGAGCCATGTTCGACGTTCAGGTCTTCGGGGTCTGGAACGTCCTGCGCGCCGCGCTGCCGGTCCTTCGGCAACGCGGCACCGGCCACGTCATCAACGTCTCGTCGATCCTAGGGCTCACTTCCTTCCCCGGGTGGGGCCTTTACTGCGCGGGCAAATACGCTGTGGAGGGACTAACCGAGTCACTCGCTGCCGAGGTCGCCGAGTTCGGCATCCGCGTCAATCTGGTCGAGCCCGGCTACATGAGAACTGACTTTCTCAAGCCGCATTCCCTAGGACTTCCGATGACGACCGGCGACGCATACCCGTCTATCCGCGACATGACTGACGTTCACCTGGCGATGCCCGGCAGTCAACTCGGCGACCCCGCGAGGGCCGCCGATGCGATCATTGCCATGGCAACCTCAGGCACGTCGCCGCTGCATCAGCTTCTTGGCTCAGATTCACTCGGCTTTGCCAGGGCGCGGATCGATGCACTGGAGGCAGACATCGGCGCCGGGAGTCAGCTAGCGCTGACCACCGACATCACCGCGTAGGCGACGTTGGCGGCGAGGTGAACCAATCTTCGTCCTCGTCCGCGCCGTTAGTCGGCCACGCGTCCATCTGCGAATCCGGGAACGAATGTGCTACAAATAGCACATGACCTCCGTGGGTGTGCGAGAGCTGCGACAGCGGGCCAGCGAGCTGCTGCGTCGGGTCGAAGGTGGTGAGACGATCGAGGTGACCGACCGGGGTAGGCCGGTCGCGGTCCTGGCGCCGATCCCCACACGTGGCGGAATCGGCGAGCTGCGAGCAACCGGACAACTCGAGCCGGCCACGGCAGATCTCGCCGGCTTGCCTGAGCCGATGTCGATGCCTGCCGGGGACGCCTCGCCCTCGGACGTGCTAGCGGCGTTGCGGCGCGATGAGCGCTGAGCGGGTCACGTATCTCGACTCTTCAGCAATCGTCAAGCTGGTTACGCTGGAACCCGAATCGACGGCGCTGCGGCGGTACCTGCGGCGCAAGCATCCGGTTGTCACCAGTGCCCTCGCCCGTACGGAAGTCGCCCGAGCGTTGCTGCCATTCGGCGCCGCCGCCCTCGCGCGAGGCGAGGACACGATGAGTCGTCTGGACGTCGTTCGGATCAGCGACCGCATTGTGCGTAGCGCAGGCACCCTGCTCCCGACCCGATTGCGCTCACTGGACGCCATTCACCTTGCCACTGCGGCGACTCTGGGTGCCGACCTCGCACGCGTCTGTACGTACGACGAGCGGATGGCCAGTTCCGCGACCGAACTGGGAATGACCGTCGTCGCGCCAAGGTGACTCGAGGCAGCCGACACGGTCTTCAGCCAATGCAGGCCGTACGTGGCGTCACGGACCGCACTCAGTAGGTTGGCGCCAAGTCAGTGCTGCTACCCGTGAGGAGTTCGCGTGGGCTGGGGTGTGCAGGACAGCGGTGATCTCGGTGGCCAGACGCTCGTCATCACCGGAGCGAACTCGGGCGTCGGCCTCGAGGCAGCGAAGTTGCTCGCCGGGGCCGGCGCGAACATCGTGATGGCGTGCCGGGATCAGCAGCGCGCCGCCGCTGCCCGCGATGCGGTCGCCGCCGACGCCACCGGGGAGATCACCGCCGCGTCGCTCGACCTGGCCGACCTGACCACCGTGGAGCCGTTCGTGGACGGCCTGCCGGAGTCGATCGACGTGCTGATCTGCAACGCTGGGGTCATGGGGGGGAGGCACGCCGTCACCAAGCAGGGTTTCGAACGGCAGATGGGCACCAACCACCTTGGGCACGCCGCGCTGATCGCCGCAGCATGGCCGCGGATCACCCGTCGCGTCGTCGTCGTGTCGTCGATCGCGGCTCGCGGCGGCCGGCTGTCTGAGCACACCACCGCAGGCGATCTCGTGGACCCGACACCGTACGAATCGCAGAAGGTCTACTCCAACACCAAGCAGGCCAACCTGCTCTTCGCCCAGGAGCTGGCCCGCCGAACGCGCGACGCTGTTCGCGTCGTGGCCTGCCACCCCGGGGTCAGCGCCACGGAACTCCTGCTGCGTCAGCTCCGAGATGACGGGCACGGCTACCTCGTGCCGCTGGCGCGCCCCCTGCAGAAGGTCGTCTTGCAGTCGGCGGTGGCTGGCGCGCTGCCGACCGTCCGGGCGGCAGTGGACCCGGCCGTCGGCAACGGCAGCTTCGTCGGCCCACGGCATCTGGCCCAGATGCGGGGCGCCCCCGAGATGCTGGACGTGTACCCGAACGGCGCGGATACCGCGGCTGCCGCCAGACTCTGGACGCTGACCGAGGAGATCCTCGACCTGGAATTGCCCGGCTGAGGCGGATGTCCGCTGGTCGCAGCTGAATGGGTCGGCGGCGACTCGCGCCTAGAGCTTCGCGCAGATCGCGTAGGCGTACAGGTAGGTGCTGGCCCCGGACGTGTCGTTCTCGCCTGCTGCCCACTCGGTGTCGTTCTCCGGGAAGGTCAGGTGGAGCGTCACCGCGGTCGACGGGAGGCTGGCGTAGCCGCCGCCCCCGAGCGCCACCGTCTTCGAGGGGCACGTTGCTTCCGTCGTTGGGGTGAAGCCGCCGGAAGGCACCGAGACCGGCGACGAACTTACCTCCGCGTAGCCGCTCGGCTTCTTCGCGCATACGACGTACGCGGTGAGATTCTCGTCGGTGGACGTGGTGTTGGCGGCTTGGGCGAGCCATCCCGTCGTGCCGTCGGGGTACGAGGAGTGCAGGCTGTCGCCGATCGAGTACCCCGATGCGACGGCGCCGCCGCCGACGGCGACCGTCTTGGCAGGGCAGGACGCCGTCGCCTCGGTCAGCGCGCCGGCCGGGTTGGTGACCGTCGCGCCCGCGACGACAGAATATTTGGAGACCTTCTTCACGCAGACGGCGACCACGGCCCAGGTCTGGCCGGCGGGGCCGGTGTTGTTGACGTACACGGCCCAGCCGTTGTCGAGCGGGATGGAGGTGTTCACGCTCATACCCACCCCGCCCCCGCCGGTCATCCCGCCGCCGACCACGCTCGTGCCGCTCGGGCAGGAAACGTGCGCGGAGGCCTGCCCTCCGGTTGGGAGCTCCATCAATGCGGAGTCGACCTGCGTGTAGCCCCCGTGCGCGGCGAATGGCTGCGGCTCAGGCGATGCGGCGGCACCGTGGGCCGGCGCGGCTGACGCGACGCCGAACATGGCCGGCGCCAGGGCCGCGGCGGCCGCCATCAGGCGCAAGCAGCCAACGAGCCGTCCTCTGTCCATGAGATCGATCTCCTCATCGTGCGTCGCCCACTCGGCCACGTGGCGGGATATGTGCCAGTGCACCGAACCACGCAGAGGCTCCGCGCTCCATAGCCCGTTCGCAGCAGATGCGCGGCAAACAAGCACCGCGACGCTCATGGTGGCGGAGGGACCTTCGTCCCTAGCCGGTGCGTCGGCGGTCTGGGAGGTTCAGCCATGACGATCAGGGGGGCCTCAGCTCCATCAGCGCCCACATGCGGCGAGGCGAGGCGGCTCGCAGACCGTCTACAACGGGAGGCATCCCTCCGGTTAGGCAGACGGGAGTCGTGACTCACGTGTGGTGCTCCGACTAGACCGAAAAATGGAGTGAAAAGTGATGAGCACTGACACGGCCCCCAGGGTCCAGGCGCCTCAGCGGCGGTCGGCGCGCACGTGAGCGAAGAGCGCTCATGACGCTGCTCGACCACGTCGTTCTCCAAGTCGACGATCTGAACGCCATCGGTGACTGGTACGACCAGCTGGTCGGCCTGGCCGGGGGCGCGCGCACCTTCGACATGCCGAACCTGATCGGGTACGCCCTACCCGGGCAGCCATCCCAGCTGTTCTTCTCCCTGGCGGCCGATCCCGGTGGTCGCCAGACCCACCTCGCGCTCAAGGTCGAGGACGAGGCGACCGTCCGACGTGCCCACGAGTTCGCCACCGCATGGGGCTCCGAGATCCTCCACGAGCCTCGGCTGTGGCCGGAGTACGCGCCGGACTACTACGCGGTCTTCATCCGCGACCCAGCCGGAAACAACCTCGAACTCAAATGCCAAACCTCAACGGCGTAGCCGACGCTCTCGACGCAGCCGATCACGCCGGCAACACGCTCACAGCCAACTGAGCCTCGTTACACGAGGAACGCGTCACCTATCCCTGCAGCAGTCCCGAAGTCGATCTTGCTTGTTACAATGAGTAACAACACATGCATGATCCGCTTCACCGGCTGTACACCGCCAAGATCGCCCTGTTGGCGACCGTTCTGCTGTTCGCCGGCTTGGTGCTGCTGCTCCTCGGCCACTGGCTCGGCGGCATCTCCCGGCTGCACTGGCTGACCTACTGGCCAATCACCAACATCGGCTCCGGCCTGTTCACCACTGGACTGCTCGGGGTGGCCTGGCAGTACGTCGATGGCCGCGATAGCGAGGTTCGAGACACCGAACGTCTGCAGCGCGTGCTGGCGGACTCCGCACCCGCGATGCGCGATGCCGTCATCTCCGGCTTCGCCTTCGAGCCCACCGATCTGGCCCGCGTGGCCACCCCAGAGGTGCTCGATCAGATCATCGCTAACGGCCTGGGCATCCGCCTCGGTGACCAGCGTTTCGCCGAGGAGATCTACGCCGACCTCAAGCAACAGGCAATCGGCAGCCCGGAACGCCTGCACGACGCCCGTATTTCGATACGGCTGTCTCCGCTCCCTGCAGGGAGCGGCACGCCAAGGCGGCGTGCCGCGCTGTTCGCCGTTACCGTCCGCTGGGAGTACGACCTCATCCCGGCCTACAACACCCGACGCTTTGTCTGCCTGGACGATCTTGATGAATTTCGAGAGCTTGCTGCCGACCCGTCAGCTACCTCAACGTGGTACCTCCCGCCAAAGCTCGGACTGACCGCCAGCGACCCGGACGCCTTCGAGCTGGTCGAGTTCCTGGTCGACGGCGAACCCCGCCCCGTCCGCCGCTCGGCCAAGCAGGGGAGCCAGACCTACAGCGCCAGCATCGGCAGTGACGCCGTCGAACAGCAACGCACGGTGACCATCGCCTACACCTACAAGACGGTGGTCGCGATCCACAGACATCTGCTCCGGCTCCGGGTCGACCAGCCAACCAGAGGCCTGATCGTTGAGATCGACTACCGCGACACCGGCCTCGCCGACCTAAGCGTGCTGGACTACATCGCCGGCAATCGCACGGCACAGATCAGCAGGAGTCCAGTATCTGTACCCGGTCGCCACCTGATCCTGGAGTACGACGGCTGGGTGTTCCCACGAAGCGGGGTTGCGTTCGTGTGGAGCGCTCCAGGGTAAACTTTCCTCTTCAACCCGAAAGACCAATACGAATCAGGATCCAGATGATCGATGCACCGCTGTTGCGTCCAACTGGCAACGGGCCGTGGCCTGGGATTGTTGTCATCCACGATATCTTCGGGAGGCACGGGGATGTTCACGAGCAGGCTCGGTGGCTAGCGGCCGAGGGCTTCATAACGGTTGTACCGAATCTCTTCGGCGAGCGTCGCCCGATTGCTTGCTTAGTTCACCTTTTCCGCGACCTAGCACAGCGTAGCGGCATAACCTTCGAACTCATCGAACGAAGCCGCCGCCAACTTACCGCAGATCCGGAGTGCAATGGGCAGGTAGGAGTTATCGGCTTCTGTTTGGGCGGTGATTTTGCTCTCTTGCTCGCCGGTGATGGCGCGTATTCGGTGGCGAGCGTGAATTATGGTGGCGTTCCCGACGATGCCGGTGATCTGCTTGCTGGTGCCTGCCCGGTGGTTGGCAGTTACGGAGCAAGAGACAGACGGCTTGTGAAAGCGCGATCGACCGAGCGTCTGACCGCGGCTCTAGAGTCGAACGGGATCGCTCATGACGTGAAGGAATATCCACTTGCCGGACATGCCTTCCTGAATCACGCTGGTCCTATCGTAACGCGGGTTGGTCAGGTGTTCGGCATTGGTTATCAGGCGGAAGCAGCGGAAGACGCCCGTCAGCGCATTCTTCGATTCTTCCGACGTCATCTTTCGGATACTCAGCCGATCTAAAGGGATCTCTTGACTATAAACCTTTCAGCGAGTGTCTCTACCAGTTTGATGGTTTCTGCCGCGGTCTCATTCGGGCGCGTGAAAACACGCAACAGCAGGTTGTTGCTGAGTACGGCGCCCGCTTCGGCGGCCGATGGATATACATAAAAGCTCCCTGATTTCTGTCCGCGAGCAATGATCTGCGCGAAGGCGAACGGAAGAGGCACGTAGTAGCGAGGATCCGCCTCGTCAACTGGCCGACCACGAGCGGTCGAATCGTTGACAGCTTCCAACATAGCGACGGTTAACGGGCGCTGGGTGCGAGCGATGACAATCGCATCAGCAATTACCGACATCAGTTGCGCGTAGTCACCGTTACCCGTTGGCAGGGTAGCACTTGCAATCAAATCCGTAACAAACGGCGCGAAAACTAAGCCGGCCAGAACGTTCTTGTTCCGAAACCTTCGGTATACACTTGCAGGCCCAACGCCGGCTTCCCGGGCAATCGCTTCGACCGATGTTCGCGCCCAACCTTGCTCCCGAAACAGTGTCTCCGCAGCCGCCAACACTGCCGCCTCGGTGCGCTGCCGCTTGGTCAGCGCGGCACGCTGACGATGGTCCTTGACGCCTGTCACAAGCTGGACGCTAGCTCAAGTGACAGTCATCTATCTCTTGACACCGCCGGGTTGGGCCGTCAGGGTGACCCCTCACCGGTCCGACGAGGGGAGCCGTCATGCGGACTCGAGCGCAAGTCACCACGGTGCTGCTAGCAGCGGCCGTTCTCATCGCAGCTGGTCTCGTGGTGCCCAGCAGCAGCACAGCCGCTGGTCTCAGCAGCTCACCCGAGATCTCCAAGAGCCAGGCGCAGGACATCGCCGCCGCCCACACGGCCGCGGATCACGCGAAAGGTGCGACCGCTCGCCATTACCCGGGACCGATCTCGCCTGCCCGTTCCTCTGCCGCTGCTGCCGACGCCGGCACCCACCCGTTGGTGAACGCACCTCGACTCGCCACAACCAGCCGTAAGTCCGCGACGTTCACGCCACACGAGATCCTCTCCGCGCGGACCGACGCCACCCAGACATTCCAGAACGCGAACGGTTCGTTGTCCAGGCGTGAGTACCTCACCCCCCAGTTCTACGGACCAACTGGGCGGCTTCAGAAGATCGACAACACCTTGTCGGCGGTTCTACCAGCTTCGCCAGACCTAGAGACACCGCGTTCGGCTGCCCTCAGCACGCCCGTCTACGAGACGCGGCACAACGACTGGCAGGTCCGGTTCGCAGCCACCAGCACGCCGGCCGGGATGCTTCAGCTGCAGATGGGCAGCTCCCAGGTTTCATTCAGCCCGGTGGCGGGGGCGACGGTCAGTCCGTCCATCGTCAGCCGCAGCGGCAGTCAGACGATTGTGTACGCAGACGTCTGGCCAGGAGTTGACCTCGACTACCAGGTTACCAACGAAGCACTCAAGGAAAGCATCATCCTTAAGAGCCGCTCGGCAACGACCTCGCTCAGCTTCGCAGTGAACGGCGCCTCCCTGGTGCCGCAGAAGGCAGGACCACACTCACCCACGACGTTTGCTTTGATCGGCGCCCTGAACAACCAGTTTGGCGTCGCTCCTGTGGATCTGATCCTGAATCACTTCGGCTACACCAACGTCGGATCCCAGCTTCAGCAGACAGGCTCCGGCAAGACACTGACCGTGGCGCTCGCCAAGAGCTACCTGGAGCATCTACCGGGAGCTGCTTTCCCGGCAGTACTGGACCCTGGTGTCTACCGCAGCAGCTTCGGCAGCCGAGCCGGAGGAACCTACATCTCGTTTAAGACCGACGGCACGATCTGCTACTCCAACGTCTGCAACCTCTATGCCGGCGAACTCTATGACTCCAATTACAATCTGCAGGACTGGCGCGGCGCCTACTACGCCCCCTACGACTGGTTCCGCAGCAGCAATATCACACTGTCCAGCGCTGACCTGCACCTCACCCAACGTACGAACGCCGGCTTCTGGACCGGTACATACGACACCCACACCTTCGGTGTGGGACACGCGACCTGTCTCAATAATTACAATTGTGTCGATGGCTGGTACGCCGAGTCCTCCTTCGCCACCGTCGGGGATATCGACGCCACCGCCATCTACAAGAATGCCATTGCGGCGGGAGACTTCAGTGCATGGGTCATGGTCGACGCCCTCGACGGCTCTGCCTCATCGTTCAAGAACTTCGACCCCGACAACAGCTACGTCAACTTCAACTACCTCGACGTGCCACCGGCGCCCACCTTCTCAACCCCCCTCGACGGACAAGTCTTCATCGACCCCCAAGCCTCCTTCAAGCTCAACGGGCCAGTTACCAATACCAACAACGGCACGCCCATGCAATACGAGATGCAGATCAGCAGCGCCGCCGGCGGACAGGGCACAGTCATAGACTCCGGCAACCAGACCAGCACCAGCTGGACCGTCCCGGACGGTGTGCTCCAGGACGGATCGACCTACTACATCTGGGCGCGCAGCTACGACCCCGGCGACAACCTCTACGGCCCCTGGAGCACCAGCGTCTCCTTCCGGATCGACGAACGGACCGGTGACGACAACACCCAAACCGCCGACACTCTCGGACCGGTCAGCGTCGACCTCGCCACCGGGAACCTCAGTACCAGCGTCAGCAGCCACACCACCACGGCACTCGCGGGGGACCTCGGTGTCAGCCTGAACTACAACTCGCCAGTGCGGTCCCGCGCCGGACTCGTCGGTGACTACTGGAACGTCCCGGCCAACTATGCCGGCGGTGACCCAGCCTCGCCGCCCCTTCTCGAGCGCGTCGACCAGAACATCGACTTCGACTGGAGCACCGGCTCCCCCTCCGCCGGGCAACTGAACAACGACTGGTTCTACGCCCGCTGGTCTGGCTACTTCGTTGCACCGACCACCGGCAGCTTCACGTTCGGCGGCAGTAACGACGACTCAATGACCGTGACCGTCAACGGCCAGCAGCTCTACAACAACGGCGGCTGCTACGCCGGACCCTGCTACGGCAGCGCCATCAGCCTCACCGCCGGGCAGGTCGTCCCCATCATCGTCCAGTACGAGGAAGCCACCGGCCAAGCCGACGCTCACCTCTATGTCACCGGCCCGGTCACTGCCCAAGTAGTACCGCAGGCTTGGCTACAGACCGGCGCACGGCCGGTCAACCAACAGAACGGCCTCATCGGCCACTACTACACCGACGATGGCACACACAACCTCGACTCCACCACCAAGACCCTGTTCTTGCAGCGGACCGACCCCCTCCTCAGCTTCAACTGGGGCACCGGCTCACCCATCCCCGGCGGGCCATCCGACAACTTCATGATCCGCTGGTCTGGCTACTTCACGGTCCCGACGAGCGGCAGCTACATCCTAGGAACCCAAAGCGACGACGGCTCGCGTATCACCGTCGGCAACGATGACACCCAAGTCATGAGCAAGTGGAACGACGACGGCGGCACCCTCGTCTGGGGCCAGCCCTACAGCTTCACGGCCGGCCAAGCCGTACCGATCACCGTCGACTACTACGAACACACCGGCGGCGCCGCAATGACCCTGATGGTCGAGAACGCCGACGGCACCGGCGCCCAGGTAGTCCCCAGCAGCTGGCTCAGTCCACATGCCGACGTCCTGCCCGCCGGCTGGTCGCTGGGCATCGACCCCGACGGCGATGTCACCTACGACCACCTCAAAGCCGGACAGAACAGTGTCGTACTGACTGACTCCAGCGGCGACACACACGAGTACACCTACCAGAACGGCGGATACAAGCCGCCGGTCAATGAGGACGGCCAACTCGTACGCAACTCTGATGGCACCTTCACCCTGCAGGACACCGACGGCCGCACCTACGTCTTCGGCACCGACGGCGTTCTGACCTCGGTCACTAGCGCCGTCGACGATCGCCACCCCGCCGCACTGAGCTACACCTACGCAGCGCCCACCAGCGGCGGACCGGCCCGCCTGACCCAGATCACCGACGGCGTCACCAGCGGACGCTGGGCCAAGGTCTTCTACAGCGGCGACTCGGGATGCAACACCCCACCCGCCGGCTTCGACTCTCAACCACCGCCCGGCATGCTGTGTGCCGTCACCACCAACGACGGCCGAACCACCAACTTCTATTACCAGAACGAGCTCCTAGCCCGCGTCAACCTGCCCGGCGAAGAGGACACCGACTATCAATACGGCTCGATCGTCGACTCCACCGGCGCACCGGTCGGCTGGCGTCTGACCGGGCTGCGCGATCCGGTAGCCAACGATTCCATCGCCGCCGGTGTGCGCGCCAACGACAGCACCGTCCTGACCCAGGTCGGCTACGACACTCTCGGCCGAGTCACCTCCGTCCTCGAACCTGCAGCCACCAAGAAGGCCGCCCAGATCCAGAACACCATTCAGTACCTGCCGGGTGCCCTCGACGGTAGCTACACCGGGGCGACCCAAGAGCACGTCACGGGCGCAACCGAAAGCCACGGCTACAGCCGACGCGTCGAATACGACAGCCTGTTCCGAACCACGCGCGACGTTGACATCGCCGGGCTGGCCACCACCACAACGTGGGACCCCGTCAAGGACCTGCTCTACAGCAGCACCGACCCGACCGGCGAAGAAACCACGACCGTCTACGACGACGAAGACCGGCCGGTCAGCGACTACGGACCAGCGCCTACCGCCTGGTTCGATCCCACCAGCCGGCTGCCGCTAGCCGCTTACACGGCGCAGGTGCCACGTGAGGACACCGCCTATGACCAAGGCGTCACTGGCGCCGCAACCGCCTGGTACAACACCCGCCTCACAACCGCCACAGGCGGCGTCACCGTGCCCACCTTCTACGGCGCACCCAAGCTGCACACCACCGGCATCGACCCGACAGTTGACAGCAGCTGGATGGGCCGCGACTTCGGCGCAAACCCCAGCCCCGTCAGCATCGACGCCGGCAACGATAGCTACGGCTTCTCCGCCACCGGCAAGCTCCGGCTTGCCAACACCGGCACCTACACCCTGACCCTCACTCACGACGACGCCGCCCGGGTATGGATCAACGACACGCTGGTTATCGACGACTGGCAGAACGTCGGTGACAGCACCAAGACGATCAGCGGCACCTTCCCCGTGACCAGCACCCTGCCGCTGCGCTTCAGGTTCGACTACGCCAACCGCAACGCACCTGGCAGCCTCGAACTGTGGCTCAACGGCCCCGGCATCCCAGACACCAGCGGCCGCGGGCTCGGCACCAGCCACTGGAGCAGCTACCTGAGCCCCGACTACAGCCTGGAAACCAGCTCCACGACCTACGACGCCACCCTCGGCAACGCCGTCACCCAAACCAGCTACGGCGCCAATCCTGAGCTCGGTCTAGCAACCGCCAAGACCCTCGACCCGACCGGCCTCGACTACACCTCAACGCTCGGCTACGAGGCCCCGGGCAGCGGCTACCTCCGCCAGACCAGCAAGACCCTGCCCGGCAACACCACCACCAACTACGCCTACTACGGCGCCACCGACACCGCCGACAACCCCTGCACCCCAGCGACCGAGGCCTACCAGGAAGGCGGCATGCTGTCGCTGAAAACCGAGGCGGACCCCGACGGCAGCGGACCGCTCACCGGGCGAACCACTCAAACGGTCTACGACGACGCCGGACGCATCGTCGCCACCCGCTACAACAGCGACCCGTGGACCTGCACCTACTATGACGCCCGCGGGCGCATTACCGAAACGGACATCCCGGCGATCAACGGCGCCCCAGCCCGCACCATCCGCAACAACTGGGCCGTCAACGGCAACCCGCTGGTCACCAGCAGCAGCGACGACAAGGGCACCATCACCACCACGACCGACCTACTCGGCCGGACCAGCAGCTACACCGACATCTACGGCGACACAACCAACACCACCTACGACGCACTCGGCCGACTCAGCACTCAGACCAGCCCCGCCGGCAGCGTCCGCTACAAGTACGACGCTAACAACCTGCTCAAGACCGAGCAGATCAACGGCAAGGTTTACGCCACTGTCAGTTATGACACCTACGATCGGCTAGCCAAGGTCGCCTACAACCAGGCCAACAAGCTGAAGTTGAGCACGATCACCTACGACCAACTCGGTAGGCAGGTGGGCGTCAGCTACACCATGGGCGACGGCAAGGCGAAGCTGAGCGACAGCGTCACCCGCAGCCAGTCCGGCCAGATCATCTCCGGCACCGACGACGGTTATGGCCAGAACTACAGCTACGACCTAGCCGACCGGCTGACCGCCGCCACCGTCGGGCCCTACCAATTTACGTACGGCTACAGCGCGCCGAGCAGCTGCGCCAGCACCGACAACCCGCAGGCCAACCGCAACTCCAATGTCACCGCTATCTCCACCACCTTCGGTGGCGCCACCGCGACCCAGAACTACTGCTACAACGCCGCCGACCAACTCACCAGCAGCACTGACCAGAACATCGCCACTCCGGTATACGACGCCCACGGCAACACGACAAGCCTCGGAACAATCGCCACCGGCGGAACAACCGCTACTAACTTCACCTACGACTCATCTGACCGCAACATTGACATCAGCCAGAACAACTACACCAAAGAAGTCACCTACAAGCGAGACGTCACCAGCCGCATCACTATGCGGTGGATCAGCCAGAACGGCACAAACACCGACGCCGCGTTCTACGACTACACCGGCGCCGGTGACACGCCCGACTACAGCCGCAACGCCAACTGGACCATTACAGAGGCTTATTACCAGCTCCCGGGTGGGATTCTGCTCACCCTGCGGCCAACCCAGAGCACGCCGGCCAGCCAGGCCGTCTACAGCCTGCCGGACCTTCATGGTGACGTAGTTCGTACGACCGACGCTACCGGAACCAAGACGGGTGACTTCCTCTACAGCCCATACGGGCAGGTTCTGTCTCCCACGTTCAACAGCACCACCACTCCTAATACGCCATCTGTGCCACAGGCCAACAACACCTCCGCAAGCGGCAGCTTTAGCTGGGTTGGCAAGAGCGAGAAGTTTGACGAGTCATCTTTGACACTATCGCCGATTCAGATGGGAGCACGGGTTTACATCCCCGGCCTCGGGCGATTCCTACAAGTTGACACCGTTGAAGGCGGAAACGAAAACTCCTACGTCTACCCGTCGGATCCGGTTAACGAGTTCGATTTAAGTGGAGACTTCGGGTGGGGCTCGGCTCTTAAGATAGTCACGAGAGTGGCGTCTGTCGGGTCGATGCTTCCGGGCCCCATCGGAATAGGCTTCTCGGCTGTAGCGGTTGCCGGCAACCTTGCTCAGGGCCATTGGCGGGATGCGGCTATCGCTGCAGTGGGGCTCACCGGGGCAGGAGTTATTGGGAAGGCTTCTGTTGAAGCAGCAAAAGTCGCTGAGACAGCCCCCGCTGTCACTCATGGAATTTACGTCGTTAGAGACGCGAAGTCTGGATTGCCATATGTCGGCCGATCAGTTAATATTGATCGTAGAATGGCAGAGCATATTGCAAGCGGAAAGGTCACGGCGCGCGATGCTGCCGTGGCTCAAAGATATGGAGTTGCGGGTGGCACTCGTCAGCTACGCATAGCTGAACAGCGGATGATAAATCGATACGGACTGAGGGGTTTGGCGAATAAGCGTAACGAGATAGCTTCGTGGCGATGGCATGCGTTCGGTGTCTGATTTGAACTGGCTTGAGCTGAGAGATATGCCGCCGGTCTCAGAGGTGGAAAGGTTCTTCGCCGGTGGCAGGTACAACGGGCTTCGTTTAGTAGCCGATGGGCCGCCGCGTTCAAGAGATCTGTCATGGCTGCCTGACATAGCGGCTGGGGGCATGACTCACCTGTACCTCGGCGGACAATACGACCTTTCTTCGGTCATTGATGTTTCTTGGGTCGGACTGAAGTCGCTAGAACTTAATGTCCCCGGTAATCCAAGCCGAAGACTTGACTGGAGCAAATTTCCAGACCTGAGGGAACTCGATACACCAGAGACTGCTTTTAACTTTGCCGGTAGTGAGGGGGCCAAGTGGAGACTTGACTATCTCGGGCTCCGATCCATAGCGTCAAAGCAGATCTTGCTTCAAGAATACGGGAATCCGTTGACCGCAGTGCTAGGCCCTGCACCGCAACTGAGTGAAATAGTGTTTACGTCGACGCTTCGTACCGTAAGCCTTACAGTTAATGATGCGCGAAAACTGCAAAACCTAGAACTGTCCGAAATTAGACTTGTGGAATTGAATCTTGACGGATGCCGGGGAATTGACACAGTCGATTTCCTTGAACAACAATCCAGTATACGTAAAGTCGGGCTGGTGGATTGCGGCAAAATCCGGTCTCTAGAAGCACTCAGGGGCCTCGCCAAGCTTCAAGAGGTATGGTTTAGCGGCGATACGGACATACTTGACGGTAAGGTTGCCTTCCTATCTGACCTACCAGAAGCGTCTGTCGTGTGGTTCCGGAATCGTCGACACTATGATGCTCGACGTGAGCAGCTAGGTTTGTCACCGAAATAGCAGCCCCTTAAGGGTCACATCCTCGACTTGGTAAACAGCCGCCATGTCCCACGTCTCCGTCGAGTCGTGCTCGGGCTGTAACCCCGCCGCCTCATCCGGGCCAGGTACTGCTTGAGCTGAGGGGTCTGCTGCACGGATAGGTGACATCTGATCTGTGGTGCCGTGAGGTGCTGCTGGAAGGATGTCGATCATGCCGAGGCCGTATCCGAGGGAGTTCCGCGAGGACGTGATCGCGGTCGCGCGCCGCCGGGAGGGCGGGGTGACGTTGGCGCAGATCGCGAAGGACTTCGGGATCAGCGAGTCGTGCCTGAACAACTGGCTGACCACCGCCGACCGGGAGGAGGGGGTGCGGGCTGGCCCGATCGCGGCCGATGTTGGCGAGCTGCGGGAGGCGCGCCGCCGGATCCGGCTGTTGGAGCAGGAGAACGAGGTGCTGCGCCGGGCCGCGGCCTATCTGTCGCAGGCGAACCTGCCGGGAAAATGATGTACCGGCTCGTCCGTGAGCTGGCCGCCGACGGGATTCCCGTGACGGTGACGTGTCGGGTGCTGAAGATCGCCAGACAGCCCTACTACCGGTGGTGCGAGCAGCCGGTGACCGATTCCGAATGGACTGCGGCGCACCGCGCCGACGCGCTGTTCGACGCGCATCGCGAGGACCTCGAGTTCGGCTACCGGTTCCTGGCCGACGAGGCCCGCAACGCCGGCCAGGTCATGGCTGATCGGACGGCCTGGCGGATCTGCTCGGACAACGGCTGGTGGTCGGTGTTCGGCAAGAAGCGGCCCTATGCGAAGGCCAGGAGGGCCGGGACGCCGGCGCACGACGACCTGGTGCAGCGGGACTTCACCGCGACCGCGCCGAACCTGCTGTGGCTGACCGACATCACTGAGCATCCGACCGGCGAGGGCAAGCTCTACCTCTGCGCGGTCAAGGACGTGTGGTCGAACCGGATCGTGGGCTACTCGATCGACTCGCGGATGAAGTCCCGGCTGGCGGTCGCCGCCCTGGACAACGCGGTCGCGAGACGCCGCGCCGGCGGCGGGTCCGACCTCGGATCGGTTGCCGGCTGCGTTCTGCATTCAGATAGGGGGAGCCAATTTCGATCAAGGAAGCTGCAGCGGGGGCTCGACCGGCACGCCATGGTCGGGTCGATGGGCCAGGTCGGGTCCGCCGCCGACAACGCCGCCATGGAGTCGTTCTTCTCGCTGCTGCAGAAGAACGTCCTCGACCGGCGTCGGTGGGGCACCCGAGACGAGCCGCGGGCCGCGATCGTGACCTGGATCGAGCGGACCTACCACCGCCGACGACGACAGCAGACCCTCAGGAAGTTGACCCCCGTCGAATACGAACTGATCATGGAACCTGACCCGGTAGTCCGGACACCTGTTCTGAGGCGAGGATCGTCTCGGAGAGGAGTCCGTGATGCCGCGAGCGAAGCCGTTGGAGTTCCGCCGCCGGGCCGTTGAGCTGGCGCGGGCGAGGGAGAAGCCGATCGCGCAGATCGCCGCTGATCTTGGGATCGCGGAGTCGTGCCTGCGGCGATGGATGCGCCTTGATGACGTGGAGGCTGGCCGGGTCGAGGGGGTGACCGCGGACGAGCGGGCGGAGTTGGTTCGGCTGCGTCGGCAGAACCGGGTGCAGGCGATGGAGATCGAGATCCTGCGCCGGGCGAGCGCCTACTTTGCGCGGGATGTGCTGCCCGGCCCAAAAGGGTGATCTTCGGTCTGGTCGCCGACCTGACCGACGATGGGCTGCCGGCGGCGCTGGTCTGCCGGGTGCTGGGCGTGTCCCGGTCGGGCTTCTATGAGTGGGCCGGCCGTGGCCCCTCGATACGGGACGTCGACGATGCGCACCTGACCGACACCATCCGGGCTGTCCACGACGGTTCCCGCCACTGCTACGGGGCGCCGCGGGTGCACGCCGAGCTGACCCTCGGCCTGGGCCTGCGCGTCGGCCGGAAAAGGGTCGCCCGGCTGATGAGATCCGCCCAGCTGCAGGGCATCTGCCACCGGCGCAAGCATCGACACACTCCTGCCCCGGCGGTACACGAGGACCTGGTGCAGCGTCGGTTCGTCGCCGACGGGCCGGACCGGCTGTGGTGCACCGACGTCACGGAACATCCCACCGCCCAAGGCCGGGTCTACTGCTGCGCGGTGCTCGACTGCTGGTCGCGGCGGATCGTGGGCTGGTCCATCGCCGACCACATCCGCTCCGAACTGGTCGTCGACGCGCTGCAGATGGCCCGCTGGAACCGCCAACCGCAGCCCGGAACGATCGTGCACGCCGACCGCGGCCCGCAATACACCTCGTGGATCTTCGGACACCGACTGCGCGAAGCGGGACTACTCGAATCGATGGTCCGCGTCGCGTCGTCCGTCGACAACACCATGATCGAATCGTTCTGGTCGACCATGCAGCGGGAACTGCTCGACCGCACCAGCTGGGCCACCCGCGAGCAGCTCGCCTCCGCCATCTTCGAGTGGATCGAAGGCGTCTACAACCCCGCCCGCCGCCACACCAGCATCGGCAGCATCAGCCCCGCCGCCTTCGAAGCCCTTCACACCACCGCCGCAACCGCGGCATGATCACCACAACCACCGTGTCCGGAGAACCGGGTCAGGCTCCCATGACCCAGACCGCCACCCAGGCGGCCTGACCAACCTGTCACCTATCCGTGCAGCAGCCCCAGGTGGAAACTATGTCCCGAGACAGGTGGTAACCATGTCTCGAGACATCACACAAGTGGAGCTGAGGGTGTCTGAGTTCGCGACATAGTTCGCGGGTGTCTCGCGACATC
>CAXTNT010000021.1:0-32987 GCA_964245825.1 uncultured bacterium | reverse complement strand
CTGCTGAAAGAGGTTTACAACCCGAAGGCCGTCATCCCTCACGCGGCGTCGCTGCGTCAGGCTTTCGCCCATTGCGCAATATTCCCTACTGCTGCCTCCCGTAGGAGTCTGGGCCGTGTCTCAGTCCCAGTGTGGCCGATCGCCCTCTCAGGCCGGCTACCCGTCGTCGCCTTGGTGGGCCGTTACCTCACCAACTAGCTGATAGGCCGCGGGCCCATCCTTGGCCGAAATTCTTTCCACCACCGGAGGATGTCCTCGGTGGTCGTATCCGGTATTAGCCCCGGTTTCCCGGAGTTATCCCAGAGCCAAGGGCAGGTTGCCCACGTGTTACTCACCCGTTCGCCGCTCGGAGCAAGCTCCTCGCTCGACTTGCATGTATGAAGCACGCCGCCAGCGTTCGTCCTGAGCCAGGATCAAACTCTCCATTGATGTCTGTTGACGCTGCGGTTGACCCGCGTTGTCGACTCATTGAAGTACCCGGGCGGTCTGGCGAGATCACCCAGGCATCTGATACTGGCAATCGCGGAGTGGCCGGTAAGCCACCCCGTCTTTGCCAAAGGAATCTCCGCCACGGCGAGTGCGCGCGGCCTGTTGGCCGCCGCTGCCCGTCGTGGACGGGGTTATGGCATCGACTTTCGGCACGCTGTTGAGTTCTCAAAGTGCGGGCGCACACCGATCGCGACCTCTCGGCCGGTCTCGGGGCAACTTGCAGAGGTTACCGGGGCCCGTGCAGAGCGTCAAACCGGGCCTGACGGCCTGGAACGCAGTGCCTTGCGGTCCTCGGAGCGGGGCGTCGCCACCCGTCTGCGAGCAGGACCCGGCTCCGTCCCCTGATCGGGTCCGGCGCTCCGGGCGCAAGCTGACAACCTACCCGACGTCGTCGGAGCGGGTCAAACCGGGTCCGCGCTGCCCCGCGCTCAGGTGCGGACAGCGCCGGCCACGTGCTGCCTGCCGCGGCGCAGGACCAGGAACCGGCCGTGCAGCCAGGCGTCTGCGGGGATCCCCGCCGTCGCCTCGGACACCCGCGCGTTGTTGACGTACGCCCCGCCGTCGGCCACGACACGGCGGGCCGCGGACATGCTCGGCACCAGGCCGCTGCCGGCGAACAGGTCCGCGACGGTCGGCGCCTCCCCCGGCCGTACCGTCACCGTGGCTGTCTCCGCGAGCGCGGCCGCCAGGGTGCGCTCGTCGAGGTCACCCAGCTCGCTGCGCCCGAACAGCGCCTCGGCCGCCGCCTCGACGCGAGCGCACTCGGCTGCACCGTGGACGAGCGTGGTGAGTTCCCGGGCGAGCGCACGCTGGGCCTCGCGCGTCTGCGGGCGCTCCGAGGTCGCCACCGCCAGCTGCTCGAGGTCGGCCCGGGGAAGGTCGGACAGGATCCGCAGGTACGGACCGACCATCGAGTCCTCGGTCTGCAGCCAGACCTGGAAGAACGCGTACGGGCTGGTCATCGTCGGGTCGAGCCAGATCGCCCCGCCCTCGCTCTTGCCGAACTTCGTGCCGTCCGCCTTGGTCAGCAGCGGGGTGCCGATCCCGTGCAGCACCGCGCCCTCCACGCGGCGGACGAGGTCCAGACCGGCGGTGATGTTGCCCCACTGGTCGCTGCCGCCGGTCTGCAGGGTGCACCCGTACCGGCGGTGCAGCTCCAGGAAGTCGAGCGCCTGCAGGAGCTGATAGGAGAACTCGGCGTACGAGATCCCGCCGTCGGACCCGAGCCGCGCGCTGATGGCCTCCTTGCCCAGCATGCGGTTGACCGAGAAGTGCTTGCCGATGTCGCGCAGCAGGTCGAGGGCCGACAGCGGCGCCGTCCACTCCAGGTTGTTGACCATCGTGGCGGCGTTCGGGCCCTCGAAGTCGAGGTACGGCTCGATCTGCCCCCGAATGCGCGCCACCCACTCCTCGACGACGTCCGGGCGCTGCAGCGTCCGCTCCGCCGTGGGACGCGGGTCGCCGATGAGGCCGGTCGAACCCCCGACCAGGGCCAGCGGTCGCAGCCCGGCCCGCTGCAGCCGGCGGACCGTGAGCACCTGGACGAGGTGGCCGTGGTGCAGGCTGGGGGCGGTGGGGTCGAACCCGCAGTAGAAGGTGACCGGGCCGGCGTCGATCGCAGCGCGCAGCGCGCCCAGATCCGTGCTCTGCGCGACGATCCCGCGCCACACCAGGTCGTCCAGGATGTGCGTCACGGCGTTGATCCTCCCGCGCGCCGTCGCGGTGCCGCCGGCCGGTACGGCGAGACGCTGGGCTCGCCGGGGGTCCAGAACCGCCACCGGATGGCCGCGGCCTCGCGTACGCCGGTCCGCGGGCCGGCCGTGACGGCGACGGCGGCGCCGGGCGTCAGCGCCACGGGCTCGCCGGTGGCGGCGCCGGTGAGGCCGAGCACCGCGGCGAGCGCCGCCGGTCCCCGGGCCAGCTGCGCGTCGGGGCGGCCGGGCCGGCGCTCGCGAGCCAGCGCGAGACCGCCCTCGACGGCGCCGGCGCGCAGCAGCACGGCGCTGGCCACGCCGTCGGCGCCGGTGACGACGTTGGCGCACCAGTGCATCCCGTACACGAAGTAGACGTACCACCGGCCGGCCGGTCCGTACATCGCCGCGGTGCGCGGGGTGCGACCGCGAGCGGCGTGGCTGGCCGCGTCGCCCTCCCCGGCGTACGCCTCGACCTCGGTGAGGCGCACCGCCACCCCGGCCCGGCTGACGACCGCCCCCAGGAGGGCCGGCGCGACCAGCTCGACCGGTGCGGTCAGGTCGAGCGGGCCCACTGCCCGTGCCCGGCCAGCGCGGCGCGTACGTCGGCCAGCTGGGCAGCGACCCGCGGCCGCGCCGTGCCGCCGGGGGTGTCCCGGGCGGCGATCGCGCCCGCGACCGTCAGCACGGACCGGATCCGCGGGGTCAGCAGCGGCGAGATGGCGGCCAGCTCAGCGTCGGTGGGGTCGCCGAGGTCCAGCCCGCGCTCCCCGCACCAGGCCACCAGCGCGCCGACCGCCTCGTGCGCCTCCCGGAAGGCCACCCCGGTACGTACCAACAGCTCCGCCACGTCGGTGGCGAGTGCGAACCCGGCCGGCGCACCAGCGGCCAGCACCTCGGTGCGGACCCGCATCGTCGCGATCATGCCCGCCATCGCGGGCAGCACCGTGGCGAGCGTGTCGAGGGTGTCGAACACGGGTTCCTTGTCCTCCTGCAGGTCCCGGTCGTAGCTCAGCGGCAGGCCCTTGAGCATCACCAGGACCCCCGTCAGGTTGCCGATCAGGCGTCCGGACTTGCCGCGGGCCAGCTCGGCCACGTCCGGGTTCTTCTTCTGCGGCATGATCGAGGAGCCGGTGGAGTACGCGTCGTCGAGCTCGACCCAGGAGAACTCCCGGCTCGACCACAGCACCACCTCCTCGCCCAGCCGGGACAGGTGCACGCCGAGCAGCGCCGCCGCGAACAGGAACTCCGCGACGAAGTCCCGGTCCGCGACCGCGTCCATCGAGTTGGCCGCGACGGCTGGGAAGCCCAGCTCGGCGGCAGTCGCGACCGGGTCGATCGGCAGGCTGGACCCGGCAAGCGCGCCGGCCCCGAGCGGGCTGACCGCGGTCCGCCGGTCGCCGTCGCGTAATCGCTCGAGGTCACGCAGCAGCGGCTGCACGTGCGCCAGCAGCTGGTGGGCGAACAGCACCGGCTGGGCGTGCTGGAGGTGCGTCATGCCGGGAGCGGGCGTGTCGAGGTGGGCCTCGGCCTGGTCGGCGAGCGAGCCGGCGAGGTCGACGACCGCGCCCGCCAGCAGGCGTACCTGCTCGCGCAGGTAGAGGCGCAGGTCGGTCGCGATCTGGTCGTTGCGGCTCCGGCCGGCGCGCAGTCTGCCGCCGAGCGGACCGAGTCGCTCGAGCAGCCCGCGCTCCAGCGCGGTGTGCACGTCCTCGTCCTCGACGGTGGGGACGAAGTCGCCGCTGGCGCAGGCCTCCGCGAGCGCGTCGAGTCCCTCGAGCATGCGGGCGAGCTCGTCGTCGGTGAGCAGACCGGCCTGGTGCAGGACGCGGGCATGGGCCCGAGAGGACCGGATGTCGCAGGCGACCAGTCGCCAGTCGAAGTGCACGGACACCGAGAGCGCGGCCAGCGCCTCGGCCGGGCCACCGCTGAAGCGGCCGCCCCAGAGCCGGGTCACCCGAGCCGTTCGCGGCTGTGGTCGCGCGCGGCGAGCCGCGCGTCGCGGCGGGCCGCGATCCGCGACGGCAGCCCCCACAGCTCGACGAAGCCCTTCGCCAGGCCCTGGTCGAAGGTGTCCTCGCTGTCGTAGGTGGCGAGCCCGTAGTCGTAGAGCGAGGCGTGGCTGCGGCGGCCGGTGACGACCGGCAGCCCCGCGTGCAGGCGGAGCCGGACCTCGCCGCTGACCGTCTCGTTGGCCTCCGCCAGGAAGCCGTCGAGCGCCCGCTTGAGCGGCGAGAACCAGAGCCCGTCGTAGACCAGCTCGGTCCAGCGCTGCTCCACGGTACGGGTGAAGCGGGCGAGGTCCCGCTCGGCGGTCATCGCCTGCAGCTCGCGGTGCGCGGCGATCAGGGTGAGCGCCGCGGGCGCCTCGTACACCTCGCGGCTCTTGATGCCGACCAGCCGGTCCTCGACCATGTCGAGCCGGCCGATGCCCTGGCCGCCGGCGCGGGCGTTGAGCTCCTCGACCAGCGCCAGCGGGGCCAGCGGCCGACCGTCCAGCGAGACCGGGACACCGCCGGCGAACGCGATGGTGACCTCATCGGGTTCGCGCGGCACCGCGGGGTCGGCGGTGTAGGAGTACAGATCCTCGATCGGCGGGTTCCAGGGGTCTTCGAGGAAGCCGGTCTCGACGGCGCGGCCCCACAGGTTCTGGTCGATCGAGTAGGGACTGCGCCGGCTCTGGTCGATCGGCAGGCCCCGGTCCTCGGCGAACGCGATCGCCTTGTCGCGCGTCATGCCCGAGTCGCGGACCGGCGCCAGCACGGCGATGTCGGGGGCGAGCGCGGCCAGCCCGACCTCGAAGCGCACCTGGTCGTTCCCCTTGCCCGTGCAGCCGTGCGCGACCGTGTCGGCGCCGAGTTCGGTCGCGACCCGGGCGAGGTGCGCGACGATCAGCGGCCGGGACAGCGCCGACACCAGCGGGTACGCGTCCATGTAGAGGGCGTTGGCCGCGAGCGCCGGCATGCAGTACTGCTCGGCGTACTCGGTCCGGGCGTCGATCACCACCGACTCGACGGCGCCGCAGGTCAGGGCCCGCTGCCGGATGGTCTCGAGGTCCTCGCCGCCCTGGCCGACGTCGGCGGCGACCGCGATCACGTCGGCCCCGGTCTCCGCCGCAATCCAGCCGATGGCGACGGAGGTGTCGAGGCCGCCGGAGTAGGCGAGCACCACGCGCGATGTCATGAGAGTCCTTTGCTGTCAGGGGTTGTTGCGGGGGTCAGCCTTCGGCCAGCGCCAGCAGCGCCGAGGTGGCGGCGCGGGCCGACCGCTCGTCGTGGCAGACCACCAGCACGGTGTCGTCCCCGGCGACGGTGCCGACGACGCCGTCGAGGGTGCCGCGGTCGACCGCGCTCGCGAGCAGCTGGGCGCCGCCGGGTGGCGTCCGGAGCACGACCATGTTCGCGGCGCGCTCGGCACCGACGAGCAGCTCCTCGGCGACCCGCGCCAGCCGGCCGGGCGCATCCGCGGCGGGCCAGGGGCCGGGTTGGGCGGCCAGCACGTACCGGCCGTGGGACTTGCCGGCGCCGAGCTCCTCGAGGTCGCGGCTGAGCGTCGCCTGGGTGACCTGAACCCCGCGGTCGGCGAGCAGCCCGCCCAGCTCGGCCTGGCTGCGGACCGGCTGACCGCCGACGAGGTCGGCGATGGCGGCCTGCCGCGCGGCCTTGGTGAGCGGCGTCAGCCGGCGCAGCGCGGTCACGGGCGTACCAGCCACGCGAGCAGCGCCTGCTGGGCGTGCAGGCGGTTCTCGACCTGGTCGAACACCACGCTCTGCGGCCCGTCGACCGCGTCCGCGCTGATCTCCTCGCCGCGGTGGGCAGGCAGGCAGTGCATGACCAGTGCGTCCGGTGCGGCGAGGGCGATCTTGCCCGCGTCCAGGGCGTAGGGCAGGAACGGCGCGCGGCGGACCGCGGCCTCCGACTCCTGACCCATCGACACCCAGACGTCGGTGTAGAGGGCGTCCGCCCCGGCGCTCGCGGCGAGCGGGTCGGTGGTCACGGTGATGCTGCCGCCGGTGTCGGCCGCGACCTTCTCGGCGGCGGCGACCACCCGGGGGTCGGGACCGAACCCCGCCGGGGTGGCGACGCGGACGTGCATGCCGGCCGTCGCGCCGGCCAGCAGCAGCGAGTGGGCCACGTTGTTGCCGTCGCCGAGGTAGGTGAGCGTGCAGCCGTCCAGGCTGCCGCGGTGCTGCTGGATGGTGAGCAGGTCGGCGAGGGCCTGGCACGGGTGCGCCAGGTCGGACAGCGCGTTCACCACCGGGATCGAGGCGGCGGCCGCGAGACGGTCGAGGCGCTCGTGCGCCCCCGTGCGCAGAACGATCGCGTCGACGTACCGGGACAGCACCCGCGCGGTGTCCTCGAGCGACTCGCCGCGACCCAGCTGCATCTCGTCGCCGTCGAGCACGACCGGCTGGCCGCCGAGCCGGTGCACGCCGACCTCGAAGGAGACCCGGGTCCGGGTCGAGGGCTTCTCGAAGATCAGCGCGACGCTACGACCGGCCAGTGCGCCGGCCGGCGCGGGGGTGGCCAGGATGTGGGCCTGCTCGGCGGGTGAGAGGTCGGTGTCGAGCAGCAGGTGCCGGGTCACGGGGCCGCCTCGTCCAGGGCGGCCGGGAGCGCGGCGAGGAACTCGTCGGCCTGCGCCTCGGTGAGGATCAACGGCGGCGCGAGGCGGACGCGGTCGGCGACCGCTGCGTTGACCAGGAAACCCTTGCGCCGCAGCGACTTCTCGACCTCTGTGGCGACCGACGCGGTGAGCGCCAGCCCCCGCCAGAGGCCGGCCCCCTCCACCCGCGCCACCAGCGGGTGGTCGATGCCGTGCGCCAGGTGGTCGCCGACCTTGGCGGCCTGCTCCAGCAGACCGTCGTCGGCGATGGTCCGGATCGTGGCGAGCGCCGCCGCGGCACAGACCGGGTTGCCGCCGAAGGTCGAGCCGTGCTGGCCGGGGGTCAGGGCGGTCCTGGCCGGCTCGGTCAGCGCGACGCACGCCCCGATCGGCAGCCCGCCGCCCAGGCCCTTGGCCAGGGTCACGACGTCGGGGACCAGCCCCGGGTCGTCGGCCTGGAAGGCGAACCAGTGCCCGGTGCGACCGATGCCGCCCTGGACCTCGTCCACGACGAGCAGCGCCCCCGCCGCGTCGGCGATCCGCCGCGCGGCGGTCAGGTAGGCCGGCGGTGGCGGGACGACCCCCGCCTCACCCAGGGTGGGTTCGAGGACGATCGCGGCGACGGTCTCGTCGACCGCCGCGGCCAGTGCCGCCACGTCGCCGTAGGGCACGAAGGTCGTGGCGTACGGCAGCGGGGCGAACGGCTCGCGCTTGGCGGCGTTGCCGGTGACCGACAGCGCCCCCATGCTCCGCCCGTGGAAGCTCGCCTCGGCGGCGACGAACCGCGGACGCGCGGTGCCGCCGTACCTGCGCGCGATCTTGAGGGCGCACTCCACGGCCTCGGTGCCGGAGCTGGTGAAGAAGGTACGGGCGCCGGGGGCGCCGAGCAGCTCCTGCAGCCGCTCGGCGAGCGCGACGGCCGGCTCCGTGGCGTACAGGTTGGACGTGTGGCCGAGCGTCTCGAGCTGGCTCGTCACCGCCGCGACCACGGCGGGGTGGGCGTGTCCCAGCGCGTTGACCGCGATGCCCGCCAGCAGGTCGAGGTAGCGGGTGCCGGCGTCGTCCCAGACCTCGGCGCCGCGCCCGCGGACGAGGGCGAGCGGCGGCGTGCCGTACGTGTCGAGCAGCGCCGCGGGCCACCGCTCGCGCAGCGAGCCGGTGCCGGTCACGGCGTCACCATCGTGCCGACGCCCTCGTCGGTGACCACCTCGAGCAGCAGGGCGTGCGGGACGCGGCCGTCCAGGACGTGGGCCGCCGGGACGCCGCCGCGGACGGCGCGCAGGCAGGCCTCCATCTTGGGCACCATCCCGCTGACCAGGTCGGGCAGCAGCTTCTCGAGGGCGTCCCCGTCCAGCGCGCTGATCACCTCGCTGCTGGCCGGCCAGTCGGCGTACAGGCCCGCCACGTCCGTGAGCAGCACGAGCTTCTCGGCCGCCAGCGCGATCGCCAGCGCCGCGGCGGCGGTGTCGGCGTTGACGTTGTAGACCGCACCGGCCTCGTCCCGCGCGACCGTTGCGACCACGGGGATCTGGCCGGCGTCCAGGAGGGCGATGACCGGCTGCGGCCGGACCGCGGCGACGTCCCCGACGAACCCGATGTCGACCTCCGCGCCGTCGACGACCGCGCCTCGGCGGGTCGCGGTCAGCAGCTGGGCGTCCTCGCCGGACAGGCCGACGGCGAACGGGCCGTGCGCGTTGAGGGCACCGACGACGTCACGGTTGACCTGGCCGACCAGCACCATCCGGACGACCTGCATCGTCTCGGCCGTGGTCACCCGCAGGCCGCCCGCGAACTCGCTCACCACCCCCAGCCGCTCCAGGTGCGCGGTGATCTGGGGCCCGCCGCCGTGCACAATCACCGGGCGCAGGCCGGCGTACCGCAAGAAGGCAACGTCCTGGGCGAACGCCGCCGCCAGCTCCGGTGAGGTCATCGCGTTGCCGCCGTACTTGATCACGACGGTACGGCCGTGGAAGCGCGCCAGCCAGGGCAGCGCCTCGACCAGCACCTCGGCCCGGGCGAGCGCGGCGTCCAGGCGGCTCACGTCGTGTACTCGGAGTTGAGGCGGACGTACTCGGTGGTGAGGTCGGTGGTCCAGGTGAAACCGCTCGCCTCGCCCGCGTCCAGGTCGACGGTGATGGTGACGTCCCGGCCGCGCAGGTCGACGTCGAGCCCGCTGGGTTGGGCCTTGTCGGCGAGCACGACCCCGTTCATGGCCACGCTGAGCCGGTCGGGGTCGAAGGCAGCCCCGGTGAGACCGAGGGCGGCGACGACGCGGCCCCAGTTGGGGTCCGAGCCGGCGAGCGCGGTCTTGACCAGGGTGTTGCCGCCGATCGCGCGGGCCACCTCGACGGCGTCGTCCTCGGTCGCGGCGTGCACCACCTCCACGTACACCCGCTTGGTGGCGCCCTCGGCGTCGGCCACCATCTGCAGGGCGAGGTCCAGGCACACGTCGTGCACCGCCGCGGCGAAGTCTGCCGCCTCGGGCGTGACCCCGGAGGCACCGGAGGCCAGCAGCAGGACGGTGTCGTTGGTCGAGGTGCAGCCGTCGACGTCGACCCGGTCGAAGGTCAGCCGGGTGGCGGCGCGCAGGGCGGCGTCGAGCTGCGGCGCGCCGACCACCGCATCGGTGGTCAGCACCACCAGCATCGTGGCCAGCGCCGGCGCCAGCATCGCCGCCCCCTTGCCCATGCCGCCGACGGTCCAGCCGTCCCGGCCGCGGGCGGCCAGCTTGCTGACGGTGTCGGTGGTGCGGATCGCCTCTGCCGCAGCGGCTCCGCCGTCGGCCGAGAGCTCGTCGGCCGCCCTCGCGATGCCGGCCAACAGCCGGTCCATCGCCGCCAGCACGCCGATCACGCCGGTCTGGCAGACGCCGACGTCGGCGGCGCTGACGTCCAGGACCGCGGCGACCCGTTCGGCGGTGGTGTGGACGTCGGCGAAGCCCTGCGGCCCGGTGAAGGCGTTCGCGCTGCCGGAGTTGAGCACCACCGCGCGCATCCGCCCGTCCGCCAACACCTGCCGCGTCCACGGGACGGCCGCGGCGACGACGCGGTTGCGGGTGAACACGCCGGCCGCGGCGTCGAGCGGGCCATCGTTGACCACCAGCGCGAGGTCGGGCCGGCCGCTGGGCTTGAGCCCCGCGGTGACCCCCGCCGCCCGGAAGCCGCCCGCCGCCGTGACGCTCACGGCCAGACCCCGTCGGCGCTCAGGCCGGCCGTCTCCGGCAGGCCCAGGGCCAGGTTGAGGCACTGGACGGCCTGACCCGCCGCGCCCTTGACCAGGTTGTCGAGAGCGGCGACGACCACGAGGCGACCCGCACTGTCGTCGACGGTCGCGGCCAACTGCACGCCGTTGCCGCCGAGGGTTGCCCCGGTGTGCGGCCAGGCGTCGTCGAGCACGTCGACGAAGGGCTCGCCGTCGTACGCGGCGTGCAGCGCGGTCACGGCGGTGGCCGCGTCGGTGCTCGTGCGAGCGGTCGCGGTGGCGAGGATCCCCCGGGGCATCGGCGCGAGCACCGGAGTGAGGCTCAGCGTCACCGGGGCCTGGGCGGCGGCGGTGAGGGCCTGCACGATCTCCGCCGTGTGCTGGTGCCGCCCGACCTTGTACGCGGTGGCGTCACCCAGCACCTGCGCCGAGGTGAACGCCGGCCCGGCGTCCCGGCCGGCCCCGGACGTGCCGGTGACGCTCACCGCCGCGAGGTCTGTCGGTTCGACCAGACCCGCCGCCAGCAGCGGTGCCAGCGCGAGCGTGACCGCGGTGGCGTGACACCCCGCGCCGGCGACGCGCCTCGCCCCGCGCAGGGTCGCCCGCTGACCGGGCAGCTCCGGCACGCCGTAGGCCCAGGCCCCGGCGTACGGGCCGTCGTAGTACTGCGACCACGCCGCCGCGGACTCGATCCGGTGGTCGGCGCCCAGGTCGATCACGACCAGCGAGGTGGGCAGCTGCGCGGCGAGCGGGCCGGATTGTCCGTGCGGCAGCGCGAGCAGGACGGCGTCGGCGTCCGCGAGGGTGGCGGCGTCGGTACGGGCGAAGGTGCGACCCGCGAGCGAGCGCAGCTGCGGATGCAGGTCGGTGACCGGCCGCCCCGCCGACCTGCCGGCGGTCAGCGGACCGAGCTCGACCCCGGGATGCGCCAGCAGCAGGCGCAGCAGCTCACCGCCGGCGTACCCGCTGGCACCGGCGACCGCGACCGTCACACCCATGGCCAGGACTATACAGACCCCTGCATGACTATTCGAGCGTCAGGTGCCGGCCCGCCGGACGCATTGGAGGAAGCAGTACGGGCGGACCGCTTCCTCGGCCTGTGACCCTTCTCGCTGGACTACGTAAACGGCTTGATCCTCCAGGGGGCGCTGGTGAGGAGGTCCGTCCCAGCGGCAGAACCTCTGGTGGTCGCGGCCGCCTAGCCCCGATGGCACCGGCGTAAGAGCCTCAAGTCGGGTGGACGGTGACGGAGCCAGGGCACGCAAAGCCTGTCCCTGTCACGGCCACGACCGCGAAATCACGTTGGTTCGGTGGGGTCAGATGGAGCGTCGTGATCCTGGGGCAATCGCTTCCTGTCGTCGTCGTGTAGAAGGCGTCCAGCAAAAGCCGGACACTTCCGCCGGCCCGGAGTGCCTCGGGAGTGCTCGCGTCGCCGGCTCGGTGGGTCGTGGTGAAGACGGCTGTCGGCCCGTCGTAGCCGGCGGCGCCGAAGAAGCCTGTGACCGTGCAGGCCCGATCCGTCACCGCGCTGACCAGGAACTCCGACTCGCCCGCGGAGCTGTTCACCGCAGCGGTGAGCCTGAGATCGCCGACCGTGCATGGACTCTGCGGGCTGACCGCGACTGAAGGCGAGGCCACGACAGCGGCACTCGTGGTCACGGTCGACTCGGGGGCGGCACCGGTAACGGTTGTCGTCACGGGGGCGACCGCCGAGCTGACCCCGGAGCGACCACTGCCGGCGGACGAGTGACCACCGCACCCCACGGCCACCATCGCTAGCACCGCGCATCCGGTCACCCGTAGGCGAGTGGTGCTCATCCCATCGCCCCCAACGCCTACGACCCGCCGCCAGCGCCCCTGGCGGCCGCGGCCAAGAATAGGACCAGCGAAAGCATCGGCGCTCCCGCGACGTCGCCGACCCAAGCAGCCGCAAGCGACGTGCGGGGGCTGACGACTACCGCGAGATGGCGTCCAGCCGCTGCTTGATGAAGTCGGCCGCAACCACCGGCGGGTACGCGCGAACGCCGACCGGCGGGGGCACGGGCACCACGACGGTGTCGTGGTCGGACTCGTAGAACAGGACCAGCGAGACGAGGTCCTCCCCCGGCGCCGCCGTCGACGGCGGCAGCACCCGGTGCCGTGCGGAGCGCCAGCGGTCCCCGCTCCAGCGCGCGAGCAGGTCACCGGCGTTGACGGTGATCGCGGCCGGGTCGTACGGGGCGTCCACCCAGGTGTCGGCGCCCAGGTCGACCTGGAGCCCGCCGTACCCGGGCTCGCGGTCGAGCAGGGTGAGCGTGCCGAAGTCGGTGTGCGGGCCGATCCGGAACTGGCCGGCCTGCGGGGCGCCGGTCTCCGCCAGCGGCGGGTAGCGGTTCACGTTCAGGGTCCACGTCGGGTGCCGGGCCGCCGCGGTGAACAGCGTCTCGTCGCCGAGCGCGTACCCGCAGACGGTGAGCAGCTCGTCCGCGAGCGCGCGGTGGGCAGCCGCGTACGCGGTCAGGACGGCGGTGAGCGCAGGCACCTCCGCGGGCCAGACGTTGGGGCGGAACCAGACCTCGTCGACCGCGGCATCGCCGACCGGCTCGTCCGCGCCGATCGCGAAGGTCTCCTTGAGATCGGGCGGTGTCTCGGTGCCCTCGCTGTAGGCGTTCGCCTCCACCCCGGGCGGTAGCCAGCCCCGGCCCCCGACGACGGTGGCGTACGTGGCCTTGACCGCCTCGGGGAGGGCGAAGAACGCCCGTGCGGCGGCCCGCACGTCGCCGGCCAGCGGGGGCAGGCCGTGTCCGGTGAGCAGGAAGAAGCCGCACGCGCGGAGGGCGTCGTCCAGCGCGCCGGCCGTGGCGGCGCGGTCGCCGGCCCGCCACGGCGCGAGGTCCACGCGCGGGATGTTCACGTCCGTAGCACCGCACCGCTCGAGCGCGCGGCCGCGGCGATGGCCGCATCGCGCGCCGCGTTGACCTCCTCGCCGGACAGGGTCCGGTCGGGAGCCCGGAAGCGCAGGCCGTAGGCGAGCGAGCGGTGCCCCGCGGCGATGGGAGGGCCTGCGTACACGTCGAAGAGCTCCACCTCCTCCAGCAGTGGGCCGGCGCCTTCGCGCAGTGCCGCCAGCACCCTGGCCTGAGGTACGTCGGCCACGACCACGAGGGCCACGTCCACGGACGAGGCCGGGTACGCCGAGGGGCGGGGCGCCGCGACCACCCCACCCGCCGCCGCCAGCAGCGGTCCGAGGTCGAGTTCGCCCGCGCACGCACCCGCCGGCAGCCCGTACGCCGCGACGGTCTCCGGGTGCAACTCGCCGGCCCAGCCGATCACCACCCCCCCGAGCGACAGGGCGGCGCACCGCCCGGGGTGCCACGGCGGCGCCGCGCCGGCCGAGACCTCGAGAGTGAGACCGAGCGCCGTGGCCAGCACCGTCGCGGCGGCCACCGCGTCGCTCCAGTCGGCAGGCCGGCCGCCCGAGCGGCGCCGCTCGGGGTCGGCGTGGTCCCACCAGCCGGCGCGCTCGGCCGCACCGGTGATCACCCACCCGGCGTGCAGCGGCTGCTCGGGCAGGCTCGCGTCGAGGGCGGCCAGCACCTCGACCGACGGCCGGACGGCGGGCAGGGCGGGCTCGAGCGCCGGCCCCCGGCGGTCACGGAAGACGGCGCCGACCTCGAAGAGCGCAACGTCGGCGCGGCCGCGCGCGACGTTGCGCCCCACCGCCGCGGCCAGTCCCGGCAGCAACGAGGTCCGCAGGACCGACTCCTGGGCCGACAGGGGGTTGCGGACGGCCAGCTCGGGCTCGGCGTCACGCCCGGCGCCCGGCTCGACGAACGGGGTCGTCCCGACCTCGACCCACCCGGCCGCGGCCAGCGCGCGGGACACCGCGCGGCGGTGGCGCTGGCGCGGCGACAACCCACCGCCGCCCGGCGCGAGCGGCAGCACGGACGGCAGCAGGTCCAGACCGTCC
Source organism: uncultured bacterium (assembly GCA_964245825.1). Lineage (GTDB taxonomy): Bacteria > Actinomycetota > Actinomycetes > Mycobacteriales > CAJCIY01 > CAJCIY01. The sequence goes on along the minus strand of CAXTNT010000021.1, from coordinate 19,052 downwards.
AGCCGCAGCACCTCCTCGACCAGGTCGATCGGGGCGAGCAGGTCGGGTCGCCACGGCGGCGGGGTGACCCCGAACGGGCCGCCGCCGTCCACGTGGCAGCCGACCGCGCGCAGGTGCCCGGCGACGACGGCCGGTCCGACCTCGCGGCCGCCGACCCGGGTCGGCAGGTCGGCGGGCAGCAGGATGGGCAGGTCGGCGACGCGATGGTCGACGTCCGTCGCGGCGACGGCGACGGCTTCGCCGAGGGCGGCCAGCAGCGCCGCCGCGGCCCGCGCGGCGACCGGGGCCAGCGCCGGGTCGACACCGCGTTCGAAGCGCCGCGCGGCCTCGCTCGGCAGCCGGTGCCGGCGGGCGGTACGGGCGACCCGGCGCGCCTCGAAGCGCGCCGCCTCGAGCAGCACCCGGGTCGTGGTCGGGGAGATCTCGGTGGCCGCACCACCCATCACCCCGGCCAGGGCGACCGGGCCGGTGGCATCGGCGATCACGACGTCCTCGGGGTCCAGCGTGCGCTCGACGCCGTCCAGCGTCCGGAGCCGCTCCCCCGCCTCGGCGGCGCGGACGACGAGCGGGCCCGTGATCCGGTCGGCGTCGAAGGCGTGCAGCGGCTGCCCCAGCTCGATCATCACGTGGTTGGTGACGTCGACGGCCAGCGAGATCGGCCGCAGCCCGGCGCGGACGAGGCGCGCGGCGAGCCACGCCGGCGACGGCGCGGCCGGGTCGAGCCGCTCGACCGTGAGCGCCACGTACCGGTCGCACCCCGCTGCCTCGGCGACGCGGACATCGACCCCGGCCGGCAGCGGCGCGAGCTCCGCGAGACCGGGGTCGGTGAAGGGCAGTCCCAGCGCAGCCGCGGCCTCCCGGGCCACCCCGCGGACCGACAGCTGGTAGCCGCGGTCGGGGGTGACCGCGATGTCGAGCACCTCGTCGTCGAGGCCCAGCAGCACCGACGCGTCATCTCCCGGGACGCCGCGGTCGAGCACCAGGATGCCCTCGTGGTCCGCGCCGAGGCCGAGCTCGCGGGCGGAGCAGATCATGCCGTCCGACCAGTGGCCGTAGGTCTTGCGGCGGGCGATCGCGAACCCGCCGGGCAGCACCGCGCCGGGCAGGGAGACCACCACCCGGTCGCCGACGGCAAAGTTCTCGGCGCCGCAGACGATGCCGCGTGGCTCCCCCTCGCCGACCTCGACCTGGCACCAGCGGATGGTCTTGCCGTTGCGCTGGGCCTCGGCCGCCAGGTCGAGCACCTCACCGACGACCAGGTGCTCGACCCCGAGCCGCTCGACCCGTTCGACCTCCAGGCCGACGCGGACCAGCGCGTCGGCGACCTCCCGGCCGGTGCGCTCACCCAGGGCCGGCAGCACGGCGCGGAGCCACGACATCGGGACGAGCATCAGACCTCCCCGGCGAGGCCGGCCCCGAAGGGCAGCGAGAAGCGCACGTCCCCGTCGAGGATGTCGCGCAGGTCGACCAGCCCGTTGCGGAACATCAGAGTGCGTTCCAGGCCCATCCCGAAGGCGAAGCCGGTGTGCACCGCCGGGTCGATGCCGGCCGAGAGCAGCACGTGGGGATGGACCATGCCGCAGCCGCCCCACTCGATCCAGCCCTCCGACGAGCAGGTTCGGCACGGCTCGGCGCCCGGCTCGGCCGACGCGCCGTGGCACACGAAGCACTGCAGGTCCATCTCCGCGGACGGCTCGGTGAAGGGGAAGTAGTTGGGGCGCAGCCGGGTGCGCAGCCCGGGCCCGAACATCTCGCGGGCGAACGCGTCGAGCGTGCCGCGCAGATGCGCCATGGTCAGGCCGCGGTCGACCGCCAGCCCCTCGACCTGGGTGAACACCGGCAGGTGCGTCGCGTCGATGGCGTCGGCCCGGTACACGCGGCCCGGGCAGATCACGTACACCGGCAGCTCGCGGGTCAGCAGCGAGCGGATCTGGACCGGGCTGGTGTGCGTACGCAGCACCAGGTGCGCGTCGGCGGGGCCGACCGCCAGCGTGTCCTGCAGCTCGCGCGCCGGGTGGTCGCCACCGAAGTTCAGCGCGTCGAAGTTGAACCACTCGTGCTCCACCTCGGGACCCTCGGCGACCTGCCAGCCGAGACCGACGAAGACGTCCTCCACCCGCTCGGTGAGCAGCGTCAGCGGATGCCGCGCGCCGGGCCTGGTGCGGACTGCGGGCAGCGTCACGTCGACGCGCTGGTCCGCCAGGACCCGGGCGTCGCGGTCCGCCACCAGCACCGCGTGCCGTTCCTCGTACGCGGTCTCGATCGCCAGCCGCGCCTCGTTGACGCGGCGGCCGGCGTCGGCGCGGCCCTGCGGGGGCAGCGCGCCGATCTCGCGGCGCGCCAGCGCCACCGGGGAGCGGTCACCGAGGTGTGCCGACCGGGCGACGGCCAGCGCCTCGAGGTCGGCCGCGGCGGCGAAGGCGTCGGCCGCCGCAGCCGCGGCGGTGGCGAGGGTGGCCGGTGCGAGGGCGGCGACCTCCACCGGGTCGAAGTCGCTGTGGGGCGCGGGCATGCGTCGTTTCTCCAGACGGGGCGGGATCGGTCAGGCGGCGGGGCGCCCACCGGGGCTCGTCGTCAGGTCTCCTGCGACGGGCCGCCGGCAGGCAGCCGGAATCGGAACCGGGCGCCGCCGCCCGGACCGGGCTCGACGGCGACCGTACCGCCGTGGGCAGCCACCAACCCGCGGACGAGGTAGAGCCCCAGCCCGCTGCCACCACTGCGCGAGGTGCCGCGGAAGGAGCGGGCGAAGATCCGCGGCGCAACGTCGGCCGGCACGCCGGGGCCCTGGTCGTCGACCGTGACCGCTACCCCGTCGGTCTCGGCCACGACGGTGATGGTCACCGTTCCGCCGCCGTGGCGCACGGCGTTTTCGACCAGGTTGGCAAGGATCTGCTCAACCCTGTCGGGGTCGAGCCACGGCTCGGGACCGGTGCCCCGGCGGACGACGGCGAACCGGTCGGCGGGCTCGCCGGCGGCCACCCACCGGGCCACGACCCTGCGCGCAACCGACCCGACGTCCACCGCCTGGGTCCGCAGCTCGAGCCGCCCGGCGTCGATCCGCCCGACGTCTGCCAGCGCGGCCAACAGTCGGGTGGCGCGCCCGGCGTCGGCCTCGAGCCAGCCCAGCTCCTCCTGCTGCACCTCGTCGAGCACGCCCCACCGCGCCCGCACGGTGGCGACGAAGCCGGTGACGCCGCTGAGCGGGGCGCGCAGCTCGTGCGCGACGGCAGCGAGGAGGTCGGCCTGCTCCCGCTCGACCCGGTCCCGGGCGCGGGTCCCCCGCAGCGCCACGACCACCTCGGTCAGGACCCCACCGGTCCGCAAGTACGAAGCCGTGAGCAGCACCGCCCGGTCGCCGACGAGCAGGCGGCGCTCGGGGACGCCCCGGACCGCGGCCATCGTCCGCGCGGCGCTCTCGCAGCCCCACCACTCCCGGCCGGCGGCGTCGCGGAGGCCCAGGTCCGCGAACGGCCGGCCGACGACCGCGCCGACGAGTGCGGCGGCGGCGGGATTGACGTACCGGATGGTGCCGTTGGGGGCCACCACCACCACCGCGTCCGGCAGCACGTCGAGCGCGGCCGTGCTCACCGTTGGGCCCGGGCGCTGGCGTACAGGCACACCGCCGCCGCGCTCGCGACGTTCAGGCTCTCGGCCCGGCCACGGATCGGGATGCGCACCGCGGCGTCACAGCCGTCGAGCACGTCCGGCGGCAGGCCGTGCGCCTCGTTGCCCAGCACCCACGCGACCGGCCCGGACAGGTCGACGTCGTGAAGGTCGGTCGTACCCGTGCCGGCGGTGGCGAGCACCTGCAGCCCGGCGGCGCGCAGCGACGCCAGCACCGCCGGCCACGACGCCACCGCCAGCGGCAGGTGGAAGACGCTGCCGGCGCTTGCCCGGACACACTTGCCGTTGTGCACGTCCACCGCCGCCGCGGTCAGCACGACCGCGTCCGCGCCGGCGGCATCGGCGGTGCGCACGATGGTCCCGGCGTTGCCCGGGTCGCGGACGTCGTGCAGCACGGCCACCAGGCGCGGGGAGCCGGCCAGGGCGACGTCCAGCGGGACGTCCAGGGTGGTGGCCACCCCGACGAGCCCCTGCGGGGTGACCGTCTCGGTGAGGCTCGCCAGTGCGCGGACGCCGACGACGGTCACCGGGACGTCGAGCGGGTGCCGCACCGCGGCCTCGGCCGTCGCGTACGCCTCCAGCAGCACCCCGGCCGCGGCTGCCGCGGCGACGGCCTGCGGACCCTCGACCAGGAACCGCCCCTCCGCGCGGCGAACGGCCGCGCGGAGCAGCCGGCGAGCGGCCGCGACGCCGCCGCTGCCCCGCGGCGCTCCGCCATCGGCAGCCACGCCGGGTCGCGACGGTCGGGTCAGGCCGCGGGGCTGGTTGCGCCGGCGTCGACGAGCGCCTTCTTGGCCACCTCGACGATCGCGGCGAAGGCCGGCGCGTCGGTGACCGCGAGATCGGCGAGCGCCTTGCGGTCGACCTCGACCTCGGCGAGCTTCAGGCCCTGGATGAGCCGGTTGTACGTGAGGCCGTTGGCCCGCGACGCCGCGTTGATCCGCTGGATCCACAGCTGCCGGAAGTCGCCCTTGCGGGCCCGCCGGTCGCGGTAGGAGTAGGCCATCGAGTGCAGGACCTGCTCCTTGGCCTTGCGGTACAGCCTGGAGCGCTGGCCGCGGTAGCCCGAGGCGAGCTCGAGGGTCGTGCGGCGCTTCTTGTGGGCGTTGACAGCCCGTTTCACGCGTGCCATGGGTGATCGGTCTCCTGGGACGGGTAGGGACGAGAGTCAGCGGCCGAGCAGGCGCTTGACGGTCTTGAGGTTGGCCTTGGCGACCGTCGTGGTGCCGCCCAGACGGCGCATCCGGGTCGAGGACTTGTGCTCGGCCATGTGGTACCGGTTGGAGCGCTGAGACACCAGCTTGCCGGTGCCGGTGACCCGGAAGCGCTTCTTGGCACCGGAGTGCGTCTTGTTCTTCGGCATGCTCGTCCTTCTCTCGTCCGGCCCGGTCGCGAGGGCGACCGGGTCTGCTCGCGCGGGTCAGCCGGCGGGTGCGCCGGCGGGCTCGCTGGTCTCGACAGGCTCGTCCGGCCGCTCCAGGCGAGGCCCACCCTTCGGGGGCGTCTTGTGCGGCGCGATGACCATGGTCATGTTCCGACCGTCCTGCTTGGGCGCGGCCTCGACGACGCCGAGCTCGGCGACCTCGCCGGCCAGCTTCTCCAGCAGCCGGTAGCCCAGCTCGGGCCGGGACTGCTCCCGGCCGCGGAACATGATCGTGATCTTGACTTTGTCCCCCGCCTTCAGGAACCGCACGACGTGACCCTTCTTGGTCGCGTAGTCGTGCGGGTCGATCTTCGGGCGGAGCTTCATCTCCTTGATCACCGTCAAGGTCTGGTTGCGGCGGGCCTCCCGGGCCTTCTGCGCGGACTCGTACCGGAACTTGCCGTAGTCCATGATCTTGCAGACGGGTGGGCGGGCGGTCGGCGCGACCTCGACGAGGTCGAGGTCCTCGTCCTCGGCGCGGCGGATGGCGTCGCCGATCGCGACGATGCCGATCTGCTCACCGGCGCTGCCGACGAGACGGACCTCGGGGACGCGGATTCGGTCGTTGATGCGCAGCTCGTTGGTGATGTGTCGCCTCCGGTGGGGACTGGTCTGGACGGAGACCTGCCGCACGGCACACCGGATCGGCACGGGCAGCCCACCTGGGCGCCTCGTGCTGACCGGACCCGCCCGCCTGCCGGCGACACGGGTGGGGAGCACGCTCTGCTGCCCGCTTGGCCCACTGCGCGGAGCCGGAGCACCGCGCACTGGTGGTCGTGGTCAGGGTAGCAGTCCCGAACCGTCCGGGCGCCGGCCCCGACCCGCGGAGCCGGAGACCAGCAGCCCGGCCAGGGTCAGTCCGATCGCGGCGTACGTCCCCGCCGTCACGTCGGTGCCCGCGGTCGGCACCGCGAGGTCGAGGGCGAGGCCGGCGGCGAGCTGGCCGGCCACGCTGGCCAGCGAGAGCCGGAGCACGCCCAGCACGGGCACGGCCAGGGCCGACAGGCTGATGTACGTGGCCCCACCGAGGCCACCGATCCACACCCAGGGCGGCCCGCCGGTGAGCAGGTGCGGCAACCGGCCCAGCCCGGCGGCGGCCAAGGTGAGCACCAGCACGACCAGCGACGCCCCCGCGAAGGAGACGGTCGCCGCGTACGAGGCCGACCCGCTGTGCCGCACCAGCCGGCCGTTGAGGGCCTGCTGCCCGGCCACCAGGACGCCGGCCAGCACGACGCCGACCACCACGGCCGGGCGCAGCTGGGCGGAGCCGGCGCGGCCGGACGCCCCGAGGGCGAGGGCCAGCACGGCCAGCACGGCGCCGGCGAGCCGGGCCGGCGACAGCGCGTGCCGACCGCTGGGGCCGAGCCCGACGCGATCCGCGACCAGCGCGCCGGCGGTCTGCCCGACGACGACGAAGACGCTGGTCAACGCCACCCCGATCTCGGGTACGGCGACCGCGGACATGGTGACCAGGGCCGCGCCGCCGATCCCGCCGCAGAAGCCCCACCACGGTGGGCGCTCGGCGTGCAGTCGCTGCCGGACCCGCCGCGCGGATCCGCCGGCGAGCAGCACCGTGCCGGTGGCCAGACCGCCCACCACGAGTGAGACGAGGGCGGTCGGCAGCGCTGCCCCGCCCGGGGCGAGCACGTCGGTGAGCCGGCCGTTGACCCGGCTCTGGGTGACCAGCAGGCCGCCGCCGACGATGCCCAGCCCGGCCGCCGTGGCCGCGCCGAGCGGCGCCCTCACTCGACGATCTTGCGGATCGGCAGCTCGAGGATGTCGCTGGCTCCCGCCGTCTTCAGCGCCGGGATCAACGTGTTCACCCCCCGCCTGGGCACCACCGACTCGACCGCGCGGCGGTTCGCGTCGGCCAGCGGCATCACGGTCGGTGAGCCGAGCGACGGCAGCACGGCCAGCACCGCGTCCAGGTCGGCCGCCGCGACGTTCAGTTTGAGCAGCACCTGCCCCCGCGCCCGCAGCGCACCCTGGAGCAGCAGGCTGACGTCGGCCATGGCGGCCCGCTTGGCCGGGTCCGCGTACGCCTCCCGGTTGGCGATCAGCTCGGTCCGGCTGGTGAGCAGGGTGGCGAGGATGCGCAGCCCCGCCTTGCGCAGCGAGGAGCCCGTCTCGGTGAGGTCGACGATCGCGTCGACGATGTCGGGGATCTTGGCCTCGGTGGCGCCGGCGCTGGGGAACACCCGGGCCGAAACGCCGTGCGCGGTCAGGAACCGGGCCGTGAGGTTCGGCATCTCGGTGGAGACGCGGACGCCGTCGGGCAGCTCCTCGACCGTCTGCCACGGCGCGGCCGCGGCCACCGCGAGGACCACCCGGACCGGGTCGTCGGTGGCCCGGCCGCCGCCGAGCTCACCCAGCCCGACGACGTCGGCACCGGTCTCCCCCACCCAGTCCCGGCCCGCGATGCCGAGGTCGAAAATGCCCTGTTCCACGAAGGTCGGGATCTCCTGCGGGCGCAGGAAGCGCACCCGCTCGATGTTGGGGTCGTCGATGCTCGCGTGGTAGTCGCGGTCACTGCCCCGGACGACCCCGAGGTCGGCGGCGGAGAACAGGTCCAGGACCTGTCGCTCGAGGGAGCCCTTCGGGAGCACCAGGGAGAGCACCAGCGACCTCGCAGGGTTGTGGACCGACGGCGGGAGCCTACGGGAGGTCGGCCACACCGGACTGGTCTCCGCCGCCCGCGCGTGACACCGTCACAGCCATGTGCCGGAACATCCGTGTCCTGTCCAACTTCGAGCCGCCCGCGACCGGGGACGAGGTGGCGGCCGCAGCCCTGCAGTACGTCCGCAAGGTCAGCGGGACGGCGGCCCCCTCGGCCGCGAACCGCGACGCGTTCGAGCGCGCCGTGCACGGGATCGCGCACCTCACCGAGCAGCTGCTCGACGAGCTCGTGATCGCGGCCCCGCCGCGCGACCGGGCGGTGGAGACGGCGAAGGCCCGGGCCCGCAGCGCCGCCCGGTTCGGGCCGCAGCCGTCGGCCGCCGGGCGCTGATCCCCCGCCACTGCCGGGCGGTTGTTTCGATGCTGTGAACCTTCCGGCCGCGACGGGGCGCGGGCCGGCTACGCGCCCTACCGTCGTCGGGTGGCCCCCACGACGCCGGACCGGCTCACCGTGGGCGCCGAGGAGGAGTTCCACCTCGTCGACCCGCGTACCGGCCTGCTGGCCCCCGCCGGGCCGTCCGTGGTTGCCGCCACCCGCCAGCAGCTCGCCGAGTCCGACGCCGAGCAGATCCAGACCGAGCTTCAGCAGTCGATGGTCGAGTCCGGTACGCCGGTCTGCACGAGACTCGCGGAGTTGGGCACCCACCTCGTCCGACTGCGGCGGACCACCGCCGACGCCGCCGCCGACCGCGGCCTCGTGCTGGTGTCGGCGGGTGTCGCCCCGGTGCCCGACACCGGCGACGCGGAGGTCACCCCGCATCCCCGCTACCGGCGGATGGCCGAGCTGTATGGGCACACCGCGGGCGCCCAGCTCATCTGCGGCTTCCAGACCCAGGTGGGGGTCCCCGACCCGGAGGCGGCGGTCAGTGTCGTCGACCGCATTCGGCCGTGGCTGCCGGCGCTGCTGGCGCTGTCGGCGAGCTCGCCGCTGTGGGCCGGCCGTGACACCGGCTTCGCCTCGTACCGGACGCAGGTCTGGGATCGGTGGCCGACGGCGGGGGTCACCCAGACGTTCGGCTCGGCGGCGGCATACGCGGATTGCGTCGAGACGCTCGTCGCCAGCGGCGTGATCACCGACCCCGGGATGATCTACTTCGACGTGCGTCCGTCCGCGCGCTACCCCACCGTGGAGGTGCGGATCTGCGACGCGGCGGCGACGGCCGCGGAGGCCGTGATGCTGGCGGGGCTCTGCCGGGCACTCGTCTGGACGTGTCTGCGCGAGCACGCACGTGCCGAACCCCGGCCGGACCTGCGGATCGAGACCCTCCGGGCCGCACGCTGGCAGGCCGCGCGCTTCGGGCTGGGCGGCGACCTGCTCGACCCGCATTCGGCCCGCCCGGTGCCGGCCCGCACGGTGCTGCAGTCATTGCTCGCGTACGTCGAGGACGGCCTCGCGGCGGCCGGTGATCGCGACGTGGTACGGAACCAGGTCGCCGCCACCCTGGACAGCGGTGGCTCGGCCGCCCGGCAGCGGGCGGCCCTGGTCCGCGGCGGGCTGCCCGCGGTGCTGGCGCACAGCGTCGCCGAGACGGCCGAGGCCACCCTGCCCGGGTGAGCGCCCCGTCAGTCCCGGGTCGCGACGAGCAGGCGGAAGCCGACGTCGAGCTCGGCCAGCCCCAGCAGGTCGCCGTGCCGACGGTGCCAGCTGCCGTCGGCGAGGTCGGCCCGCAGGTGGGAGAGCCCTCGGTCGCGGATCTCCGGTTCTAGCTGCGCGACCCCCGACATCGCCGCGTTGATCGAGGCGTCCAGGTACGCCGTCGGCCGGGCCCAGTAGGCCGCAGCGGTCCCGTCCGCGCAGTCGCGCGGTACGGGCACCGCCGCGGCGCGGACCGACCGGCCGCGCTCGGCGAGGGCTGCCGTGATCCACCGGGAGTCGGGCAGCCCGGCCTCCCGTTCGATGATCTCCGGCAGGTAGTCGCGGAACAGCCAGTACCGCGCGGTCTCGGCGCGATCCCAGCAGAGGACGACCGTCCGCGCCGGGGCCACCCGGACCAGCTCGTCGAGACCACCCGCGGGGTCGGTCCAGTGGTGCACGGTCAACGAGGCGAGACCGGCGTCGGCGCAGGCGTCCGCCAGCGGCAGCGCCTCGGCGACCGCCTGGACGGCGGGTGCCGAGCCCGGTGGCCGCTGGGCGAGCATCACGGCGGACGGCTCGACGGCGGCCAGGGTGGAGGCCGGCTCGTACGAGCCGGGGCCGGCTCCCACGTTCACGACCGTCCCGCCGCCGAGGGCCGCGAAGATCTGCGCGGCGATCCGAGGGTCGGGACGCCGCCGGGCGGCGTAGCCGACCCCGAGGGTGTCGTACTTGGCGCCGGTCACAGACCGCGCAACAGCAGCGAGGTCTCCAGCGCGGCGAGCGCGGCCTCCTGGCCCTTGTTCTCCCGGCTGTGCGGCAGGCCCGCCCGGTCGAGCGCCTGCTCCATGGTGTCGCAGGTCAACAGGCCGAAGCCGATCGGGACACCGGAGTCCAGGGCGACCCGCGCGAGCCCGTCCGTCGCTGCGGCGCACACATACTCGAAGTGCGGCGTGCCCCCGCGCACGACCAGGCCGAGCGCAACGACCGCGTCGTGGTCGCGGGCGAGCCGGGCCGCGACGACCGGGAGCTCGAACGCGCCTGGCACCCGGACGACGTCGGGGGTGGTGCCGGCATCGGCGCATGTGGTCGTCGCCCAGTCCAGCATCGAGTCGGTCACCTCGCCGTACCACCGGGACGCGACGATCGCCACCCGCAGGCCGGTGGCGTCCAGCTCCGGCGCCGGTGGCGCGCCGTGACCGCTCACTGCTCGTCGCTGCCGGCCGCAGCATCCGGCGCCGAGAACATGGCCGGCAGGCCCGGCAGGTCATGGCCCATCCGGTCGCGCTTGGTGGTCAGGTAACGCAGGTTCTCCGCGGTGGCGTGCACCGGCAGCGGCACCCGGCCCACGATCTCCAGGCCGTACCCCTGCAGGCCGGCGCGCTTGGCGGGGTTGTTGGTCAGCAACCGCATCGACCGCACGCCCAGGTCGACGAGGATCTGGGCGCCCACCCCGTAGTCGCGCGCGTCCGCCGGCAGCCCGAGGTCCAGGTTGGCGTCGACGGTGTCGGCGCCGGCGTCCTGCAGCTGATAGGCCTGCAGCTTGTGCAGGAGCCCGATCCCGCGGCCCTCGTGCCCGCGGACGTAGAGCACGACCCCGCGGCCCTCGGCGGCGACCGCGGCCAGCGCCGCGTCCAGCTGCGGACCGCAGTCACAGCGGCGGGAGCCGAACACGTCGCCCGTCAGACACTCCGAGTGCACCCGGACCAGGACGCGTTCCCCCGCGCCGATCTCACCCCGGACGAGGGCGATGTGGTCCTTGCCGTCCAGCGTCGAGCGATAGCCCACCGCCCGGAACGCGCCGTGGGCGGTGGGGATAATGGCCTCAGCGATCGCCTGGACCTGTGACTCGAAGCGGCGGCGGTAGGCGATCAGGTCGGCGATGGTGATGAGCACCAGCTCGTGCTCGGCCGCAAAGACCTCCAGCTCCTCCAGCCGCGCCATGTCGCCGTTGTCCTTCTGGGACACGATCTCGCAGAGCACCCCGGCCGGCCGGAGCCCGGCGAGTCGGGCCAGGTCGACGGCCGCCTCGGTGTGCCCGGGCCGGCGCAGCACGCCGCCCTCCTTCGCCCGCAGCGGGACGACGTGGCCCGGGCGGGTGAAGTCGGCGGCGTTGGAGTCGGCGGCGGCCAGCAAGCGGATGGTGCGCGCCCGGTCGGTGGCGCTGATCCCGGTGCTGACCCCTTCGCGGGCATCGACGGTGACCGTGTACGCGGTGCCGCGCTTGTCCTGGTTGGTGTGGAACATCGGCGGCAGGTCGAGCCGATCGCAGTCGTCCCCCTCGAGGGGGACGCACACGTACCCGGACGTGTAGCGGACCATGAAGGCCAACAGGTCCGGCGTCGCGCACTCGGCGGCGAAGATCAGGTCGCCCTCGTTCTCCCGGTCCTCGTCGTCGACGACGACGACCGCCCGGCCCGCCTTCACCTCGGCGATGGCGCGCTCGACGAGGTCGAGCCGTGGTTCGGACACCAGCGCGCTCACGGGCGCGCCGCCAGCAGGCTCTCGACGTACTTGGCGATCACGTCCACCTCCAGGTTCAGCCTCGTGCCGGGCGCCGCACCACCGAGGGTGGTGCGAGCCAGCGTCTCGGGGATCAGGCACACGTCGAAGTCGTCGGCGCCGACGCGGGCCACCGTGAGCGAGGTGCCCGACACGGTGATCGAGCCCTTGGTCACGACGTAGCGGGCGATGTCGGCGGGCAGGCTGATGGTCACGGTGTCCCAGTGCTCGGAGGGCCGACGCGCCGTGACGACACCGACCGCGTCCACGTGGCCCTGGACGAGGTGTCCGCCGAGCCGGTCGGATAGACGAACCGGCCGCTCGACGTTGACCGCCGAGCCGGGTGCCAGCGCGCCGAGGGCGGAGCGCCGCAGGGTCTCGCCCATCACGTCATAACGGACCTCGGCCACCCCCTCGACCTCGGTGTAGCCGGTGGCGGTCAGGCACACCCCGTCGACCGCGTACGAGTCGCCCCGCCGCGCGTCCTCGACGAGGTCCGCCGGCAGCCGCAGGGTGAGGACCGCCGCGTCTCCGACGTCGTCGAGACCGACCACCTCGCCGATCTCGGCCACGATGCCGGTGAACATCTAGCGCTCCTCTCCGGCCCGCGCGGTGATCCGGACGTCGCCGCCCAGCATGCGCACGTCGGTCGTCTGCAGGCGCAACGCCTCGCCGATGCCCGGGAATGCCCCGGTCTCGACGACGCCACTGCCGGCGCCCAGCACCGCCGGGGCCAGGTACGCGACGACCTCGTCGACCAGCCCGGCGGCCAGGAAGGCGCCCGCCACGGTCGGCCCCCCCTCGACCAGCACGTGCCGGACCTCCCGGGCGTACAGCGACTGGAGCAGAGCCGCCAGCGGCAGGTCGGTGACCTCGGTCGGCGCGGCGCCGTCCAGCACCCGGGCGGTGGCCGGCACCCGGCTCCGGCGGTCGAGCACGACCCGCAGCGGCGTCCGCGGCTCCGCCGTGCCGCGGACCGTGAGCGCCGGGTCGTCGGCCAGCACCGTGCCGGACCCGACGACGATCGCGCCGACCTCACCGCGCAGCCGATGCGCGTCCGCGCGGGCCCCGGGGCCGGTGATCCAGCGGCTGCTGCCGTCCGAAGCGGCCGCCCGTCCATCGAGGGTCCCGGCGAGCTTCAGCGTCACGTACGGCGTGCCCCGCGTCACGGCGGTCAGCCAGGGGCCGTGCACCTCGCGCGCCTCGGCGGCCATCAGGCCGCTCACGACGGCGATCCCGTGGCGCCGCAGGGCCTTCTCACCCCCGGCGTACGGAGGGAGCGGGTCCTGGGCGGCGAAGACGACCCGCGCGACGCCGGCCGCGGCGAGGGCATCGGTGCAGGCGCCGGTCCGCCCGGCCGCCGCGCAGGGCTCGAGGGTGGACACGGCGGTGCCGCCGCGGGCGCGCGGACCTGCCTGAGCCAGGGCGACCACCTCGGCGTGCCTGCCGGCACCCGCGCCATACGGCTCCGTGCGGCCGGCCCCGACCGCTCGCAGGTCGGCGTCGAGGATCACCGCGCCGACACACGGGTTGCCGAGGGTCGAGCCGAGGCCGGCGCGGGCAAGGCCGAGTGCGGTACGCATGGCCGCGCGCTCGGCGAGATGGCGGCGGGCCGGCTCCTCGATCGCCTCCACCGGCCACCTCCGCCCAGCTCGGGCGCGGACCGGGGCGGGCGCGGCGCGGAGCCCGCGCAGGGCTGCGCGGGGGCCCGCGCGGCTCCTCCCATCCGGACTCTCACCGTCGGTCCCGGAGTTCCACCAGGTCAACCGGCCGCTGGCTGCGGCCGGGTCGCGGACTGTCACCGCCGGTTCGGACTTGCACCGACCCCGGAGCGCGCGTGTGTCGTACGTGCTGCCGCCATCGTGCCACGCGGCCGCGGACGGGCCCCGTCAGTGGCGGCAGGCGGCGACGGCGGTCGCCCGCAGGGCCTCGACCGCGTGGGCCGGATCGTCCGCGCCGTAGACGGCGGAGCCGGCGACGAACATGTCGGCGCCCGCCTCCGCACAGGCCGCGATCGTGTCGGCGCCGACCCCGCCGTCGACCTGCACCCACAGCTGGAGGCCGCGGCGGTCGAGTTCGGCCCGGGCGGCGCGGACCTTCGCGAGCTGGTCGACCAGGAAGGACTGGCCGCCGAAGCCGGGCTCCACGGTCATCACCAGCAGCAGGTCGAAGGCGTCGAGGTGCCCTGTCACCGCCGACAGCGGCGTGCCCGGCTTCAGGGCGAGCCCGGCGCGCGCCCCGACTGCCCTGATGTCGCGCGCGCAGCCCGGGATGTCGGCGGCGGCCTCGGCATGCACGGTGACCGACCGGGCGCCCGCCTCGGCATACCGCGGCGCCCAGTGGTCGGGGTCGGTGATCATGAGGTGGCAGTCGAGTGGCAGGTCGGTGGCCCGGGCGAGGGCCTCGACCACGGGCAGTCCCAGGGTCAGGTTCGGCACGAAGTGCTGGTCCATCACGTCGACGTGCAGCCAGTCGGCGCCGCGTACGCGGGCAGCCTCGTCCGCGAGCCGGGCGAAGTCCGCCGCCAGGATGCTCGGGGCGATCCGCATCTCGCGCACCCGACCGAGGCTACCGGCGGGCTCAGGCCCGGCGCCGCCAGAGCGTGGCGCTCATCGCGTCGGTGCCGTGCCGGTGCGGCCACAGCTGCAGCCGCCGCGGGTCCTCCGGTGCCTGCGCGTCGACGCCCAGCCCGAGCAGCCCTGGCACGTCGAGGACGGCGAACCCCGGCGGCGGCTCGGCGACCGCCTCGTCGAGGTGCGGCGAGCAGACCACGTACGCCAGGACCCCGCCCGGGCGGACCAGGCCGGCGGCCGCGGTCAGCAGGGCCTGCTGCAGCGAGACGAGCCCGGCGATGTCCTCGGGCTGCCGGCGCCAGCGCGCCTCGGGCCGGCGCCGCAGCGCGCCCAGCCCGCTGCACGGTGCGTCCAGCAGGACGCCGTCGGCGCGGCCGGGAGCCAACGGCGGCCGCCGTCCGTCGGCGCTGACCACGGCGCGGACGCCCGAGTCGCGGACCAGGCGCGCCCGGTGCTCGTGCAGTTCCAGGGCGACCACCTGACGACGGGGACCGCCCAGGCCGGCCAGCAGCGCGGCCTTGCCGCCGGGACCGGCGGTGAGGTCGACGATCCGCTCCAGCACCGGCTCGTCGGCCAGCAGCGAGGCCGCGGTCCCGCGGTCGACGGGGCCACCCGGTACGTCCGCGAAGTGCCGGGGGATCGGGTCGGGCAGCGCCCGGTGCAGCGCCAGGGCGCACAGCTGGCTGCCCTCGTCCTGTACACGGGCCGCGCCCCGGCGTACCGACAGCAGGGCCTCGGGGTTGCCGTGCGGCAGGATCACCGCGTAGGGCGAGTGACGACCGGGCAGGCCGCCGCTCTCCACCACCAGCTCGTCCCGGCTCATCCGGCCGGGGACGGCGAGCAGGTGCACGGGCGGGCGCGCGGAGTCGGCGGCGAGCGCCCGGCCGGTCTCGGCGAGGTCACCACCCAGCGCCGCCGCGAACGCGTCGACGATCCACCGCGGGTGGGCGTGCTCCAGCGCGAAGGCGTCCCGCGGCTCGAGCCCGGCCAGGCCGAGCGGGTCGGCGGTGCGGCACCGGTCCGCGGTACGGCGGAGCACGGCGTTGACGAAGCCGCGCGCGCGGGGCGCCACCAGCCCGACCGTTTCGCTGACGGCCGCGTGCGGCGGGGTCCGCAGCACCCACAGCTGGTACGCCCCGAGGCGCAGCGCGGCCCGTACCTCTGGCTCGAGCATCGCCAGCGGCCGGGACGCGTCGCGCGAGACCAGCGCGTCGAGGCTCCCCTGGGCGCGCAGGGCCCCGTAGCCCAGCTCGGTGGCGAAGGCCCGGTCCCGCTCCGGCAGGTGCGCGGCACCCAGCAGCCGCGGCAGGTAGAGGTTGGCGTACGCCCCCTGGGTCTCGACCGCGACGAGCAGGTCGAGCGCCACGCGGCGGGCCGACGCGTGGGCGGGCCCGGCGGGGTCGGTGCCGGCTGGCCTGCGGCTCACCGGAAGGCCTCTCCCGGCTCGAGCCGGGCGCCGCGGAGCCACGCCGACGCCTCGAGCCTGCCCTTGCCCGCGGGCTGGACCCAGCCGAGCGCGACATCGCCGGCCCCGGTGCCGACCGCGCCATCGGCCAGAACGCCCGGCGCGAGGTCGCCCGTCGGCAGCAGCCGCACCGGGCCGAGCTTCAGCCGCTGCTCGCGCAGCGTCGTCCAGGCCCCCGGTGCGGGCGTGCACGCCCGCACCTGCCGGTCCACCGCGAACGCCGGCTGGGTCCAGTCGACCCGCGCGTCCGCGACGGTGATCTTGGGCGCGTACGAGATGCCGTCGGTGGGCTGCGGCTCGGCACGTAGGTCACCCGTGGCGAGCGCGTCGAGCGTCGCGGTGAGCAGGCTCGCCCCCGCGGCGGCCAGCCGCCCCAGCAGGTCACCGGCGGTGTCCTGGCGGCCGATCGGCTCGGTCAGCGTCCCGAGCACCGGGCCGGTGTCCATGCCCTCGTCCAGGACGAAGGTGGTCGCGCCGGTGAGCTGCTCGCCGTGCCAGACGGCGTGCTGCACCGGCGCGGCCCCGCGGTAGGCCGGCAGCAGCGAGAAGTGCAGGTTGACCCAGCCGGCGGGTGGCACGGCGAGCACGTCGGCGGGCAGCAGCGCGCCGTACGCGACCACGGGGCAGCAGTCGGGACCGATCTCGCGGAGCTCAGCGAGGGCGTCCCGGGGTCGGGCCGGCGTCAGGACCCGGACGCCGTGGGCGCCGGCCAGCTCCTTGATCGGGCTCGGCGCGAGGCCGCGGCCGCGGCCGGCGGGCGCATCGGGCCGGGTCAGCACCGCGACCACCTCGTGCGCGGACGCCAGCAGGGCCGTCAGGGCGGGCACCGCCGCGGCCGGGGTCCCGGCGAACACCAGTCGCACGCCTCGATCCTCGCAGGGGATCAGGGCGACCCGTCAGCCCAGGGCGGCCGGGTCGACCTGGATGCGCACGGCCCCGGGCTCCTTGCGGGCGCTGCGCACGGCCGCCGCGGCGTGCAGCGCCGCCGCCAGCGCGGCGCCGTCTGCCCGTGGCGTGCGGACGAGCATCCGCTCGCCGTCGGCTGTCGGCACCGGCCCGAGGACCTCCGCGGACGCCGGCAGCACGGCGTGGTCGAGCAGCGCGGCGACCGCCGCCGGCGGCCCGTCGAGCGCAACGAGCCGCACCGCCGGCGGGAAGCCGAGCGCGGTCCGCTCGGCCAGCTCGCGGGCCGCGTACCAGGCCGGGTCCCACCGCACCAGCGCCTGTACGGGCGCGAGCCCGGCGTCCGCCACGATCACGACCGGCGCCTGCGGTGCCGCGAGAGCGGCGGCGTTGAGCCAACGCCGGAGGGCCTCCTCGCCGGCGCGCAGGTCGGGGCGGCCCAGCAGCGTCCACGCATCGAGCAGGAGCACCGCGGCGAACCCGTCGCGGGCGGCCGGCTCGGCGCCCGGGGTCGCCACCACGATCGCCGGCTCGGCCGGGACGCTGTCGAGCACGGTCTCACCGCCGGAGGTCCGGACGGGCACCCCGGGGAAGGCGCGGCCGAGCTCCTCCGCGGTCCGCCGCTCCCCCACGGCGCCCGCCCGCAGCCGGGCGTGGTCGCAGGCCCCGCAGCGCCAGTCGGCGGCGGGCCGGCCGCACCACCGGCAGGCCGGGACGGCGCCGGCCGACGGCAGCCCGAGCGGGCCGCCGCAGTGCCCGCAGCGGGCGGGGGTGCGGCAGCGGGCGCAGGCCAGCCCCGGCACGTACCCCCGCCGGGGCACCTGCACCAGCACGGGACCGGTGCGCAGGGCGTCGCCGGCGGTGCGCCAGGCCAGGGTCGGCAGGCGGGCGGTGCGCGCCGCCTCGTCCCGGGCCACCTCGGCGTCCGAGCCCGCCGCGACGACCCGCGGGGCGACCGCGCGGACGACCTCGCGGGAGGCGCGGAGCGCCCGCGCCCAGCCCGAGTCGAGCAGCGACGCACCCTCGGCGGTGACGGCGTGACCACCCAGCAGCAGGCCGGCACCCTCGCGGACGCAGCGCAGCAGGGCGACCTCGCGCGTGTGCGGGTACGGGGCCCGCGGCTCGGCGTGCAGGTCGTCGCCGTCGTCCCAGACCACCACCAGCCCGAGGTCGGCCACCGGGGCCAGCGCCGCGCCGCGGGTGCCCACGACGATCCGCGCGCTGCCGCGGGCCACGGCGAGGAACCGCCGGTACCGCGGCGCCGTCCCCTCGCCGGCCTGCAGGGTCAGGGACTCTGGCAGCGCCGCGGTCAGCCGGGTCACGTCGCGGCTGTCGGGAACCAGGACCAGCGCGCCGCGGCCGGAGGCGGCGCACGCCCGCACCGCGGCGGCGATCACCGGCCACGGCGCACCGGGCAGCGCCGACCAGACGGCGCGCGGGGAGCCCCCCGCGGCCAGCGCGGTCAGGTAGCTCCCCCCCTCGTACGCGGCCAGGGCGTCCGGGGCGAACGGCTGCGGCGCAGGCACCGGCCACGGGGCGCTCGCTTCGGCCCGGGCATGCCGCGGGGGTACGGCGAGGCGCAGCACGTCGGTCAGCGAGCCGGCGTACCGGTCGGCCACCGCGCGGGCCAGGCCGGCGACCTGCGGCGACAGGACCACCTCCGGCGAGACCAGCGTCAGCGGTGCGGGCCGGTGCTCGGAGCGGGCCACCCGTTCGAGGACGAAGCCACCGACCAGCCGGCCGGCGAAGCGGACCCGGACGCGGACGCCCGGCGTACAGGCGGCGTCGTCGGCCGCGCCGACGAGGTAGTCGAACGGGCGGTCCAGGTGCGGCAGCGGGGTGTCGACCGCCACCCGTGCCACGGGCAGCTCGGGCGCCGGATCCGGGGCCGGCCGGGTGCTCACCCGGCGGCTGGCGGGAGCGGGATCAGACGCCTGCGGCGGACCGCAGTGCGTCGGCGCGGGAGGTCGACTCCCAGGTGAAGTCCAGCTCGGTCCGGCCGAAGTGGCCGTACGCCGCGGTCTGCGCGTAGATCGGCCGCTTCAGGTCGAGGTCGCGGATGATCGCCGCCGGACGCAGGTCGAACACGGCCAGCACCGCGTCCTGGATGGCGGCGTCGTCGAGGCGGCCGGTGCCGAAGGTCTCCACGAACAGGCCGACCGGCTGCGCCTTGCCGATCGCGTAGGCGACCTGCACC
Source organism: uncultured bacterium (assembly GCA_964245825.1). GTDB lineage: Bacteria > Actinomycetota > Actinomycetes > Mycobacteriales > CAJCIY01 > CAJCIY01. The sequence continues at coordinate 116 of CAXTNT010000021.1, read as the reverse complement.
TCGCAGCGGGTCGCGAGCCCGGCGGCCACCACGTTCTTGGCGACCCAGCGCATCGCGTACGCGGCGGAGCGGTCGACCTTGGACGGGTCCTTGCCGCTGAACGCACCGCCGCCGTG
>CAXTNT010000020.1:13487-37742 GCA_964245825.1 uncultured bacterium | reverse complement strand
CGTGTTCACCGCGACACGCCGCCCCGTACGAACATTTCCCACATCTCGACAGCTCCGCGGAGGGAGGGCAGGTCGACTGGCCGGGAAGGAAAGTGAGCGCGCGCGGTCAGGCGCCGGGCCGACCGTTGGGTCGTGGCTGAGTGCGGCGGCGGTCAGGCGCCGGGGCCAGCCACCGGGTCGTGACTGCCGGCGCGGGTCACGTGGATGCACTCCCCGGGGCATTCGCCGGCCGCGTCCACGACCTCCAGCATCAGCGCGCTGGGGACGGAGACCCGGGCGCCGTCGGCGAGCTGCAGCTGCCCGGCGGCGTCCTTCACATACGCCAGCCCGTCCACGTCGAACTCGAACACCTCGGGTGCGTACTGCACGCAGAGGCCGTCGCCGGTGCACAGGCTCTGGTCGACCCGCACCTCGAACGGTCCGTCTTGGGTGCTCGACACCCCCCGATGCTACGAGCAGCCGAGCCGGCCCGCTTACCGGACCGCCCGGACACACCGAGGGTAGGGTCGAGGCGACCGCGACGAGGCGAGCAGCTGCAGGTGCCGTACCCAGCGATCGGAGGGCCCGTGACCGAGGACAGCACGCAGAAGCGCAGCAGAGCCGAACGCGAGATCGCCGATCTGCACGCCCAGGTGTCGTTCCTGCAGGAAGAGGTCGGCGTCCTCCGTCGCCGGCTGGCGGACAGCCCGCGGAGCCTGCGCGGGCTCGAGGAGCGGCTCGCCGACGCGCAGGGGCGGCTCTCGCAGGTCAGCACCCAGAACGAGCGGCTAACGGCCACGCTGCGCGAGGCGCGCGACCAGATCATCGCGCTCAAGGAGGAGGTCGACCGCCTCGCCCAGCCGCCGTCGGGCTACGGCGTCTTCCTGAACCGTCACGACGAGGGGACGGTCGACATCTTCACCGGCGGCCGCAAGCTGCGGGTCGCCGTCTCCCCGGCCGTCGAGGTGACCGACCTCCGGCGGGGACAGGAGGTCATGCTCAACGAGGCGATGAACGTGGTCGCGGCGCTGGCCTTCGAGACGGTCGGTGACGTGGTGATGCTCAAGGAGATCCTCGCCGACGGCGACCGGGCCCTGGTGCTCAACCACACCGACGAGGAGCGGGTGGTGCACCTCGCCGACTCGCTGGTGGACACGCCGCTCAAGGCGGGCGACTCGCTGCTGATCGAGTCGCGGTCCAACTGGGCGTACGAGCGGATCCCGAAGTCCGAGGTCGAGGAACTCGTGCTCGAGGAGGTCCCCGACATCGACTACACGCAGATCGGCGGCCTGAGCGAGCAGATCGAGGCGATCCGGGACGCGGTGGAGCTGCCGTACCTGCACGCGGAGCTGTTCGCCGAGCACAAGCTGCGCCCACCCAAGGGCGTCCTGCTCTACGGCCCGCCCGGCTGCGGCAAGACACTGATCGCCAAGGCGGTCGCCAACTCGCTCGCCAAGAAGGTCGCCCAGGTGACCGGGAAGCCCGACGGCCGGGCGTACTTCCTCAACATCAAGGGCCCCGAGCTGCTGAACAAGTACGTGGGGGAGACCGAGCGGCATATCCGGCTGATCTTCCAGCGCGCCCGGGAGAAGGCCTCCGACGGCACTCCGGTGATCGTGTTCTTCGACGAGATGGACTCGATCTTCCGTACCCGCGGATCGGGGGTGTCCTCCGACGTCGAGACCACGATCGTGCCGCAGCTGCTCAGCGAGATCGACGGGGTGGAGGGGCTGGAGAACGTCATCGTGATCGGGGCCTCCAACCGCGAGGACATGATCGACCCGGCGATCCTGCGGCCCGGCCGGCTCGATGTGAAGATCAAGATCGAGCGCCCGGACGCGGAGTCGGCGCGCGACATCTTCGCCATCTACATCACCGAGGACCTGCCGCTACACGCCGACGACCTCGCGCTGCACGGCGGCAACCGCGCCGAGACCGTGCTGGAGATGATCCAGCGCACCGTCGAGCGGATGTACACCGAGACCGACGAGAACCGCTTCCTGGAGGTCACGTACGCCAACGGGGACAAGGAGGTCCTGTACTTCAAGGACTTCAACTCCGGCGCCATGATCCAGAACATCGTCGACCGGGCGAAGAAGATGGCGATCAAGGACTTCCTGGACGCGGGCTCCGCGGGTGGGGCGAAGGGGCTGCGGCTCACCCACCTGCTGGCCGCATGCGTCGATGAGTTCAAGGAGAACGAGGACCTGCCCAACACGACCAACCCCGACGACTGGGCGCGGATCTCGGGCAAGAAGGGCGAGCGGATCGTCTACATCCGGACGCTGATCTCCGGGGCCAAGGGCAACGAGGCCGGCCGTTCCATCGACACCGTCGCCAACACCGGCCAGTACCTGTAGCGCCCGGCGGGCGGGTAAGGCCGCCTACGCTGGCACCATGAGCGTCAGCCGGGTCGCGGGCATCGAGACCGAGTACGGCATCTCGGCGCCCGGCCACCCGGGCCAGAACCCGATGGTGGCCTCCTCGCTCGTCGTCAACGCGTACGCGGCGGGCCTGGGGCTGAGCCAGGGCCGCGCCCGCTGGGACTTCGAGGAGGAGAACCCGCTGCGCGACGCGCGCGGGTTCGAGATGGACATCGTCCGCGGCTCCCTCGACGCACCGCCGAACGACGAGGACCTCGGCCTGGCCAACGTGATCCTCACCAACGGCGCGCGCCTCTACGTCGACCACGCCCATCCGGAGTACTCCGCCCCCGAGACCACCACCCCGTACGACGCCGTCCGGTGGGACAAGGCGGGGGAGCGGGTGATGGCCCAGGCAGCGCGGCTGGCCGCCACCGTGCCGGGCACCGCGCCCCTGCAACTCTACAAGAACAACACCGACGGCAAGGGCGCCAGCTACGGCACGCACGAGAACTACCTCATGGCGCGGACCACTCCGTTCGCGGAGATCGTCCGGCACCTGACGCCGTTCTTCGTCAGCCGGCAGGTGTTCTGCGGGGCGGGCCGGGTCGGCACCGGCCAGGACGGCCGAGGCGAAGGTTTCCAGCTGTCCCAGCGGGCCGACTTCTTCGAGGTCGAGGTAGGGCTCGAGACGACGCTGAAGCGACCGATCATCAACACCCGCGACGAGCCGCACGCGGACCCCGAGCGCTACCGCCGGCTGCACGTGATCATCGGTGACGCCAACATGAGCGAGATCGCGACGTACCTCAAGGTCGGCACCACCGCGCTGGTCCTGGCCATGATCGAGGACGGCTGGTTCGCCCAGTGCGGCGTCGACCTGTCGGTCGAGAACCCCGTGCCCGCGCTGCGCGCGGTCTCGCACGACCCGTCGCTGCGCCACCTGCTCCAGCTGCGCGACGGCCGTCGACTGACCGCCGTCCAGCTGCAGTTGGAGCTGTGCGAGCTCGCCGGCAAGTACGTCGCGGACCGGGCCGGCGGTGACGCCGACGCCCAGACCCGGGACGTGCTCTGCCGGTGGGAGACGGTGCTGGGCCAGCTCGAACGTGACCCGAGCGCACTGGCCGACCAGCTCGACTGGGTCGCCAAGCTGACCCTCCTGGAGGGCTACCGCGACCGCGAGGGCCTGGGCTGGTCCGCGGCCAAGCTCGCGCTTGTCGATCTCCAGTACTCCGACGTACGCCCGGACAAGGGCCTCTACAACCGGCTGGTGGCCCGCGGGTCCATGCAGACGCTGGTACCGCCGGCCGACGTGGACGCGGCCGTGACCGCGCCGCCGGAGGACACCCGCGCGTACTTCCGGGGGCGGGCGCTGGCCCAGTACGGCCGGGCCGTCGCCGCCGCGTCGTGGGACAGCGTGATCTTCGATGTCGGCCGCGACTCGCTCCAGCGGGTGCCGACCCTCGAGCCCACCCGGGGCACCCGCGCCCACGTCGGTGACCTGTTCGACCGCTGCAGCTCGGCCGCGGAGCTGGTCACCGCCATCACCGGTCGGCGCTGACCCGAAACCGGGGTTGGGCGCCCAGGCGGCGGCTAGGGTTCTCGACGACAAGGAGGTGGCCGGCATGCCGACACACGACGAGGGCGGGCAGTCCCGCGCCAACCGCAAGTCGCAGGACGCGGAGACCGCCGAGGTCGCCGAGTCCACCGACTCCGAGGTCGCCGAGCGGCAGGCCAAGCTCACCGAGAACGTCGACGACCTGCTCGACGAGATCGACGACGTGCTCGAGGCCAACGCCGAGGACTTCGTCCGAGGGTACGTGCAGAAGGGCGGCCAGTGAGCCGACCCGGCCGGCTCCCCGACGCGTACCTCGCCACCGGGATGCCCTCCTTCCGAGACTTCGTGGCGGGGGTGGCCCCCGAGTTGATGCCCGACCGCGGCTCGCAGCCGGTGCTGCCCGCAGAGGCCCACCGGCACGGCACCACGATCGTGGCCGTCACGTGCGCCGGTGGCGTCGTCGTCGCCGGTGACCGGCGCGCGACGATGGGCAACGTCATCGCGCAGCGCGACATCGAGAAGGTCTTCCCGGCGGACGAGTTCTCCGCTATCGGCATCGCCGGCACCGCCGGCATCGCCATCGAGATGGTGCGGCTGTTCCAGGTCGAGCTCGAGCACTACGAGAAGCTCGAGGGCCGGGTGCTGTCGATGGACGGCAAGGCCAACCGGCTCTCCACGATGATCCGCGGCAACCTGGGCCTGGCCATGCAGGGCCTTGCGGTGGTGCCCCTGTTCGCCGGCTACGACCTGGCCCGCAACGAGGGGCGGATCTTCTCCTACGACGTCACCGGCGGCCGGTACGAGGAGCACAGCTTCTACGCGGTCGGCAGCGGTTCGGTGTTCGCCCGCAGTGCCCTCAAGAAGCGCTACACCGACGACGTGGACGTGACCGGTGCCATCCGGCTGGTGGTGGACGCGCTCTACGACGCCGCCGACGACGACTCGGCCACCGGCGGCCCCGACCTGACGCGCCGGATCTTCCCGGTCGTCGCCGAGATCACCGCGGCGGGCTACCGCCGGCACTCCGACGACGAGGTCGGAGAGTTCGTCGAGGCGGTGGTCGCGCAGCGGATGACCAACCCGGGAGGCTGACCGTGACCACGCCGTTCTACGCCAGCCCGGAGCAGTTCGTCCGGGACCGCAGCGAGTACGCCCGCAAGAACATCGCCCGAGGCCGCGACGTCGCGGTCCTGACGTACGCGGGCGGGGTGCTGTTCGTCGCGGTCAACCCGAGTTCCGCCCTGCACAAGGTCAGCGAGATCTACGACCGGATCGGCTTCGCCGCCGTCGGCAAGTACAACGAGTTCGAGAATCTGCGCATCGCCGGCGTCCGATACGCGGACATGCGCGGGTACGCCTACGACCGCAGCGACGTGACCGGCCGGGGCCTGGCGAACGCGTTCGCGCAGACCCTCGGTTCGATCTTCATCGAGAACTCCAAGCCGTACGAGGTGGAGATCGTGGTGGCCGAGGTAGGCGCCGACGAGGCCGCCGACCAGCTCTACCGGCTCACCTACGACGGCACCGTCAGCGACCTGTCCGGGTACGTGGCCATCGGCGGACAGGCCGAGACGGTGGCTGGCGCGCTGGCGAGCTCGCACCACGCGGGCGTCGAGCTCGGCGAGGCGCTGCACGCCGCCGTCGCGGCTCTGCAGGCGGGCGTCACCGCAGCCGGCAACGACACCGAGCCGCTGGACGCGGGCCGCCTCGAGGTCGCCGTGCTCGACCGCGGTCGACCAGCGCGGACGTTCCGGCGCATCACCGGCGCCCAGCTGGCGGCCCTGCTCGACGCGCCCGCCTGAATCGCCGCTTCTCCCGCCGTGCGCGGGCCTGCGGTCGTAGCGTGACGGGCATGCCCGGTCGCTGGCTCATGCCGACTCTCGGGCTCGCCGCCGCTGTCCTGGCCGGCTGCGGTGCCGCGCGGCCGACAGCGGTCCCGCCCCCGCCGACGGTCCCCTCGACCGCCACGACGGTGGCGCCCCGGACCCTCGCGGCGACCCCGGCGGCGGCTACCCCTCGGCCCACCTCGACCGCGCTGCCCGCATTCCACGACGCCTCGGCGAGGGTCACCGCCGCGCAGCTGCCGCACACCTGGCGCGCCGGCTGCCCGACCCCGCCGGCGCAGCTGCGGATGCTGACACTGGCCTACGTCGACTTCGCCGGGCACGCGCAGACCGGGCACCTGGTCATCGCCGCGGCGTACGTCCGCCCAGTCGTCGCGATCTTCGCCGACCTCTACGCCCACCGCTTCCCGATCCGGCGGATAGTGCCGGTCGACGCCTACGGCGGCAGCGACGACGCGAGCGTCGCGGCCGACAACACCGCCGGCTTCAACTGTCGCCGGGCCGTCGCGCCCGGGCCGCCGTCCTGGTCGATGCACGCCTACGGCGCGGCCATCGACGTCGACCCGGTGGAGAACCCGTACCTGGAGGCCGGCCGGGTGGACCCGCCCGCCGGCGCTGCCTTCCTCGACCGTGCCGACCGTCGCCCCGGGATGGCGCTGCCCGGCGGCGAGCTGGTCGAGGCCTTCGCCCGGCAGGGGTGGAAGTGGGGCGTCACGTTCGGCGACTACCAGCACTTCTCGGTGAACGGCCAGTGAGGCGCCTCGCGCTGGCCACCGCCGTCACCGTCACGGTGGTCCTGCTCGGCGGCCTGAGCGGCCTCGCCCGCGGCCTCCCGAACCGGCCGGCGCACGTGGTCACTGCTGCGGCGGCCTTCGCCCCGGTGGTCCGCGACACCCGGCCCGCGCCCACGGTCGTCCCCACCACGCCCCGGCCGAGCCCCACCCCGACGCCGCGGCGGGTGGTCGCACCGGTGCGCCGCGCGACGCCTGCGCCCGTCGTGCGGAGGACGGTCCGCAGGCCGCGCCCGACGGCGGCGCCCCGCGTGGTCCCGGCGCCCGCGCCCGCGTACCCGGCGAGGCTGAGCCGGGTGGGCGCCGGGGCGAGCCAGGTGATCACCGTGACGGCCGCCCGCTACGGCGCCCGGGTCGCGACCTTGGCGGCCTGGGCCCGCTCGGGCTCGGGGTGGACGCGGGTCTTCGGCCCCTGGACGGCGAACCTCGGGTACGAGGGTCTCGCGCCGCCCGGGGCGAAGCGGGAGGGCGACGGCCGCACCCCCAGCGGCGTCTACGGCTTCTCGTACGACTTCGGCGTACAGGGCGACCCGGGCGTCCGGCTGCCGTGGCGGGCGGTGACCGGCCCTTACGACGTCTGGGACGACGACCCGGCCTCCCCGAGCTACAACCTGTGGGTCGACACCCGGACGGGAGCGGCGGGCGCGAAGCCCGAGCCGATGGACAACACGCCCTCGTACGACGAGGGGGCGGTGATCGCGTACAACGCGGCGCGCACGCCCGGGCTGGGCAGCGCGATCTTCTTGCACGTCACCACGGGGGGCACGACCGCGGGGTGCGTCGCAATTCCTCAGGGGGAGCTGACCGAGGTGCTGCGCTGGATGCGGCCGGGGGCGCTGATCTCGCTCGGTCTGTGACCGTCCTATCTTGACTGATCGCGATACATCGGTAAGTATCGTCGCGACAGAAGGAGGTGGGATGGATGCGCGTGGGACGCGGCGACATCCGGGGGCTCCTCCTGGTCGGCCTCACCGCAGGACCGGCCCATGGGTACGAGCTCATGCGCCGCCTGGAGGAATCCAGCGGCGGGGCCTGGACCCCGAGCCCGGGGTCGGTCTACCCGACCCTGCAGATGCTGCAGGACGAGGGGCTGCTGACCGCCGCGCTCGACGGCGGCCGCAAGGTCTACACGCTCACCCCGGCCGGGCGCACCGCGGCCCGGGCCGCGGCCAAGGAGCCCCGTCCCTGGGAGCACTCCGATGCGGCCAACCCCGGCCGCTACCCGCTGCGCGAGATCACGCATGCCGTGCACGCCGCGGCCCGGCAGGTCGGCGCGCAGGGGACCCCTGACCAGATCGACCGGGCCGTCGCGCTCCTGCGCACGACCCGCCAGCAGCTCTACCGGCTGCTCGCCGAGGGCTGACACGACCGCGAGGAGACCCATGACCACCGCCCCACCCCGATCCGTACGCCGCCGACCCGCGCCGCTGCGCGCGACCGTGCGCCGGGTCACGACCCTCACCCCGCACCTCGTCCGGGTCACCGTCACCGGACCCGACCTCGAGCGCTTCCGCTGGCCCGGACCCGCCGGGCACCTCAAGCTGATCCTCCCGGAGCACGGGGCCGCCGACGTCGTCCTGCCCGTGCCCGACGAGGACGGCACCGTGGTCCTCGGCGGCACGCCGCTGACGATGCGGACGTACACCGCCCGGCGCTTCGACCCCGACCTGCTCGAGCTCGACCTCGACCTGGTGCTCCACGGGGACGGGCCGGCCGCGGCCTGGGCCGCGGCGGTGCGTCCCGGCGACGGCCTCGCCGTGTCGGTCCCGCGCCGCGCCGGCTTCAGCCAGGACCCGGACGCCGTGTGGCTCCTGCTCGCGGGCGACGCCTCGGCCCTGCCTGCGCTGGCCACTATCGCCGAGACCCTCACCGTCGAGGCCACCATCCTGGTCGAGCTGGACGACCCGGCCGACCGGCTCGACCTCGGTCGCCCGGTGGAGTGGCTGCAGCGCAGCGGTTCCCCGGGCACCGCCATGACCGCAGCGGTGGCTGCCCACGTCCGGCCGCCCGGCCGCGGGCAGGTCTGGGTGGCGGGGGAGGCGGCGGCGATCCGCGTCATCCGGGCCGCCCTGCTGGCCGACCTCGACCGCGCGCAGATCACCACCCGCGGCTACTGGAAGCTCGACGAGCAGAACCACCCCGACCACGACAGCGGCGAGGACGCATGAGGGCCCGCCTGGCGAACCAGAAGGTCGCCGTCAGCGTCGTCTTCGTGATGGCGATGTTCATGTCGATCATGGACGTCACGATCGTCAACGTCGCGCTCCCCAGCCTGGGCCGCGACCTGCACGTGGGCCAGACCGGCGTCGACGCGGTCTCGATCGGCTACCTCGTCAGCCTCGCCGTGGTGATCCCGGCGAGCGGCTGGCTGGGGGACCGGCTCGGTGGCAAGCGCGTCCTGCTCGGCGCGATCGTGGTCTTCACGATCGCCTCCGCCCTCTGCGGAGTCGCGCAGTCCTTCGGGGAGCTCGTCGCGTTCCGCGTCCTACAGGGGGTCGGCGGCGGCATGCTGACGCCGGTCGGGATGGCGATGCTCTTCCGCGCGTTCCCGCCCGCCGAGCGCGTCCGCGCCGCCAGCATCCTGGTCATCCCGACCGCCCTCGCCCCGGCCATCGGCCCCGTCCTGGGCGGCGTGCTGGTCGACCAGCTCTCCTGGCGGTGGGTGTTCTTCGTCAACCTCCCGCTGGGCGCGATCGCCCTGGCCTTCGGCGCGGTCTTCCTGCGCGACACCCCGATGCCCACCCCCGGCCGCTTCGACCTGACGGGTTTCGTGCTCTCGGGACTCGGCTTCGCCGGTCTCATGTACGGGGTCAGCGAGGGACCGGACAAGGGCTGGGGCAGCGCCACGGTGCTGGTCTCGACCGTCGTCGGTGTGGTCCTCATCGTCGCGCTCGTGGTCACCCAGCTGCGCACGCCCGAGCCGCTGCTGAACCTGCGGCTGTTCGGCGACCGCCTGTTCCGGTCCGCCACGGGCACGCTGTTCCTGGCGACGGCCGCGTTCCTCGGCCTGCTCTACCTCGTGGCGCTGTTCTTCCAGGACGGTCTGGGGCTGGACGCGCTCGGCAGCGGTCTGTCGACGTTCCCCGAGGCGCTCGGCGTGATGATCGGTGCGCAGGTCGCCAGCCGGTTGCTCTACCCGCGCCTCGGTCCGCGCCGACTGATCGTCGGCGGCCTGCTCGTGGTGGCCGCGTCGATGGCGGCGATGGCGCTGATCAGCACGCGCGGCGAGCTCTGGCCGATGCGGGTGCTGATGTTCGTGCTGGGCTACGCGATCGCGCACAACTTCGTCCCCGTACAGGCCGCGGCCTTCGCGCGCATCTCGCCCGCCGACACCGGCCGCGCGTCGACGACGTTCAACGCCCTGCGGCAGCTGGGCGGCGCCGTCGGGGTGGCCGTGCTGACCTCGACGCTGACCGCCGTCGGGGGGGCGGGCGGCCACGGGGCGTCGGCGCGGCCCCAGGTGCACGCCTACCACGTGGCCTTCCTGGTCGCGGCGGGCCTCGCGCTCGCCGCCGCCGCGGTCGCCACGACCGTCCGCGACCGCGACGCGGACTCGACCCGCGCGCCCCGGCCCGTCGCGCCGGAGCGGGCCGAGCCGGTCCTGGTGGACTGAGCGGGTAGGGCAGGATCGCGCAGGTGCCGACCCGCGTGCTGTTCGTTTGCTCCGGCAACATCTGCCGATCGCCCACGGCCGAGGCGGTGATGCGACACCTCGTCGGGGCGGCCGGGCTCGAGCGGGCCATCGAGGTCGACGGCGCAGGGACGGGCGGCTGGCACGCCGGTGCCCCGCCGGACGCGCGCGCGACCGCCGCCGCAGCCGCCCGCGGCATCACGCTGACCGGCACCGCGCGCCAGGTCACGGCAGCGGACTTTGAGACGTTCGACCACATCGTGGCCGTGGACCGGGAAAACCTGTCGCTGCTGCGGCGGGCCGCCCCACCTGGCAGCCGGGCCGTACTCCGCCGGCTGGACGCAACCGACGTGCCCGACCCCTACTACGGCGGAGCGGACGGCTTCGACCGGGTGCTGGACCAGGTGGAGGCGGCCTGTGCCCGGCTCCTCGACGAGCTTCGTCAAGGCTGACCCGGCGCCGCTCGAGGCGGCGGGCCTGCGTTGGCTGGCCGACGGCGGCGCGCGGGTGCCCGAGATCCTCGAGGACACGCCGGGCCGGCTCGTGCTGCGGCGGATCGGGCCGGGGCGCCTGGACCGGGCCGGGGAGGAGGAGCTGGGCCGGATGCTGGCCACCGTGCATGCGGCCGGCGCGCCCCGCTTCGGGTCGCTGCCGGCACCCGGCCGGTTCCTCGTCGGCCGCTGCGAGCTCCCGTCACCCGAGGGCGACGACTGGCCGACCTACTACCGCGAGCACCGGCTGCTGCCGCTGGCGCGCCGGGTCGGCCTGGAACGCGAGGTCGCCGGCGTACGGGTCGAGGCACCGGCCGAACAACCGGCCCGGCTGCACGGCGACCTGTGGACCGGCAACGTGCTGGCCGACGGGGCCGGCCGCCCGTGGCTGGTGGACCCGGCGGCCTACGGCGGCCACCGCGAGATGGATCTGGCGATGTTCGACCTCTTCGGCCGGGTGCCGGCGCGGACCCGGGCCGCGTACGAGGAGATAAGCCCGTTGGAGGCGGGCTGGCCCGAGCGCGTACCGCTCTGGCAGCTGTTCCCGCTGCTCGTGCACGCGGTCCTGTTCGGCGGGGGCTACCTGGCGCAGGCGCGCACCCTCGCGATCTCCCTGGCGCGGTGAGGGCCGCCCACCCACTCGCGGGCCCGGTCACACGTACGCTGAGGACATGGAGCGCCGCATCTTCGGCCTGGAGAACGAGTACGGAGTCACGTGCACGTTCCAGGGGCAGCGCCGGCTGTCGCCGGACGAGGTCGCGCGCTACCTCTTCCGGCGCGTGGTCAGCTGGGGCCGCAGCTCCAACGTGTTCCTGCGCAACGGCGCCCGGCTCTACCTCGACGTGGGGAGCCACCCCGAGTACGCGACGCCGGAGTGCGACTCGGTCGAGGACCTCGTCATCCACGACAAGGCGGGGGAGCGGATTCTCGAGGGCCTCGAGCAGGACGCCGAGCGGCGGCTGCGCGAGGAGGGGATCGCCGGCGACATCTACCTGTTCAAGAACAACACCGACTCCGCCGGCAACTCCTACGGCTGCCACGAGAACTACCTGGTCGGGCGGCACGGCGAGTTCTCCCGCCTCGCCGACATCCTGGTGCCGTTCCTGGTGACGCGGCAGATCATCTGCGGGGCGGGCAAGGTGCTGCACACCCCTCGCGGCGCCGTCTACTGCGTGAGTCAGCGGGCCGAGCACATCTGGGAGTCGGTGTCCTCGGCGACCACCCGCAGCCGCCCCATCATCAACACCCGCGACGAGCCGCACGCCGACGCGGAGCGCTTCCGCCGGCTGCACGTGATCGTCGGCGACTCCAACATGTCCGAGACGACGGCGCTGCTCAAGGTCGGGGCGACCGACCTCGTGCTGCGCATGATCGAGGCCAACGTCGTCTTCCGCGACCTCACGCTGGAGAACCCGATCCGGGCCATCCGGGAGGTCAGCCACGACCCCACCGGCCGGCGCAAGGTCAAGCTGGCCAACGGTCGCGAGGCCAGCGCGCTGGAGATCCAGCGCGAGTACCTGTCCCGGGCGGTCGACTTCATCGAGCGCCGCGGCGCCGACGGCACGGTCAAGCGCGTGCTGGACCTCTGGAGCCGGACGCTGTCGGCGGTCGAGAGCGGTGACCTGGCGCTGATCGAGCGCGAGATCGACTGGGTCACCAAGTACCGGCTCATCGAGCGCTACCGGGCCAAGCACGACCTGCCGCTGTCCTCGCCCCGCATCGCGCAGATCGACCTCGCGTACCACGACATCAACCGCAACCGCGGCCTCTACTACCTGCTGGAACGTCGCGGTCAGGTCGATCGGGTCGCCCGCGACATCGAGATCTTCCGGGCCAAGTCCGTACCGCCGCAGACGACCCGGGCCAGGCTGCGCGGCGAGTTCATCAAGCGGGCCCAAGAGCGACGGCGCGACTTCACCGTCGACTGGGTCCACCTCAAGCTCAACGACCAGGCGCAGCGCACGGTCCTGTGCAAGGACCCGTTCCGCTCCGTCGACGAGCGGGTCGAGAAGCTCATCGCCTCGATGTAGGGGCCGGCCTCACCGTGGGCGCAGCAGGCTGCCCCGCTCCGACGAACAGCGCCGTCGGGGTCGCGCGCCCGCGCAGGATGTGCTCCCCACCGGGGGTCCAGTGGGTCCGCTCGGCCGCTGCGGCGGACTCGTAGGCGCCCCCCGAGGCCAGCAGCCGACCGGGCCGCCGCTTGGCCAGCTCGGTGAGGCGCGCCGCCTCGTTCACGGCGTCCCCGATCACCGTGTACTCGTAGCGGTCCTCGCTCCCGACGTTCCCGGCGACCACTGGCCCGTACGCGATGCCGACGGCCGCCGGCAGGTCACCGTCGAGACGACTCGCCAGGGCCCGGCCGGCCGCGAGCGCGCAGCCGGCGGGGTCGGCCACCGGCTCCGGCGCGCCGAAGATCACCAGGGCGGCGTCGCCCTCGAACTTGTTGACCACGCCGCCGTGCTCGGCGGCCACCGCGACGACGACCGTGAAGAACGCGTTCAGGCGGCGTACCACCTCCTCGGCCGGCACGCTGACGGCCAGGGTGGTCGAGCCGATCACGTCGACGAACAGCACGCCGACCTCCAGGCGCTCGCCGCCCAGTTCGACGCCCTGCGCCAACGCCCGGACCGCCACCTCGGGGCCGACCTGGCGGCCGAACAGGTCGGCGAGCCGAGCCCGCTCCCGCAGACCACCGACCATGAGGTTGAACCCCGCCTGCAGGCGTCCGATCTCCGAGCCGTCGTCGACGCGTACGGAGGTGTCGAGGTCGCCGGCGCCGACGGCGGCCACCGCCCGGCGCAGGGCACCGACCGGCTCGGCCACGGTGCCGGCCGCGGCCAGCACCGCCACCAGCCCGACCATGAGCCCGGCCGCCCCGATGAACAGCGCCGACAGCGAGGTCCGCAACGGAATGTGTTGCGGGGACAGCAGAACCGCCACCGCCATGCCGGCGATGGGCAGGGCGGCCGCGACGATCCACGCCATCAGGATCCGGGCCCGTACGCCCGGGCCGACGTCCCGCTCCGGCAACCCACCGGAGAGGGCGGCCGCTGCCAGCGGCCGCAGTCGACGCTCGGAGACCAGGTAGGCGACGGTGCAGCTGGCGACCCCGCCGTAGGCGATCGAGACCGCGATGTTGCGGGCGAGCCCAACGGAGGCCGGCGCGTTCAGCACGCCGAACACGGCCGTGGCCATCGCCCAGAGACCGACGTTGATCCGCAGCGCGTACGCGGGATAGGCGAGGGCGGCCCGTTGCTGCGGCCCAGGTGGCGCACCGGAGTCGAGCCAGCAGGCCAGTCGGCGCAGGTATTGCCGGTTGCGGAGGGTGCCGATCACGACCGTGGTCGGGACCAGCGCGACGAACACCAGCCCGTTGACGACCAGCAGCCGACCAGGGTCGGCGACCGGCGGCGGTAGGAGCACGAAGCGCAGGTAGACGAAGACCAGCACGGCGCCGACTACGTTCGCGCCGGCGTTGACCGCGCCCGCCCACAGGCCGCTCGCCAGCACGATCGCGGCGCCGTGCTCGACGGGCTGCGCGGGTCCCTCGGGCACGGCGCAGGGTAGCCCGTGGACCTACCGGCAAGCCGCCGGCGGTGGTCATCTCGCACGCAGCGCATCGAGCATCGGTGACCCTGACGAGGAGGCCACCGATCAGCTCAACACCGGGGTCGTTGACGTCACTACTCGCCGAACTGCCAGCCGAACAACGCACTGGGGCCTTTGCGTGGTTCCCCCGCAAAGAAGGCAGCCGCTACCGTGAAGGCTACCGGTGTGAGATCGCCGACGATCTAAGACTTTAACCAGGGCGATTATCAACCGCGGCCGTGTGCTTTCCTATCGAATCTACGAAATGCGGGCCGCCTGTGAGACACTGCGGTTGTGAACAGATCAGGCGCATCAGCCTTGACAGCTTGTATTGTCCTACTGTTGGTTGCGCTTGTCCTGTGGTTTGGTGGCGAAGACATCGCTCGCTCGGGATGAGAGGGACAACGGCTCTTCTTGAAGCTAACTGGGTTGCGGCGCCCGCTCGACTCTACCCGCCGCCTGTATGTCGTCACTCGGGTTGTCGCCGGCCTCGCGGCAATCGGAAGCGTGGCGGAACTCATTGTTGCCATCCATAGGGACCTATAACAGCCGGCGTTGCACGGCCGCGCGAATTTGCCATGTCACCAGTCCCTGTCTGCCAGCCTCCGCCGATTGAGCGTCCCGCACAACCAGAGCACGATTAGGCCTTTTGGACATAGGCGGGGCTAGCGATCAGTAGTATCCCTACCTCTGCTCGCGACGAATCGATCACGGCGATTAGTCCTATCACGATAAGCGCCAATACGACCAGGATAATGAGAAGCGGGGGCACGCCGGATACGTGGGCGGTCGCGGCGGTGATGGATGACTTCACGGTATCTCCCCTCAATCATGATGGTAACCGCTAGCGCCGGCGAGAGAAGTAGCGCACTAGGGCAAAGATCACGATTATCGCTACTATCACCCCGATGCCCCCGAAACCGAGCACGCTTCCACCGCTTCCGCCGCCGCCAGTGCCCACCTTCGAGTGCTCCCGTCGAGTATCCGGCTGCCGCTTGGCAGCCTGCTTGGTCTCAGTCGTGGCTCCATAGTATGGCTCGGCTCCGGAAGTGAGTATCTACCAGACACTACTTCCGAGAAGGAGGGACCCACCCCAAGATAATAGCGACCAAGGCAATGACGCTGATACCAAAGAGTCCAATGTATATAATTAAATGACCATCCGAAAAGAAGCCAATCACTGACAATGCTGCGCCCAGCAGTGCCGCGAGGCCGCCAGTAAAGCGCCGCGCATCAGCCGTGGGTGCTTCTTCGCGAATCCGGTCGAGCTCCTCCTGGCTCAGATCGGGTGTCGCATCGCCTGACTCATCCTTCATTTCTGCGCTGGGGTCCTAACGGTTCTTGGAGAATAGATAAAGTCCGGCAATAATGACAAGCAGCACGGGGCCAACAATCAGTATGTCGGTCCCGCCTGCGGAACTTCCTCCGTGACCACCTGATATCGGAGGGGGTGCCGCGAACGACTGAGCTGGATAAGCTAGCTGGATCGACATCAGTAGACACTCCCGAAGTCTTGTGAGTACCCACCCTCGGCGCTGCAGGGAGGTGTCGACTCGTAACCCGGTGCCGCCGAGAGAGCGGTTCCACGCTGGTAGTTGACCCAGTAGGCATAACTCCCCCCGGTGTAGCTGCTGACCAGCATGGCCAGGCTAACGTCGAGGTGAGCCCCTCGCCGGTAGGTTCGACGTCGTGTCCCGGGCCAAGAGCGAGCGGCTGGTCAACCTGACCCTCGCGCTGATGTCGGCGGGTCGGTTGATCACCGTGGGCGAGATCTCGCGGCTCGTCGCCGGGTACGAGCCCACCGGGGGTGACGCCGCCGACGTCGCGTTCCGGCGCATGTTCGAGCGGGACAAGGAGGAGCTGCGGCAGCTGGGCGTCCCGGTCGAGGTCGGCCCGGTCGACCCGCTCTACGGCGACGAGATCGGCTACCGGATTCGGCGCGACGCCTACGCGCTGCCGCCGCTGTCGCTGGAGCCCGACGAGGCTGCCGCGCTGGGCTTGGCGGCGCGCTTCTGGTCCAGCGCCGAGCTCGCGGACGCCAGCGCCTCGGCCCTGCGCAAGCTCGCGGCCGGCGGCGTCGAGCCGGCGGAGGCGCCGGCCGGCTTCGAAGCCCGCGGGCCGGCGGCCGAACCCGGCTTCGGCCCCTTGACCACGGCCGTCCGCGAGCGGCAGGCGGTCAGCTTCGACTACCGGCGCCCCGGCGCCGAGCCGGGCCGCCGACGGCTCGAGCCGTGGGGGGTGGTGTCCCGGCGCGGCCACTGGTACGTCGTGGGCCACGACCGCGACCGCGACGCGACGCGGGTGTTCCGGCTCTCTCGGATCACCGGCGCGGTCGTCGGCGACGGCCCGCCTGCGGCGTACGAGATCCCCGCTGGCGTGGACCTGCGCGCCGCCGTCTCGGACGCGGCCGGGTCCGAGCCCGAGCGCACGGCCCGGGTGCGCCTGCGGCCCGGGACCGCAACTCGGCTGCGGCGGCGCGGTGCGCTCACTGGCGACGTGCTGGAGCTGGCGTACCAGAGCGAGTCCTGGCTCGCCCAGGAGCTGGCCGGGCACGGCGCGGACGTGGTCGTGCTCGAGCCGCCGACGCTCCGCGCGGCGGTCGTCGCCATCCTCCGGGCGGCGGCCGGATGAGCGACCGGCTCTCCCGGCTGCTGGCCCTCGTGCCCTGGCTGCGTACCCACCCGGGCGCGACGATGGGCGAGGCGGCGACCGCCTTCGGCACCGACGCCCGGTCGATCACTGCCGACGTCAACCTGCTGTTCTGCTGCGGCCTCCCCGGGCAGGGGCCGGGGGACCTGCTCGATTTCGCGTTCGAGGGCGATGTCGTGACCGTGCTGGACCCGCAGCTGCTGGACCGGCCGCTGCGGCTGGACGCCGACGAGGCGCTGGCGCTGCTCGTCGCCGTCCGCGCCCTGGCCGACGTGCCAGGCCTGACCGAGCGCGGCGCGCTCGAACGGGTCGCGGTCAAGCTGGAGGCGGCGGTCGGCGCCGCACCGCGGGTCTCGGTGGCACTGGCCGATGCCGACGCCGAGGTGCTCGCGACCCTCCGGACGGCCGTCGAGTCCGGCCGCCGGGTCCACCTGACCTACCTCGGTGCGCACGCCGAGGAGACGACCGAGCGCGACGTCGACCCGATGCGGCTCGCGGCGCGCGACGGGCACTGGTACCTCGACGGCTGGTGCCACCTCGCCGAGGCCACCCGGATGTTCCGCGTCGACCGGGTGGAGCGTGCCGTGCTGCTGGCGGAGCCGGCCACCCCGCCGCCGGACGCGGTGCCGCGCGACCTCGCCGACGGGCTCTACGTCCCGGCGCCCGAGGACGCGCTGGTCGAGCTGGAGCTCGGACCCGCGGCGCTGTGGGTCGCGGACCACTACCCCTGCGAGTACGTCGACCCCAGGCCCGACGGGAGCGCGCGGGTCGGCCTCCGTACGCCGGACACGGCCTGGGTCCGGGCGCTGGCACTGCGTGTCGGCGGCCTCGGCCGGGTCGTCGCACCGGCCGGGCTGGCCGCCGAGGTCGCCGCCGCGGCGACAGCAGCCCTCGCCCAGTACGGCGAGGCGCCGTGAGGATCTGCGGCGTAGGTGTACAGATGGACCTGCGACCAGCCGAAGCCCTGCGGGACAGACCCCGAGCCGGGGGTCCACGGGAGAGGCGCACCGATGACCACGATCAAGGCCACGTGCCCCGCATGCGGCGAGGTGGAACTGACGGGTGACGACGTCGAGCTGATGGTCTGCCCGAGCGCACCGATGTCGTACTACGCCTTCCGGTGCCCCTCCTGCGCCGACCGCGTCCGCAAGCCGGCCGACGACCACATCGTCTCCCTGCTGATCTCCGGTGGCGTCGAGGCGCACACCTGGGAGGTGCCGGCCGAGGCCTTCGAGGTGCACCGCGGCCCGGCCCTGTCGTACGACGACCTGCTCGACTTCGGTCTCTGGCTAGGCATGGGCGACGATCTCGCCCGCCTGGCCGGCGTACCGGCCGCCCACTGACCCGGTAGCCTGCCGGCCATGCCGTGGTGGGCGTGGCTGCTGGTGGACCTGCTCCTGCTCTTCGCGGCCGCGGGCGTGGTGGCCCGGGTGACCTGGGTGTTCGTGGTCCGGGCCAAGGCCTTCACCGGCATGCTGGTGCGGATTCGCGAGCAGCTCCCGCAGGTGGAGCGCACCGGCCGCTAGGCCGTCAAAGCTAGGCGTCAAAGCCAGGGCATCAAAAGCTAGGGCGTCAGGGCCATGTCGGCGAGCAGCCGGGCGGCGAGGTCGGGATCGCCGGTGACGGTCGGCGCCCCCACGTCGGACCGGCCGGTCGAGAGCGCGACGAGCTCGGCGAGCGTGCACGACAGCGTGACGTCCGGCTCGTCGGCGCTGCGCTCGCCCAGGTGCAGGACAGTGCGCTCGCCCTGGACGTCGAGGGCGACCGTGCCGGCATGCTCACTCCAGGCCCCGGCGAGCAGCTGCGGGATGTTCTCGGCCACCAGTCGCCCGGCCGCCCCGTCCAGGCCCCCCGGCAGGCCCACCGCGCGGCGTACGTCCTGCTCGTGCGCGAGGCAGTCGAAGGTCCGCAGGGCCACGTTGAACGCGATCGGCATCGGCCGGCCCGTCGGCCCGGGGACCATGGCCTCCGGGTCGTCGTCGAGCTCCGCCAGCATCGCCTGCCGGGCCACGACGGCCGCGCGCAGCTCGGCGACCACCTCCGCGGGGCTCCAGCCGCGGCGGCGGTCGACCAGGTTCTCCATCGCCGTCCCGACGGAGTTGCGGACGTGGTCACGCGCCGGCGCGACGTGCTCGGGCTCCGGCGCTCCCGCCAGCACCGACTCGAGCGAGGAGACGTGGGCGATCTGGTCGTGCACGTCCCAGCCGGGGCAGCCGGTCGGCAGCGACCACTGCGCCGGCTCGAGCCCGGCGGCGAGATCGGCGAGCGAGCGGCACGTCTCGGCGAGCGCCTCGCGACGGCTGCGGTTGTCCCAGTCCATGACCGCTCCTCCCGGATCAGTCCCGTAGCCTGCCAGATGTGTCCAGCCCGGCGGAGCGGTACGCCGCCCAGCGGCGCCGGGCCCGCGCGCCGGAGCTGACGACCTTCGCCGGGGGGTACCCGTTCGGCCTCGACGGCTTCCAGCGGGAGGCCTGCGAGCGGCTCGAGTCCGGCGGTGACGTGCTGGTCGCCGCACCCACCGGCGCGGGCAAGACGGTGGTCGGCGAGTTCGCCGTGCATCTCGCGCTCGCGGCCGGCCGCAAGTGCTTCTACACGACCCCCATCAAGGCCCTGTCGAACCAGAAGTACGCCGACCTCGTCGAGCGGCACGGCGTGGCCAGCGTCGGTCTGCTGACCGGCGACACCGCGATCCGCGGTGAGGCGCCGGTGGTGGTGATGACCACCGAGGTACTGCGCAACATGCTGTACGCCGGTTCCCGGACCCTGGACGACCTGGCGTACGTGGTGATGGACGAGGTCCACTACCTGTCCGACCGCTTCCGTGGCGCGGTGTGGGAAGAGGTGATCATCCACCTCGCCGACGAGGTCCGGCTGGTCTCGCTCTCGGCGACGGTGTCCAACGCGGAGGAGTTCGGCGCGTGGCTTCAGACGGTGCGCGGCGACACGCACGTCGTGGTCGAGGAACACCGGCCGGTGCCGCTCTGGCAGCACGTGCTGGCCGGTCCGCGCCTCTACGACCTGTACGCGGACGCGGCCCAGCAGGAGGTCGACCCGCGGCTCGTCCGGCTCGCCCGCGAGGACGCGCGGCTGCCGACCAGGAACGGGCCCCGGGGCCGGCCCAGGTCGCTGGTCCGCACCCCGTCGCGGCCCGACATGGTCGAGCGGCTGGACGCCGACGGGCTCCTGCCCGCGATCGACTTCGTGTTCAGCCGGGCGGGCTGCGACGCGGCCGTCGAGCAGTGCCTGCGCTCGGGCCTGCGGCTGGTCGACGACGAGGAACGGCCCGAGATCCGGCGGATCGCCGAGGCGGGCACGGCCAACATCCCGGACGAGGACCTGCGGGTGCTCGGCTACTGGGAGTGGCTGGAGGCGTTGGAGCGCGGCATCGCCGCGCACCACGCCGGGCTGGTACCGGCGTTCAAGGAGGTCGTGGAGAAGCTGTTCGTCCGCGGTCTGGTGCGGATGGTCTTTGCCACCGAGACCCTGGCCCTGGGCATCAACATGCCGGCCCGCAGCGTCGTGCTGGAGAAGCTGACCAAGTGGAACGGGGAGATGCACGCCGACGTCACGGCGGGGGAGTACACGCAGCTCACCGGGCGGGCCGGCCGGCGCGGCATCGACGTCGAGGGCCACGCGGTGGTGCTCTGGACGCCGGGGTTCGACCCCGGCCACCTGGCCGGCCTCGCCTCCACCCGCACGTACCCGCTGCGCTCGAGCTTCCGGCCGACGTACAACATGGCGACGAACCTCGTCGGGCAGGTCGGGCGGGCGGATGCGCGGACGCTGCTGGAGCAGTCCTTCGCCCAGTTCCAGGCCGACCGCGCCGTCGTCGGCCTGGCCCGGCAGGTCGCCCGGTCGGAGGAGGCCCTCGCCGGGTACCGCGAGGCCGCGGCCTGTCACCTGGGCGACGTCGGTGCGTACGAGGTGATCCGGCGCGCCCTCTCGGAGCGGGAGGCCGCGCTGGCCCGGGAGGGCTCGGCCGCGCGCCGCGCGGAGTCGGCCGCCGCGCTGGAGCGGCTACGGCCTGGCGACGTCGTGCACGTGCCCAGCGGACGGCGCGGCGGGGTGGCGGTCGTGGTGGCGGAGGGGCCCACGGTGGTCACCGCCGACCGGCAGGTACGCCGGCTGACGCCCGTCGACGTCACGCTGCCGCCGGAGCCGCTCGGCCACGTCCGGGTGCCCAGGCACTTCAACGCCCGCAGCCCGCAGGCCCGCCGTGACCTCGTCTCGACCCTGCGGGCGCAGGGCTTCCTCGAGCAGGCGGCGGGACCGCGGCGCCGGGTGCCGCGCGGCGACGACCCGGAGGTGACGCGGCTGCGGACAGCCCTGCGCGCCCATCCCGTGCACGGCTGCGCCGACCGCGCCGACCACCTGCGGTGGCTGACCCGCGGCGCGGCGCTGGAGAAGGAGAACCGCGCCCTGCGGGAGCGCGTGGACGCCCGCAGCGGAGGCATCGCCCGTACCTTCGACCGGGTCTGTGCCGTGCTGGACGAGCTGGGCTACCTGACCGGCGACGAGGTCACCACCGGCGGCCGTCAGCTCGCCCGCATCTATGCCGAGACCGACCTCGTCGTGACCGAGTGCCTGCGCGCGGGGCACTGGGACGGCCTCGATGCGCCCGCGCTGGCCGCGGTCGTCAGCAGCCTGGTGTACGAGCCACGGCGCGAGGAGCCCCCCGCGCACCCGCCGCCGGCCCCGTGCCGGACGGCGCTCGCGGCGACGCAGCGGACCTGGGCGGAGCTGGCCGAGGTCGAGGCCCGGCACCGCCTCGACACGCTGCGGCGCCCGGACCCGGGGCTGTCGTGGGCGATCCACCGGTGGGCCTCCGGCGCCGCCCTGGACGCCGTGCTGACCGGCGCGGACCTGCTGCCGGGGGACTTCGTCCGGTGGTGCAAGCAGCTCATCGACCTGCTCGGACAGGTTGCGTCCGCCGACGCCGGCCCCGTGTCGGTGGTGGCGCGGACCGCCGCCGACACCGTGCGGCGCGGCGTCGTCGCGTACGCCTGACAGCCGCGCGCACCGTCCCTTCCCGGCTTGTCGACCCTGCCCGCCGCTCCAGCGATCTGCCGAGATGTGGGAAATGTCCGTACGGGGCGGCGTGTCCCGGTGAACACGCCGCATCTCGGCGACACGCTGTCGGCGAACACGCCTGGGCAGCGGCGGGGCGCTGCGCTTGGGTTGGGGCATGCGCATCCTGGTGCTCGGCGGGACCGCCTGGCTCGGCCGCACGGTGGCCGAGACCGCCCGCGACCTCGGCCACGAGGTGACCTGCCTGGCCCGCGGCACGGCGTCGTTCCCGACCGGGGTGGCCGCCGTCCGCGGCGACCGGACCCAGCCCGGTGCCTACGCCGGCCTCGGCGAGTACGACCGGGTGGTCGACGTCGCCCGGCAGCCGGGTCAGGTGCGTTCGGCGGTCGCCGCGCTGGCCGGCCGTTGCGGCAGATACGTGTTCGTCTCGACCGGGAACGTCTACGCCGACCACTCCGCGGTGGGTGGCACCGAGGACCAGGCCCTGCTCGAGCCGCTCGAGGGCGACACCATGAGCTCGATGGAGGTGTACGGCGAGGCCAAGGTCGCCGGTGAGGTTGCGGTGGCACAGGGGTTTCCGGCCAGCCACGTGCTCGCCCGGGCGGGTCTGATCGGCGGTCCCGGCGATGCGAGCGGCCGGAGCGCGTACTGGCCCTGGCGGTTCGCCCACCCCTCGAACGGCGACGGCCGGGTGCTCGTGCTGGACGAGCCCGCGTACCCGACCCAGGTGATCGACGTACGCGACCTCGCGGCCTGGCTGGTCACCACTGACGGCCTCGGTGCCTACAACCTGGTCGGCGAGGTCCTCCCGTTGGGCCGACATCTGGAGATCGCCCGCGCCGTCGCGGGCCACACCGGGCCGCTCGCCCCGGCGAGCAGTGCCTGGCTGACGGAGCACGACGTGGAGTCGTGGATGGGGCCGCGCTCGCTGCCGCTGTGGGTGGACGATCCGGCGTGGGTGGGGTTCACCTCGCGTAGCAACGCCCGGGCGCGGGCCGCGGGCCTCACGCTGCGGCCGCTGGCGGAGACGCTGCGCGACACCCTCGCCTGGGCGGAGGCCGCCGACCGCGACTGGGCAGCGGGGCTGTCCGACGACGACGAGCGGGAGCTGCTCGCCGCACTCGGGTGAGGCCGACAACGAGCGGGAGCTGCTCGCCGCGCTGGGGTGAGGCTGGCGGCCCGCGGCGAGCTGCTCTGGGTAAGGCCGCGGTCAGGCCGGGACGGGCAGCGCCGTGCCCAGCACGCCGCGCTCGGCCGAGACCGCAGCCGCGTAGGTACCCACCTGCGCCTGGGCCCAGGCAGCATCGCGCCCGGTCTCGGTCGCGAGCAGCGTGGCCGCCGCGGCGGCGGCGGGCAGCCCCGCGTCGCGGGCCCGCAGCGAGAGCCGGAGCCGGCGCGCGAAGATGTCGTCGAGGGTGGCCGCCCCCTCGTGCCGGGCGGCCTGGACGACCTCGGCGAACAGGTGCGGCGCCGCCGGCGAGAGCTCCGCGCCGAGTCCGGCGTCCGCGGCGACCAGGCTCAGGACGGTGGCGGCCGCCTCGCCCTGCTGGCGGGTCAGCGACACCGCGACCTCCTCGGTGAGCCCCAGCGCCGCACAGCCCGCCATCACGTCGGCGAGCACCGCGTCGTAGGAGCGACCCGTCCCGCCCAACGGGATCTCCGCCGTCCGGCACGGCGCGTCGAGCCCGTCCCGGGCCACCAGCACGTCGACGACCTCCGCCGCCATCCGCCGGTACGTGGTGAGCTTCCCGCCGGTGATCGTGACGAGGCCGCCGGGGGAGTCGATCAGGGTGTGCCGCCGCGAGAGGTCGGACATGGAGGAGCCCTCGCCGCGCAGCAGGGGGCGGGCGCCGGCCCACGCGCCGAGGACGTCCTGCTCCACCAGACCGGCGTCGAAGACGTCGTTGCCCGCCCGCAGGACGTAGGCGAGGTCCTCGGCCGAGACGGCCAGGTCGTCGAGTGAGCCGGCGTACTCGGTGTCGGTGGTGCCGAGGATCGTCTGCCGGCCCCAGGGGATGGCGAACATGGACCGGCCGTCACCGGCCCGGGACGGCAGCAGGACGCTCGCACCGTCGAGCGGGAGCCGGTCACGGTCCAGCACGACGTGCACGCCCTTGCTGGGTACGACCATCGGCGCGTGGCCGGCGACCGCCTGGCCCAGCAGCTCGTCGACCCAGACCCCCGTCGCGTTCACCACGTGTCGGGCCAGGATCTCCGCCGACCGCCCGGTCAGGCGGTCGGTCACCGCGGCGCCGCGGACCGTGCCGTCCCGTCCCAGCAGGAGCCGGTCTGCGGAGGTGTACGTCAGCGCCAGCGCACCGAACGACCGTGCG
>CAXTNT010000020.1:0-13477 GCA_964245825.1 uncultured bacterium | reverse complement strand
GCGGCCTGCACGACCGCCAGCACGAGCCGGGCGTCGTCGGTGGCGCAGTCGCCGTACAGGTACGCGTAGTCGAGCCCGGAGCGGGCCAGCGCCGGGGCCAGCGCGATCGCCTCCGCGGCGTCGACCCGCTGGTGCCGGCGCACGTTGCGGATCCCGGCGAAGACGTCGTACGTCGTCAGCCCGAGGCCCAGCAGGCGCCGTCGGGCGGTGTCGGGCCAGACCGGATAGACGAAGTCCATCGGCCGGACGAGGTGCGGCGCCAGGCGCATCAGCTGCTGGCGTTCGAGCACACCCTCGCGGACCAGTGAGAACTCGTAGTTCTCGAGGTAGCGCAGGCCGCCGTGGACCAGCTTGGAGGACTTGCTGGAGGTGCCGCTGGCGAGGTCGCCCTTGTCGATCACCGCGACCGTCAGGCCGCGGCTGGCGGCGTCGAGGGCGACGCCGGCGCCCGTCGCGCCCATGCCGACGACGAGCACGTCCACGCCGCCGACCGCGGCAGCGGCCTCGTCGCGCCGGTACGCCTGCGAGAACGGCCTCACCCCACGAGGTTACCCGCTGGTAGCCGCCGTCAGCGCCTCGACGAGTCGCGCGACGGGTGAGTCGAGCCCCCAGGTCCGGGAGAGCGCGACCAGCCTGTCGGGGTCGCGGGGAGTCGCCGGCAGGTCGGTCGCCAAGCCGGCTAGGTCGAGCCCGGTGGCCACCCGGACCACCGGCCCGGCCGCCTCGACGTAGGCGCGGGCGGCCGCGATCTTGCCGCCGCCGGTGAAGTCCTCGCCGGCGTCCAGCGCCTCGAGCATCGCCGCGACCGTGCCGTAGCGGGCGACCAGCGCCGCCGCGGTCTTCTCACCGACCCCGGGGACGCCGGGTAGCCCGTCGCTCGGGTCGCCGCGCAGCAGCGCGAAGTCGGCGTAGCTGGCGGCCGTCGGCAGCCCGTAGCGGGCGCAGACGGCCGCCTCGTCGTACACCCGGTCCTTCTCCACGGTGTAGGCGAGCCGGACCCCAGCCCGGACGACCTGGAACAGGTCGCGGTCGCCGCTGACCACCACGACGTCCTCGTGCTGCGCCGCGAGCGCCCCGATCACGTCGTCGGCCTCGTAACCGGGCACGCCGGCCGCGCACAGGCCCACCGCGTCGAGAACCTCGAGGATCACCGCGACCTGCGGCGACAACGCGTCGGGCGTGTCCGTCCCGGTGGTCTCGTCGACGCGATGCGCCTTGTACGACGGGAGCGCCGCGACCCGGAACGCGGGCCGCCAGTCGGCGTCCAGGCAGGCCACCAGCCCTCGCGGCCGGTGCGTCCGGATGAGCCGGGCGGTGTGGTCGAGGAAGCCGCGGACCGCGTTCACCGGCGTCCCGTCCGGCGCCTGGACCGAGGACGGCACGCCGTGGAAGGCACGGAACCACATCGACGCCGAGTCCAGCAGCAGGAGCGGGTCTCGGTCCACGCGGCGGAGTCTGGCAGGGATCACCCGACCGGCCCAGTCAGACGCTGCCGGCGGCAGGTCGACACAGCACGAGCCCGGTCTTCCAGGTCGGGTGGGCGAGAAGCGATGATCCGCGCGGCCCCCACCGACCCCTCGGGGCACGGAGGCAAGCGGTCGCCTAGGCGGCGCGGGGAGTGAGTGGCGAGACCGGCTCGTCCGTCGACACACGACGGACGGGGAAGCACATGCACGGCATCACCACGCGGCTGCTGGCCGGGGTCGCCCTCGCGGGGGCGGCAGCGGTATCGGTCAGCAGCTCAGCCGCAGCGGCTCCGGCCGTGCACCACCCGGCAACGGCGCGCGCTGCTACGGCCCCCTCTCGGGCCGCAGTGACGGTGCCGGTGTCGATCGGCTCGGCCGTGGCGTACGTCCACGGACCCGGCGGCGCGACGATCGAGGTCGCGCCGTCGAGCCCTGCCGCTCGGCATCCGGGTCGGTGAGACCCGCGGCCGGGACGGACACCCGTCCCGGCCGCGGTCACCGGGCTGCCGCCTAGAGTCGGCGCGTGCTCGAGGCCACCGACCGGCGCATCGTGGAGCTGCTCGCGGCGGACGGTCGCATGTCGTACACCGACCTGGCACGCGAGACGGGTCTGTCGGTGTCCGCGGCCCACCAGCGGGTCCGGCGGCTCGAGCAGCGCGGGGTGATCCGCGGGTACGCGGCCGACCTCGACCATGCCGCGCTCGGGCTCGGGCTGGCCGCCTTCGTCGCCCTCACGCCGCTGGACCCCGCCGCACCCGACGAGGTGCCCGCGCAGGTCGAGGCCCTGCCCGAGGTGGAGGCCTGCCACAGCGTCGCCGGCACCGAGAGCTACCTGCTGCTGGTCCGGGTGGCCGGGCCGCAGGCCCTGGAGTCCCTGCTCGGCGAGATCCGCGCGCGGTGCGGGATGGCGACGCGCACCACCGTCGTGCTGAGCACGCCCTTCTCGGGGCGGCCGCCCGTGCTGCCCGAGACCGGGCCCGAGTGAGCGGGACACCAACAGCCCTGGCAGCGGCCCTCGCCGCCGGCCCCGGCTGGCCCGACGTGTCACCCCATCCGGGGCCGCTGGGCGGCGTCCGGGTCCTGGACCTGTCCCGGGTGCTGGCCGGTCCGTACGCGGCCATGGTGCTCGCCGACCTGGGCGCCGACGTGATCAAGGTCGAACGACCGGGGACCGGCGACGACACCCGCCGGTGGGGACCGCCGTTCCACGGCCCGGACGCGACGTACTTCCTGGCGATCAACCGCAACCGCCGGGCGATCGCGCTCGAGCTGTCGACGCCGGACGGGCTCGCCATCGCCGCGGGGCTGGCAGCAGCGGCCGACGTCGTCCTGGAGAACTTCCTGCCGCGCCACCTGCGCTCCCTGCAC
This sequence comes from uncultured bacterium, assembly GCA_964245825.1. Lineage (GTDB taxonomy): Bacteria > Actinomycetota > Actinomycetes > Mycobacteriales > CAJCIY01 > CAJCIY01. The sequence continues at coordinate 10,643 of CAXTNT010000020.1, read as the reverse complement.
CTCGACGAGCTGCGCGACCGCGTGCCCGGCACCTGGGTGTCGATCAGAGGCGCCGGCAGCGACGGCCCCGACGGCGAGCAGCCCGGCTACGACGTGATGGCCCAGGCCCGGTCCGGGCTGATGCACGTGACCGGTCCGCTCGGCGGTGAGCCGACCCGGGTGGGGGTCGCGCTGGGCGACGTCATCGCCGGGCTGCACGCGGCCCTCGCCGCGGCCGCGGGGGTAGCGGCCCGCGCGCGCGGACGGCCGGCGCCGAAGATCGAGGTGCCGCTGCTGGAGTCGACGGTGGCCGCGCTGGTCAACCAGACGTCGGCGGTGCTCGTCGGCGGCCTCGACCCGACCCGGATGGGCAACGAGCACCTGTCCATCACCCCGTACGGGCCGCTGCCCTGCGCCGACGTGCCGTTGGTCGTCGGGGCGGGCAACGATCGCCAGTTTGCTTCTCTCGCAGCGGTTCTCGGTCTTTCCGAGCTACCCGACGACCCGCGGTTCGCCACCAACGCGGCGCGGGTCGCCCACCGCGCCGAGCTCCACGCCCTGCTGGTCGGCCGGCTCGCCACCCGTACCGCCGCCGAGTGGGCCCGCGAGCTCGCGGCGGCGGGTGTCCCGAGCGCGCCGGTCCAGTCCGTGGCCGCCGCGCTGGCCGACCCGCAGCTGGCCCGCCTCGTCGTCGAGACCGAGCACGCCGGCGAGCCGATCCGGACGGTGGCCTCGCCGTACCTCGTGGACGGCGTCCGGCCGGCCGTGCGCTCCGGACCGCCGGTGCTGGGCCGCGACACCGATGAGGTCCTGCACGGGCTCGGTCTGTCCGACGCCGACGTCGAGGACCTGCGGACGAGGGGGGTGGCGGGATGAACGGCGCGGAGCTCATCGTCACCGTCCTGCACGAGCATGGCGTCGAGGTGGTCTTCGGCCTGCCCGGCGTGCACAACCTGGCGCTCTGGGAAGCGCTGTCCCGCAGCGGGATCCGGCTGGTGGGCGTACGCCACGAGCAGGCCGCCGCCTACGCCGCGGACGGGTACGCGCGGGCGACCGGCCGGCTCGGCGTCGCCCTCACCACCACCGGCCCGGGCGCGGCCAACACCCTCGGCGCGGTGGGGGAGGCCTGGGCCTCGCGGTCGCCGGTCCTGATGATCGCCACCGACATCGCCACCACCCTGCGCCGACCGGGCGTCTACCGCGGCGTGCTGCACGAGACCGTCGGGCAGGAGGACCTGTTCCGCCCGGTGACCAAGGGGGTGTTCACCGTGCCGCACCTCAGTGCCCTCCTCCGCACCACGGTCTCCGCAGCCGTGGTGGCGCTGCAGACGCCACGGCGCCCGACCTACCTGCAGGTCCCCACCGATCTCCTGGCCGCCGACTGGCCGCCAGGAGAGTGGGACCTCATGGAGGGTCTTGATGAACCGGACAGACCAGTCGAACCCGCGCTCCTTTCCCAGGCCGCAGGGCTTCTCTCGCAGGCAAAGCGACCGCTGCTGTGGCTCGGCGGGGGCGCTGTGCCCCCGAACGATCCAGACGAGCCCGACAACTACTACTCGGCGGTGGACGCGGCCCGCGACGTCGCCGAGCGACTGGGGGCGCCGGTGATCACGACGTACATGGCGCGGGGTCTGCTCGGGCCGGACCACCCGCTCGCCGTGCGTCTGCCGCCGCACCTGCCGGAGTGCGGGAACCTCTGGGACACAGCCGATGTGGTGCTCGCCGTCGGTACCGACTTCGACGGGATGATGACCCAGAACTGGGCGCAGCCGCCCCCCGAGAAGCTGGTGCTGGTCGACGTCGAGCCGGGCACCAACTACGCGGCCGACGTGTCCGTCGCCGGCGACGCCGCCACTGTGCTCGACGCGCTGCTCCCGTTGCTGCCACAGAAGCAGCCGTGGGTCGAGCTGGAACCGTTGCGACAGCAGGCCCGCGCCGCTGCCATCGCCGACCAGCCCGCGGCGGTCGAGATGCTGGACGTGCTCGCGCGGGTGCTGCCCCACGAGGCGGTGGTCGTCGCCGACATGTGCATCCCCGGCTACTGGTACGCGGCGCTCGGCCGGGTCGGCGGTCCGCGCCGGCTCGCGTACCCGGTGGGCTGGGGGACCTTGGGCTTCGGCTTCCCCGCGTCGCTGGGAACGGCTGCGGCACAGGCACTCGGGCACGTCAGCGGGCCGGTCGTCTGCCTCTGCGGCGACGGCGGGTTCCTGTTCGCGGCGGGGGAGCTGGCGACGCTCGCGCAGGAGCAGCTGCCGGTCACGGTCGTGCTGGTGGACGACGGCGGCTACGGCATGCTCCGGTACGACCAGAAGCACGCGGGCCAGCAGGTCTTCGGCACCGACCTGCTCACCCCCGACTTCGAGGCGCTTGCCGCGAGCTTCGGCGTCCGCGCGCGGACCGTCGACGGCTTCGGCGCCGACTTCGAGCTGGCGCTCACCGAGGAGGTCGCCGACCCGGCGCCGACGGTGCTGGTCGTCCGGGCGCACCTCGACCCACCGCCGACCACGAGCCCCCGCTGGTACCGCCGCCGGTGACACCGGTCGAGGTGGTCCGGGCGGCGTTCGCCGCGTACCGCGCTCAGGACCGGGCGGCTGCAGAACGTCTCTACGCCAGTGACTTCCGGTTCGACAGCCCGCAGGACGACCACATCGACCGTGCCGCGTGGTTCGAGCGCTGCTTCCCGACCGCCGGACGGTTTACCAGCCAGGACATCCTGCTGCTCGCCCCGGTCGACACGGAGATCGGCGCCCACGTCGTCGTCCTTTACGAGTACGCCCTGACCGACGGCAGCCGCTGGCGCAACACCGAGGTGATCACCGTCCGCGGCGGGCAGATCACCGAGACCCAGGTCTACTTCGGCCGCCGCCGCTCCTGACCCACCCGCCGAGATGTGAGAAATGCACCGTCACGGCGGCGAGTCCGGGTGAACACGCCGCATCTCGGCGGGAGGACTAGAGCCGGAAGGAGGCGTCGCCGCCGACGACGTCCGTGTCCATCTGCGCCTTCTGCAGCTGGCCGGAGTAGTCCCAGTTCATCGACTGCCAGCGGGTGAATTGGTCCAGCACCCAGATGCCGCTCTGCCTCGCGCCGTTGCCGGACTTGCCGTTACCGCCGAACGGTAGGTGCGCCTCGGCGCCGGAGGTCGAGTTGTTGACCGACAGCATCCCGGCCGAGACCGCCGCGCGGAAGCGGAAGACGTGTTGCGCGGACCCGGTGTAGATCGCCGCCGACAGGCCGTACCCATGGCCGTTCGCGAGCTCGACCATCTCCTCGAAGGTGTCGAAGGTGGCGATGCCGACGAGAGGTCCGAATGTCTCGTTCTGGTAGAGCGCGTCTGTACGCCGTACGCCGTCGACCACGGTGGGGTGCATGAACACGCCGGCGTCGGGGTCGCCGACAAAGCCCGGACGCGGGTTGGCGCCGGTGATCCGGCCGGTCGGCCCGTGCACGGTGTGATGCGCCTCGATCATCGTGTCCAGGTACGCCTCGAACTGGGCCCCGAACCGCTCGGACAGCATCGGTCCGAACAGGACCTTGTCGCGCGGGTCGCCGACGACCGCCTCGTCGACTGCGCTGAGGTAGCGCCGCAGGAACTCGTCGTGGACCGAGGAGTGGACCAGCACCGTGCCCAGCGACGTGCAGCGCTGACCGGCCGTGCCGAACCCGGAGAACAACGCACCCTCGACCGCGAGGTCGAGGTCGGCGTCCGGCATCACGACGAGCGGGTTCTTGCCACCGAGCTCGAGGCACGGCTGCTGCAGGTGCCGCCCGCAGAGCGCGCCGATCTCCCGGCCGACGGCCGAGGACCCGGTGAAACCGACCTTCTGCACCAGCCCGGCTTCGATCGACTGCTCCAGCCCGGCGAAGGTCTGCGGGCCGTCGGTGTGCACCAGCTGCAGGGCTCCGACCGGCACGCCACCGGCATGAAAGATCCGCGCCAGCGCGTCGCCCAGCGCGGCCGAGTAGTCGGCGGGCTTCCACACGACGGTGTTGCCGGTCAGCAGCGCCGGCACCAGGTACCAGGACGGTACGGCCACCGGAAAGTTACCTGCGGTGATGATCGCCGCGACGCCCACCGGCACCCGGAAGGTGAACAGCTGCTTGTCGCGCATCTCGCTCGGCACGGTCTGGCCGTAGAGCCGGCGGCCCTCGCCGAGGAAGAAGTCGCAGGTGTCGACGATCTCTTGCACCTCGCCGAGCGACTCGGCGTACGGCTTGCCAACCTCGTCGGTGACCAGGGCGGCAAGCGCCTCCTTGTTGGCCTCGACCAGACGACCCACCTGTGCGATCACGCGGCCACGGACCGGGGCCGGCGTCGCCGCCCAGCTCGGCTGGGCACGGGCGGCCCGCTGGGCGGCGTCGACGAACGTCGCCGCGTCCCCGAGGGACACCAGGGCCACGGTCTCGACCAGTCGCGCCGGGTTGAGCGAGGTGAACGTGCCCCCGGGCGCACCCGGGGCAGGCACACCGTCGAGGAGTGAGGCGATGGATCGGGTCAACGGAAAGCCTTTCAGCGCAGGGGTTCTCGTGACTATGCGGAGGCGAGCACGGTACGCAGGCGGCGGACCGCCTCGTCGAGGTCGGCGGCCGTGACGGCCAGCGCCGGGCGCCAGCGGACCGAGTTCGGACCACAACCCAGCAGCATCAGGGACTGTTCCTGCCGGCAGCGCCGCACGACGTCGTCGCGCACGTCGCCGGCAGGCAGCGTGAACGCGCACATGAGGCCGCGACCGCGCACCTGGGACACCAACGCCGGGAACTCCTCGGCCAGGCCGTGCAGCAGGCCGAGCAGGTGTTCGCCCAGCGACGCGGCCGCGTCGATCAGACCGTCGGCCTCGATGACCTCGAGGATCCGCCGGGCGCGCACCATGTCGGTCAGGTTGCCGCCCCAGGTCGAGTTGATCCGCGAGGAGACCGCGAAGACGTGGTCGGGGATCTCGTCGACCCTGCGGCCGGCCATGATCCCGCACACCTGCGTCTTCTTGCCGAACGCGACCACGTCGGGCTCGACGCCGAGCTGCTGATGCGCCCACGCCGTACCAGTCAGCCCGCAACCGCTCTGCACTTCGTCGAGCACGAACAGCGCGTCGTACTCCCGGCACAGCGCGGCGATCGCCTGCAGGAACTCCGCGCGCAGGTGCCGGTCGCCGCCTTCGCCCTGGATCGGCTCGGCAATGAAGCAGGCGATGTCGTGCGGGGTGGACTCGAAGGCGGCCCGGGCCTGGGCCAGCGCCGCGGCCTCAGCCGCCTCGATCTCCGCGAGGTGGTCGGCCACCGGGAACACGGCTGCCGGTGAGTCGATCCGCGGCCAGTCGAGGGTGGGGAACCTGGCGGTCTTGACCGCTTCGGTGTTCGTGAGCGACAGCGTGTAGCCGGTACGCCCGTGGAAGGCGTGTCGCAGGTGCAGCACCCGAGTCCCGAGTTCGGGGGAGCGCCCGGCCGCCTCGTTGCGACGCGACTTCCAGTCGAAGGCCACCTTCAGCGCGTTCTCCACGGCGAGGCCGCCACCCTCGATGAAGAACAGGTGCGGCAGCTCGGGTATCCCCAGCACGCGGTCGAACGTCGCCACGAAGCGCGCCAGTTCCACGGTGTAGACGTCGGAGTTGGAGACCTTCGACAGCGCCACCTCCGCCAGCGTGCTCCGGAATTCGGCGTCGCCGGTCAGGCCGGGGTGGTTCATGCCCAGCGCGTTGGACGCGAAGAACGTGAACATGTCGAGGTAGCGGCGACCGTCGCGGGCGTCGACCAGCCAGGATCCCTCCGACGCCTCGAGGTCGAGGACGAGGTCGTACCCGTCGACGAGCATGTGCCGGCCGAGTGAGGACATCACCTCGTCGGGTGCGGGCGTGCGGGTGCCGGGCCGCTCGGTGAGGGTGGGGGCGGTCATGGCGACTCCTCGCGGATGGCGACGGGGGTGGGTCACGACACCGTGATGCTCGTACCGTACCGGAGAAATTTACGGATTCATAGGTCGAGACCGAATTAATTCCTGTCCGATGGCCCTAGGACGCTCGAGAGTGGACCCTGAGAGCCCACGGCTGGACCCAGGGGGTGGCGGCCGCCCCCACGACACGCCGAGAGCGCGTGATCACGTCTCACACCGTTCGACGTCCTGACCTGCGCCGATGCATGAAAGACCAGGTCAGGCCGCGGTTGACAACCGTGGGAGGCCGGCCGGTACCGTTTGACTCGTTGCAGGTCGGAAAGCCCCACACCTCCGCGCCGGCTCACCCGAGCGGGTGGTCTGTGCAGTCTCCGGGACGCCGGAGCGGCACGCGAGACCACCGCTGCCAGGCCCGGGTGCGCGCCGCGCGACGGGTGTTCGCCCCTGGGGCCACCCGGCCCGCGACACGACCCGGGCAGGACCCGGGCGCCCAGTAGACAACGACCCGGCGTCGGCACCCAGCCGGCGTGGCGTCGGTCCGAAGAGCGCCCGGGCCCGGACCCCGTCGGGTCCGCGGCCCGGACACCGCGCGTACGCACCACCCGTCCGCTCGCACGGAAGCGCCCCGTGGGAGCATCGACGCAGTCGACGATGACAAGACGCGGAGCTGAGCGGCGGGTGAAGGTGGGCGGTCGCGAGGTCGGTCGAGTCCTGGTCTGCATCCCCACCTACGACGAGGCCCTGACCCTGCCGGCAACGTTGGCACGGCTGCGGGCGGCGGTGCCTGAGGCCGACGTCCTGGTCCTCGACGATGCGAGCCCGGACGGGACCGGACAGATCGCCGACGGGCTCGCCGCGGCGGACCCCGCCGTACACGTCGAGCACCGGGCCGGCAAGGCCGGGCTGGGAGCCGCCTACGTCGGGGGATTCGCCTGGGGCCTGGCCCGCGATTACGACGTGCTCGTCGAGATGGACGCCGATGGCAGCCATCAGCCCGAGGATCTGCCCCGCCTGCTGTCCGCGCTGCGCGACGCGGACGTGGTCCTGGGCAGCCGCTGGGTCGACGGGGGAGAGGTGCGCAACTGGCCGCGGTCGCGGCTGCTGCTGTCCCGTGGGGGGAATGCGTACACGCGACTGGTACTTCGGCTGCCGCTGGCTGATGCGACCGGAGGCTTCCGGGCGTACCGCCGCGAGGTGCTGGAGAAGCTGCCGCTCGAGGACGTCTCGTCGCAGGGCTACTGCTTCCAGGTCGACCTGATCTGGCGGGCCGCCCAGGCCGGGTTCACCGTGGCCGAGGTGCCGATCACGTTCGTCGAGCGCACGGCCGGCTACTCGAAGATGAGCCGGGCGATCGTGCTGGAAGCGCTGGTCCGGGTCACGCGCTGGGGGCTCGCCGCCCGCCTCGCCCGGCTCCGCGGCCGCCCGTGAGCACGCCTCCGGCGCCCCGTGGGGTGCGGCGCTGGGGCGGGGCCGCGGGCGCCGCCACCGTCGTCGTCGAGATCGTGACGGCAGTCGCCGTCGCGCACGCGACCTCGTGGGGACTGACCATCCTGCTGCTCGTCCTGCTGTCGCTCGCCGGCACCACCCTGCTGCCCCGCCAGGCCATCGCCGGCTGGCGGGCGGTTCGCCGTGCCACCCGCGAGGGACGGACGTTGGACACCCCGCTGGCCGACGCAGTGGTGCGGGTCATCGGCACGCTGCTGCTGGTCGTGCCCGGCTTCGTCACGGCAGCGCTCGGAATACTGTGTCTGGCCCCGCTGAGCCGACCGCTCGTACGCCGGGCACTCATGCCCGCGCTTGCCCGGCGAGTCGCCGCGGTCCCGGTCGGCCGCCGGCGTTCCACCCCCGCCGAGAGGCCCGACGGCTCGGTCATCGACGGCGAGGTCGAGGGCTAGCCCGCATGCCACTCGTTATGACACGAGCGGTCGAATCAGGCGGACCGACGCCGCCCGTGGGGGCCGTCGCCACGGATCTCGGCCAGACGCTCGTCGAGCAAGACTTCCAGGTCTCCGACGCTGCGCCGTTCGAGCAGCATGTCCCAGTGTGTACGGACGGGCTTGGTCGGCTTGAGGAGTGGCGCCGGCTGGTGGGTGGCCAGCGACGACGCACCGCAGGTCGGGCAGTCCCAGAGCCCGGGGAGGTCTGCCTCTTCGGCAAACACGATGTCGAAGTGATGGCCGTGCGGGCAGTCAAACGCCACGCGAACGCGGGCAGCGGGCGCCTGGGAGCGCTCGTTCTCGTAGGACACCGCTCCCAGTCGGCTACCTCGGAGTACGCGGTCTGCCATGGGATCCTCCCGGATTCTGAGGTGACGCGCCCGATGGCGCCGCGCGTCATCTCTTACATACGCTTCGGACAACGAAGCGGTTTCCTCGAGGATTCCCTTTTCAGCCCGCTTTCACGCGTCGGCCAGCAAGGATCACCCCCCGGAGCGACGGATCCTCGATCCCCGTCGCCATGCCGATAATGTGCATTATGTCAAGTCAGACGTGCAGCACCTGCACCGAGCACACCTCGGCCATGACGTCGAAATCATGATCCTGCGTGACGACGGGAACGCCCAGGGTGATCGCAGTGGCTGCAATCCACATGTCGTTGACGTTGGCGCGGCGCCGCGCGCTGGCCAGGTGAACCCGAAGCCGGGCCCAGGCCTCTGCGACGGCGAGATCTATCGGGATCGGATTCATCTCGGCGACAGCCGTCACCGTGACGAGTCGACGGGCGCGTACGTCGAGATCCGCAGCCGCGAGGACTCCGGCGCTCAGCTCTGCGTGGCTGACGACTGACACAGCCAACACATCGGGCAGGCTGGACGCCGCCAGGCTGCGATTCTCCCGTGCGATGAAGACAGAGGTGTCGAGCAGACCCATGGTCATCGGATCGGGCCGAGGTCCTCCACCTCGGCGTCCATCCTGGCCAGATCGGCCGTGAGTCCTGGATCAGCCTGGATCCGTCCCAGCTTGGCGACGAAGTCCGATCGCGTCGTCCAGCGCGACCTCTCGTGAACGAGGGGTGCGATCCTGGCGACCGCCTCCCCGTTCACCGTGATCTCCATCGATTCCCCGGCGGCCGCTCGACGCAGGACCCCGGCAGTGTCGTTGCGCAGTTCGCGAGACGCCACCCGGGTCATGCTACGACTGTAGCAGTCTTGTCGCACTCGCTGTCACTCCGGTGCTCCGCATGCTGCGCTGGCGCTCAAGGGAGTTGAACGTCGACAAGATCGTCGATGAGGCGGAAGTCGGCGAGATCGAGCGTCAGCAGGGGCACCTGGTTCACGCAGGCTGTCGCGGCGATCGCCAGGTCGAGGTGGCGACGCCGGGGCTTGCCGCCACGCTGAGCGACTGCCGCGGCGAGCCGGCCCCAGGCGCGCGCGACCTCGACCGAGACGGGCAGCGGGTCGAACGCCGCTTCGACGGCGGCCAGTCGATCGGTCCGGCGAGCTCGCTCGTCGTCATCGCGGGCGAGCAGGGTTCCGAAGTGCAGCTCTGTGATCGATACGACGCTGATCGCGGCCACCACCCCGGTCGGTGCCGCGTCGGCAATCAGCACTGAGGTGTCCAGGAGCGCCCTCATGCGCCGTACGGGTCGATGACGGCAGCGTCGAGGCGCGCGAGATCGTCCTCGAGTCCCGCGGGAGTGGGGCCTAGCCAGACGCGGTCCAGTGCGGATCCGCTGACCCAGCGGTGCTTGCGTACCGGGCTCAGCTCGGCGACCTCACGGCCGGCAACGGTCACGGTGAGCGTCTCCCCCGCTTCGACCCGGCGCAGCACCTCGCTCACCTGATTGCGTAGTTCCTTCTGCGGGATAGTGACCATCGTCGCAGGGTAGCAGTTCTGCTACCATCGGCGTCTCGGTCGGTGCATCAGGCAGCGGGCGCTGCTGCGATCCGCTCGCGGAAGGGGGGTCGTCAGCAGCGGCGGCCGTCGACCAGGCGGACGTGGTCGTCGCACAGCGCGGCCACGTCCGGGTCGTGCGTCGCGATGATCAAGATGCGGCCGCTGTGCGCATAGTCCAGCAGCAGCTCCAGCACCAGGTCGCGCGTCTCGTGGTCCAGCTCGGCGGTGGGCTCGTCGGCCAGGACCGCCGGCGGCTGGGCGGCCAGCACCCGCGCCAGCGCCACCCGCTGCTGCTGGCCGCCGGACAGGTCCTCGATGAGGTGGTCGCCGCGGTCGGCGAGCTGGACGCGCTCGAGGGCGACCCCGGTCAGGGCGGCGGCCTCGTCGGGCGTCCGGCCGAGGATGCGCAACCCGACCTCGACGTTCTCGGTGACGGTCAGCAGGTTCACCAGGCCGTAGCCCTGCAGGACGACGCCGATCTCCCGGCGGAGCGCGGGCGTCCCCACGGTGACCTCGCGGTCCTCGAAGTGCACCGTGCCGGCGTTGGCGGCCGTGAGGCCGCCCAGTACCGACAGCAGCGTGCTCTTGCCCGACCCGGACGGTCCGGTCAGCGCGAGCGGTCTGCCCGCTACGCCGCGGGCACTGACGTCGGTCAAGATGCGCACCGCTCCACGCTGAACCGAGATGCCCTCGCACCGCAGGTCGCCCTGCGGGAGGGGCCCGCTCCAGCGCGATGCGTCGGGGGAGGTTGCCGGGACGTCGGCTGGCGCAGCCGCCACGCGCGGACCGAGGTCCACGCTGCCGAGGTCCAGTGGTCCCGCCGCCGTCGGCTGCCTGGAACCGGTGGGCCGGGTCGGGCGATCGCGCCGCAGCCTCATGCCACCGCCCCGGTGTCGAGGAGGCCGTCGCGGAGGCGGATCGTCCGGTCGAACAGACCCGCCACC
>CAXTNT010000019.1:0-38883 GCA_964245825.1 uncultured bacterium | reverse complement strand
GGTGTCGAGGAGGCCGTCGCGGAGGCGGATCGTCCGGTCGAACAGACCCGCCACCGCCTCGTCGTGCGTCACCACCAACAACGCCATCCCCTCCACCCGATGCGCCTCCTGCAACAACCCCGCCACCGCCCGACCCGACACCCCATCCAGCTGCGACGTCGGCTCATCCGCCACCAACAACCGCGGCCGCAGCACCAACGCCACCGCCACCGCCAACCGCTGCTGCTCACCCCCCGACAGCTCCCGCACCCGCCGCGACGCCACCCCCGAGAGCCCCACCCGCTCCAACAACTCCCCCGCCCGCACCCGAGCCACCCGGCCCGACACCCCCCGCGCCCGCTGCACCACCACCACATTCGCCACCGCCGACGCCGACCCGAACAAGTTCCGCCCCGGCGACTGCAACACCACCCCCACCTCCCCCAACGACCGCTCCACCGGCCGACCGAACACCAACACCTCACCCGACGACGGCCGCGACAACCCCGCCACCACCCCCAACAACGACGACTTCCCCGACCCCGACGGACCCAGCACCGCCACCGACTCCGCCGCCCCCCCCCCCCCCCCCCCCCCCCCCCCCCCCCCCCCCCCCCCCCCCGTACGACACCCGCAACCCATACACCGCCACCGCCGGCGCCACCGGCTCGTGGACGTCGGCCGGCCCGAACGCGGTCACGGGACGTACTCGCGCAGCCGGTCGGCGCCGACCGCCCGGACCAGCAGTGCCGCGCCGAGCAGGGCGCCCGCGGCGACCAGCGCCGTCAGGCCGGCGGCGAGGGCGACCACCAGCAGGTACGGCGGCCCGAACTCCAGCGGTGGCGCGACCGGAGGGGTGACGAATTCGGGTACGGACGGCAGGGCGATCACCGCGCCGGCGAGCCCGGTGAGCACGCCGAGCAGGCTGCCGAAGCCGAGCAGCAGCCCCTGCTCGGCGGCCAGGGAGCGCAGCAGGCTGGGGCGGGCGACGCCCTGGACGTGCAGGGCGGACAGCTCGAACGCGCGTCGGCGTCCCGCGAGCGCGAGCGACAGCGCAGTGCCGAGCAGTGCCAGGACGCCGGCAGCGACGGCACCGACGCGGAAGAGCCCGAGAGCGAGCGGCGGACCCTGTCGGGACAGGGCAGCGGTCGCGGCGGAGACCGACTGGCTCGGCCCGAGCGCGACGCCGGCAGCGGCGATGCGACGCAGGATCTCCGGGTCGGCGCCGGCAGCGAGCCAGACCTCGTTCTCGGCGTCGACGGTATTGCCGGCAGACCTGATGGCGAGGGTCCGATCGACGAGCGCGCCGTCGGCCCCGGCGCGCGGCAGCACGCTCGCGACCACCACCGGCGTGATGGGCAACTCCTGCTCGTCCAGGCCGCCGACGCTGGTGGCGGCCGTGGAGGCGAGCGGGAACGACACCGCCGCGGGCAGGCTCGCCGGCACGTCGTACGGTGCCACGCTCGGCGCGTCCTCCCACGGCAGGTCGAACCGGTAGTCGAGGGTGCCGGAGGCGCCCGAGAGGGCGGACGCGTAGCCCAGATCGGCGGTGGTCGCACGCCAGCCCGAGGCGCCGCCCGTGAGCGCGCCGGGTACGGGTGCCCACGCTGCGCGGTTGCCGGTGCGTTGCTGGAGCGCCGTGAAGCGCACCGACCCGAGCAGGTCGCTGGGGTTGCCCTCACCGCGCTGGATCGTCAAGCCCGACAGCCGGCAGCCAGCGGCGCAGTCGGGCAGGGCGAACACGCTCCTCGTCGTCCCGGTGGCCGGCAGCGCTGGGCCGAGCAGCGTCACCGTCCCCTGGGGCGTCACGACCGCCGCCGCCAGCCGCAGCGTCGGCGCTCCGCGCAGGCCGCTGCTGCTGGTGTCGACGGCGAGCTCGGAGCCGGTGACGGTCACCACGTGCAGGTCGTGCACCGCCAGCAACCGGGCCACCTCGGCCAGCGGGCGGCCGCCGGCGAAGTCCGACCGCCAGAACGCGACCGCGGCCAACCGCTCCGGTTGCACGCCGATCAGCTCGCGATGGTCGGGGTGCGGTGAGGTGATCTCCGTGACGGCCATCGCCGACCGGCCGGACGGGTCGGCCACGTCCACCACCTGGCCCAGGTCCACCCCCGGCGGCGGCGTCACGGTGACGATCGTGGCGGCGCCGAGCGCCGTCGCCGCGACCCCGTGCCGGTTGTGCCCGGCGACCGCGGCTGCGGCGACCGCGAACGTGGCCAGCGCCAGGGCCACCGTCAGCAGCACGGTCGCGGTCAGCGTGGTGGGACGGCGGGCCACCTGCCGGACAGCGAGGAAGGCACCGATGCCGCCGCGGCGGGTCCGCGCGTACAGGGCGCGACACAGTGCCGGCAGCACACGCGAGCCGACCATCGCCACCGCCAGCGCGAGGAGCGCGGGGGCGACGAGGGCTTCGGGCCTGGCCGCCGAGCCCTGATGGCCGCCGCGTTCGGACAGCCCCGCGGACGCCGCCAACCACGCCACGCCCGCCGCGGCGGCGGAGACCACGACCGCGTCGACCCACCACGGCCGGAACGCCGCCGACTGCGAAGCCCGCCGCCACTGCGCGCTGGGCGGACGGCGCAGGATCCGTACGCCGATGCCCACCGTCGCCACCGCCGCCGCGACCACGGCCAGCACCGCCGCAAGCACGGCGTCTGCCGGCAGGATCACGGGTGTGTCCGGCAGCAGCTGCCCTGCCGCCAGGCCCTTGGTGGCCAGCCAGCCGATCAGCAGCCCGGGCGCCAGTGCCATCGGCATCAGCAGCAGCGGCTCGGCCAGCCCGAACAGCACCACGTCGCGTCGCGGGAAGCGGCGCAGCGTCGCCAGGGCCACCTCCGGGCCCCGGGCCTCCGCCGCCGAACGCACGGCGCCGAGCAGGACGAGGCCGCACAGCAGCACCAGCTGCAGGACGATCAGCAGGATCGGCGTCCCGAGGGCGTGCTCGTTGGCCGCCGCCGCCGACAGCACGGCCGGCAGCTGCGTCGAGACGCTCAGGAAATTGCCCGCCCCGTTGGAGGCGATCGGGCCGGCCCCGGCGTCGACGAGGGCGACGACCCGGCTGATGCGCGCCGCGTCGGTGACGCGCACCCGATGGATGTCGAGCGGCAGGTCCACGACGGCCGTGGCGGCGAGCGGCCCCAGGGTCGCCGGGACGGTGAACAGCGCGTCCTCGTAGGGGTCCCCTTCGGCGGCGTCACGCGCGTCCCGGGCGGAGGCACCGCCTGGGGCGGAGCCGCTGAAGTACGCCCGGCCGAACCACGCCGGGTCCTGCTCGTCGGTGGTCCAGACGCCCACGATGGTCAGGGCCGGGAAGCCGGGTGGCGGCGGCACGCCGGCGCTGGCGGCGGACGGGCTGAGGTGGGTGGCGACGGCCCGGGGGGTGACCCGCTCCCCCACCCGCAGGTCGTTCTCCCGCAGGAAGTCCGGGCTCGCCGCGACCTCGTCCGGCCTGGCGGGCAACCGCCCGGCGACCAGGCGCAGGCGCGCGAAGGCGCCGTCCCGGGCCACCACCAGACCCTGCACCGGCGCGTTGCAGCCGCTGGTCGGCAGCGGGGTGGTCCCGCTGCAGTCCAGGGTCCCGGTGTACGGGGCCTCCAGCGCCGTGATCGGCGCTCGGAAGGGATCGGTCCCCACCGAGGCCAGGGCCGCCCGGACGGGGTCGAGGACCCCGGCCACCGTGGAGCTGCCGGTGGCCTCGAGCCCGACCTCCGACGGCGGGACGGACCGGAGGGCGTCCTGCAGGACCGACTCCTTCGCCGCCCGGTCGTACGTCGGGCCCGCCACCGCGATCGCGACGACCAGGGCTGTCACCGCCAGCACTGCGGCCGACAGACCGCGTCGCCACCACAGACCGCGCAGCGCAAGCCGCAGACCACTCACGGCACGTACTCGCGGAGGCGGTCGGGGCGGACGGACCTCACCAGCAGAGCGCTGCCGACCAAGGCGCCGGCGAGGACGACGGCCGTCAGCGCCACCGCGATCCCGGTCACGAGGGGGTACGGCGGGGTGAACCGCAGCGGTGGGGCCAGCGGTGGCACCACGAACTCGGGCACCGACCGCAGCGACACCAGGGCACCGACGAGACCGGTCGCGACGCCCAGCAGCGCCCCGAAGCCGAGCAGCGCGGCCTGTTCTGCGGCGAGGGAACGCCACAGCGCCCGCTGGCGCAGACCCAGCACGTGCAGCGCGGACAGCTCGAAGGCCCGCCGCCGGCCGGCGAGCGCGAGCACGAGGGCCGTGCCGAGCAGGGCGAGGATCGCCGCCACGACCGCCCCCACCCGGAACAGGGCGAGGGCCAGCGGCGGTCCCTGCCGCGACAGCGCGGCAGCCGTCCCCGCGACGGTCTGCCGACCGCCGAGCTGGACACCGGCGGCGGCGATGCGGTGGAGCACCGCCGGATCGGCGCCGGCGGCCAGCCAGACCTCGTTCTGCGCCTGGGTCGTGTTGCCGGCGGCGCGCAGCGCCAGGGTGCGGTCGACCAGGGCGCCGTCCGCGGCGGCACGGGGCAGCGCCCGGGCGATGGTCACCGGGGTGATGGGCAGGCTCTGCTGGTCGAGCCCGCCGACGGTCGTCGCCCCCGGGCCCGAGACGGGGAACGAGACCGCGGCCGGCACCGTGGCCGGGAGGTCGTACGGGGAGATCTGCGGTCGCTCCTGCCACGGCAGGTCGAAGGCGAAGTCGAGGCCGCTGCCGGCCGTGGTCACGTCGGCGCGGTACCCCGCGTCGGCCGTCGGAGCCCGCCAGGCGGCGGCCCCGCCCGTAAAGGCGTCCGGAACCGGACGCCACGGGCCGCCGGTCGTGCGCTGGGCCACGGCGCTGAACCGGACGTCCCCGACGAGGTCGGTGACGCCGAGCTCGTCGCGCTGCACCCCGAGGCCGGTGAGGCGGCAGCCCAGGCTGCAGGACGGCAGGGTCAGCACCGCGGCGACGACCCCCGTGCCCGGCAGCGGCGCACTCGTGAGGGTGGAGGTCCCGTCGACCTGGCTGACGAGGGTCACGGTCAGCCTGATCACGGCCGCCCCGCGCAGCCCGGTGGTCGCGGCGGTCACCCTGACCTGGCTGCCGGTGAGGGTCACCGGATGCAGGCCGGGGACCTCCAGCCGCCGGGCCACCGAGGCGAGCGAGCGGCCCCCCGCGAAGTCCGAGCGCCAGTAGCCGACCGCGGCGAGACGCTCCGGCTGCACGCCGATGAGCTCGCGGTGGTCCGCGGTCTGCGCGGTGATCTCGGTGACGGCCATGGCGTGGCGCCCCCCGGGATCGGCCCGGTCGACGGCGGCGGCCAGGTTGACTCCCGGCGGCACCTGGACCGAGACCACGGTCGCCGCGCCCACCGTGGTCTCGGCCACCGCGTGCCTGTTGCCCGCGGCCACCGCGGCCGCGGACACGGCGAAGGTGGCGAGCGTCAGGGCCACGGTCAGCAGCACGGTCGCGGTGAGCGTCGTCGGGCGGCGCGCCACCTGACGCACGGCCAGGAAACCGCCGACACCGCGGCGGCGGGTCCACCCGTACGCGGCCCGGCAGAGCGCCGGCAGGGCGCGCGAGCCGAGCATCGCCACCGCGATGGAGAGCAGCGCCGGGGCCAGCAGCGAGTAGGGACTGGCCGTCGAACCCTGCTGGCCCCGGGTCGCGGACAGCCCTCCCGTGGCCAGCAGCCACGCGACGCCGCCGACGGCCGCGCCGACGACCAGCAGGTCGATCCACCAGGGCCGGGCGGCAGCCCGCTGCGTCGCACGGCGCCACTGCGCGCTCGGCGGCCGCAGCAGGATCCGCAGTCCGATGACCGCCGAGGTCAGCGCGGCGGCCGCGACGGCCGCCAGCGCCGCCCAGAGGCCCACCAGCGGCAGCACGACGGGCGTACCGGACACCAGCTGGCCGCCGGCGAGGGCCCTGGTCGCGAGCCAGCCGAGGAGGAGACCCACCGGCAGCGACAGCGGCACCAGCAGGAGCGGCTCGGCGAGCCCGAACATGACCACGTCGCGACGACGGAACCGGCGCAGCGTCGCCAGCGCGACCTCGGGTCCGCGTGCCTCCGCGGCGGACCGGACTGCTCCGATCAGCACCAGCCCGCACAACAGGACCAGCTGCAGGACGATCAGCAGGATCGGCGTCCCGAGGGCGTGCTCGTCGGCCGCGGCGGCGCGCAGCACCGACGGCAGCTCCGTCGAGACGACCAGGAAGTTGCCGGCGCCGTCGGAGGTCGTGGTGCCCGCGCCTTCCTCGACGGTGCGCACGGCACGGGTGACACGGGCCGCGTCGGCCACCCGGACGCGATGGACGGCCAGCGGCAGGTCCACGACGGCGCTGGCCGACAGACCGGCGACCGTGGCCGGCACGGTGAACAGCGCGTCCTGGTACGAGTCGCCGTCGGCGCCGGCAGCACCCGGCGCGCGGCTCACGAAGTAGGGCCGGTCGAACCAGGTCGGGTCCTGCTGGTCCGTGGTCCAGGAGCCCACGATCGTCAGCGCCGAGAACGACGGCGGGGGTGGTGGCGGTGGGGCGAAGCGGTTGACGTGCGGCCCCGAGGCACTCGGGTCGATCCGGTCGCCGACCCGCAGCGCGTTCAGCTGCAGGAACACCGTGCTGGCCAGCACCTCCCCGCTCCGGCTCGGCAGCCGCCCGGCGACGAGCCGCAGGTGCGCGAACGCCTGGTCGCGCGCCACGACGAGCCCACTGACGGGCGCGTTGCAGCCGCTGGTGGGCAGCGACGTGCTGCGCGAGCAGCCGAGGTTCCCGTCGTACGCGGCCTCCAGTGCCGTGATCGGCGGGTCGTAGGGATCGGTGCCGGCGGTGGCGAGCGCCTCCTGGACCGGGGCAAGCAGGCCGGCCACCGTCGAGCTGCCGCTGACCTCGAGTCCGGTCTCGGACGTGGGGGCCGTCCGCAGCGCGTCCTGGAGGACCGACTCCTTCGCCGCCCGGTCGTACGTCGGGCCGGCCACCGCGATCGCGACGACGAGCGCGGCGACCGCCAGGACCGCCGCCGACAGGCCGCGCCGCCACCACAGGCCGCGCACGGCCAGCAGGAGACCGCTCACAGGCGCACCCTGCCAGCCCGCGACGGCAAGCCGTGTGACGCGCCGATCACGATTCAGCCACACCGTGGGCGCTAGCCTCTCGCCCGTGCCGAGCGAAAAGCCCCCGTTGGCCGTGCTCGATGTGGACGGCGTGCTCGCCGACGTGCGGCACCGCCTGCACCACATCGCGAACCGGCCGAAGGACTGGACGTCGTTCTTCGCCGCCGCCGACGGCGACCCGCTGCTGCCGCACGGCGCGGAGCTCGCGTACGAGCTGGCCACCACCTACGAGGTCCTGTACCTGACCGGACGGCCGGAGCGCACCCGCGCGCTGACCGAGACCTGGCTCACCGCACACGCGCTGCCCCCGGGCGTCGTCGTGATGCGTCCGGACCACGATCACCGACCGGCCCGGATGTTCAAGCGGGAGAGCCTCCGGGAGCTGCGTACGACCCGCACGGTGGTCGTGGTCGTGGACGACGACCCGCAGGTCCTCGAGGCGTTGGCGGCGGACGGCGTGACCACCCGGCTCGCGGACTGGCTGCCCTATGCGGACCCGCTGAACGAGGGCCAGGAGCAGGACGGCCACACCTGAGCCGGCCGCGTCCTGCTCCGGCCGGACGGCGACATCCACGGCCGCCGGTGCTCCAGGCAGGGTCGCCGAAGACCGACAATGAGTGTGACCACGGCCACAGCTCAACGGGCACACCGCACCGGCGGGCGAAGACCGAGTGACGGCGCCCATCCGGCGCCAGACCACGGAGTACCCCATGTGCCAGCACCAGCCGCTCTGCCCCGCGGCGGACGCCCCCGACCACGACGCCGCCCGCGTCGTGGCCGACCACTTCGAGCAGGGCTGGTGCCTGCTCTGCAACGGCGTCGTCCGCTTCGACGACCTCGGCGAGCTGACGCCCGACGGGCACGTCGTGCCGCCGGTCGCCGCCTACCCCCTGCTGGCCGCCGTCGCCTGAGAGCCGGCGTAGGCCTCCAGCGGTGGGCACGAGCAGACCAGGTTGCGGTCCCCGTACGCGCCGTCGATGCGCCGCACCGGTGGCCAGTACTTCGTCCGCTCCTGGCCGGGCGTGGGGAAGGCCGCCAACCGCCGGTCGTAGGGCCGGTCCCACCCCCCGGCGATCATGGCGGCCGTGTGCGGCGCGTTGGCCAGCGGGTTGTCCCTGGCCGGCCACTCCCCCGCCGCCACCCGGTCGATCTCCCCGCGGATCGCGATCATGGCGGCACAGAAGCGGTCCAGCTCGGCGACGTCCTCGCTCTCGGTCGGTTCGACCATCAACGTGCCCGCGACGGGGAAGGACATCGTCGGTGCGTGGAAGCCGTAGTCGATCAGCCGCTTCGCGACGTCGTCCACGGTGACGCCGGTGGCGGCGGTGAGCTGCCGCAGGTCGAGGATGCACTCGTGGGCCACCAGGCCCCCCTGCCCGGTGTAGAGCACCGGGTAGTGCTCGCGTAGCCGCAGCGCCACGTAGTTCGCGGCCAGGATCGCGTTCTCGGTAGCGGCCCGCAGCCCCGCCGCACCCATCAGGCGGACGTACGCCCACGGGATCGGCAGGATGCCGGCGCTGCCGAAGGGGGCCGCGGACACCGCCCCCACGCCGTCCGGGGCGAGGTCCGCGGACGGCGTGACCAGCGGATGGTTCGGCAGGTACGGAGCGAGGTGGGCGCGGACGGCGACCGGGCCGACGCCCGGTCCGCCGCCGCCGTGCGGGATGCAGAACGTCTTGTGCAGGTTGAGGTGGCTGACGTCCGCCCCGAACCGCCCGGGGCGGGCGAGGCCGACCAGCGCATTCAGGTTCGCGCCGTCGACGTAGACCTGCCCGCCCGCATCGTGCACGGCGGCGCAGATCTCGCCGACTGCCTGCTCGTACACCCCGTGAGTGCTCGGATAGGTGATCATCAACGCGGCCAGTCGCGCACCGTGCTCGGCGACCCGGGCGTGCAGGTCGGCCAGGTCCACGTTGCCGCCCGCGTCGCAGGCAACCACGACGACGCGCATCCCGGCCATCACGGCGCTGGCTGCGTTGGTGCCGTGGGCGCTGGCCGGGATCAGGCAGACGTTGCGCTCGCCCTGGCCGTTGTGGCGATGGTGGGCACGGATCGCCAACAGGCCGGCGAACTCGCCCTGGGAGCCGGCGTTGGGCTGCAGGCTGACCGCGTCGTAGCCGGTGATCGCCGCCAGCCACCGGCAGAGGTCCTCGATCAACGACCGGTACCCGGCGGCCTGCGGGACCGGCGCGAACGGGTGCAGGCCGGCGAACCCGGCCAGGCTGACCGGCTCCATCTCGGTGGTGGCGTTCAACTTCATGGTGCAGGAGCCGAGCGGGATCATGCCCCGGTCCAGGGCGTAGTCACGGTCGGCCAGCAACCGAAGGTAGCGCAGCAACGCGGTCTCGCTGCGGTGGTTCCGGAAGACGGGGTGGGTCAGGAAGCCGCTGGTGCGGACGAGCCCGGCCGGCAGCCCGTCGGTGAACGCCTCGTCGAGCGTCTCGTCAAGGCTCTCCACGTCCGCCCGCACGCCGAACGCCGACCAGACCAGCTGCAGGTCCGCGACCGTCGTGGTCTCGTCGCACGCGATGCCGACCGTGTCCGCATCGACTCGCAGCAGGTTGACGCCGAGGTGCCCCGCGCCGGCAACCACCGCGTCCGCACGCCCCGGCACCCGTACCCGGAGCGTGTCGAAGAAGCTCGCGTGGACGACGTCCAGGTCGGCAGCGCGGAGCCCCGCCGCCAGCACGCGGGCGAGACGGTGCGTCCGCCGGGCGACGCGGACGAGGCCCTCCGGTCCGTGCCAGACCGCGTACATGCCCGCCATCACGGCGAGCAGCACCTGCGCCGTGCAGATGTTGGAGGTGGCGCGCTCGCGGCGGATGTGCTGCTCGCGGGTCTGCAGCGCCAACCGGTACGCCGGCGCTCCGTCGGCATCGACGGACACCCCGACGAGGCGCCCGGGCAGCGCGCGCTCGAGGCCCGCGCGGACCGCCAGGAAGCCTGCGTGCGGGCCGCCGTACCCGAGCGGAACCCCGAAGCGCTGTGCCGAACCGATCGCGATGTCGGCCGACAGCTCCCCCGGTGGCGTGAGCAACGTCAGCGCCAGCAGGTCGGTCGCGACGGTGACCAGCGCACCCCGCGCATGCGCCGCGGCCACGGTGTCGCTGAGGTCGCGCACCGCCCCGCTGCTACCGGGATAGGACAGCAGCACGCCGAAGACGTCACCGGCAGGCAGCTCGCCACCGGGCTCGAGCACGAGGAGCGGGATGCCCAGCGGGTCGGCCCGGGTGGCGAGCACCGCTCGGGTCTGCGGGTGGGTGTCGGTATCGACGACGAAGGCCGCCCCGGCCGGCGCCCTGCTGCTGCGCCGGGCCAGCGTCATCGCCTCCGCGGCGGCGGTGGCCTCGTCCAGCAGGCTCGCGCCGGCCGTCGGCAGTCCGGTGAGGTCGCACACCACCGTCTGGAAGTTCAGCAGAGCCTCCAGTCGCCCCTGGCTGATCTCAGGCTGGTACGGGGTGTAGGCGGTGTACCAGGCCGGGTTCTCGAGCACGCCGCGCCGCACCACCGGCGGGGTGTGGGTGCCGTGGTACCCCAGGCCGATCATCGGCCGCAGCACCTCGTTGCGGCCGGCGAGCGCCCGCAGCTCGGCGGCCACGGTGGGTTCGTCGGCGGCCGCCGGAATCCCGGTCAGGTCCAGGTCCAGGATCGAAGCTGGCACGGCGTCCCGGATCAGGTCGGCGACCGACTCGAAGCCCAGCGCGGCGAGCATCCGGGCCCGGCCGTCGTCGTCCGGGCCGATGTGCCGGGCTGCGAACGGTGGGTCGGCGAGAGCCGGCAGCCGCTCGTCGGCGGCCGCGCTGCGCGGCAGCGGTGGGACGATGACGCTCGTCACGGCGGTCCTCCACGAGGGTGGCGCCGCGGGGTGCGGCACGACGACAGGACGACCGCGTCCGGCGCAGTCGTACCCCTCTGTCATGGCACCTGAGAGCTTCACGCGGACGCGCTTGCACCGTCGGTGGGCCGTCGACGACATGGTCGGCGACCGCTTTCCAGAGCTGCCTCGCCCGCGCGGTCAGGGGGCCTGAGAGATTCCGGGAGGTTGCTCCTTCGGCGCCGGCGCCCGGTCGTGCGACGACGGACTCTCCCGCGCAGGGTCTTCGGTCGCGCTCAGGCTAGCAAGCGCGTGCGCGCCGGTCGACCGCCCGCGCTCAGGCGCTGGTACGACGGCGACGACGCTGCGCGAGTTCGTCGTCGAGCACCAGCGGGGCAGGCTCGCCGGAGGCGCGCTCGCTGGGCAGGTGCGCCAGCGCACCCTCCATCTCGCGGACCACCCGACCGACGGCGATGCCGAACACCGCCTGGCCACCGGCCAGCAGGTCGATGATCTCGTCCTGCGACGTGCACTCGTAGACGGTCGCGCCGTCGGACAGGAGCGTCAGCTCGGCCAGATCCTCGACCCCGCGGGCGCGCAGCAGCTCCACGGCGGTGCGGATGTTGTGCAGCGACACGCCGGTGTCGAGCAGGCGCTTGACCACCTTGAGGACGAGGACGTCACGGAACCCGTACAGGCGGGCGCTCCCGGACCCGCTGGCGTCCCGGACGCTCGGCGTCACCAGTCCGGTCCGGGCCCAGTAGTCCAGCTGCCGATAGCTGATGCCCGCGGCGCTGCAGGCGATCGGGCCGCGGTAGCCGATGTCCTCGCTCGGTGGCTCGCTCTCGCCGAACAGGACCTGCTGGCGGCCGGCCGGAGAACGCGGGGTCACCTCGACCGGTCCGGGGCGCACTGCTCCGGCCGGGCCGGTCACCCGAGCGCCGTCATCCGCGTCATCCACCGCATCCACCCGTCATCACCGCGCCTGCTCTGTGTCGCCCAGACGACCCGGACCGCGCACGGTCCACTGCCATCACCGCGCGGCATCGGACGTGCTGGCGGCGGCAGAGCGGAGCCTACAAGCCCCGAGCGGCCCCGGCGGCAGCCCGACCGTGTCGGAACCCTCAACCTCTACTTCAGGCTTAAGTTGATCCTACGAACCGTGGTCGAAGTCCTCGGGGGTGATCGTGTCCAGGAATTCACGGAAGCGCTCGACCTCGGTCTCCCGCTCGGTCTCGCTCTCTGCGCCGCTCTCCTCGGGGACCAGGATTCCGGCCACGTCCAGGACCTCGTCCGCGCAGAAGACCTGGCTGCCGGTGCGGATGGCGAGCGCGATCGCGTCCGACGGTCGGGCGCTGATCTCGACGCCGCCGTCGAACACGAGCGTCGCGTAGTAGATCGAGTCCTGGACACTCGTGATGACGACCCGGCGCAGGGGCCGGTCCAGCCCGACGAGCACGTCGCGCATCAGGTCATGCGTCATGGGCCGTGGGGTGGTCACCCCCTGCTGGGCGAACGCGATGGCGGTGGCTTCGACCGCACCGATCCAGATGGAGAGGTAGCGCTCGCCGTCGGCCTCCTTCAGCAGGACGATCGGCTGGCTGGCCGGGAGCTCCACGCGGACTCCGACGACCGTGACCTCGTGCACGCATCGAGCCTAGCGCGCCCTCAACGGGCCGGGGCCGCGTTGAGTCCGTCGCGTACCAGCGCCGCGTGCAGCCGGACCGACAGCGCCGCCAACTCCCGCATGACCTCGTCGGCCCGCGACCGCGCTGCCGGGTTGCGCTGCCCGGTGAGTGGGCTCACCACCTGGGCCACCAACCCGACCTCGCGGTCGGCGGCGGTCTTGAACAGGCGCAGATGGCGCGCCTCGATGTTGTACGCGGCCATCGCCGCCACGGTTTGGGCGATGGCCAGCGCCGTACCGTCGTAGTGGCCGCCGGCGCGAGCGCGGAGCAGGCCGTACTGCTCGAGGCCGACGAGCTGGGGCTCCTCGAGCCCGGACGCCGACAGCAGCTCGCTGCGCGACAGGCGCAGCGGCGCGGGGTCGGGCAGGAAGTCGTCGGCGGCAGGCCCGGGTTCGACCGCGCTCAGCGAGCGCGGTACCCGCGGGCCACCCTCACCCGGAGCAGCAGGCTCCAGCCCGCGGTCCAGCGCCCCGAGCTGCTCCTTGATCACACGCAGCGGCAGGTAGCGGTCCCGTTGCGCGCCGAGCACGTACCGCAGCCGAGCCACGTCGGCGCGGGAGAACTTGCGGTAACCGGAGGCGGTCCGGTCGGGCTCGACCAGCCCCTCCGCCTCCAGGAACCGGATCTTGGAGATCGTGACCTCCGGGAACTCCCCCCGCAGCTGGGCCAGCACCTCTCCGATGCTCATGTACGACCGTCCGCCGGCCGAGATCGGCCGGGCCGCGGGATCGAGCCCCACCTCGGCGCTGCGCCTCGCCCCCACCGCGGTCACGGCCCCACCGTGCCCGCGGCTCCGGTGGCCAACAGGTACACCAGCCGGAACTTGCCGATCTGCACCTCGTCGCCGCCGGCCAGGTCGACCGCGTCGACCCGCTCGCGGTTGACGTACGTGCCGTTGAGACTGCCCACGTCCCGCACGGACACGGTGCCGTCGGCGCTGCGCCGGAACTCGGCGTGCCGGCGGGAGACGGTCACGTCATCCAGGAAGATGTCGCTGTCGGGGTGCCGGCCGGCCGCGGTGGCGGGAGCGTCCAGCAAGAATCTGCTGCCGGCATTCGGACCGCGCCGGACGACGAGCAGGGCAGCCCCCTCGGGCAATCCGGCGACGGCGTCCTCGTCCGTCGCGGCCTCACCCTCGACCGGCTCTGGCGCCAGGCCGGTGCCGAGGCCGCCGAGGCTCGAGGTGGCGGTGACGTCCGAGCCGCTGTCGACCGGACCGCCCGGGCGCAGCAGGGCCGTCCCGCAGCGCGCGCAGAATTCGGCGTCCTCGGGATTCTGCTGGCCGCATCGAGTGCAGAACACGGGCTCGCCTTCCCGGCCGGCGTGCCGGGCCTGGTCGTTCCTGGTCGTTCGGGGTGCGGTGGACGTGGTGCGAACAGTAGAGCCGCGGCGGAGGGATCGTGCACCCGGGTGAACGGAACCGCGGTCGGTGGGTCGGTAGGTCGGTGGGTCGGTGGGTCGAACCTAGGAGACATCGATCCCGGCGCGCAAGGTCGGTCTCGACCTCGTATGGAGGGTCACGACCCGGCGCCTAGCCGCCGACGTGGGCCTGATACTCGGTGGGCGACAGCAGTCCCGCGAGCTCCGCGCCCGGCGACAACGAGACCTCCAGGATCCAGCCCAGCGCGTAGGGCTCGGCGTTCACCAGCTCCGGCGTCCCGCCGAGGGCCTCGTTGCGTGCGGTCACGGTCCCGTCGACGGGGGCGACGAGGTCGGAGACGCTCTTGGTGCTCTCGATCTCCCCGCAGGGCTGGCCGGCACGGACGGCGTCGCCCACGGCCGGCTGCTGGACGAACACCACGTCCCCGAGCGCTTGTTGGGCGTAGTCGGTGATGCCCACCCGGACGACGTCACCGTCCCGGCGTACCCACTCGTGGTCTCGGGTGTAGAGCAGATCCTCGGGAATCATGCGGTCATCCTCTATCACCACCGGCGGCGCCGGCCACGCCCTGCGTCGTCAGCCGTTCGCGTCCTCGACGACCTGCGCCCAGCGATCGAGGATCTCGGTCGGGCCGTTCTCCTTGCCGCCCTCGGCCCACAGGTGCGTCACGGCCTCGCTCGGGTCGGGCAGCACCAGCACCCAGCCGCCGTCGGGCTCGACCACCCTGATCCCGTCGGTCGTGTCGAGCTCGCGGTCCCCCGCCGCCTCCACGACCTGACGCATGACCAGCCCCTTCGCGGCCCAGGGGGTCGGTACCGACCGGCGCTGCACCGAGGCCGTCGGGATCCGGGCATCGATCTGGGAGAGCGTGAGCTTGGTCCGGGCCACCAGTCCGATCAGCCGGACGAAGGCCGCGATGCCGTCGAAGGCCGAGGAGAACTCCGGCACGACGAAGCCACCCCGACCGTCCCCTGCGAACAGCACACCGGGCTGCCGGGCCGCCTGGGAGATCGTGTCCGGCGACTGCGAGGTCCACTGGATGTCGACGCCATGGAACTGGGTGACGCTCTCGGCGATCCGCGTGGTGGTCACCGGCAGCGCGATCCGCCCGCTGCGACGCTCAGCGGCCACCAGGTCCAGGAGCACGAGCAGAGCCCGGTCGTCGTGGATCAGCTCACCGCGCTCGTCGACCACGGCGATGCGCTCCCCCACATGGTCGAACTTCACGCCGAAGGCGGCGCCCGAGGTGGCGACGAGGTCGCCGAGTCGCTTGAGGTCACGCATGTGGGCGGCGACGGTCTCGGTGGGGTTGGCCTCGTCCAACCGTCCGTTGACCGTCAGGACGTCCACGCCGAGACGACCGAGCAGGGACGGCAGCACGAGCGTGGCGGTGCCGCCCGTGGTGTCCACGACGACCTTGAGCTCTGCCTCCCGCACCCCGGACACGTCGATGGTCCGCAGCAGCTCTTGGCCGTAGGTGTCCATGGTCCGCGTCGGGAACGTGAGCTCTGCGATCTCGCCCGGAAAGGCCCGCCGGAACTCCTGCCGGCTGAAGACCTGTTCGAGCTTGCGCTGGGCCCCCGGCGAGAGGTCCGCACCGTCCGCGTCCAGGAACAGGATGTCGATGCCCTGCGCGTCGCCGGGCGTGGTCCGGAACATCACCCCACCCTGCGCGTCACTGGAGGCGGTCTCGAACCGGGTGACGGGGATGGGCGACACCTCGAGGTCGCGCACGTTGATCGCGCTCGCGTTCAGGGCCGCGATAGCCGCCCGCTTCAGGGCTCGGGCTGCGCGCGAGACGTCCCGGGAGGTGGTGACCGTGGTGCCCTTCTTCAGCGATGTCGCGTACGCGTTGGCGAGCCGCACCACGTGCTCCGGCGTGATCTCGACGTTGACCACGCCCGAGATTCCCCGCGGACCGAACAGCGCGCGCTGGCCACGCGACTCCCAGATCACACTGGTGTTCACGACCGCACCGGCCTCGATGGTCTTGAAGGGGTAGACCTTCACGCCGTGCGCGATCACGGCCTCCTCCTCGATGAGGCACTCGTCCCCGACGACCGCACCCTCCTCGACATGCGCGCCCCGCATGACGTCGGTGTTCTTGCCGATGACGCAGCCACGCAAGGTCACCTGGTTCGCGACGAACACGTTGTCCTGCACCACGGCCCGGTGCAGGAAGGCCCCGCCCTTCACCACCACGTTGCTGCCCAGGACGGTGAACTCGCGCAGCTCGGCGCCGGCTTCGACCTTGGCGTAGTCGCCGATGAACACCGGCCCCTTGATGATCGCGCCGGGGTCGACCTCGGCACCCTCGGCGACCCAGACGCCGGGGGCGACCTCGAACCCGTCTATATCGACCTCGACTTGACGGTTGAGCACATCGGCCTGGGCACGGAGGTAGCTCGCGTGCGTACCGACGTCCTCCCAGTACCCCTCGGCGACGTAGCCGTAGAGCGGCCGTCCGGCCGCGAGCAGGGCGGGGAACACGTCATGGCTCCAGTCGACCTGTTCACCCGCCGCCACGTGCTCGAGGACCTCGGGCTCCATCACGTAGATGCCGGTGTTGACGGTGTCGCTGAACACCTGTCCCCAGGTCGGCTTCTCCAGGAAGCGCTCGATCCGGCCGTCCTCGCCGGTGATGACGATGCCGAACTCGAGCGGGTCGGGGACCGCCTTGAGCGCGACGGTGACGAGCGCGCCCTTCTCCCGGTGGAAGCGGACGAGGTCGGTCAGGTCGATGTCGGTGAGCGCGTCGCCACTGATGACCAGGAACGGCGCGTCGCGCAGCACCTCCTCGGCGTTCTTCACGCTGCCGGCGGTGCCGAGCGGCGTCTCCTCCGTCGCGTACGACAGCTGCATCCCCAGCTCATCCCCGTCACCGAAGTAGTTGCGCACCAGGGCCGCGAGGAACTGCAGGGTCACCACGGTCTCGGTGATGCCGTGGCGGCGCAGCAGCCGCAGCACGTGCTCCATGATCGGTTTGTTGACCACCGGCAGGAGCGGCTTGGGCTGGTTGGCGGTCATCGGGCGGAGTCGCGTCCCCTCCCCGCCGGCCATCACGACGGCCCGCATCCCGGCAGTCGCCTCCCCCGACGCGCCGTCGGTGACGCTCCCGGTCATGACATCGCCTCCTTCGGCGTACGGGGCAGCGCCCGGAGAAACCGACGGGCCTGGTCGAGGTAGAGCAGGCCGGCCCACCAGTACAGGGCGCTTCCCCAGACGGCGAAGGCCCAACCGATCGGCCGCGCCACCGTGGCGGCCTCGCCATGGCCCGAGCCCAGCAACAGCAGCGGGAACGCGTACAGCAGATTGAAGGTCGCGGCCTTGCCCAGGAAGTGCACGGGGAGCGCCAGCACGCCTGCCCGGGACCGCAGGACCGGGACCAGCCCGGCAATCACGACCTCTCGGGCCACCAGCGCGACCACGAGCCACAGCGGCACGATGTCCCGGATCAGCAACGCGAGCAGGGTGCTGACGATGTAGAGCCGATCGGCGGCCGGGTCCAGCAGGGCACCGAGACGGCTGGCCTGGTCCCAGCGACGGGCCAGGAAACCGTCCAGGTAGTCGGTGGCGCCGGAGACGACGAGCAGCAGCAGCGCCCAGCCGTCCGCGTGCGGGCCGAGCACCAGCCACAGGAAAAGCGGCACGCCCGCCAACCGCAGCAGCGACAGCGCGTTGGGGACGGTGACGACGCGGTCCACACCGGGCCGGACCGGCGCAGCCGTTCCCGGACCGTCCTGCACCGCTCTCGTGGTCACCCCACCACACCCTCGTCCGGCGCGACCGCGCCGCCCGCGACGGCGCGTCCCTGTCGGGACGACAGGATTTGAACCTGCGACCCCTTGACCCCCAGTCAAGTGCGCTACCAAGCTGCGCCACGTCCCGGTGCCCGACGGCGAGCGAGACTACCGCAGCCCGGCGTCAGCCCGGGCGGCGACGCTCCCGTTCCTTGATCTTCACGATCACCTCCACCGGCGTCCCGACGAAGCCGAACTCCTCGCGCAGCCGCCGCTCGAGGAAGCGGCGGTAGCCGGCCTCGAGAAACCCCGACGTGAACAGGACGAAGCGTGGTGGCCGGGTGTCGGCCTGCGTCGCGAACAGGATCCGGGGCTGCTTGCCGCCACGGGCCGGCGGCGGGGTGGCGCCCACGACGGCGCTGAGCCAGGAGTTGAGTCGGGCGGTGGGCACCCGCGTCTCCCAGCCGGCCAGCGCTGTCCGGAGCGCGGGAGCTAGCCGGTCCACGGCCCGACCGGTGAGCGCCGAGACGTTGACCCGGGGGGCCCACGCGACGCGCGCCAGGTCCCGCTCGTACTCACGGTCGAGCTGGAGTCGCCTGTCGTCGTCCACCAGGTCCCATTTGTTGAAGGCCAGCACCAGGGCACGGCCGGCGTCGATCGCCGCCGCGATGACCCGCTGGTCCTGCTCGGTCACCGGCTGGCTCGCGTCGATGAGGACGAGGACCACCTCGGCGGCGTCGATCGCCCCGGAGGTGCGCAGGCTGGCGTAGAACTCGGCGCCGCTGGCCTCCCGTACCCGCCGGCGCAGCCCTGCGGTGTCCACGAACCGCCAGGTCTCCGCGCCGAGCTCGACCAGGGAGTCCACCGGGTCGCGGGTGGTCCCCGCGACCGCGTCGACGACCGCGCGCTCGCTGCCGACGAGCCGGTTGAGCAGGCTCGACTTCCCGACGTTGGGCTGGCCGACCAGCGCCACCCGGCGCGGGCCGGCCACGTCGGTGCCGAGCGGCGGCCCGCTGGGCAGCGCGGCGAAGACCGCGTCCAGCAGCTCGCCACTGCCCCGTCCGTGCAGCGCGCTGACCGCGTACGGCTCCCCGAGGCCCAGGCTCCAGAGCGCGGTCGCGTCGGCCTCGGTGCGGATGTCGTCGACCTTGTTGGCCGCCAGCACCACGGGCTTGCCCGCGCGCTGCAGCACCCGGGCGACGGCTTCGTCGGTGTCGGTGGCACCGACCGTGGCGTCGACCACGAACAGCACCGCGTCGGCGACCCGGACGGCCATGTCGGCCTGCGCGGCGACCTGCGCGGCGAGGCCCCGTGCGGACGGCTCCCAGCCGCCGGTGTCGACCAGCGTGAAGCGCCGGCCGCGCCACTCGGCGTCGTAGGCGACGCGGTCGCGGGTCACGCCCGGCACGTCCTCGACCACCGCGAGGCGGGCCCCGATGACCCGGTTGACCAGGGTCGACTTGCCGACGTTCGGGCGGCCGACGACGGCGAGGGTCGGCACGCTGGGCTCCCGCTCCGGCCGGGCCGTGGCGTCGAGGGGGGTGACGGGCTCAACCACGGTCCGCACGCTCCCGCACCGACTGCACGTGCGCGGCCAGCCGCCGCCTGATCTCCTCGGTCACGACCGACAGCGTGACGCTGGTGTGGGGCCGCTCGACCGGCGGGAGGGTGAAGGGGGTCCCGTACGCGACCTTGACCGGCGTACGCCAGCGCGGTCGGTGACTCCCCTTGGGCAGGGCGGCGTCGGTGCCCACGCATGCCACCGGGACGATCGGTGCACCGGACCGCAAGGCCAGCCACCCCACGCCCCGGTGCACGGTGTGCAGGTCACCGCCGCTCCGCGTCCCTTCGGGGAAGATCGCGACGGCCCCACCCGCGGCGAGCTCCCGGGCGCCGGCGTACAGCGCGACCCGGTCGGGCAGGCCGCGCCGGACCGGGATCTGACCGATCAGGGTCAGGGCCCCCCCGAGCGGGCCGCGGTACAGCTCGGCCTTCGTCAGGGCGCGGACCGGGCGGGGTGCCGAGACCACGACGATCGGGCCGTCCAGGAAGCCGCTGTGGTTGCCCACCAGGAGCGCCGGGCCCTGCGTCGGGACCAGCTCCTGGCCGCAGACGTCCAGGTCGAACGCGACGCCGAACACCAGCCGGCCGAAGGACTGCGCCGCGCCGAGAGCCCGTGGCTGGTAGCCGTCCCGCGCGCCGCCACCGCGGCTCGGGCGCGCAGCCCGCCGGGCGTCGCCGGGCGGCAGCATCCCGGCCGTCATCGGCTCGACCCGGCGTGGATGCCGCGCGCCGAGGCCAGCTCCAGCACCGCCTCGATCACGTCGTCGACCGCCAGGCCGCTGCTGTCCAGGACCACCGCGTCGGCCGCCGGATGTGCCGGGGCCACCTGTCGGGAGCTGTCGAGACCGTCGCGCCGGGCGAGGCTGCGCCGGACGGTCGCCAGGGACCCGCCGGTGCCGGCCAGATCACCTGCACGCCGGCTCGCGCGGTCCTCGGGACCGGCGGTGAGCCAGATCTTGAGCGGGGCGTGCGGCAGGACCACCGTCCCCACGTCTCGTCCCTCGACCACGCATCCCCCGCCAGACAGCGCCGCGCGGCGCTGCCAGTCGACGAGCAGCCTGCGCACGCGCGGCTCGGCGCTGATCGCGCTGACGGTCGCGGTGACCTCGTCGCCGCGGAGTTCGGTGGTGACGTCGTCCGCACCCAGCCGGACAGCCGGCACGTCGGGCCGGGTGGAGAGCTCCAACGTGCTCAGGAGTTGGGGGGTCAGCGCGACCACCTCGTCGGAGCGGCGGAGGCGACTGTCGCCGGCACGCACCAGGCCGGCCCGCAGCGCGCCGAGCGTCACGGCCCGATACGTGGCACCGGTGTCCAGGTACCCCCAGCCCAGGCGTCCGGCGACGGCGCGGGAGAGCGTGCTCTTGCCGGCGCCGGAGAGGCCGTCGACGGCGATGGCCGGGCTGGCGGAGCCGTCACCAGGGCGGACCGTCTCGTCGATCCCGACCACCTTGACCGCACCTCCGCGCCGCAGTCGCCCGCCTCCTGCGGCTCCGGGGTGACGACGGGAAGAGCCTAGACGGCACGCCGCCTGACTGCCCGGATCTGTATCGACATGTCGGTGTAGCTATCCATCGATGACATCGCTGACCCGTGCGGGGCCAAGGGCGTCAGCCAGCCGTCTCGCTGCGGCCTCGTCGCGCACGGCGACGCTGACGACCCCTTCTGATGCGTACGGGGCGTGGTCGACGCGGACGTCCTCCACGTTCACCCGAAGCCGCGCCGCTGCGGCGAACACCCGGGCGAGTGTGCCGGGGGTGTCGTCGACCACCGTGTCCACCCAGACCCAGCCCGACGACGCCGAGGCGCCGCGTACGGCGGACTCCGGCGGGGCGCCGGCATGCTTGAAGCCCATCCGACGGCGCGCGTCCCGGCCGCTGTCGACCAGTTGCCGGACGACGTCCCCGGCGGGACCAGCGCCGTGCAAGCCGTCGCGGACGTGCTCGAGCCGGCTGATCAGGTCGCTCACCGCCGCCCGGACCGGGCCGGTGTTCGCCGCCGCGATCTCGGCCCACATCTCCGACGGGCTAGCCGCGATGCGCGTCATGTCCAGCAGTGCCGGGCCAGCGAGCGCCGAGGCGGGCAGGACTGGCGCGGACGGATCGGTCTCCGCCGTGCGCGCAGTCGATCGCGCCGGGTCCGGCCAGCGCCTGGCGAAGGCGTCGGCGACCAGGCCGGACAGGGCGCTCGCGACGAGCTGGGGCAGGTGGCTCGTGACGGCGAGCAGGCGGTCGTGGGCCTCAGCGTCCAGGCGGACCGGCTGCGCCCGACAGTCGTAGATCAATCCTTCGACCAGGTCAACCCGCTGGCGATCGGCGGTCGGCCGGGGACAGAGCACCCACGAACGGCCCCGAAAGAGATCTGCGCGAGCCGCTGCCGGCCCGGTGCGCTCGTTGCCGGCCAGTGGGTGCGTTCCGACGTAGCGCGTTACCCACTCGCCCCCAGACTCGATCTGCAGCTGAGGTTCAACCTTCACGGAGCAGGTGTCTATGACCGTCGCATCCACGTATAGGCCCAGCACCCCTGTCACGACGTCCGCCGTCGCGTGCGGACCGACCGCCACGCAGACGAGCTCGGGGGCCGGGGTCGCGCCCTGGAGCGGCCGGTCCGCACTCCGGGCGGCGGCCAGCCGCTGGCTCGCGACCTGCTGCCGCTGCTGGTCGGTATCCATGATCTGCACCGACCAGCCTGCGTCTTGCGCCGCCAGCGCCACGCTCGTCCCGATCAGGCCTGCCCCGACGACGAGCAGACGGCGGCCGGCGGACGCCGTCACGAGTGTCCGCCCGCGACGACAGCCGCCGCTCCGCAACCGGCCCACGCGGCGCGCCAGCGGCCGGGGCGACTCCACCGCGCACACCCGCCGACATCCGACGAGGCCTTCCCGCCCACGGGTTCGAGAAGTAGGCTGCCCGCGCTGATCAGCCACGACCACGACCGGGATCGGACCATACGCTGACCGGCTGTTCCCGTCGCTGCGACCGGGCGGCCCGGACCGCGACAACCCCCCAACCGCAGCCGCGTCCCGGCGGGCCTCGAGCCCGGGCCGAAGACCGCCGCCGGCGGCCCGCAGGATGCAGCAGCCTCGGTGAGGCCAGCTTTCCCCACGAAGCGGCGCGGGAGAGGCGTCATCGACACAGCAACCTACTGGTTGATTGCCGAAGCGTCTGTACGACACATCGCGTTATCGGTGTGCCGATGAGGTGCTTGCACGATTCGACTTTTTACTGATAAAACTATTTGTCGCTAAGTGACTGGTCATGCGGGAACAGGCAGCGACATGTCGAGGAAGCGACCAGCAGCCAGGATCGAATGGACTACAAGTCGACTAGCTGATAAAGGTCGCTGATCTCCCGGGCCGAGAGCGGTCGGGTGCGGCCGGAGCGGAGGTCGCCGAGCCGCATCCCGCCGTAGCGAACCCGAATGAGCCGAGTCACGGGATGTTCGACGGCCTCGCACATCCGGCGAACCAGCCTGTTGCGCCCTTCATGCACCTCGAGCTCGATGGCCGTCCGGGTCGCGGCGTACTCGACGATGCGGACCGCGTCAGCCCGGGCCGGACCGTCTTCGAGACTCACGCCGGCCAGCAGTCGCCGGCGCGTCACCCCGGTCATCCGGCCGTCCACCTCGGCCAGGTAGACCTTCGGCACCCGGTACGACGGATGCATGAGCCGATGTGCGAGTTCGCCGTCGTTGGTCATCAGCAGCAGACCCTCCGTCGCCGCGTCGAGTCGGCCGACGTGGAACAGCCGGCTGCCGCGGACCACGTCGCCGAGGGCCGGCCGGCCTTGCTCGTCGTGCATGGTGCTGACCACTCCCGGCGGTTTGTTCAGCACGACATAACGGCGGTCCTGATCGGTGACCACCCGCTCGCCATCCACGCGGATCACCGCCGACCGCGGATCCACCCGCACTCCTTGGCGCTCTACGACCCGCCCGTCCACGCTCACTCGGCCAGCTTCGATCAGCTCCTCACACCGGCGGCGCGAACCGACCCCCGCCGCCGCGAGCACGCGCTGCAGCCGGATCTCCTGGCCATCAGCGGTCTCCACCTGGGGACGATCCTCAGACTTCAAGCGCCGCGACCGTCGTGACGTCGGGAAGAAATGGGGCCAGATCGGGCAGCTCTGCCAGCGATGTCAACCCGACGAGGTCCAGAAATAGCTCTGTGGTCGCGTAGAGCGTGGCCCCGGTCACCGCGTCGACGCCGACATCGGCGACCAGCCCGCGCGTCGACAGCGTGCGCATGACGGCATCCACGTTGACGCCGCGGATGGCGGCTACCCGGGACCGGCTCGTCGGCTGCCGGTACGCGACGACGGCCAGAGTCTCGAGCGCCGCAGGCGACAGCCGCGCGGTGGCGTTGCCGACCACCACCGCCCGCATCGTCTCGTGCAGATCGTCGGCCGCGAAGAGCCGCCACCCGCTGCCGGTGGCCCGCACCCGGTAGCCGCGGGCCTCCTGCACGCACCGGGCCCGGATCGTGTGCAGCGCGGCCACGACGTCCGCCTCGGTCACGCCCCACGCCGTGGCGACGTCTGCTGGCCGCAGCGGACCGTCCAGGACGACTAGCAGCCCCTCCAGCGCGCGGACGAGGTCATCCCCCGGCGCCACCCGCACGTGGCCCGGCGAGGTCACCTCCCGCTCCCCGACCGCCTGCGTCACGTCTCGCCCAGCTCTCGAGGGTGCCCCAGGTACGGTCCGGTCTGAAGGCTCGGCCCTTGAGGGACGTCGGGCGTCGACCTATCGGTCTGCCCGGTCCACGAGATCTGCAGATCGCCGAGCGGCGTCACCTGCTCGACCCGTACCCGGCCATCCCGAAAGAGGTCCAACACGGCCAGGAAGCGTGCCACCACCTCGATCAGCTCCCCGCAGTCTTGGCACAGGGCACGGAAGGAGCAGGAGCCGAGGGCGATGAGCCGCTCACTGATGGCCGCGGCGTGCTCGCGCACACTGACGCGCGGGACGTGCACGTGGTCGGTGTCGACCAGCACCGGAGCCCGCGGGGCGAACGCCGCGGCCGCGAGCGCCACCAACCCACCGACATCGATGCCCAGGACCACGCGCGGCAGTGCCGCCGCGAGCTCCTCTGGCAGCGCGGCCTCGCGCGGGATCCAGACGCGCTCCTGTGCGAGGGCGGTGCCGAGCCAGCCGGCGACCTGTTTGAACGCCCGGTACTGCAGCAGGCGCGCGAACAGCAGGTCGCGGGCCTCGAGCAGGGCGAGGTCTTCCTCGTCGGCCAGGGCCTGACCGGGCAGCAGCCGCGCGGTCTTGAGGTCCAGCAAGGTGGCGGCCACGACAAGGAAGGACGTGGCCTGCTCGAGGTCGAAGCCCCCGGCGCGGGCGAAGGCCACGAACTCGTCGGTCACCTCGGCCAGCGCCACCTCGGTGACGTCGAGCTTGTGCTTGCCGATGAGCCCGAGCAGCACGTCGAACGGCCCGTCGTAGACGTCCAGGTGGACCCGGAAGTCCGGCCGGGCAGGCACGGCAGCCAGCACCGACATGCTCGGGAACGTAGCAGCGGCAGGACGCGGGTCCGTGGCGCCTCGCGGGGGCAGCGGCGACGGCCTGGGCCTCAGCCGTTCACCGTTCCGCCGACCGCCGGAGAGAGGTGGCTCAGCAGCGGCGTCACGAACTCCCCGACGACGTCGGGGAAGGCGCCGAACACCAGCGGGAGCATGAGGATCCCGAAGGCGATGAGCCGACCGAGGTTGTCCTCCTGCAGCCGGAAGCGGGCCGTCGACCAGCCCGCCGTGGTGGGGAGGTACTGCCACAGGGCCCGCCCCAAGGCCAGTGGCGGGAACGGCAGCAGGCTCGTGACCAGCAGACCGGCCGAGCAGACGGTCGTCGCGGTGGCGACGCGCAGCGCGAAGCCGTCCACGGAAGGCCGGGTAGCGGCGTCGGCGACGGCGGTGAGCACCAGCAGGAACAGCGGCCCTGCCAGCAGGGCCGCCGTGGTGCGGCCGCGCCGAGCCCGGAAGCGGGTCTCCACGGGCACGGGCGCCGCGAACCCCCACGCGGCAACGGTGAGGACGCAGGCGACGAGCCCGAGGACGTCGACCTGCTGGCGGTCGACGCGGCCGAAGCCGCTGCGGATCGCGCCGGGGTCCCCGAGGGCCCGCGCCGCCCAGGCCTGGCTGAGGTTGTGGCCGAGCAGACCGACGACCACGGCGATGACGAGACCGAGAAGGGGGGCCGGCTGGGCCAGGTAGCGGAGCACCGGCGTCCCTTCTGGTCGTCCTCCCGCGGGCGCGCGGGGCAACGCAGGATCCCACGGCACCGAGCGCGGATGCGCTCAGGACGCGCCCGAGAGCCTGCGGACCAGGATGCTCTCCCCGTGCTTGGCCTCGAGGTCGGCGAGGAGGACCGATAGCGCCTCGCGGACGATCCGGCCACGGTCCACCGCGATGCCGTGCTCGGCACGCAGGGTGAGTCGCGCGTGCTCCAGATCGACGAGCTCGCCCGCCGACACGTACACGGTGATCTTCTCGTCGTGTCGCTCGCGCCCGGTGGAGTGGCGGTCGGCACTCCCCCGTCGCCGCGCGGGCGCCCGTCCGGACGCCGTGTGCGGGGGTTCTGCACCGGCCGCCACGACGCGCTCCGCGGCCGTGGTCGCCAGGTCGCGCTCCGCGGTCGCCTCGGGCCGGTCGCCGACGGCAGCGTCGTCGGGGGCACGCGGCGACGTCGCCCGGAATAGCTCGTCCGCGCCGGGGAGGCTCGCCCGGGGACTCATCGCGAAAGCACCTCGAGCGCCAGGTCGCGGTAGGCCGCTGCGCCCGGCGAGGACGGTGCGTACTCGGTAATGGGCCGGCCAGCCACGGTCGTCTCGGGAAAGCGCACAGTGCGGCTGACGACGGTGTCGAAGACCTGGTCGCCGAAGACCTCGACCACCCGGGCCAGCACCTCTCGACTGTGGAGCGTGCGTCCGTCATACATCGTGGCGAGCACTCCATCAACCTGGAGTTGAGGGTTAAGCCTCTGCCGCACTTTGTCTATTGTTTGCATCAAGAGTGCGACACCGCGGAGCGCGAAGTACTCACACTCCAGGGGAATGATCACGCCGTGCGCGGCTGTCAGCGCATTGACGGTCAGCAGTCCCAGGGACGGCTGGCAGTCGATCAACACCAGGTCGTAGTCGGCGGCCACCTCTCGCAGGGTGCGCGCAAGGCTCTGCTCCCGGGCCACTTCGTTCACCAGCTGGACCTCGGCCGCGCTCAGGTCGATGTTGCTCGGGAGCAGGTCCATCCCCGCCACGGCCGTCTTGAGCAGCACGTCGTCGACGGCGACCCGTGGGTCCATCAGCAGGTCGTAGACCGTCCGGTCCAGCTGGCCGGGGTTGACCCCCAGCCCCACCGACAGCGCGCCCTGCGGGTCGAAGTCCACCAGCAACACCCGGCGGCCGTGCTCGGCGAGGGCCGCCCCCAGGTTGATCGTGCTCGTCGTCTTGCCCACGCCCCCCTTCTGGTTGCACAACGCCACGATGCGGGCCGGCCCGTGCCGATAGAGCGGCGGCGGGACCGGGAAGCTGCGCCGCGGGCGCCCGGTGGGGCCGATGGGCAGCTCAGTGGCGATGGGTTGTGTCGGCGACACGGCGAGCGGCACAGCAGGAGACTGTGCGGGCCACTCAGCGCGCGCTTCAATGGACGCTTCGACAGGCGACTCAACGGGCGACTCAGCAGGCGCCGGGGCCCAGATCTGGCCGTCGGGCCCGGGGTGATCCGGGTGCACCGGGTCAGGCTCTGATGTCGACAAGGACATAGATCTCTTCGCCTCTCTGTTGCTCTATCGCGTCCACGCTACGTCGTGATGGCGACAGGGCGCCAGAGTAGGCGGCCGTACCCTACCTGTCGAACCGACCCTGACCTACGGGCTCGAGCCGGCCAGTCGGTGGCGGCCCGACGTCGGACGGCTACCGCAGGGTCAGCGGTCAGCGGTGCAATGCGCGCGGATGCGAGGCGGCGTACACCTCGCGCAGCCGCTCCACCGTGACGAGTGTGTAGATCTGGGTCGTGGTCACGCTGGCGTGACCCAGTAGCTCCTGCACGACGCGGACGTCGGCGCCACCGTCGAGCAGGTGGGTGGCGAACGAGTGCCGCAGCGTGTGCGGCGAAATCTTTCGCTGGACACCTGCCTTCTCCGCCGCGCGCCGCAATACCGACCACGCGCTCTGTCGCGACAGGCGGCCGCCCCTGGCGTTCAGGAACAACGCAGGCGTGCCGGTGGTGGCTGCTGCGACCAGGGCCGGCCGGCCGGCCGAGAGGTAGTCCGCAACAGCCCCCGCCGCGGTTCGGTTCATCGGCACGACCCGGTCCCGCCCGCCCTTGCCGGCCAGGCGCAGCGACGTGGTCCGGCCGGCCTGATCGGCATCGAGCGGTACGTCGTCCACGTCCAGGACGACGGCCTCGGAGATCCGGGCCCCGGTGGCGTACAGCAGCTCGAGCAGGGCCCGGTCGCGGCGCGCCAGCGGGGTGCCGTCGAAGCCGGCGGCGTCCAGCAGCGCCTCCACCTCCTCGACAGCCAGGGCCTTGGGCAGCCGGCGCGGCGGGGCCGGGGGACGCAGGTCGACGCTGACGTCGACCGTGCAGGCCCCCTCCGCCACCGCGAAGCGGTGCAGCCCGCGCACCGTGACGATCGCCCGGGCCGCGCTGGCGGTGGCCAGCGGCGGGTGCTCGTCGTCGCCCGTGTGCAGCTGCCCGACGTACGCGGCAAGATCGTTGGCGTGGACGGCAGCCAGCTCCCCCAGGCCGGCGGCCTCGCAGAAGGCGACATAACGTGCGACGTCCCGCCGGTAGGCCGCCAGGGTGTTGCGCGCGAGCCCGCGCTCCACGGTCAGGTGGTCGAGCCAGCGTGCGGCAATCTGCCGCACGGTCAGGGTCGGGGTGGTCACGCGCCCGTCGTGGACAGCGTCGGCCAGCCCGACGTCGTCTCCGGGAGCACGACCTCGAGTCGGCTCCACGGCAGATCGTGCGCAGCCGCGACCGGCTCGGACACGATCGCACCAGCCACCACGTTGACCCCGGGTGCGAGGGACCGGTCGCGCCGCACCGCGCCCTCCAGACGGTGGTCGGCAATCTCCACGACGTAGGGCAGGGTGACGTTGGTGAGCGCATAGGTCGACGTGTGCGGCACCGCCCCGGGCATGTTGGCCACGCAGTAGAACAACGACCCCTCCACCGGGTACGTCGGTGCCGAGTGCGTCGTCGGCCGGGTCGAGGCGAAGCAGCCGCCCTGGTCCACGGCGATGTCGACGAGCACGCTGCCCGGCTTCATCCGCGCGACGAGCTCGTCGCTGACCAGCGTCGGTGCCTTGGCGCCCGGCACGAGCACGGCGCCGATGACCAGGTCCGCATCCAGGCACGCCCGCTCGACCTCGTACGCGTTGGACGCCACCGTCTGGAGGTGGCCCTGGTAGATCTTGTCGGCCGCCCGCAGCTTGTCGATGTTGCGGTCGAGCAGCAGAACCTCGGCCTGCATGCCGAGCGCGATCGCCGCGGCGTTCATCCCCGAGACGCCGGCGCCGAGGACGACGACTTTGGCCGCGTACACCCCGGACACGCCGCCCATCAGCACACCGCGGCCACCCGCACCACGCTCGAGGCAGTGCGCTCCGACCTGCGGCGCCATCCGGCCGGCGACCTCGCTCATCGGCGCGAGCAGGGGCAGGGCGCCGTCGGCGCTCTGCACGGTCTCGTAGGCGACCGCCACGTTGCCCGCGGCGACCAGCGCGTCGGTGCAGGGGCGAGAGGCAGCCAGGTGAAGATAGGTGAACAGGACCTGCCCCGGCCGGGCCGACAGCCGGTGGTACTCCTCGGCGACGGGTTCCTTGACCTTCAGCACGAGGTCGTTGTCGGCCCATACGTCGTCGGCGTCGGCCACCAGCGTCGCTCCCGCCGCGGCGTACTCCTCGTCGGTGATCGACGACCCGACGCCCGCCCCGCGCTGGACCGCGACGACGTGACCGCGGGTGGTCAGCTCGTGGACGCCCGCCGGGGTGATCGCGACGCGGAACTCGTTGTCCTTGACCTCGGTGGGGATCCCGACGTGCACGAGTGCGGTCCTCTCCGTCGGGCCTGCCGATCGCCGCGACCGGCGCCGGGCCAACCGTTGTTGCCCCGGCGAGCTCACCTCCCGGCGCGCTGAGTCTAGGCGGGTCAGCCGCTCCGGCGGTCCGGCCAGGGGGCGTCGACCGGACGCAGCCCGGCAAAGCCGTCGCCCTGGGCCCGGGCCGCGGCGAGCACTCCCACGCAGCACAGGGCGTTGCGGATCTCGCCCGCCAGCACCCTGCTCACCGCGTCCACCAACGGCACCCAGGCCAGCACGAGGTCCGCCTCCTCGGCGTGGCCCGGTGGCCGGGGCACGGGCGTGAGCCCGCGGGCCAGGAACACCCGCGTGGCCTCGTCGGTCATGCCGGGCGAGGTCAGGGTGTCGACGAGCACCGCCCAGTCGGCTGCCGCCAACCCCGCCTCCTCGACCAGCTCGCGGGCGGCGCAGACCTGGGCCGGCTCGCCGGGCACGT
The DNA here is from genome assembly GCA_964245825.1 of uncultured bacterium. Classification (GTDB taxonomy): domain Bacteria; phylum Actinomycetota; class Actinomycetes; order Mycobacteriales; family CAJCIY01; genus CAJCIY01. The sequence continues at coordinate 9,138 of CAXTNT010000019.1, read as the reverse complement.
CCAGCAGGCCGGCCGGCAGCTCCCACAGCCGCTGCCCCACCGGGTGGCGGTACTGCTCGAGCAGCGCGACCCGGCCGGCCTCGTCGAGTGCGAGCACCCCGACCGCACCCGGATGCCCGACCACCTCGCGTCGGACGGTACTTCCGTCCGGCAGCGCGACGGTGTCGGTACGCAGGGCGATGACGCGACCCCGGAAGATCTCCTCGCTGGCCAGCGTCCGCGGCGCACTCACGCGCGGCTGAGCTCCGGCAGCGCCACCGGAAGCCGGCCGGTGCGCTCCCCGTGCCGGGCCAGCGCCGCGCCCACGAAGGCCGCGAAGACCGGGTTGGCCCGCGTGGGCCGCGAGGTGAACTCGGGGTGGTACTGGGTGCCCAGGAAGAACGGGTGGACGTCGCGGTCGAGTTCGACGATCTCGACCAGGCGGCCGTCGGGCGACGTACCGGACACGAGGAGGCCGGCCTCGGTGAGGGCGTCCCGGTAGCCGTTCGCGACCTCGTAGCGGTGGCGGTGGCGTTCGACGATCCGCGCGGTGCCGTACGCCTCGGCGGCGAGCGACCCGGGGACCAGCACCGTGGGGTAGTCGCCTAGGCGCATCGTGCCGCCGAGGTCGCGCTCCCCCGCGACGACGTCCCGCTGGTCGGCCATGGTGGCCACGACGGGGTGGGGTGTCTGTTCGTCGAACTCGGCGGAGTTGGCGCCGCTCAGGCCGGCCAGCTGCCGAGCCACCTCGACCACCATGCACTGCAGGCCCAGGCAGATGCCCAACAACGGCACCCCGCGCTCGCGGGCGTGGCGAACGGCGCCGATCTTCCCTTCGATGCCGCGTACGCCGAAACCTCCGGGCACCAGCACCCCGTCGACGTCGGCCAGCGCCTGCGCAGCGCCGGCCGCGGTGGCGCACAGGTCCGACGGGACCCAGCGGATCTCGACCCGGGCGTCGTGGTGGAAGCCGCCGGCGCGCAGGGCCTCGGCGACCGAGAGGTAGGCGTCCGGCAGGTCGACGTACTTGCCGACGAGACCGACGACCGCCTTGCCCGACGGCCGATGGACGTGGTCGAGCAGCACGTTCCAGTCGGTCCAGTCCACATCGCGGAACGGCAGCCCGAGCCGCCGGACGAGATAGGCGTCCAGCCCCTCGGCGTGCAGCACCTTGGGGATGTCGTAGATGGAGGCTGCGTCCGGCGCGGCCACCACCGCCTCCCGGTCCACGTCGCACATCAGCGAGAGCTTGTGCTTGAGGCCGTCCGGGATCTCGCGGTCGGCGCGGAGGACGAGCGCATCGGGCTGGATACCGATGCTACGCAGGGCCGCGACGGAGTGCTGGGTCGGCTTGGTCTTCAGCTCCCCCGACGGCGCCAGGTACGGGACGAGTGAGACGTGCAGGAAGAACGCGTGCTCGCGGCCGATCAGGTGCCGCACCTGCCGGGCGGCCTCCAGGAACGGCAGCGACTCGATGTCGCCGACCGTGCCGCCGATCTCGGTGATGACCACGTCGACGTCGTCGCCGGACATCGACCGGATCCGGTCCACGATCTCGTTGGTGATGTGCGGGATCACCTGGACGGTGTCGCCGAGGTAGTCGCCGCGGCGCTCCTTGGCGATGACCTGGCTGTAGACCTGCCCGGTCGTGACGTTCGCGTGCCCGGACAGCTGCACGTCGAGGAACCGCTCGTAGTGCCCGACGTCGAGGTCGGTCTCGGCTCCGTCGGCGGTCACGAAGACTTCACCGTGCTGGAACGGGTTCATCGTCCCCGGGTCGACGTTCAGATACGGGTCGAGCTTCTGCATCGTCACCCGCAACCCGCGCGCCTTGAGCAGTCGGCCGAGGCTGGAGGCGGTGAGGCCCTTGCCGAGCGAGGAGGCGACCCCGCCGGTGACGAACACGTGGCGGGTGGCGTGCTGCTGGGGCACCTGGATCTCGTTTCCGTGGGTCTGCGCAGAGCTGAAGCGGCGAAACGCGCACGGCCGGGCGGCCGGAGTCCACGGGCGTTCACGGTAACACCGCACCGAAGCCTTGCCCGGCAGTCTCAGGGCGCGTCGGCGCCGAGGGCCAGCAACTCGCCCGCGGTCTCCAGCGCAGCGCCACTGTCGATCAGGCCACCGAGCATGCGGGCCAGCTCCCGACGACGGTCGGACCCGGTGAGCACCGTGACGTCGCTGCTGGTCACCCCGCCGCCGGCGGACTTCTCGACCCGGACGTGCTGGCCGGCAAAGGCCGCGACCTGCGCGAGGTGCGTCACGACCAACACCTGGTGACTGCCGCCCAGGCGTGCCAGCCGCCGGCCGACCTCGACGGCGGCGGCGCCGCCGACGCCGGCGTCCACCTCGTCGAAGACCATCGTCGGCACCGGGTCGGCCGCCGCCAGCACGACCTCCAGCGCCAACATCAGTCGCGAGCGCTCCCCACCCGACGCGGCGCGGCCGAGCGGCCGTTCGGGCGCGCTCGGGTGCGCCGCGAACAGCAGGCCGAGCGCGTCGGCACCAGTCGGGCCGGGCTCGGACGGCGCGAGCTCGGCGCGCAGCTGCGCCCCCCCGAGCGCCAGTGCGGCCAGCTCGCCGTTCGCGGCCCGGACGAGCCGGGCGGCCGCCTCGGCGCGGGCCGACGTCAGTGCGGCCGCGCACTGCCGCTGCGTCGCGGTCAGCTCCGCAAGGTGAGCGGTCAGCTCGGCCCGCCGGTCGGCATCACCGTCCAGCTCGGCCACCCGGACGGCCGCCTCCTGCGCCCAGGCGCCGAGGGCGGCGGCATCCCCGCCGGGGACGTAGCGGCGCACCGCAGCCCCCAGGGCGGCGGTCCGCTCGTGCGCGGCCGCAAGCACAGCAGGGTCCACGACCAGCCCGTCGGCGTACCCGCTGAGCTCGCTGGCGGCCTCGGTCAGCAGCACCGTCAGCTCCTCGAGGCGCCCCGCCAGCTCGCCCAGCCCCGGGTCGAGCGCGGCCGCGGCCCGGATCCCCCGGGCCGCGGCGACGAGGTGGGCCCGAGCGTCACCGTCCTCCGCGTCGGCAAGCCGGGCGTACGCCTCCCGGGTCGCGGCGGCGAGGGCCTCGGCGTTGCCCAGCCGGGCGACCAGAGCGGCGGTCTCGGCCTCCTCACCCGGCAGCGGGGCGAGCGCGGACACCACCGCCAGGCCGTGCCTCAGCCCGTCGGCCTCGAGCGCCCGCTCGTCGGCCCGGTCGGTGAGCATGGCGGTCTGCGTCCGGGCGGCCATGAGCGCCGCGTAGGCGTCCCGGTACGCGGCGAGCACCTCCGCCAGCGGCGCCCCGCCGAAGCGGTCGATCAGGTCGCGTTGCACGGACGGCTGTCCGAGCCGTTGCTGGTCGGCCTGACCGTGGACGGCCACCAGATCCTCGCCGAGGTCGGCGAGGACCGACGCCGGCACGCCCACACCACCGAGGACGGCTCGGCTACGGCCCTCCACACCCACGGTGCGGACCACCACCAGCGCGCCGTCCTCGTCCAGCTCGGCCCCGGCGGCCAGCGCAGTGGCCAGCCCGGGATGATCCGGCGGCAGCCGCCACCGACCCTCCACGACGGCCCTGGTCGCGCCGGGTCGGACCAGACCGCTGTCGGCCCGACCACCCAGCAGCAGCGCAAGGCCGGTCAGGACCATGGTCTTGCCGGCGCCCGTCTCGCCCGTCAGCACCGTGAGACCCGGCCCGAGAGGAACCGCGGCCAGGGCGATCACGCCGAGATCGGCGATGCGGATCTCCTCGAGCACGGGCCGAGACTAGGCGGCCGGGCCGTCGTCGCCGCTGGCCCGTCCCCCGTCGGCCGCGCCGCGCCACCCCGCCACCGGCAGCGCGAACTTGGCCACCAGCCGGTCCCCGAACGGCCGCTCCCGGAGCCGGGCCAGGCGGACCGGCTGCACGCCGCGGGTCACCGTCACCCGGGCGTCGGGGGGCAGCTCCGCGAGACGGCGACCGTCGCACCAGAGCCGGACCGGTGCCGACTCGTCGCCGCGATCCAGGACGTCGAGGGTCAGCACGCTCTGCGGCGCGATCACGAGCGGGCGCGCGAACAAGGCGTGCGCGCTGATCGGGACGACCAGCAGGGCCTCGAGCTCAGGCCAGACGATGGGTCCCCCGCCGGAGAAGGCGTACGCGGTCGAGCCGGTGGGGGTGGCGCAGACGACCGCGTCGCAGCCGAACTGGGACACCGGTCGGTCGTCGACGGCCAGCACGCAGTCGAGCATCCGGCTCCGGTCGGACTTGCTGACGACGGCGTCGTTCAACGCCCAGCCGGCGTCCACCGGCCGCCCTTCGGAGGTGACGGCCACGTCGAGGGTCATCCGCTCCTCGACCGCGTAGTCCCCCGCCAGCACCCGATCGATCGTCCAGTCCAGGTCGGCCGGCTCGGCCTCGGCTAGGAAGCCGACGTGGCCGAGGTTCACGCCCAGCAGCGGCACGTCGGCGCTGCGGGCCAGCTCGGCGCCCCGCAGCAGCGTGCCGTCCCCACCCAGGACGAGCACCAGCTCGCAGCCGCGGGCGACGTCGAGGTCGACGTCTACGGCGCCACCACTGCCCTCCCCGTGGCCGGCGGCGGCCACCTCGACCCCGGCGGCCGCGAGCCGGGTGACGACGTGGGCCGCCGCCTCCCGGGCCGGTATCCGGCCCGTATGAGTGACGAGCAGGACCCGCCTCACGTCGCGACGACCGCGTCGATGGCCCGCTCGACGTCGAGCCTGCCGCCGGCCCGGGCGAGCCAGAGCAGGAACTCCGCGTTGCCGTGCTGGCCGGCGACCGGCGACCGGATCAGCCCCCGCGGCGCGAGCCCCTCGGTGGCTGCGGCCCGGACGACGGTACGGAGCGCGTCGGCGTGCAGTTCCCCGTCGCGGACGACCCCGCCGCGTCCGAGCCGCTCGCGCCCCACCTCGAACTGGGGCTTCACCAACGCGACCAGGTCGCCGGCCGGCCGGATGCACGCGGCGAGCGCCGGCAACACCAGGCGCAGCGAGATGAACGAGAGGTCGACGACCGCGAGGTCGACCGGGCCGCCGAGGTCCGCGGGCAGGAGGTCGCGGACGTTGCGACCGTCCTGCGCCGTCACCCGCGGGTCGAGGCGCAGCGCCTCGACGAGCTGTCCGTGGCCCACGTCGACCGCCGCCACGTGGCTGGCCCCGGCGTGCAGCAGCACCTCCGTGAACCCGCCGGTGGATGCGCCGGCGTCCAGGCAACGGCGACCGGTCACCGTCAGCGGGGCCGCGCCGACGCCGAAGGCGGCGAGGGCCGCTGCCAGCTTGCGCCCCCCGCGGGAGACGCGATCGGGGTCCGCCGGTGGGGCGGGCAGGACGCGCAGGGCCGTGCCGGCGTCGACCCGGACCGCAGCGCGGTGCACCGCTGCGCCCGCGGCCTCGACCCGCCCGGCGGCGACCAGCGCAGCCGCCCGGGTACGGCTCGACACCAGCCCCCGGCGTACCAGCTCCACATCGAGTCTGCTGCGCTCGCCGGCCGGGCGGGTCCTGGCGGTCACCGGCCGTCCAGGGAGCCCAGTGCCGTCCGCAGCTCGGCCTCCACCCGATCGAGGAGGTCGGCCTGCGCCAGCAGGTCGGCCGGTGGGTCGTCCAGGCTGGGGTCGCCCTGGCTCTCACCGGAGGGTTCCTCGCCGAAACTCACGGGGAGGTCCCGGCGGGGCCGGTCTTGCCGTCGGCCTTGCGCACCGCGGTCGCGCTCTTGGCGCTGCTCTTCCTCGCGCCCTTACCGGTCTTCGTCGCGCCCTTGCCCGCGGTCGGACCAGTGGGCCCGGTGGGCGTGGCCGTGGCGGTCGGCACACCGCCTGCGGTCGGCGCAGCGGGGAGCCGTCTCGGCAGCTCCGACGCCTGCGCGCTCCGCGCAGCGGACTCGACGGCGGCGAGCCGAGCGGTGAGGGCCCGTACGTCCTCGGTCGTGGCCAAGCCCAGTCGGCCCAGCGCGCGCTCGACCTCGAGGCGGACCAGGCCGGCGACCGCCTCGCGGTTGGCCCTGCTCGTGCTGACAAGGTCATCGGCGAGCGCGCCGACCTGCTCGGCGGTCGCGCCGCCGCCGCTGACCAGCGCGCGGGCCAGCCCGAGGGCACGCTGGCGGGTCATCGTGCCGGCCCCCGCCACCAGGGCCGCATAGCCCCGGACCGCGTCACGCACCATGCCAGTCTCCTCCGCGTCGGGTTCCTCGGCGCACGGTAACCGCTGCGGCCTACGGACGTGGCTAGGGTTCGCGCAGGCCCCGATGCGGTGGCCCCGATCCCTGTCAGGAAGCGAGAGCCACGGCGATGGCGACCGTCGAGGACTGCCGCGCGGCGTTGACGGGGCTCGCCGCCAAGCTGGCGACAGTGGACCCGGACACGCGGTCCCGACACAGCCACGACCGGACCCTGTCCCTGACGGTCACCGACCTCGGGACGACGTTCGCGGGACGCATCGTGGACGGGCAGCTGGTCGACGTCGTGGCCGGTGACGGCACGCGTGCCCAGATCCGGCTGGCCTGCAGCAGCGACGACCTGGTGGCGCTCGCCGCGGGCGGACTGAACGCGGCGGGCGCCTGGGCGGCCGGCCGCCTGCGGATCGAGGCGAGCCCGCTGGACCTCTTGCGGCTCCGCTCCCTGTTCTGACGGGTCCGGTGGCGCGCGCCTCTCCGCCGGGCTCACCCCTTTGGCAGCTGGTCGAGCGCCCGCAGGTCATCGACCTGCTCCCCGCCATCGCGGGCGGCCCAGACGGCGGTGACCGCAGCGCGGGCGAGGTCGAGGCCGTCGCCCGCCACCAGCCGCAGCCTCCCGTCCTCGACCACGGCGCGAGCCTCGGCGCAGCGACCGGCGGTGGCCGCGGGGTGGGCCGCCAGCAGCCCTCGAAGGTCGGCGGCCAGGAGGTCCGGTCGCTGGGGGGGATCCGCTGCTGTCAGGGCCGGCAGGTCGGTCACGCCGGTCAGGACCAGCAGGCTCGGCGTCCCCGCCCTGCGGGCACCCTCGATGTCGGTGTCCAGGCGGTCCCCGACGACCAGGGGGCGTCGGGCCCGGCTCCGGCGCACCGACTCGGCGTGCAGAGCGGGCTCCGGCTTGCCGGCCACGACCGGCTCGACGCCGGCCGCTGTCGCCACCATCGCGGTCAGCGCGCCCATCCCCGCCATGGGTCCGCGCTCGGTCGGCACAGTGGCGTCGCGGTTACAGGCGACGAACAGCGCGCCCCGTCGGGCGGCGAGGCCGGCCTCGGCCAGCCGGGCGTAGTCCAGGGTCGGGTCGAAGCCCAGCACCACGGCGGCCGGCGGGCCGTCCGCCGAGTCGACGGCGCGCAGGCCCTCGTCGGCGACAGCGACGCGCAGCCCCTCGCCGCCCGCGACCAGGACCGTGGCGCCCCGCCCCAGGCGCTCCCGAATCAGCCGGGCCGCCGCGTGCGCGCTGGTCACCACGGCATCGGGGCCGGCCGCGACGCCCACCGCGACCAGACGCTGCGCGACCTGCGCCGGCGTGCGAAGCGCGTTGTTCGTGACGAACTCCAGCCGCAGGCCCCGTCGGCGGGCCTCGGCCAGGGCATCGGCCGCCTGCGGCGCCGGCCGGTCCCCGATGTAAACCACCCCGTCGAGGTCGAGCAGGGCGACGTCGAACCGCGTCGCCGGCACCGTGGACGCGGACAGGCCGGGCGCGGCAGGCTGCTCGCCCATCGCACCTCCGCCCATACCCATCGTGGTGGGCGAACGCGGCCCACCTCGAGCCTAGAAGCCCGCGGGTGCAACCAACTCGGCCGGGCGAGGGGCGGTCACCGCGGGGCGCGGTGAGATCAGCTCGGTGGCAGCTGTGGTCAGCCCTCTGGCGCGGCGGTCAGCGCGGCGAGCCGCTCGCCCGCGTCGGTGATCTCGTCGTCGAGCCCGTCCACCCGGGCGAACCACGCCGCGGCCTCCTCCGGGCGCCCCGCCGCCGCCAGGACCTCGGCGTACACGTACCAGGTACGCAGGATGGCAGGCTCGGCCAGAGCCTCTTCGTCGTCGGCGCGGAGCTCGGGCACGGTGAGGACGCGGAGCGCCTCGAGCGGCTCGCCGAGGTCGAGGCGGGCGCCGGCCACCACGAGGAGCAGCTCCAGCTGGTCCTGGCGATCCAGGGCGGCCACCCCGTCGGCGCGCGCCAGTGCGACGGCCTCGGCGGGCCGCCCGAGCGCGCGCTCACAGTCGGCCAGCAGCGGGATCAGGCCGGCTGAGCCGGTCATCCGCCGGGCGGTACGCAGCTCCGCCCGGGCCAACGTGAAGTCGCCCGCGGCGTAGGCCGCGACGCCGAGTGCCTCGCGAGTCTCGGCGAGCCTGGGCGCGCGCTGACGGGCGTATCGGGCGTGCGCGAGAGCAGCCGCCGGATCCTCGTCCAGCGCCAGTGCGGCGGCGGCGAGGTGTCGCCCCACCCGGAGGGCCAGCTCGGGCCCCAGCATCTCGAGGCCGCGCCGTACCCGACTGTCGAGCAACTCCGGCATGGCCTCGTCCGGGAGCACAGGCGCCGGCCCCGACGGGGAGCGCGCCGCGTCCTCGCGCTGGTCGCCGCGACGGTCGCCCCCCAGGCGATCCGGACGATCCGGTCGGCCCTGAGACGGCCGCCCGTGCATACTGCGGCTAGCTCCTCCCGGGGCGGCAGTGGGCCTCCCGCGGTCCGCGCCGCGCGCGCCACCCGCGGCGGGACGTCGCGGCTCGCGTCGCTCTGGCACGGACGGCCCTCCTGTTCGACGGTTCGCCGGCGGCCGGAAAACACGACGAGGGCCACCGTGCGGTGGCCCTCGTCGGGAAGATGTCCGGCGGCGTCCTACTCTCCCACGCAGTCCCCCGCGCAGTACCATCGGCGCTGAGAGGCTTAGCTTCCGGGTTCGGAATGGGACCGGGCGTTTCCCTCTTGCCATGGCCGCCGAAACTCTATGGAGTTGACGTCGGAAACCGACCGCAACTCGGGAACCGCACAGTGGACGCGAAGCATTGATGTTTGTGAGCAAGCCCTCGGCCTATTAGTACCAGTCAGCTCCGTGTGTTACCACACTTCCACATCTGGCCTATCAAACCCGATGGTCTAATCGGGGGCCTTTCCAGGTTGACCCTGAGGGAGACCTCATCTTGAAGCGAGCTTCCCGCTTAGATGCTTTCAGCGGTTATCCCTTCCGAACGTAGCCAACCAGCCGTGCTCTTGGCAGAACAACTGGCACACCAGAG
>CAXTNT010000018.1:14546-42886 GCA_964245825.1 uncultured bacterium | reverse complement strand
CCCACCCGGCCAGCCGCCAACAACCGGTCCGCACCCACCCGGCCGGCCGCCGACGCCCGCCGCGCAGGCCGCCGGCCAGTTTTATCGGGGTTCCGTCCGCCTCTCGGCCCAAGTTCCGGACCTAACCCCGACATCCGGTACGCACCCACCCGGCCAGCTGCCGACATCCGGTACGCACCCACCCGGCCGGCCGCCGACACCCGCCGCGCACCCACTCACTCGGCCGCCGACAGCCGCCACGCACCCACCCGGCCGGCCGCCGACACCCGCCGTGCACCTACCAGGTCGGCCCGATGAGTGGCCGCGGAGTCCTGTTCGACGTCGACGGCACCCTGGTCGACACCACGTACTGGCACGCGGTCTGCTGGGGCGAGGCGCTCGCCGCGCACGGCCTGCCGGTGGCGATGGCCACCGTGCATCGGGCCATCGGCGCCGGGACGAGTGAGCTGCTGGACGAGGTCCTCGGCGCCGACCGCGACCGCAGCCGCGACGACGAGCTGTCCGCCGCGCACACGGAGCGCTGGCGGTCGCACTGGGACGAGCTGCGGACGCTGCCCGGGGCGCGCGAGCTGCTCGCGGCCTGCCACGAGCGGGGGCTGACCGTCGTACTGGCCTCGTCTGCGTCCGGCGAGGAGCTGGAGATGCTGCAGGGGGTGATCGACACGCCCGAGCTGATCGACGCGGCGACGAGCTCGGCAGACGCGGAGGCGGCCAAGCCGCACCCGGACATCCTGCATGCGGCGCTGCAGAAGGTGGGGCTGGCTCCGGGTGACGCCGTGTTCGTCGGCGACGCGGTCTGGGACGGCCACGCGTCGCGGAAGGCCGGGCTGCCGTTCATCGGACTCGCCTGCGGGGGTACGAGCGCGGCCGAGCTGCGGGAAGCCGGGGCGGTGGAGGTCTGGCGCGACCCCGCCGAGCTGCTCGACCACCTCGGCGAGTCGATCCTCGGCGCGCGCTGACCCGCCTCACAGTCGGAGCTGTCTGGCGAGAACGGACCCCGGGTCCGGTGGCTCCCAGGAACGCGGCGAGCTGTCGCGAAGCCGCCTCTGGCCGCAAGCCGGTATTACCCCACGGCCGCTGCTCGTGTACGACGGCCCAGGGTGGGCAGGGACAGGCTACCGACCGGTACCAACCTCCCGAGAAGGACGTCCGCCTGATGGCTCGCATCTCCGTCGCCCGTACCCTGCACGACCTCGGTCTCGCCGTCTGGTGCGGCGGCTCGCTGATGGGGGCCATCGGCCTCAACGGCGCCGCGGCGACGCTGGACGACCCGCGCCAGCGCGGCCGGGCGGTCAATGCCGGCTGGACCCGGTGGGCTCCGGTCAACGCCGCTGCGATCGGCGCGCACCTGCTCGGCGGGGTGCTGATCGTGCGCGAGAATCGCGGCCGGATCGCCGGCCAGCAGGGCGTGGCCGCGTGGACGACCGGCAAGACGCTGCTGACCGGGGCGGCGCTCGGCGCCACCGCAGCAGCCGGGGTGTACGGGAGCAAGGTCTGGAAGGAAGGCGACGTCCCCGTCGCTGGCGGGACCGAGGCCTCCGGTCAGACGCCGCCGGCCGCAGCCGCGGCGCTGCCCAAGCTCAAGGCGCTGCAGTGGGCGGTGCCGGCGCTGACCGGCGCGATCATCGCCTCGAGCGCGACGATGGGTGAGCAGCAGCGTCCCGCCGAGGTGATCAAGGGCTCGGCCAAGCGCGCCGCGAAGGCGGCGAAGCAGGCGGCGAAGCACCCGCAGGCCACCGCGAAGACGGGCCTGGCGCTGCTCCAGCACTGACCGCAGCGCGCCGCTGAGTCAGCCGTGGCGCCGCGGACCCGTCCACGAGCCGCTTGCGGTGTACGGATTGTCGGGGTTAGGTCCGGCTGGAGCGACCAGAACCGGACACAACACCGACAATCACCGTTGGCGGCTCCTCCGGTCTGACGCGGTGTCGGGGTTGGGTCCGGCCACTCCCAGCCGATTTGCCTGCAAAAGATCGAACCGGTCGAAGCAGGGCACGATCCGGGTCGATTCCCGAGCACGAGGTCGAACTCTTCGACTCTGTGCACACGATCCGAGCCGACCTCCGTGCCCAAGGTCGAATCCCTCGACGCTGCGTCGCGGTGGCGCGGGGTCGAGCGGTGCTTACGCGGCGGTGGTTAGCCAGCAGCAACCGAGCGTGCCGGATGCCCTCGCCGAGGCTGGCCGGCGAGGACACCCGGGTTGCGCTCAGTCCGTGCTGCCCTGCGTGGTGAGGGTGAAGGTGCCGCTCGGGCCGGTCGTCTGACACGCGAACTTGCCGACGTACAACGTGCTCTTGGGGTTGTAGGTGCCCGAGTAGCTGCAGCCATGGTCGGCCTTGCCATCCGTCGTCAGGCCGACCTTCGCGCCGAGAGTCACGTACTTCCCGTTGTCGGCGTAGCCCTCGAGCTGCCAGGTGGAGGCGGCGAAGTCGATCGTTGCAGTGTTGCTGCCGCCCCCGAACTGGATCGTGAGCGTCTGCGAGGTGCCGGCGATCGGCGGCGGCGGTGCCGCGGTCGTCGTGGCGGCCCCGGAGGCGCCCGCGCCCAGGAAGATGGTCGCAGCAGCCGCGGCAGTGACGGTAGCGGTACGGACGAACATGGTGAAACCCCCTCGTTTCGGGCGCCGACGTCGACGCGCCGTGATTCTGACCCTCGGCCGGCCGCTTGTCGAGCCCCGCGTTGACCCGCCATCGATCGATGCGTACGCGGTGTCGGGATTGGGTCCGGCTGGGGCGATCGGGACCGGACACAACCCCGACAATCACCGTGGGCGGCCCCTCCGCCTTACGCGGTGTCGGGACTAGGTCCGGCTGGGCGATCGGAACCGGACACAACCCCGACAATCGCGGCCCGCCGACACCAGCCGCCACCCGCTCCGAGCCAATCCCGGTACGGCGGGCGGTGTGCCGGTACGGCGGGCAGTGTGCGGTACGGCGGGCGTGCGGTACGGCGGGCGGTATGCGGTACGGCGGCCGCCCGTGCCAACCAGACCGCCGCCCGCCAACCGCTGGCGCCAACCAACCGCCACCAGCCCCGCCCGCCAGCCGCCGGCATCCAAGCCGCTGGCATCAACCTGACAGCCGCTCAGCAGAGGGCGCCAGCGCGACCGCACGGTCGAGGTCCAGCGACTCCACCACCTGTCATCAACCCGCCGCCCACGCCAACCCGCCGCCGCCCAAGCCGCCGCCGGCATCCAAGCCGCCGCCTCCAACCTGACGGCCGCTCAGAAGAGGGCGCCGGCCAGCTCCCGGCGGGCCTTGCCGACCGACGGGTCCGCGTCGCCAACCAGCTCGAACAGCTCCAGCAGGTGCGTACGGGCCCGGTCCCGTTCGTCGCCGGCGGTCTCCCGGACGATCTGCAGCAGCAGCGCGAAGGCGTCGTCCACCCGCTGGCCGAGCACGAGCAGGTCGGCGATCCCCGCCGCGGCCTCGACGTCGAGCGGGTTGGCCGTCAGCCGCTGCTGCAGCGCCTGCGGATCGAGGGTCTCCGCGCGAGCCAGCAGCCCGGCGCGGGCGAGACCGGCCCGGGCCTCCGCCCGCAGGTCAGCCGAAACCCCGACCCGATCGTGCAGTCGCTGGTACGCCGCCGAAGCCGCCGCCGTGTCCCCGGCCATCAGCGCCTCATCGCCCGCCTCCAGGTCGGCGTCGACAGCCGCCGGAGCGCCAGCAGCCTCCGAGCCCTCGGCGACAGCAGACCCCAACGGACCGAACTGCCCCGCGCGGGCCGCGGCGACGAGCTGGCCGACCCACTGGCGTACCTGCGCCTCGGGGAGGGCGCCGGTGAACTCGGCGACCATCTGACCGGCGACCACCGCCTTGACCGCCGGGATGCCCTGCACCTGGGCGGCCTGCGCGAGCCGGGGGTTGGCGTCGACGTCGATCTTGGCGAGCACCCACTGGCCCGCGCCCTCGACGGCCAGCTTCTCCAGGATCGGCGACAGCTGCCGACACGGGCCGCACCAGGAGGCCCAGAAGTCGATGACTACCGGGACGGTGTCGGAGCGGGTCAGGACGTCGGCCTCGAAGCTGGCCTCGGTGACGTCAAGCACCCACTGGCTCGGCGCGGTCGGGGCCGGCGGGGGGGCGCCGAGGCCTTCGAGGGGGACGGCGCCGGCGAAGCGGAGGCTGGTCGGATCCACCGCGCCAGTGTCGCAGAGCGCTGCGACGTGCCGCTCATGGCTCAGTCACGAACCGCCGGCCCCTTGACGCGGTCACGACGGCCCTGGCGGTCGACCATCACCGAGATGCGGACGCTGTTCCCGGCCAGCACGGTGTGGCCCGAGCGGTTGGGTCCGCTGGTCACGTCGATCCCGGCGACCGTACGGCCTGAAGGACGGCCTGATCCGTAAGGCCTGACGGGCCCGGCTCGCCGTCGGCGGCTGTCCGGCTGGCATCGCCTTCGCGGCGGCACCGGCCTAGGCGGGAGCAGACCGCATTCGTACACTGACGCCTACGTCGCATGGCAGACCATGAGGGGACGACGCATGACGGCGCTCGCAGCTGTTCGCGGAGGCTTGCGCCCGAGCCGCGATCCAGACGAGATCACGACGTCGATCGGCGGCTTCCGCCCCGACATCGAAGGCCTCCGCGCGGTTGCGGTGATCCTCGTCATCCTCGACCACCTGAACCTCTACCCGCATGGCGGCTTCATCGGCGTCGACGTCTTCTTCGTGATCTCCGGCTTTCTGATCACCGGCTTGTTACTGAAGGAGATCAGCACCAACGGGCGCATCTCGTACCTGAACTTCTACAAGCGCCGCGCCCGGCGCATCCTGCCTGCCGGCATCACGGTCCTCGTCTTCGTGTGGTTCATGTCAGACGCCCTGTTCAAGGGGATCCGCGTCAGTGACACGCACACCGACGTCTGGTGGGCGCTCGGGTTCTCCGCCAACATCCACTTCGCCCACATCGGTACGGACTACTTCCAGGCGAACCGGCCCGTGTCGCCCGTTCAGCACTACTGGTCCCTCGCGGTCGAAGAGCAGTTCTACGTGGTCTGGCCTCTGGTCATGCTCGTCGTGTTCGGGATGGGTCGGCGGTTCCTCAAGGCCCAGGCGGTCCGCACCGCCTTCCTCGGCATCGTCACGATCGCCGTGGCAGCCTCGTTCCTCTGGGCCGTCCACGAGACGCATACGACGCCCACGAACGCGTACTTCTCCACCTTCGTCCGGGCCTGGGAGTTGGGCGTCGGAGCGCTGGCCGCAGTGGCCGCCGCACGGTTTCCAGGCCTCCCCGATCGAATCGGCCGGGCCCGAGGTCCGCTCGTCGCCGCCGGTCTGCTGGGCATCATCGCGAGTGCGGTGCTGGTCAAGTCCAGCCCTGGCTTCCCCGCACCGGCAGCGGCGGCGCCGGTCCTGTGCACCGCCCTCATCATCGTCGCCGGGATGGGCAGCAGCCCGACGGGACGATGGTCCTACGCCCTGACTAACCCGGTGAGCGGCTACGTGGGCCGGATCTCCTACTCCCTCTACCTCTGGCACTACCCGGTCATCGTCTTCGCCGCCGCCCTCGTCCCCGCCAATTCAGGGGTCTACCGGCCACTGACGATCTTCGGGATGATCGGCTTGTCGGTGTTCAGCTATCACTACGTCGAGACACCGTTCCGAACCCCGATCAACCTCCGCGACAAGATCCGGAGACCGCCGTGGCGGCTGCAGCGGACAGCCGACCTCAGCCGCCATTGGCCAGTGGTGCTCGGTGCCGCCGGTTGCCTGATGCTCGGGCTGTTCGCCTACGACCTGAAGCCAGGACCCCTGCAGCCCGCGTTCCTCGACGTCGCGGCCCCCGCCGCCGCGGCACAGACCGTCATCCCCGCCGACGTGGCGCGCCCCACACCCGCCCTCAGCAAGGCGATCGCGGCCGCTCTGGACGCCACCTCGTTCCCGAAGCTGGAGCCGTCGCTGAGTCATCTCGGGCTGACCGCGGCAGAGACGGACTGGAACGGGTGCAGAACCGCCACGGCCGTCCTCGCGAGTTGCACCTTTCACGACCCCGCCATGCCCGTCAGCTCGTCGAAAGTCGCCGTTCTCCTCGGCGACTCGATGATGCTTGCCTGGCTCCCCGCCATCCGCGCCGCGCTCGAGCCTCAAGGTTGGACGATCATCGGGCTCGCCCGTGAGCAGTGCCCAGCGGCGGACGTCTCGACCGATACCTTCTCCGTCAATCAACCGACCACAGCAGCCGCCTGCGACCGCCACCAGGCCTTCGTGCTCGGCGAAACCAGACGCCTCCACCCAAGCCTTGTGCTCTTGTCGAGTTCGGCTTCGACTACGACGAGGCTGAACAGTCGAGCAACGGGCGCCGAGGCCATCGCCCAATACGAGGCTGGCATGGTCGCGACGGAGAGGGCGGTCCACACGCGGGGCACGGACGTCGTCACGCTCGCACCACCGCCCTCGGGTCATGACCTCGCCGGGTGCGACACCGCCACCGCCACGCCAATTGACTGTGAGAGTGCTGTGCCTCCCATATGGTTCAGCCAGTCGTCGGCGGACTCCGCTGCCGCGACGAGCACGGGCACGACGTACCTCGACACTCATCTGTGGTTCTGTTCGACGAACTACGCCTGCCCTGCCTTCGTCCGAACGACGCCCATCTACTATGACGGCGCGCACCTGACGAAGGCTTACTCGACGATGCTTGGTGTTCAGTTAGCCAACGCGCTGAAGTTGTAGCTGACGGCTCCCTCGCCTGGTGCCGGTAGCGAGCTGCTCAGCCGCCAAACGCACATCGCACGACGCGGACAAGGGCGGTCATGGAGGCATCCAGGTCGGAAGCAAGATTCACGTAGACCTCCGCCGGTCGGCCGATGGGGTCAGGAACGTCGAAGCCAGCCGGCTCAGCGGCGCGGACGAGCCCGCGGCGCTGCCGGGCCTGCCGCAGCAGCTCCTCCCAGCGCTCCCGGGCGATATTCCCAGACAGCTCGAACGGTTCGGCGGCAAGCGCGAGCAGCTCCAGCCAGGCGAAGGTCCGGTCGCGGGCGGCTGGGGCGATGGCCACCGCCGCGTCCCGCAACCCGATGGTGGCCGCGAGTACGACGTCCGCCTCACCGACGAGCCCGACCGTGAGGAGCTGGCTTCGGTGCTGGTCGGCACCGTGGATCCCCCGGGCGTTCAGGGCCTCCCGGGCGAACCGGTGCGCGCGCAGGCCCGGCTCGGTCCGGATCCCGGCACTGCGCACGGTCACGTCGGCGAGACCCGCCGCTGCCAGGCGGGCGGCGAGCAGCGCCTCGGCCATCGGTGAGCGGCAGACGTTCCCCTCGCACACCAGCAGCACCGATAGCGCACCGTCGCGCGCGGGTCTGGACGGCTCGCTGGCAGGTACCGGTCGGGGGCCGGTACCTGCGGCGTTCGTCGGCGCCAGCTCGAAGTCAGCGAAGTCGAAGCCTGGTGACACGATGCAGGCCACGAGGACCGCCTCGGCACCCGCGGGGTGGGCGGCTTGCCACTCGCCGGCTCCGACGAGGTGCTGGCCGCCCGGACCGAGTGTCACCAGGCGCTCGCGGTCGGGCCGGTCGCCTGTGCCTCCCAGCCGCAGGCTCAGGGTGCCGCCCCCCTGCCACAGCCACAGCTCGCTACTGCCGCGGACGCGGTGCCAGTCGGACGACTCCCCCGCCCGCAGCAGGTAGGCGATGGCGGTAACTGAGGCCCGCGGGCCGCGAGGGGTGTCGATGACCACATCCGAGCGCCAGGTCTCCCGGTAGGACCCGCCTTCCGGATGCGAGACCAACCCGGCGGGGACCACGAGGCCGCTCATCGACTGCAAGGATAGGCGCCATGAGCGAGCCCGAGCCCCACACGAAGAGCGAGCCGCTGTTCACCGCGATCGACCATGTGGGCATCGCGGTGGACGATCTCGAGGCCGCAATCGCCTTCTACGAGACCACGTTCGGGATGACCTGCTACCACGTCGAGACGAACGAAGAGCAAGGGGTCCGGGAGGCCATGCTGCGGCCAGCTGACTCCTCGCAGTCCTCCATTCAACTGCTTGCGCCGCTGACACCCGACTCGACGATCGGCAAGTTCCTGGCGGCCAAGGGTCCGGGCATCCAGCAGATGGCTTACCGGGTCGACGACATCGACGCGGTGTGCACGCGACTCCGTGAGGCCGGCACGAGGCTGCTGTACGACGAGCCGCGCATCGGGACTGCGGGCAGCCGGGTCAACTTCATCCACCCCAAGTCCTCGGGTGGGGTGCTCGTCGAGCTCGTGGAACCCGGAGCTACGGCGTAACGCGGCGAGCCGGCGAGCTTCTGCCTCAGCGGCTCCCGGGTTGCTGGGGCCCACGCAAAGGTCACGACCTGGCTCCAGGCGTTGGTCACGATGCCTCTCTCGACTTCCGTCACGTGCGGGCGACTTCGGCTAGGACTTCTTGAACTCATTCGTCGGATGCCGCCCGTCGCCAGCAGACAACGTCAGCAGCGCCTTCGTGCGGGGCGGGTTGAATCCAGACCTCGACAACGACTTACGGCGCCCCACTCGCGCCTCCTAGATCCAGCGCCCGGAACGGTTCGGCTGCAACCTCTGCTTGGGCGCCACGTGCACCTCCACAAGATCGGTCTCGACGACAACGGGGGCAAGGTGCAACGGCAGCCACAGCACCATTGCGACGACCCAGAAGGTCAGGTTCACCGGGAACACCTCAAACTGGGGCACCCCGAGCGCTGTAACGGCAACGGCCATCTCGAACGCTGTGAGCGCCGCGAAAAGTCGCATGTGCGCCTGGTGCCCGGATAGGCGGAGCGCCCGGGTGCGATTGGCTCCGTGACCGATGGTCACGAGGACCAGGGCGATCAGCAAGATGGTTATCGGGACGCCGAACTTGACGGCGATCGAGAGGTAAGCGGTCTCGCTGTGCGGGGCGGTTGCCGGGTCGCCGACAGCTAGGTTCGTCCAGCCGATCCCAGTGAAGAAGCTCTTGACCGTGCTACCGGTAGCGCTGACCCTTTCGAAGTCGAAGCGGCTGCCGGCGCTGGCCGCCTTATAGTTCTCGATCTTCTGGAACTCCGCCGAGTTGATGATGATGTACGACCCGACCGCGGCGACGAGTGTGGCGAAGACGGCCTTGCCGAACTGCTTTGAGAGCATCACGAAGGCGGCGACGCCGACAATGAACCCGACCGCTGACGTGTAGGACAGCGTCTTATAGAGCAGGTAGATGATCACAGCGAAGGTGATCCAGCGCTTCCACTGGGCCGCTCCCGGCGGCCAACCGGCGAGGACGATCAGCGCAAATAGCACCAGCAAGATCCCAAACCCGTTGGGATCGTCAAGGCCGGCGCCGAAGCGGACGAAGCCGTTCGTGTAGGCGAGCGCGGGGAGCCGACCTTTGTCGCTATACTCGAAAAATTCATAGATATCGAAGATCGTCTGATAGGCCAACAAGCCCATGCCGACCCTGAGGAGACGCTCCAGGGAAGTGGCTCCCTGGTAGAAGGCCGGCATCAGGATGACGACAGGGAGGAAGAAGTAGTCCTTGGGCAGGTCAGTGATCCCCGATGTTGAACGGAGGGCGTCGAGCAGGGTAATGCCCATTAGGCCGGCAAAAAGGATCGAGAGCGCGGCGGTGAAGCCCTGGGTCTTTCCGGTCTCGCCCAATTCACGCTCGCTCCTGATAGCGGAGGCGGCGATGGCCAGACTGAGCAGTGCGAACAGGATGTACTTCCCGAGCTGAATCGACTGTGGCGTCTCGGTGTAGGTGGGGGACGTCGTGGTGTCGTTGTAGCGAAGTAGGTAGCGGTAGGCGTAGTAGACCTGACTCGATACGACGGCCAGTAGGAACCAGCGCTCGGGCCCGTTGGCGCTTCCGAAGGCGCGTCTGAAAGCTTCGCGGCGCGCCATTGCCTTCGTCGCGGGTGGCACGCCGTAGCGATCGTCGATCACGCTGTCCCCCCGGGCGCTGGAGAGCCCGATGATGCCACACCGTGCGACCTGCGCCGAGGGGTCGGGCCAAGTGATGTCGTGCGCTCCCCGCCCACGCCCGAGGGAGCCCACTGAGCTCCGCCCTCCACTTCGCATGTAGGCGGGGGCCTGCTGGCTAAGCGCCGACAGCCCGCTGGCCGGCCCGGTGACCCCGCCCCGGCGGGGCCCGCGGGTGTGGGCGCAGATCGTGCAACCATGGGACCCGTCAGAAACAGGTCGGCCAGGCGCCGCCCCGAGTGGCAGCTCCGCATTGACGCTCCCCCCACCCAACCGCCATCGGGCGCGGGAAGTCAATCATCCGTCACACTTCGCCGCTCGCGCCCATCTCTCCGGATCATCGGGGGCACCTGCCCGACCACACCATCGCCGAGTGGCTGCAGGCAGGGTCAGCTACGCCGCCCGACCCGACACAGACCTTCGGTGGAACAACTGTGTCATGCCGCAAGGGGTGCCAGATGGCATCAGCATGCCGAACCACAACCCGTAAAGATCAAGGGACGCCGCTCCAATTCGGCGTGCGCGCCCTTGTTGCGGCAGCCAGGCAGCGCTAAGATCAAAGCATGGACCCATCGAACGTCCTCGTTCGAGTCGAGTCCCGCACCGGTCAGTACCATCTACTAACCATCAAAGACGACCACTTGTCTCAGTTGATCGCGGTAGAGCGACGTCCGTACGAGGCCCATATGCTTGACTTGGGACTGAGTCTGGTGCCCTCCGGGAGGCATATTCTCGATGTCGGAGCGAACATTGGAAACCATTCTGTCTATTGGGCACGGTCGGGGCGACACGTGCGAGCTTTTGAGCCAAACCACGACGTCCACCTAGTTCTTCGTCAGAATGTGGAAATGAACGGCCTAACTGAACGTATCACTCTTCACGAGCTTGCGTTGGGCGAAGAAGAGGGCTTCGGTCGGCTAGCTGCTTTGCTCCCAGGGAATCTGGGGGCGATGGCAGTAGAGTCGGATCCAGCCGGATCCGTGCGCGTGACGCCGTTAGACGGCTTGGAGGTCGAGTCGTGTGATCTGATTAAGATCGATGTGGAAGGCCACGAACTGGATGTGCTGCGGGGGGCAGTTCGAACAATCGGCAGATGTCGGCCATACATCATTGCCGAATCCCGCGAAGGTGACGGAGGCGTATCCACCCTCTTGCGCGATATGGGCTACCGCAAGGTGCCAGTAAGCTTGGCGACGACCGACACATACCTCTACACCCCCTCGCTCGCGGCAACGGTCCGGGCCGCTTCACGTCCCGCAATGTGGCGCGCCGCCTCGGCATGGATCATTTCGGTGACGCGTCGGCGTAGTTCGGGCCTTCTTTCCGAGCCGATGCGAAGATTCCTTCGGCGACAGCTACACGGCAAGGCGACGTAAGACTGCTTCGCGTCTGGGCTCTCGCGTTCAGGGCCCGATTATGGCGCTCATGTTTTCCTCGTCGTATAGTAAACTCGCCGACTCGTCGTTGGCTTCGCTAGTAACGTTGATAGTCCAGAGACCCACCCCTCTCGACGCCCATATAGGAATTGGCTCGAGAGCAATGTCCGAAATCTGTTGAGCCGTTGCGCCAATATCCAGAGTCGCTTTGTGCAGCCACAAATCGTCCGCCCATGGCACTCGAGCGGTGAAACCCGTCCCTAGGGCCTTTAGTCGCTCTTGAACTCGGATTGGGTAGAGCACTCCCCCAACCCCGGTAGGCAAAACGCGCGGATGGGCGGTAGCACTGTCGTTCAGAGGCCACGCAGAGTAGGGCGCCAACGAAAGGCCCGTCGTCGCGATAAGCCTACTGCGATGGCAGACGACAGCGTCGGGGGACATCGCATGACCGCTCAGGAGATCGCTTAACCACGTCCGCGGGTAGAACACGTCGTCGTCAGCCGTGACAAGCGGGCCCGTCAGCAACTCCCCAGACACGTACGGATAGTACTTCTTATGTGGACCCCAATCCTCGCAACTTCGAATCTCGAGGCCACGACGCCGAAGTCTGCGGAGACTCCAGGAAAGGTGCTGCGCCTCAGCGACACTGATCCACAGCATTAGGCGTTTGGGACGGATGCTACCGCCAGCGATAGACTCAATCGTTAAACCCACGGTTTTCAGGCGATCCCCGTACGAAGTGAGGGAGACAACCACCTCGTCGGCATCGGGGTCTACTATCTGGCGCCGGGCCATAAGAAGAACCAAAGTGTACTTCAGTTGTAACCAGAAGCCCGCAGCGAGGCGCAATGACCGCCAAGTCAGACTAGGGCGCGCAGCGTGCGTTGCAAACCCGGGGCCAGCTCGGACGGACACATGGAGCATGGTACCATTCAGCAACAGATGACAGTTTCGGACGTACTTGTGGGTTAGGATTGCGAGGCGTACCGTGCCGGGGCTACTAGGTGCAAGTTGCAACGCCGACAGATAACTGGGGCGCCTTTGGGCTCGTGCGGTCTGCACGGTGTGACTGGCTGATGTCTTGAGAATCGGAACTCTGGTCCAGCTGCGGCGGTCGTCAGTCGTACGTACGTTGTTCCTGAGGGCGTTGACGATACCCGTGTCGGGGGCATGCAGTCTTGCAGCCAGCGCGATCATTGTCCGCCGCCTCGGCTTCGACACTTATGGCGCCGTCGCTTTGGTTCTCTCGTTGACCGCGCTGATTCCCGTGAACGATTTTGGGTTCGGTGCCGCGATAATCCTACGTGTAAGCCAACGTGGGCAAGACTCCACGAATCAAGTTCACGAGGCGGCCGCCCACGCCGCTCGCCGGACCGGTCAGATTGCACTCGTGACTGCGTGCGCCTCGTTGACCTTGTATTTGCTCGGGGTTTATCGGGAGTTATTCGCCGGTCTCGCAGTTCGTCATTTTGCTACCGCCTTCCTGCTTGGATCGTGCGTTTGGGCACTCACGATCCCCGCGTCACTTGGTTTCAGACTGCTGATAGCCTACAATCGTACGGTTGTTGCACAGATGCTCCAGGCAGTGGTAGCGCCGGTGAACCTGGGGCTCGTAGTGATTGCAACCTGGACCGTGAACTCGGTGGTGCCTCTAGCCGTTGCACCATTCATAGCTCAGTTTGGTGCCGGACTTGCGGCATGGCGGTTCGCGGAGGGCTATGGTGCGCCCCTCCTGAGTTCCGTCCTTCGGTCTGCGGTCCTCGGCAAATACGATGCCGGGCGTTTGAGCGGATACACGCGATCTGCCGCCATAGTGTCCAATGCCTCACCCATAGCTTACCAATGCGACCGCTTTCTCATCGCCCGATACCTGGACATCGGGCAGGTAGGCAACTATTCGTCCGTCTCGCAGGTGTATCAGGCCCTTTACTCAGTCCTGACGAGCGGAGGACAGTCACTTTGGCCCTGGTTTCTAGCTGGCGCAGCGGATTCCGGTGTAGAGCGGCGGCGGCGACTGCGAGTGGCCATCTGGAGCTTTCTCGCCCTAGGCGCCGCTCTGGGCGCACTTTGTTTCATCACAGGGCCCATCATCGCTAAGATAGTCACTCGCGGGGCTGCGACCTCCACCACCTCATTGTCGATCGCTTTCGGGGTGCTGCTCGTTGTCCAAGGCCTCACGACGCCTTTGGCTAACGCCTTGACCACCCCGGCAGGCTTTCGATTTCAAAGCAGGCTTTACCTAATCCTCGTCCCGGCGAACGTTGGCTTGTCCGTCGCTTGGCTGCGTAGCTTTGGGGTGACAGGTCCGATATGGGCGTCCACCCTCACTACTGCAGTAATTGTGACCTTGCCGTGCCTATGGTGGGTGCGGCACTCCCTCTCTTAATCTGCGTCCCCGGCGGTCTCGGGGTGTTGGATCGCCTCGGAGCCCTGAGCATGCGTTCGAGGGGTTTCTCGATAAACTCATGGAGGACCCCCGCCAGACTCACCGAAGCAACTACTGTTAGGATGACTGCCCACCATGGAAGATATCCTGCGACACGTCGGTGGAGAAGAAAGCAGATCTCCCTGATCACTAGTAGATGCACAAGGTACAGCGCAAAAGACCATTGACCGAGACGAACTAGCACGGGTGACCTCAGCCAGCCTGCGTGCCCGGACAGTTCGTTCGTTGCGACCACATAGATTATGACCGCGGCTACAAGAAGCGCCGGTATAGCGGCGACTGATCGAGGAATAGTATGCCTAGCGTCGACTACTACCACGCCCAGCGTCACCATGACGGCCGAGAGCTGAAGCCTCTGTTGGACAACGCGTGATATCGAAACGCCGAGTACAACCAGACGGGCGAGACCGACGCCGGCAATGAACTCGATAAGTCGATATGGGGGGAAGTCGTACGTATAGAGATATGCGAAGCCAGTTTGATGCTGAATGAGGGACACTAACGCTTCGATAAGCAGCCCGGAAACCACGACGCCTGCCACCGCCTTTGCAGCCAGGCGACACATCAAGCGGTTAATGACCGGGAAGCACATGTAAAAGAACGCCTCGCAGGAAAGGGACCAAGCCACATCGTTGTAGGAGTGACTTCCGGCGGTTGTCCATGCGGAGGTGAATGTTAACTGTTGAATTCCGGTTACCGCGCCATTGGCCGACCCCAGCGGCACAAGGGATGCTACCGCGAGCGTCAGATAATTGAGCGGTGCGAGACGAGCGAAACGATTCCGGTAGAAGGAAGGCGCGCCAATCTGAGCCGAATCGGAAAAGGCGAGAACGAATCCGGACAACACGAAGAAGAAGGTAACTCCTAAGTATCCGAGATCTATCAGAGTGCGCTGGTTCGGGCCAATCGCGTGCGACAGAAGAACGAACAGAGCGGCAATGAAACGTGTAGACGTCAACCCGCGCAAGTGCCGCCTTTCACTCATCGCGTCTCCTCGCGCCTGGCTCGATCGTCTGTACGCCGGGGGTCACGGAAACTATGACATACAGGTCCGATTCGGTCCTGCCGAGGCCCAGGTGGCGGCCCCGTCCGCCTGCGCGCTTCGATCGGCAATGCGGCGAGAATTCATGCTCTATCTGGTGTGGCGAGCCGCGCGCTGTGTCCCAATCGCAACGGACGACAGAACGGTTCGGTGCAATGCAAGCGCTAACGTCCAAGACAGGACAGCCGTTGCACAAAAGTAGCCCAGGTTTCCTGTCGTTGGCATCCGGAGTGCGAAAAAGACTCCGGCGTGTGCCAAGATGGCCCCCAACCCGACTTCGGCCAGCCCGGTTGCGGCTGAACCCGCGGCGCCGCGGATCGGCAGACTACTGAAGATCAGGATAAGTCCCGCACTGACGGCGCAGGCGACCAAGACACTAATCACTGGGCGTCCGAAGTCGGCGTCCTTCATCGACATAGTCGGGGATACGCGCGTGGCAATGAGGATGGCGCTGACCCCGACGAGAAGGCAACCAATCGCCGCCGGCCAGGGGATATGCTTCGCGGCTCGGCTCAGAAGCATTCCGAAGGCTATAAACAGAGTAGCTGGTATGGCTGTCCCCAGAGCCAAGGGGATGTCTCTTGACATAATCTCCGGATAGCAGTAGCAGGCCGCCAATCCCACGGTGGCGGCAGTGAGCCAAAGCGGATAACCCCAGCGCCCGTTTTCCGCCATGCGTACTATAAGGGCGGCGAAGAATAGGGCCGTCACAAACCAGAATGCTGAGAATGGACGGTCCAAGACCGCACCGCCCCGAGCGAGGTCACCTATAAGCTCCCCCGAGATTGACCCAGTCTTGTGTTTTTCGTACACCAAGTATGGTGCACCTATCACCACCAGCCAGAAAATGTACGGAATGAGGAGTGTCTGAAACCGTCGTAGGAGTTCTGTCCGGATCGGCCGGCCCTTTGTCCAAAAATAGCCCGTGAGAACAAAGAATAACGGCACATGCCACGTGTAAAGACCCTCTCTCGTCCAACGTGAGTCCCAGACATGCCCGGCGATGATGGCCAGAATCCCAAGGACGCGCAGGGCGTCAACGCCTGTGTGCCGCCATGGGGCCCTATCCATTCCTCACGTCCCAAGTCAACTGCCGGATGTGGCAGGAGCATCGTCCCGGCGGAGGTCGCTACCTTGCAGAGGCACACTACCAAGCAAGGCGACGCCCGCGGCCAGCCGACGAAGCCTCGCCGCCATCCGCCGTGCTCTTCGCCTACCTCACCTCTCGAGCGTGGGCGTAGTCGTTGCCCTCGATCGCCATCACCGCCGAGACCTCACCTGCCCCCGTCAGCGCTCGACTGCGGGGGACGATGTGGCAGAGACAAGACATAGGCAACGAAATCCAGCAGTTTCTGGGCCTGAAGAGCCCAGTCCATCTGCGTGGCCGCTTCGCGGCCGGCGGTGTTGGGGCTCCTGGCGAGCTCAGGCAAGAGCCCCCCTACCTCTTCCGGCCGGTCGTACAAGAGGACTCCCGGCGGGTCCAGAGCGCGTAGGGCTGCAGTTCGCGAGGCTACGACTGGTAGGCCTGCGCAGAGATACTCGTATAGCTTCATCGGACTCCGCCCTTCATTCTCATGGTTCGGGACGAAGGGCATTAAACCCACATCCGATCTGGCCAGAATCTCTGGCACCGCGTTATACGAGGCGGGGCCGAGAACGCTGACGTTAGGTGGCAACCACCTAAGCAAGCCATCTGGGGGGCCATAGATATTGAATTGCATATCTGGAGATGCCGTGGCGAAGGTGATGACAGCTGACCAGTCGAAACGCTCGTCCAAAGATCCGACATACACCGCAGTCAGGGGCCGTCCAGACTGGGCGGCCAACTCGCCCTGATAGAACCTCGCCGCGTCGACGCCATTCGGAAGAACGAGAGAGGGAATATTCTGGCCAGTCGCGCACAGAGAGTCGAGCACGTACGAACTGGTAGCCACAACAGCCGCGGCGTCCGTGACCGTCTTGGCCTCGGCTCTGGCCGCCCCTCGTGCCGTCGCTATGTCTGTCGGCCGATAGACGGTTGGCACACCAGGGCGGGCTAACACCCCGTGGAGCCGGCACTCGTCGATGAGAACGACATCCGGATGGCGCCTCCATCTAGCGAGCGCCCTCGGCACATGACATAGCCGAAGTTCCAGTCGAGCAGCTCCACCGATGGGAAGGAGCGTACGTGGCGCGGAAAAGGCAAGCGTGGGTGTGACCTGCGTAAAGAGCCCAAACTGCGTCGCGGCGGCCCCATTGACCGACTCGCGCTGTAGGACTCGGTGCAGAACAGACGTCGGGCTATTCATATGAAGAACGTAGTGACCAAGGGCGGCAAGTTGCTTCGCATAGAAATGGCTTCCGACCTGAAGTGTCTCGTTCGGAGCTGTGTGGCTGAGGAACAGAAAATTCAATGGACGCCCAGCCGGCCTGGTCGTCTCAGGTGACTCACGCCCCGTCATCGGGTCCGACGCGCTCGAGCTGGTCTTGAATGATGGCTGCGGTCTTGTCCCAGGTAAAGAGAGCCGAGCGCTCCTGCGCGGCTCTTCGTTCGGCCGGGCCCCAGTCCTGACAGGCGCCACGGATCGCAACCGCGAACTGCTCGGCCGGCGAGTCCGACGGCAACCGAACACCAATGTCCCCCATCACCTCGGCGACTGCCTCGCAGCTGTACACCACAGGAATTCCCGCCGCCATCGCTTCCACGGCCGGGAGTCCCCAGCCCTCGTGCTCCGAGGGGAGCAGTAGGCACGCGGCGCCGGCGTATAGGTTTGCCAGGTCGAGGTCTGGTATGCCGTTGAGGAAGGAGAAGCGAGGCACGGCCGCTCGCGATATGGTCTTCATAGCGAGCTCTCGCTGTATGCCAACGCACACAAAGTCGAATTCGGTGAGCGTCTCTGCTGCCGAGGCGACCTGGTCGAATCGCTTATGCGGCTTCGCATTTCCGACGTACAGCACGTAGGGACGACCCAGTCCGCTTTTCGAAGCTGCCACTAGCCCGCCTCGAAAAACATCGCTACACCCGCCAGGAGCGACCACGATGCTATCCGCGGGAAGTCCCGTCCAACGAGCGATATCCGTAGCCGATGTCTGACTCACGGTGAACACAAGGCCAGCCCCCTCGATTGCCGGCCGCAGTATTCGCTCGTAATACACCCGCTTGAGGGGACTGGACTCTTCGGGAATCTTGAGGTGGATCAGATCGTGCACCGTAAGGATTTGTTTGACACGACGAGCGGCGCCTGCGTTGAACCCGGGACTATAATAATGAGTGTGTCGGCCGCGAAGTTGTTTGTAGGTTAAGTAGAGAAAATCGCCTTTCGACGCAGGCTGGATGCTGGGATCTACTATTCTCTCAGCATCCACACTGAGCCGCGCGAGGACCTCGCGTGCATACCGACCTATGCCGTAGGGCCCCGCCCAGCGGGTGTCAAAGAGCCACTTACCCCCGCCACGGCGTGGGCGCCGGCTGAGGCTCATGACTCTGTTGCTCGGAAGCATTCATGTTGGAGGGTATCTGTGCGGCGGACCCTGAGCTTCATACTCACCGAAACTAAAGCATAGAAGAATTGACGAGTCTCCGGAGAGACCGGATGAACGTCTCCTCCGAGAACCGGGCCGCGGCTGCCGCCACGTCCTGTCGTACGAGGGGTTCTCGTTGGAGGCGCTCCATGGCAGCCACGATAGCCTCGGAGGTCAGATCTTCGATCCAGTAGCCGGTGGTCCCGGGCTGCAGCGTGTCCCGGTAGCCCCCGGCGTCGAGCAGCAGGCTGGGTGTCCCGAAGGCACAGGCCTCCATCGGCGTGAGCCCGAAGTCCTCGTCGGAGACTCCCAGCAAGGCCCGGGCGTTCGCGTAGAGCCAACGCAGCTGCACGTCCGGCACCTCGCCGAGCGCCGTCACGTTGGTGGCCGCCGTGCTCGCCTCGTGTCCGCCGACCACAACCAGGTGCGCGTCCGGCACCTTCTGCATCGCCTCGACCAGGACGTCCACCCGCTTGTAGGAACGCGGCCGGGCAACGGCCAGATAGAAGCCGGGCTCGAGCCCGGGCACCGGCTCACGCACGTCGTCCGGCGTCAGTCGGACCGGTGGGTGCAGCACGTCGGCCGGACGCCCGTAGGCCGCCGACACCCGGTTCGCGACCACGGTGCCATTGGCGACGTACTTAGTGGCACTCGCCGCGGCCTGCCGGTCCCAGCTCTCCAGCCGGTGCAGCAGCGGCCCCAGCGCCTTCCGCGCCCACGACTTGCGGGGCCCGAAGTATGCCTGCGGCTGGTAAAGCCAGCGCGCCGTGTTGTGGCAGTAAACGATCTTGGGGACCGTCGCCGCGATGCCGTGCGACCAGCCGCTGGATGAGCAGAGGACGACGTCGACGTCGTCCGGGATGGAGAGCGTGCCGAAGGCCCACGGCAAGAGCGGGAGCGCCTTGCGGGGATCGTCCCGGAAGAGGGGCACCGACTGGAGCGGGCTCGTGACGATCCGGCGGCTCTTGAAGTCTGCGAAGGTCGTTTCGGCACAGTAAACGGACGTGTAGATCGTCGCATCGGGGAAGGCACGCAGCATGGAAAGCACCACGCGTTCCGCCCCGCCGCGCTGCGTCAGGTAGTCGTGGACGATCGCCACCTGCGGCTCACGGTCGAGGGTGATAGTCCGCGTTGCAGCACCGGACTCAACAGTCGGGCCGCGGTCGGTCTCGAGTCGCGGCGCGCTCACCTCGTCCGACGCCGCTCGAGTCTATGGCCCTCCGTGGCGTGCCCCAAGCCCCTCAAGCACACGACCTCACGCCGTGTTCTCCGGTCGCACCCTGTTCGAAAATCGTAACGGGTACAGCTAGACATGCGGCCCCCGGTCTGTCGGGCTAGCGCGTAGACCGGTTCGCCTGGCACGGCGACGGAAACCGTCTCCGCCCGAGGGCTGGTGAGGGGACAGCAACCCCAAAACTATCAACGACCCTCCACCGTTCGGATACTTGCCCGTTTCGCCCCAACCGAGTTCCGGTAAACCATTGGATCATCGCGGGTCTGATCGATTCATAGATCCGCTGATGGCCCCCGGTCTCATGAATCGGATCCGCTGCGCGATCGCAGTCCAACCCCGCGCCCGGCAAGTCCTGACTCTGACGATGCTACTGGCCGCATGTTACGAGAACGAGTCGTGGCATCGTCTGTGCGCGGTGGTCCGGCTGACTCGCTTCACGGGCCGACTTCGGCGGCTAAGAGCAAAGGAAAGCTGTGACACACCCCACGATTGCGACTAGGAGTCGCCGCACCAGCAATGCACCCAGAGTGCGGATTTGCTTCGGTGAGACGGGAGAACGCACGCGTACGCCATGCGGACGGCAGAACGTGAGGCCCCTGTTACTAGGGGCGGTCCGCGGCGTGGGCGGGCGGCCTTTCGGCCTCCGGATCGGCCGCAGCGGGCCCTGATTGGGGTCGGGAGAGGGCCAAATCACCCGTCAGCTGTGACGGACGCGGTAGGGGCCCGGACCGCGTGGGCGCAGCGAGGCGCCCGAGGGCACCCGGCTCGTGCGGCTCCGAGCGCGCGCGCGAGGCCGGCCGCAGCCGGGTCGACGACAGCGACGCGTCCGGCTCGGCTGTAGGCCGATAGCCCGCATCGCCGACCTCACGTTGATATCCGCCGTAGGACCCGTACACGCCGTAGCTGGAGTAGGCGCCACCGCGCTTGCGCGGGATCCGGTTGATGATCACACCCAGCACGTGCGCGTCGGCGCTGCGCAACGCTCCGACCGCCGCCGCCAGCTGCCCCACCCGCGTCGACCGGGCCCGCGCCACCACCAGCGCACCGTCGGTCGCCCGCGCCAACAGCGTCGCGTCCGTGACCGGCAACAGCGGCGGTGAGTCGAACAGCACGATGTCGCTGGTCGTAAGCAGCTCGTCGATCAACTCCACCAGCCGCTGCGAGCCCAGCAGCTCGCTCGGGTTGGGCGGTGTCGGCCCGGAGGTCAGCACCCGCAGCGGCAGGTCCTCACGCCAGGTCTGCAGCGCGTCGGCGAGGCCGACCTGCCCGACCAGCACGCTGGTCAGCCCGACCCCCGCCGGCAGGCCGAACGTCGCAGCCACCGACGGGCGGCGCAGGTCGGCGTCGACCAGGGTCACCCGCTCCCCCGCCTGCGCCAACGCGACCGCGAGGTTCGCCGCGGTCAGCGACTTGCCCTCCGCCTCCAGCGACCCGGTCACCACCACGCTGCGCAGCAGCGAGTCCACGCCGAGGAAGCGGATATTCGTCCGAAGCTGTCGGAAGGCCTCAGCACGGGCGGAGAAGGCGTCGTCGAGCAGGATCAGCGGCTTGGTCTTGACGTGCGCATCCTCGCCGATCAGGCCCACCACCGGCGCCTGCGCCACGTGCGCCACGTCGTGGTGGCCGCCCACCCGGTTGTCCAGCGTCTCCAGCCCGACCGCGATGCCGACCCCGACGACCAGGCCCACCACGAGCCCGAGGGCGAGGTCGAGTTTCTTGTTCGGTGACGACGGCCCACCCGGGGTCTGCGCGTCCTGCGTCACCGTCGCCTTCACCGGCGACGCGGACTGCCCGATCGGGGTCTCCAGCTGACCGATGTACGTCGTCAGCCGGGTCGCGACCGCGTTGGCGATGGCCGCCGCCCGCACCGGATCCCGGTCGGTCACCGACAGGTTGATCAGCACGGTGTTCAGCGGCGCGGACGCCGAGATCTCCGCCGCCAGCTGGTCGGTCGTGTACGGCAGGTCGAGCTGGGTGATGATCGGCCGCGTCAACGACGGCGTCGTGGCCACCGAGGCGTACGACTTGACCTGGTCCTGGACGAAGGAGCCACCGGCACTCAGCTGCGACAGGTCGCTCTGCCCCGAGGTCGAGACGAAGAGCTGGGCGTGCGCCGTGTACTTCTTGGTCGCGGTGCCCACGTACGAGCCGGCTACGACCCCGCCGATGATCAGACCCGCGACGACCACGTACCACCGGGCGCGCAGCACCTGCAGGTACTGACGAAGCGTCATGCGGCTCGCAATCGATCCGGTGGCCGCCCCCTCGACCGGCCAGGTGCCAGCAGGCTACCGGCAGCCCGGTCCTGGCGGCGCGCCGACGGCGTCGATCCGGCCGGTTGGGTGCTCGTGGGTGCGGCGGCGAAATGTCTTGGACACATGGCTGTGATTCGAGCTCGTTTCGCTCGGATTTCCTGGCGAGACTCGCGGGCGCCTTGACTTGCGGCGCGCCGACGCAGGCCCTACGTTAGGCGTCGACTAGGCATCCGCTGCCTGGCCCGATCTCTCTTGGGGGCTCCATGAACAAGCGCATGTTCGCCATCGCCGGTGCTGGCATGACCGCTGCCGCATCCCTGGCCCTGGCCGCGCCCGCCGGCGCGTCGACCAGCCATGCCGCGACGCCCGCAGCCACCCACTTCGCCACCATCAGTGCCGCCCCCACCGCGCCGACCGGTGCGCCCGGCAACGGTCACTGCGGCTACCCCGTCAACAACGCCATCCTGGTGATGGGGCCCGCCGCACAGTCGGCCCCCGCCGGTGGCACCTTCTCCTTCAACGGCACCTACGGCTGCAACGGCCACGGCCTGCCCAACCACTCCGTGTACCTGTCTGCCAGTTTCCCGGCAACGGGTCACTGCACCCACACCAAGGCCGGCGGCACCGGCGGCAGCTTCAGCTGCAGCCTCCCCGCCACCGGCACCGGCACGGTCACCGGCTACACGCAGCACGCCGAGTCGCAGCCACTGAGCGTCCGCACCAAGTAGGCACGCACAGACCCTGAGCACCCTTACTCAGGAGCCACGCCGCCGCGTTCGTTGGCGATGGGTCGTCCTGCTCGTCCTCGTTGCGCTCGTCGTCGCCATTGCCGTGTTGGCCGTCGAAGCGCTGCGCGTCCGCTCCGACGTCCGCGATGCCCGCAGCCAGCTGCACGCCCTGGACACCGGGGTGCGCTCCGGCACCCCGCTGGCCTCGCAGCAGCAGCAGCTCACGGCCTTCGAGCACGATGTGACCTCTGCCCGCAGCCGTACGCACGGGGTGCTGTGGACAGTCGCCGCGCACATCCCGGTCGCCGGCCGGCCGTTGTCCACCGCGCGTGACCTGGCCGACGTCGCCCGCGACCTGAGCGCCGGCGCGCTCCCGCAGCTCGTCACCGCGACCAATGCCCTGCAGCCGCTGCGCGCCGGCGCCACCAACGGGGCGATCCCGCTGGCGCCGCTGGTGCAGGCCGCGCCGCGCTTGGCCGCAGCCGACACCTCCCTCGCAGCCGCGCAGACCCGCACCGCGAAGATCCCGGGCTCCTGGCTCGGGCCGGTCTCCCGCGCCCGCGACCAGCTCCTCGCCCAGGTGAGCGCCCTCCACCACGACATGACCGTCGCCGCGACCGCGAGCCGGCTCGCGCCCGACATGCTGGGCGCCGCCGGCCCGCGTACCTATTTCGTCGCGTTCCTCAACCCGGCCGAGATCCGCGGGGGCGGTGGGGTGATCGGCGGTTACGCGCTGCTCAAGGCGGATGAGGGCCGCGTCAGCATCAGCAAGATCGGTGGCGAGCAGGACCTGCCGGCGCTGTCCGCGCCCCCACCGGGCCTGAACAGCGAGTGGCTCAACAACTTCGAGCCCCTCGACGCCGCCACGATCTGGCAGAACACCAACCTGTCCCCCAATTTCCCCTCGACCGGAGCCGCCTGGGCCGCCATGTACGCGGCCGACTTCACGACCCACGTCGACGGCGTGATCAGCATCGACCCCGATGCGCTGTCGACGCTGCTGCGGTTCTCCGGTCCCACCACCGTCGACGGCCAGACCGTGACCTCGGCCAACGCGGTGAACTTCCTGGAGAGCGGGGAGTACCGGCTGCCACTGACCACCACGCAGCGCAAGGACCTGCTCGGCCAGGTCGGCAAGCAGGTCTTCACCGCACTGCTGCACGGGCACGTGTCCGGGCAGTCGCTGTTCACCGACATCTCCCAGGACGCCGGCGCCGGGCACGTGCACGTCTTCGCGGCCCGGCCCGCCGAGCAGGCGCAGCTGGCGTCGTACCCGGTCGCCGGAGTGCTGCCGGTGACGACGGCGCCGTTCTTCCTGGCGACGCTCACCGACTCCGGCGCGGAGAAGCTCAGCCAGTACGTGACCGAGCACGTCGACTACTCGATCGAGTCCTGCGCCAGCACCCTGCGTCAGGTCTCCGTGACCGTCACCCTGCACAACGGCGCACCCACCACCGCCTTGCCCGCGTACGTGTCGACCCGCGGCGACGATCCGCCGTACCCGGTCGCCCGCAACCAGGTGAAGATGCTGCTGTCGCTGTACCTCACCGACCGCACCGGGTTCGGGTCGGCCACCATCGACGGGCGGGCCGTACCCCTGCTGCCGGTGCAGATACAGACCACCGGCGACGCCACCGGGTTCCAGCAGTCGATCAACAACGGCCACCCGACGCTGTCGATCTTCGTAGAGCTGGCCCCCGGGAAGACCCGCACGCTCACGCTGGTGCTGGGCGAGCCGGCGTCCTCGGCGCGACCGCTGCTGCCCGTCCAGGCGCTGCCCCAGCTCCCGACGTCGACGTTCACCCCCGGCGCCTGCGTCCACTGATCTCGGGTCAGCGCCGGGCTCGCGGGCGCTTCGGTCAGCGCGCACTTCGGGTCAGCGGGCGCCTCGGGTCAGCGGGCGCTTCCGGTCAGCGGGCGCCCAGCCAGCGCCGCGCCTCCTCGCGCCAGCCGGCCGGCAGCCGGGCGGCGTCCTGCGCACGCAACCGCCGCTCGACCCGGCCCGGCGATGCCAGCACGGCCGCCGCGTACGCCAGCTGACCGGGCGACCGCAGCGCGGCCCCGACGTACGCCGCCGCCGCGCCGAACCGGTCATCGTTCTCGACGAGCACCCGGGCCCGGTGCATCCGCCACTGCTGGTCGGCATCGCCTGACGCGTCCGGCGAGATCCCGTGCCGTCGGCGCACGTCCGCGTGCGCCACCTCGGCCCGGGTGAGGTTCCGGGAGCGGTTCCCCCGCCACCGCCGGTAGCCGACGAGCGGCCGGTCCACGTACCCGATCGGAGACTTCGCGGCCAGCCGCAGCCAGAGGTCCCAGTCGTCGGCGCCGTCCAGCCCGGGGGCGAAGCCGCCCACCGCCGCGTACAGGTCCGCGTCGATCAGCACCGAGGACCCGCCGCCAGGTACGGCGTTGCCCACCCGCAGCAGCGCCTCGAGGTCGTCGTAGTCGGGCATCGCCTGACCACCCAGGATGCGGCGGGACTGGTCGATCCAGACCGCCCCGGTCGTCGCCCACCGCGCGGTCGGATGGTCGGCGAGGACGGCCAGCTGGGCGGCGAGCCGTTCCGGCGCCCAGAGGTCGTCGTCGTCGCAGAACGCCAGCCACGGGGCGGTGGTTCGCTCGACGCCGACGTTGCGGGCGGCTCCGCAGCCCCGCGGCTCATCCAGGCGTACGACCGTCACGTCCTGGCCCTCGAGCGACTCGGCGGTGCCGTCGCTCGACCCGTCGTCCACCACGATGACCTCGACCGGCACCGTCTGCGCCCACACCGAGGCCAGCGTCTCGGCCAGCAGCTCCCGGCGGTTGTGCGTCGGGATCACGACGGAGACCGCTGGGCCAGCCGGCGGCAGGTCGCCGGCCCCGAGCCGGTCGAAGGTCGCGCGCGGCTCGCCGGCCCCGAGCCGGTCGGGCGTCGCGCGCAGCTCGGCGGTCGCGGTCTCGTCGGGCGTCGCGCGCGGCTCGCCGGCCCCGAGCCGGTCGGGCGTCGCGCGCAGCTCGCCGGTCGCCGCCTCGTCGGGCCCGGTCACGCGCGGCTCGCCCGCCCCGAGCCGGTCGGGCGTCGCGCGCAGCTCGCCGGCCGCCGCCTCGTCGGGCGCGGTCACGCGCGGGCCAGCAGGTCGTCGGCGGCCGTGTACGGGTCGATCTCCCCGGCGACGACCTTCTCGGCGAGGTCCGCCAGCCCGTACCCGCCGCGCAGATCACCGAGCCGCGCGCGCAGCTGGGCCACCGCGATCTGCTCGATCTCGTCGGCGGCCCGGGCCCGGCGGCGGCGCGGCCCCTCGCCCGACTCGGCCAGCCAGCTCGCGTGCGCGGTCAGTGCGTCGAGCATCTCCTCGAGGCCCTCACCGCGGGACGCGACCGTCTTCAGCACGGGCGGACGCCACTCCCCCGCCTCCCGCGGCGACATGGTCAGCATCTGCCGCAACTCGCGGGCCGTCGTGTCGGCGCCGTCCCGATCGGCCTTGTTCACCACGTACACATCGGCAATCTCCAGGATCCCGGCCTTCGCCGCCTGGATCCCGTCGCCCATGCCGGGCGCCAGCAGCACGACCGTCGTATCGGCGAGGCCGGCGATGTCGACCTCGGCCTGCCCGACGCCGACGGTCTCGACGAGGATCACGTCGCAGCCGGCCGCGTCGAGCACCCGCAGCGCCTGCGGTGTCGCCCACGACAGGCCGCCGAGGTGGCCGCGGCTGGCCATCGAGCGGATGTAGACGCCGTGGTCCAGCGCGTGCTCCTGCATCCGTACCCGGTCGCCGAGCAGGGCGCCGCCGGTGAACGGTGACGACGGGTCGATCGCCAGCACGCCAACCCGGAGATTCCGTTCCCGGTACGCGGTGACCAGCGCCGAGGTACACGTCGACTTGCCGACGCCCGGCGAGCCGGTCAGGCCGATCACCTGCGCGCCGGAGGTGTGCGGGGCGAGCAGGGCCATGACCTCGCGCAGCTGCGGGGAGGCGTCCTCGACCAGCGAGATCAGCCGCGCGACGGCGCGGGCTTCGCCGGTGCGGGCCGCATCGACGAGTTCGGCCGGCGTACGTCCGAGCCGGGTCACCGAGGGATCACCCGCCGATCATCCCAGCCCGCCGGGCCGGACACGCAAACCCACGGCAGCGCCCCCGCTCCTCTGCCGCAGTGCCCCCCACTCCCCCCGCCGCACAGCAGGGACCCCACTCCCCCGCCAACGCGACCACCCCCCTCGGCTCGCTTCCCGCCACCGCCCACCACCCACCACCACCGCCGAACCCACCCCCTCCGACACCCAGTGCGGCGAGTGCGGCGGTTCTGTCCGGCTGACCGGTCCGCAACCGGACGTAACCCCGACTCCGCCGACACGACACCCGCCACCACCGCCGACACCCGCCGACGCCACCACCGCCGACACCACCACTGCCGACACCCGCCGCTGCCTACCCCCCACCCGCCGCCCTCGTCACCTACCGGCTACGAGCCGCTATCTCTGCTCGCACCACCGGGGCAATCCTGCCGAGATCAGCCCAGGTGAACCGAAGCATCGTCCAGCCCGCGCGCAGCACCGCGTTCTGCCTGCGTAGGTCACCCTGCAGAGCGGCGGCGGACGCATGCACCCCGGCGCCGTCCGCCTCGACCGCCAACCG
This sequence comes from uncultured bacterium, assembly GCA_964245825.1. Lineage (GTDB taxonomy): Bacteria > Actinomycetota > Actinomycetes > Mycobacteriales > CAJCIY01 > CAJCIY01. The sequence continues at coordinate 15,775 of CAXTNT010000018.1, read as the reverse complement.
GATGTCCGGCCAGGCGAAGTCGACACGGGCGACGAAGCGGCCGTCGGCCCGTACGACATGCTGGAGGACCGGAGGCGGAACCCGGGCCTGGATCAGCTCCGCCCGCAACCGCGACTCGAACGGGGACTCCGCGCGAGCGTCCGCGACGCGCAGTGCCCGCCGCCCTCCGCGCGGACGCGGTCCGGCGATCGCCACCAGCTCGTCCGCCTGGCAGGCGCCTGTCCGCAAGGCGGCATCCGCGAGCACGAGGACTTCGGCGTACCCGAGCCGCGCGGACAGGTCGGCCAGCGCGCGCCGCGCCGTGACGCACGGGATCCCGTGGCGCACGGTGACATCCGTGGGCAGCAGTAACGGCCACCGCAGGCGGACGCCCGCCCGCTGATCCCGCCGGACGGCGCGCGGCAGAATCAGCTCCGGTACGAAAGGTGACGCGCCGTCGTCGAAGGCCAGGAGTCTCGCCGCGCCGATCCCGGTGGGCACACCCGCCGGCGCGTGGCCGCCGCCCGCGCAGAGGCGGGCAGCGGTGATGCGGGTCAGGAGCTCGGGCTCCTCCGCGCCGCCCACGAGCAGGACGCCACGATGCGCCGCTCGCCACCGTCCGCTCGCCAGCCGTCTGGTGACGGCGGAGTCGGACATGCCCACGGACAGGGCCTGACGCCGGCTCAGGACACCGTGCTGCGTACGGGCGAGCGCAAGCGCCCTGACCTCCCCTCGCAGTGAGTCGACAGCAACCGGCTGCACGGATCCAGGCTGGCAGCGACGTGCAGCGTGTGCCGGGGCCAGCGCAACATGTGGACACGCACCCGCCCTGTGGACCCCGGCAGGCGGACGGAGGTACGACAGCCAGCCGCTGGGGGTCTACCGCATCGTTTGTCGGGGTTACGTCCGGCGGACGGAGCTACAGCCGGACCTAACCCCGACATCCGCGACGTACCCGGAACTCCCCGGCGCGGCGGCGCTGGTCAGACGGCGGTACGCCGAAGCCCGCCGATCCGGGCCGGGTGCGCCGAAGAGCACCCGCCTGGGAGGGACGACAGCCAGCCGCTGGGGGTCTACCGCATCGTTTGTCGGGGTTACGTCCGGCGGACGGAGCTACAGCCGGACCTAACCCCGACATCCGCGACGTACCCGGAACTCCCCGGCGCGGCGGCGCTGGTCAGACGGCGGTACGCCGAAGCCCGCCGATCCGGGCCGGGTGCGCCGAAGAGCACCCGCCTGGGAGGGACGAC
>CAXTNT010000018.1:0-14446 GCA_964245825.1 uncultured bacterium | reverse complement strand
GCCGGACCTAACCCCGACATCCGCGACGTAACCCCGGAGGACTCCGGTGCCGACGCTGGGGGTCTACCGCCTCGTTTGTCGGGGTTGCGTCCGGCGGACGGAGTTACAGCCGGACCCAACCCCGACATCCGCGACGTGACCTGACCCGGCCGGGCCGGGCCGCCAACCCGACGAGGTACGCCGGTACGTGCGCCGAACGGGTGACCGCACCGGCGACCCTCGGCGACGACACCACCGCCGCACCTACCGTCAACGGACGGCGCACGCCCACGCCGGGACACGCCGAAATCGAGACGGGCCGAGACGGGAGCCACCGGTGTCGCTGCTCGTCGAGGAGCTGCGCGACGGCCGGCCGTACCCCCAACTCCAGCCGGCCTTCACCCATGTTGCTCCGGCGGTGGCCGGACCCCGACGACGGTGGGTCCGCACGTACGCCCGACTCCTGGTCGCCCTGGACCTCACCGTCGCCCTCATCGCCGCCGTCACCGCCGCCGCCGTACACCTCGGCGGGCATCACTGGCACCGGCCGATCGCGGTGCTCGCCTTTCCCCTGCTCTTCGTCGCCGCGGTCGCGTCGGCCCGCGCGTACGAGACGCGGTTCCTGGGCAGCGGCTCGGACGAGTACCGCCGGGTGTTCGACGGCGCCGTCCGCGCCGGGGCGGCCGTCGGGGTGGTGGTCGTCGCCTTCCGACTGGACCCCGCCCGGGCGTACCTCGTGGTCAGCTTTCCCCTCGCCACCGGGCTGGCGCTGATCGGTCGCTGGGCCAGCCGCCGTCTGCTCGAGCGCCTAAGAGACCGCGGCCGCTGCCTCGACTCGGTGATCGCCCTCGGCCGGGAACGCTCGGTCGCCGAGCTGGTACGCACCGTGCACGCCGACCGCCGCAGCGGCTTCCGGGTGGTCGGCGTCTGCCTGGACACGCTCGCCCCGCGCGATGCCACCCAGGTCGAAGGGGTGCCGGTGTACGGGCTCGCCGGCGACGTGCTGACCGCGATCGCCGCGACGGGCGCGGACGCGGTGGCGATCACCGCGTTCTCCGACCTGGACACGCAGGCGGTACGGAAGCTGGGCTGGCAGCTGGAAGGCACCGACGTCTCGATGCTGCTCGCGCCCCGGATCACCGACGTCGCCGGGCCGCGCATCCACGTCCGCCCGGTCGGGACGCTGCCGTTGCTGCACGTCGAGGAGCCGGAGCTGTCCGGCGGGCGCCGGCTGGTCAAGGGGCTGCTGGACCGCTCGGTCGCGGCGCTCGCCCTGCTCATCCTCGCGCCGGTGCTGCTCGGCATCGTCGTGGCGATCCGCCTGACCAGCCCGGGGCCGGCGATCTTCCGGCAGCAGCGCGTCGGCAACGGCGGTCGTCCCTTCACGCTCTGGAAGTTCCGCACCATGGCCATCGACGCCGAGGCGCGGCTGGAAGCGCTGCAGGCGGCGAACAAGCACGAGGGCGGGCCGCTGTTCAAGATGGACCACGACCCGCGGATCACCCCCCTCGGCCGGCACCTGCGCCGGTTCTCCGTCGACGAGCTGCCGCAGCTGGTCCAGGTCCTGACCGGGCGGATGTCGCTCGTCGGACCGCGGCCGCCACTGCAGCGCGAGGTGAGCGCGTACGAGACGTCCGTGCACCGGCGGCTGCTGGTCAAGCCGGGGCTGACCGGGTTGTGGCAGGTCAGCGGGCGGTCAGACCTGTCCTGGGACGAGTCGGTCCGGCTCGATCTGCGGTACGTGGAGAACTGGTCGCTCGGGCTGGACCTGAGCATCCTGGGACGGACGCTGGCCGCCGTACTCAGTCGCCGCGGCGCCTACTGACCCGAGCGCCGTCGAGCGCCGTGGCGCCTACTGACCCGAGCGCCGTCGAGCGCCGTGGCGCCTGCTGACTCGAGCGCCGCGTGACCGATCAGGCGACGTGCAGGATCAGCGCATCGCCCTGGCCGCCGCCGCCGCACAGCGCCGCGCCGCCCACCCCGCCACCGCGCCGCCGCAGCTCCATGGCCAGCGTGAGCACCAGGCGGGCGCCGCTCATCCCGATCGGGTGCCCCAGGGCGATCGCGCCGCCGTTGGGATTGACGATGTCCTCGCTGACGCCCAGCTCCCGGGTGGACGCGATCCCCACGGCGGCGAAGGCCTCGTTCAGCTCGATCACGTCGAGGTCGGCGGGCGTCAGACCCTCCCGCGCGAGCGCCTTCTTCAGCGCGTTCGCCGGCTGCGACTGCAGCGAGGCATCCGGCCCGGCGACCACCCCGTGCGCGCCGATCTCCGCCAGCACCGTGCACCCCAGCTCGGCCGCCTTCGCCGCGCTCATCACGACCAGCGCGCAGGCGCCGTCGGAGATCTGCGACGCCGAGCCGGCCGTGATCGTCCCGTCCTTCGCGAACGCGGGGCGGAGCTTGCCGAGCGACTCGACGGTCGTCTCCGGCCGTACGCCCTCGTCCTCGGTGACCAGCAGCGGCTCACCCTTCCGCTGCGGTACCGGCACCGGCACGATCTCCTCCGCGAAGCGCCCCTCCTTGATGGCGGCAGCGGCGCGCTCGTGCGACCTGGCCGCGAAGGCGTCCTGCTCCTCGCGCGTCATGTCGTACCGGGCGTTGTGCTTCTCGGTCGACTCCCCCATCGCCACGCCGTCGAACGCGCACCACAGGCCGTCGTGCAAGGTCGAGTCCAGCAGCGAGGTGTCGCCGTAGCGGAACCCCGCGCGCGCCCCCGGCAGCAGGTGCGGCGCCTGGGTCATCGACTCCATCCCCCCGGCCACGACCACCTCGAACTCCCCGGCCCGGATCAACTGATCGGCGAGCGCGACCGCGTCCAGGCCAGAGAGGCACACCTTGTTGATGGTGAGCGAGGGCACGTCCATCGGGATGCCGCCCTTGACCGCCGCCTGCCGCGCGGTGATCTGCCCCTGCCCCGCCTGCAGCACCTGGCCCATGATCACGTAGTCGACCTGGTCGCCGGCGATGCCCGCATGCTCCAGCGCACCCGCGATCGCGACCCCGCCGAGGTCCATGGCGCTGAAGCCCTTGAGGGCCCCGGAGAGCTTGCCGATCGGCGTACGCGCGCCGGAGACGATCACGGAACGGGCCACAGCAACGACCTCCACGTCGTGGGTGAGCGTCCAGCGTAGGACGAGCCCGACGCCGTCTCCCGGCGAGGCACCTTCACCTGCGGGCGAGCGGTGCCGAATACTGATCACGGGGCGGAACTCCGCCGCGCCTCCCCGGCGCGAACGCCGCCGCGCCCGCCACCCGAGGGAGTTGCCGTCGTGACCGAGTCGAGCGACGTCGACGACGGCCCGCGCCGCGTCAGCCCGCTGACCGCGCTGCGGCGGGCGTGGCTCGTGGCGGCGCTGCTCACCATGTTCGGGCTGGTGCTGGGTCTCGGGTACGCCGACACCCGCCAGGTCACGTACACCGCAGAGTCGCGGGTTGCCGTCGGTACCGGGAGCCTGTCCGCCAGTGCGGTGGCCGGGTACACCATCGGCGTCGAGAGCATCGCCGCCGACTACGCCCGGTCGGTGACGACCGACGACGCGATCTCCCACCTGACCCCGACGCTCGGCAACGCGGTCAGCGGCGTCCTCGCCGTGAACGCCTCCCCGCTGCCGAGCTCGGCGGTGATCCGGGTCGACGTCGACGCCACCAGCAGCGACCTCGCCCTGAAGGCGGTTACCGCCGTCACGACCACGTTCGTCAACAGCATCAACGCCCAGGTGAGCAGCCGATCGCCCGCGACCGTGCTGAAGTCGTACCAGGCGGTTCAGGCAAAGCTGGTCCCGGCCCAGACCCAGCAGCAGGCCGACCAGGCCGAGCTCGCGGCGCTCCGGGCGCAGACCCCCCCGGTGGCCACCAAGATCGCTGCGGCGCAGGCCGCGGTCAACCAGGACGCCGTGACGGTGAGCACCCTCACCACCCAGGCCAGCGCGCTCAACCTGCAGTACCAGAATCTGGTCAGCAGCCCGGCTGCCGAGAACGGCCTGCGCCGCGTCCAGTCCGCGTCCCTGATCGGGTCCAACGAGCGGAGCCTCGTCGAGCGGTACGCGCTGCTCGGCCTCGCGGTCGGGGTGCTGCTGGCGCTGGCGGCAGCCACCTGGCTCGACTCCCGCCGGGTGCGGGCCGAGCGCCTCGTCCGGCCGCAGCTCGTCCCCGATCCGGTTGAGGTGGCGGCGGACGAGCCGGCTGTCCCGCGCCTCGAACGGGCCGGGCGGCCGCGGCTGGTCCCCGATCTGGCCGAGGCCAGCAGCCGGGTACGCGGCACGCTGCACCGGCTGCGCCCGGTGCGCGAGGTGGTCGAAGCACCCGCCCCGCCCCCGCCGGCGCGTCCGGCGGTCGCGCCGACTCCGAGCCTGTCGGGTGATCCGTACCTGCGTGAAGCCCTCCGCGCCGCTCTCGAGCAGCAGACCCGCGAGCTGGAGGCCGCGCGGAGTCAGGAGGCCGAGCTGCAGCGCCGGGCGGCACGGGACGCCGCGCGCGTCGCGGAGCTGTCCGGTTCCCCGATGAACGCGGACGAGACGGACGAGATGGAGGCGGCGTACGAGCTGCTGCCGTGGCTCAGCGACGAGTCCGCGCCCGACGCCCAGTCCGCGCCGATCAGCGACCAGTCTGCGCTCGACGCCGACTCCGCGCCCATGGCCGCGCCGATCAGCGAGCAGTCCGCCCCCGACGCCGACGACGAGACGGCGAACGGATCGACCGCGGGTGCCGCGACCGCTGCCGGCGACGCGCACCCGACAGCCACCGACGAGGCTCCTCCGCGCGCCCGGGACGAGCCCTTCCTCGGGGTTGGCGCCGTCGCGTTCCGGGAGGACGCTCCCGCCCTCCCTGAGCCGGCGTCCCCGCACTCCTTCTTCGCGGCGCCGGAGGAGCTGGCCACAGCGAGCGACGAGCCCGTCGCGACCACCGACCAGGAGCCGGCTGAGACGGAGGAGGCCGCCGCGGATGCGGACGCTGGCGCGGATCTGGACCACGCCGAGCCGACGATCGCGGACGCTGGCGCGGATCTGGACCACGCCGAGCCGACGATGGCGGACGCTGGCGCGGATCTGGACTACGCCGAACCGCCGGTGGCGGGCCCGCCGCAACCCGGCGAGGTCGCCGCAGCCCCCGCACCGCCGGTAGCCGTCGGCGCCACTACCGACCTCGAACCCACAGACGCGACCGAGATCCCGGAGGTCGCCGAGGCAGTCGAGACCCACGACACGGGAGGAGCTCCGGGGACGGGCGTAGCTCCCGGGACGGGCGAAGCGCACCAGACCGGCGCCACCCCCGAGAGCGGCGAAGCCCTCGAAACCGCCGCGCCACCCGAGACCGTTGAGGCGCCCGACGCCGTCGAGGACCAGGAGTTCGGGGCGACGTCCGAGCCGGCCGGATCCCCCGAGGCGGTCGAACCCGTCGACGCCCCCGAAGCGGTCGAACCCGTCGACGCCCCCGAGGTGGTCGAACCGGTCAATGCCACCGAGTCCCTCGAGCCGGTTGAACCCGTCGACGCCCCCGACGCCCCCGAGGCGGTCGAACCCGTCGACGCCCCCGAGTCCCCCGAGGCGGACGCCGCGGCGGTCGGGCACGTTACCGGGGCGGTGGAGCCTGCCGCCGCTGATGCGCACGTCGGCCGGCGCGACGAGCCGATGTCCGGCGAGTTGGAGGACGCCCCCCGGGCGTACGCGTCACTCTCCCCCGACGATGAAGACGTGCGGCCGGCGCAGCGGGACTTCGAGACCGCCAGTGACCTCCCACACGTACGGATCCATGTCGCCGAACCGGCCACCCAGCAGGGCGCCGCCACCGATGTTCCGCGCCTGCCTGCTCCGCCCGGGGTGCCTCGCCCGTGGTCGCCCCTGCTGGACGGGCCCGCCGCTGTGGTCGACCTCGAAGGCATCCGCCCGGACGGGGCCGAAGCCGAGGCGCAGGCGCGCGTTGCTGAGCCCGAGCCCGGACCCGAACTCGAGCCCGTTGCCGACGTCGAGCCCGAGCCCGGGCCCGGGCCCGAACTCGAGCCCGTTGCCGACGTCGAGCCCGAGCCCGTTGCCGAGGTCGAGTCCGAGGTCGAGTCAGCCGCCGAGGTGCACCCCGAGCCCCTTGCCGAGGTCGAGCCCGATGTCGACGTCGAGTCAGCCGCCGAGGTCCACCCCGAGCCCCTTGCCGAGGTCGAGCCAGAGCCCCTTGCCGAGGTCGAGCCCGAGTGGCAGGCCGCCGACGAGCCGGAACTCGAGTTGGCATCCCCCGTCGAGGATGCGGCCGCGCGACCGGCGTACCCGGCGTTCGAGCCGGTCACGTTCCTGCCGGACCCCGCGATCGACGAGCTTCTCGCGGGCGATCGCTGGGTCCCGCCGACCGCGTCCGCACCGAACGACGCGACCGACCCCTGGACCGACACCGCACACGTCACGGACGACGCGCCGGTCATCGAGATCGAACCTCTGCCCGGGATGTACGTCGTACCAGATCCGCCAGCGGACGACTCAGCCCCCGAGTCGGCACCCGAGCCTGAGAGCGACGGCGGGCCCACGACCGGCACCGAGGCTGCCTCCGAAGAACCTCAGCCCGACAGCGCGCCCGAGCCCGCCAGCGATGGTGAGCGCGACGAGCACCAGCCCGACAGCGAGCCCGATGCCGCGGCTCGGCTGGAAGGCGACGAGCCAACCGCGGTCCCGGCGCCCCCGCCGCCACTCCGCCCGGACCTGCACCCGGTTGGCTCCGCGACCGGGCCGCACGCCGACAGCGGCGCAGAGCCGCGGCTGAGTTGGGCCCGCCGTTACAGCGCTCCGAGTACGCGGGGATCGCTGTGACGGGGCACGACCTCGCGGCCCCGCGCGTCACGTCCGCCGCGGGACCCGCCCGACCCCGGTGACCGCGGACGCACGCGCACGCCTGCGCAGCTGGCAGGAGCCGGCGTACGTGCTGCTGTTCGTGGCCGGCATCTTCGCCGACATGGTCTCGGGCAACGCCAAGCTGATCGGCTTCCCGATCAGTCCGGACCGGCTGCTGTTCGGCGGCTCGTTCGTGCTGATCGCCCTGGACCCCGACGCCTGGCGCACCGTGCGCCTGCAGTGGCGGACGGTGCACACGCTGCTGGTCGCCATGGTGCTGCTGGTGCTGTGGTCGGCGATCGGTGTAGGCACGCTCACCAGCTCCTACGGCTTCTACGCCCTGCTGGACCGGCTGCTGGTCCCGTTCGTTGCGTTCACCCTCGCGCCGGTCCTGTTCGGCACCGAACGGCGCCGGCTGCTGCTGGCCCGGACGCTCACGGTGATGGGCATCTACCTGGGCCTGACCGCGGTCTTCGAGATCGTCGGCCCGCACGCCCTGGTGTTCCCGCGCTACATCATGGATCCCAACCAGGGCCTCCAGTTCGGCCGGGCCCGCGGGCCGTTCATCGAGTCCGAGGCCGACGGCCTGGCGATGATCGCGTGTGGCTTCAGCGCCGCGCTGGTCGCCGCCCGGGGGACCGGCCGGTGGCGCAAGGCCGGCGCCGCAGCCGCCGTCCTGTGCCTGCTGGGGGTCTTCCTGACCGAGACCCGCTCCTGCTGGCTCGGCGGCGGTCTGGGCGTCGTGGTGGTCGGGCTGCTGGTCCCGCAGGTCAGGCGTCGGCTCCCGCTCGCCCTCGGCGCCGTCGCCGCCATGGTCATCTTGGCGTTGCTCGTCGTCCCGAGCCTCCGCAGCAGCACGAGCAGCCGGCTCGGCGACAAGCGCTCGCTCTACGACCGGGAGAACACCAACGCCGCGGCCGTCCGGGTGATCGAGGCCCACCCTCTGACCGGGCTCGGCTGGGTCGAGTTCGAGTCCGAAGGTTCGGAGTACGTCCGCCAGGCCCGCGGCTATCCGATCACGAACGTCGCCATCGAGGTGCACGACGTGTTCCTGGGCCGTGCCGCCGAGCTCGGCGTACCCGGCGGGCTGCTCTTCGCCGGCTGCGTGCTCGCCGGCCCGGGTCGCGCCGTCCTGCGCCGGCGACGGGGGCTGGCTGCGCCGCTGCCTGACGAGGCGCCGGATGCCTGGGGCTGGTGGCTCGTCTTCCTCGGTACGGGGACGGGTTGGCTCACCGCAGCGGTGAGCTCGCCGCTGCCGTACCCGCTGCCGAACCTGCTGGTGTGGCTGTTCGCGGGCATCGTGCTCATCCCGTACCTCGCGCCACCTCCGCCGGCGGTGGCTCCCAGCCGTGCCGGCGAGGGCGAGGTCGCCCCTCCGGCCCGGCCGCTGTCCCGTACCGCCTGACCCGCTTGCCCCTCTCATCTCACGTTGGGTCGGCGTGTTGTCGCGACACCCCCGCCCGCCTTCGGGTTGGGTCGGCGTGTCGTCGCGACACGCCGGGCGCTGGCGAGGATCTCGACACCCAACGCCGACCCGGCGCCGGTCGCGACACCGACGCGGCGCCGGTCGCAACACCGGCCGCGGCTCGAGCCTCGGACTGACGCGCTCCTGACCGCGCTACGACGCGCCGTAGTCCGGGGGCAGCACCTGCAGGTCCTGCCACGGGAAGTTCTTCAGCACCAGGTAGTCCGGCACGCCGTGCTCGAGCGCTCGCCACGGGTCCGTGCCGGTCAGCGCCTGCTCGGCGGCGCCGCTCTCCCCGTCCACGGCCACCGCCCCGGAACGGTCGGTCACGATGAAGCCGTAGGTCTGAGCGGCCTGCGCGATCTCCCGCGCGATCGCCGTCAGCCCGGGCAGCGTGGCCACGTCTATGCGCGGATCCAGACGCAGCCGGGTGCCCTCCACGAGCGCGGCCGGGTCGCCGGAGAAGCCGTCCGAACGCTGAGCCGGGTACGAGACCCGGCTGCTGTCGGCCGGCGCGATGATCGCCAGGGCGAGCGCGTGCGGGATCTCCCCGCGGCGTACCTCCGCGATCCCGACCATCCCGCCCGCCGTGGCGAGCCCCGAGGCGCTCGCCCCGAACCCGCCCGTGAAGTAGCCGGGCGAGCGGGAGACGTGGTCGATGCGGCCGCCATAGCAGGCCTGCCAGCCCGCGGCGGTGTGCCGGGTGACCCACAGCTCCCACAGCCGGTCGCTGCTCGGCTGCCAGACGGTGAGCTCGCTGTCGCTCCCGCTGGAGGGGACCGCGCCGGCGGGGATCGGCACGTCGGCGAACTGCGCGGCCAGGCCGGCCGGCTCGGCCGCCTTGTGCTGGCAGTTGTCGAAGTGCACGTCCGTGGTGGGCGTCCCCGCCGCGGCGGTGACCAGGCTCGTGTCGTACTGGTGGGCGTTGAACGCGGCGACGCCGCCGTAGGCGCCGCGTACCTGCGCGAGGAGGTTGGCCACCTGGGCGGCCGAGTTCGCGGCGAGCGGCGCGGCGCCGACACGCACGTCCCAGACGCTTTCGGGCCCGAAGACGCCGGCGTACGGGGCGATCACCGCCGTCGCACCGCCCGCCGAGGCGACGGCTGGCGACATCGACGGGGCGGCGACGCCTGGCGACGATGACGGGGGGGCGCTAGGGGGCGGCGACCCGGCGACCGGCCCGGTCGAGCCGCACGCCGCCACAGCGAGCAGGCCGAGCGGGCCGACCAGGCCGAGCACCGCGAGACTCCGACGACGGATCACGACCGCCGCCGGTGCAGGCCGCGCGGCGCCGGGCGCCGCCGCACCCGCGCGAGCACGGTCGCGGTCAGGGTGCGGGTGTTCGACGGGCCGAGGACGAGCACCGCGTACAGCAGCAGGCCGATCCCGGCGGGTACCCCGGACAGCAGCAGGCCGCCGGGCCCGTGCGGGACGAACGGCCGCAGCGCCAGCTCCATCGCGACCACCGCGCCGGCCGAGACGAGGCAGGCGGGCAGCGGGATCTGCGACAGGAACGAGTCGATCCCCAGGTCGAGCTCCCGCCGGACCCGCCGGACCAGCCACAGCGCCGCCACGAGCTGCCCGGCCCCCGTCGCGGCGGCAACCCCGATCGGCCCAGCGAACACCAGCGGCACGGTCAGCGCGACGTTGGCCGCCACCATCACCCCGCTGAAGCGGGCCTCGATCCCCGGCCGGTCGAGCAGGCCCATCAGCAGGTTCAGCACCGCCGGGCCCAGGTAGAACAGGTTGCCGACCAGCACCAGCGCGCCGACGACCCCGGAGGCTTCGAACCCGTCGCCCAGCCAGGCGGTGACCCCGAAGCCCACCGCCGCCGCGCCGACGATGCACCAGCCCGACACCGCCTGCACCCAGAAGCGCTGGATCCGCCGGAACTGTTCGAGCATCGCCTCCCGGCCCGACCGGCCGAGGGACTGCCCGAGGACGCTGAGCACCGGCTGCAGGGCGTTGGCCGGCACGAGCCGCAGCTGGAAGGCGAAGTTGGCTCCGACGCTGTAGATCGACACGTCGCGGATCGGCAGCACGGCGCCGATCAGCAGGACGTCGGCCTCCTGCAGGAACAGGTTCGCCAGCCCGACCAGCTGCAGCTTCCCCGAGTACGACAGGAACCGCCGCAGCTCGGCCGGCCGGTAGAGCCCCACGCTCCGGCGCCTCAGGTACGGCAGCGCGGCGGGCGTGATGAGCAGGGTGACGGCGATCTGCTGGCCGACGAGGGTCCAGGCGACGCCCTGCAGACCCCAGTGGTGGTGGACCGTCAGCACCAGCCCGATGACGTACTCGGCGTAGAGGACGCTGCTGACGACGTTCAGGTAGACGAAGCGCTGGTACGCGACGAGCACCGTCGCGACCACGTTGCGGGCCAGCGCGACGGCGAGCAGCACGCCCAGCGTGCGCAGCAGGAAGATGCCCTCGGTGCGCAGCTCGACCGGCATGTGCAGGTGCGCCGTCACCGGCGGCGCGATCACCCAGAGGATGCCGAAGACGATCGCCCCGAACCCGGTGGCGACGAGCGTGAGGGTGCAGACCAGCCGGGTCGTGGCGGCGGTGTCCTTCGCCCCGGCCAGGGTGGACAGGAACCGCGACGCGCTGGCGGTGATGCCACCGTCGAACGTGCTGACGAACTGCGAGAGGGAGGCGGCGAACAGGAACAGCCCGTAGCGGTCCACCCCGAGGCCGTGCAGCACGAACGGCGTCAGCGCGAGGTTGACCAACAGCGAGGTCACCTGCGGCAGCAGCGCCCACGAGCCGCCGGACAACACCACCCGCCCGGCCGAGCGCGGAGCGTCGGCCGACGGCTCGGCGGCCGACTGCGGGGCCCCGTCGGGCGCCGACTGCGGGGGCCCGTCGGGCGGGCCCGCGAACTCGAGCGACGCACCCGGTGGCGGGCCGGGCGCGGACGCCTCGGTCATGGCTGGCGTTCGAGCCGCGCCGCGGCCGCGGGCCGGGGCGAGAGCAGCCGCTGCAGGGTCTCCGCCAGCGGGGCCGCAGCCGCGAAGGCCTCGTGGCGTGCCTGGACCGCGGCCCGGCCGGCGGCGCCGAGACGGCGGCGGAGTTCGGGGTCGCGCAGCCGGGTCACGGCCGCCGCGAGCGCGGCCCGGTCACCGGGCGGCACGAGCAGCCCGGTCTCGCCGTCGACGACGAGCTCGGGGATCCCCGCCACCGGCGTGCTGATGACCGGCAGGCCGGTGGCGAGGGCCTCCATCAGCACCACCGGGAGACCCTCCGCATGGCTCGGGAGGCAGAAGATGTCCGCCCAGGCGTACCAGGACGGGAGATCGTCCTGGGCCACCCCACCGAGCAGGCGGACGCCCGGGCCGGCCATCGACGTCAGCTCCGCGCGCAGCGGGCCCTCGCCGGCGAGCACCAACTCCAGGTCCGCGACGCCGGCCAGGGCGGCGACGAGGTCGGCCGGGCCCTTGTCCGCGACGAGGCGCCCGACGAACAGCACCCGCAGCGGATGGCCATCGTCCCGCTCGACGAGACGGAACCGGTCGAGGTCCACGCCCATCCGGACGAGGACGGTGCTGGCCGCGGGAGCCAGCTGCTCGATGCGCGCCCGGCACCAGTCGGTGATGCAGGCCACGAAGGCGGCATCCGTCGCCTTAGCCGGCAGGTCGTGCCCGTCGGGGTCGTCGAAGCCGACCGGGCCGTGCATCGCCAGCGACCACGACCACGGCCCCTCTTCCGGGTACGCGGCGCGCGCGACCGCGACGGCCCGGCGTACCAGGTCGGCCCCGGCGTTCGCGAAGTGGACGTGCACGTGCCGGACCCCGCGGGCCCGCAGGTGGTGCACCAGCACCACCGCCTCGGCCCAGTAGAAGACCTGCCACACCCGCCGCCGCAGCCCCGGCGGTCCGGTCCGCGTCGCGGCGCGCAGGGTCTGCACGTACGCCCCCGGGTGGCGGAGCAGCAGCGTGCGGTGCGCCCGCAGCCAGACCCGCCATCGACCGTCCAGCAGGACCGTGGTCTCGGCGGCGGCGGCCAGGTTGGCGCTGCCGCGCAGGTCGTCGGCGTCGGCAGGGCGGACCGAGAAGGGCACGACCGTGAGACCACGCGCCCGCAGCGCCCGGATCTCCCGCTCGACGAACGCGTGCGACAGCCCCGGATAGCGGCTGACCAGATAGGCCACCCGCAGTCCGCTCACCGGCGTCGGAGGCGGGCCCACAGAGCCCGGGTGAGCATCGCCAGGGCGTACGGGATGTCGTGAACGAGGTAGCGGCGCCACAGCCGACGCGGCTCCTTCTTGAGCCGGTACGTCCACTCCAGGCCGCAGCGCTGCATCCACTCCGGCGCCCGCGGCAGCAGGCCCGCCAGGAAGGCCATCGACCCGCCGCAGCCGAGGAACCAGGCGTCGGGCAGCACCTCGAGCAGGCGGATCCCGACCAGCTCCTGCTTCGGCGCGCCCAGCGCCAGGAAGACGATGTCAGCCCCGCTGGCCGTGATGTCCTCGACCACCGCGGCCCACTGCTGCGGGTCCTCCTGGAACCCCCAGTCCGGGCAGGCCGTGCCGGCGATCTTCAGCCTCGGGTGGGCCTCGCGGAGGTTGAGGGCGGCCTGCTCGGCCGCAGCCGGTGGGCCGCCGAGCAGGTACAGCGAACGACCACGCAGCTCGGCGTCGCGGGCCAGCGTCCGTACCAGCGAGGCGCCCGCGACGCGGACCGGCACCGGCGTCCCGCTCAGCCGGCTCGCCCACACGACGGGCATTCCGTCGGCCACGACGAGGTTGGCCCGCGCGGCGATGGCGTACTCGGGCTTGCGCAGCAGCCGCAGCACGTCGACGTTCGGGGTGATGATCTGCCCCCCGCGGCCCGCGTCCAGGCTGTCGTGCACGTAGGTGGACGTCTCGTCCTCGGTCATCGGGTCGAAGGCGACGCCGTCGATCAGGACGCGCGCGCGGGGCTTGGCCGGGTACGGCAGTCGCGGGACCCTCGGCTCCACCACGACCGGCGGAGCGCCCTCGACGGGCGGGGTCATCGGACTCCCCTCTGCTCGTGCTGCCGTGGGTGCCAGGACATCTTCTCGTGACCGGCCCCAGCGCGCGGGCAAGTCTCGTGCAGCGGTCACAGAGCTCCGTTACGTCGAGCCCGACGTGCGGTCCAGGATGGCATGCCTGCCGTCTGGGGCCGTGGAGTCGGGACTAGGGCTTCCCGTAGTCCTTCGGCAGCGCCTGCAGGTGGCTCCAGGGGAAATTCGCGAGAATCGCGTAATCCGGCACACCCTGTTCCAGGGCGGCCCACGGGTCGACGCCGGTGACGGCCTCGTCGGCCGCCCCCGATTCCCCACTGACCGACACGGCGCCGGAGTTGTCGGTGACGATGAACCCGTACACCTGCGCGGTGCGGGCGATGGTCCGGGCGAGCGGGGTGAGGCCGGGCAGCGCCGCGACGTCGATGCTCGGGTCGAGCCGCAGCCGGGTTCCCTCCGGGATCGCCGCCGGGCTGGTGCTGTAACCGTCCGAGCGCTGCGCGGGCCAGGAGACGTTGGTGTACGTAGCCGGGGCCGGGATCGCCAGCGACAAGGCGTGGTCGACGACGCCGGTACGCGCCTCCGCCAGGCCGAGCGTCCCGGCGACGGTGGAGAGTCCGGTGGCGCTGGCGCCGAAGCCGCCGTTGAAGTACCCGGGCGAGCTCGACACGCTGTCGATGCGGCCGCCCCAGCAGGCGGTCCACCCGCCGGCGGTGTGCTGCGCCTCCCAGAACTCCCAGAGCTGGTTGGTGCTGGGTGACCAGACCGCCAGCGACGAGTCGCTGCCGGTGGCCGGCACCGCGTCGGCGGGGATCGGTACGCCGGTGAACTGACCGCCCGGGCCGAGCAGGCCGACCGGGGTCGTGCTCTTGTGCTGGCAGTTGTTGAAGCCGACGTCGACCGCGGGGGTGGACGGGGTGGCGGTCCAGACACTGGTCGCGTACTGGTGGGCGTTGAACGCGGCGACGCCGCCGTAGCGGTCGGAGACGCTGCCGGCCAGGCCGGCTATCTCGGCGGCGGAGTTGGCCGCGATCGGGGCCGAGCTGACCGTCTGGCGCCAGACGCTGCCGGAGCCGAAGATGCTCGTGGCCGGCAGTTCGGTCGGCGCGGTGACCGGCGGAGTCGTCGGCGGGGTCGTCGGCGGGGTCGTGGGTGGGGTCGTCGGCGGCGTCGTCGGCGGCGGGGTCGTCGGCGGAGTCGTCGGCGG
>CAXTNT010000017.1:0-43193 GCA_964245825.1 uncultured bacterium | reverse complement strand
ACGACGCCACGCCTACCAGCGGACTACTCGCACACCACGTCCATGGACGCCACTCCACGCTCGGCCGGTCAAACGACTGCTGGTCGACTACCGGGGAGCGCCAGCCCGTGAAGACAGGTGCAGAAGTTGGCGGACCCGGCCGTACCAAGGGGGAAGCGCCGCTCGCGTCGATCTGAGGCGCGCTGCGCTTGCACCGAAACCCAGAGGCCGGCAGCGGCCACGCTTGCGGCTCCGCTCGTAGCCATGGTGCCAGAATCGCGGCCCAATGGGTGCCGCCACCCGCGTCTCCCAGCACCGTCGCACCATCGCATCGCCTGACGATTGTGCCCAGCCCCAGCGAGAATGCCTTGATGAGCGGACTGGCATGGGGCGACGTCGCATCATGGGTAAGTACGGGCCTCGCCTTGATCGTGGCCCTACGCGCCGAGATGACCTCCCGGCGGGCACGCGACTTGACGCGAGATCAGAGCAAGAGCCAGGAGCGCATCGCCGCGGCCACAGAGGCGATGGCACGCAGCGCCGAGGCGCCCTCGGCAAGTGCTGTGCCCACCATGCCCGACGGATCTGAGCCCAATCGCTGGTTGGTGGCGCGGACGGGCAAGAACCTGGTGACCCTGCGGAACCTCGGCCCCGGTGCCGTTCATGGCGTCGAGGTCGACAAGGACCGACTCGGGGGCGCCCGCGTCGATGTGAGGGGATCATCGGATCTAGGGGCCATGGAATCGCTGGAGATCATGACGGTGCCATCGTTCGGCCATCCTGTCGCGAACGAGGTGTGGGTTCGCTCGCGTCAACACCCCCAATGGGAGGCGGTCCCCATGCCCCCGCCTTGGTGAACCCTCGCCAGCGCAGCCCCCGCCACCAAGGGAGGTAGGGGGCGGGGGCTGCGCTGCCAGCGTAGGGACCGTCGCCGGCAGGCGGCCTGATCCGCGGTCCCGGCTGGTAGCAGTTCGCCGTGCGCACAGCGCGTGCGGCGCGGGGGCCGGCTCGTGAGACTCTCGGCTGCATGTCGCACCCCGGTAGCCAGCGGTGCTCTCCGCAGTTGATCGACGGGCGCCAGGTCGAGCTCGCGACAGGTATCCCGCTGGCAACGCTCCGCCAGT
Organism: uncultured bacterium; assembly: GCA_964245825.1. Lineage (GTDB taxonomy): Bacteria > Actinomycetota > Actinomycetes > Mycobacteriales > CAJCIY01 > CAJCIY01. Next base: position 42,090 of record CAXTNT010000017.1, on the reverse strand, counting down.
GGACCGCCCGAGGGAAGCTGCGTCCGGTCCGCCACGGCCGCGTCACCCTCTACGACTTGGGTGCTGTCATGCGAGTGCACGACGCTCACCGGGAGCGGGGCTTAGGGCTACGCCGCGCCGACCGCGCGCTCCGGCGGCTTCTCGACACACCGCCCGAGCACCAATCGCCCAGAAAGCCGTAGGTCACGGCCCCGGGCACCTTCGCCATCCTCCGCGCCGCCGGCCGGACGTCCGCCGGCCGTAAGGCGGTGGCTGACCGGACCGCCGCGGGGTAGGTTCCGGCCGTGTCACCGGAAGTAAGCCTCGCGCCGTCGAAGGGTGCGATCAATCGTGCCGGACAGTTGCTCGTCGATCGCTCGAGGGGCTCCAACTTCACCGCGGCGCAGGTCGAAGGGGCCGTCCGAGTGCTGACCGACTTCAGGACAGCACACAGTTACCCGCTCACCAAGGTCAACATGGGCCTGCGCAGCATGATCGTCACTGAGCGCTGCTCCGTCTCTCCCACCCAACGTCTGAAGCGCACGCCGCGGATCATCCGCAAGCTCCGCCGGATGGAGGACGAGACGGGCCAAGCGAGCCTCCTCGCCCGCCTGGAGGACGTCGGTGGGTGCAGAGTCGTCGTCGCCAACCCCGCGGAGCTCATGCGGGTCCATCGACGAGTTCGGAAGAACTGGGCTGCTCAGATCAAGCGCGAGCGCGACTACATCGCACAACCCAAGCGTGGGGGGTACCGTGCCATCCACGTGGTGGTCGAGCGGGATGCGCGCCGGATCGAGATCCAGCTGCGCACCGTCTCCCAGCAGTACTGGGCAGATCAGATCGAAAAGGCCGACGGGCGACTGAGTCTCAACTTGAAGGACGGCAACGGCCCACCGGAGATGCTCGAGTTCTTTGAGGCGGCCGGGGAAGTGCAGCACGCGATGGACTACGGTCTGCCGATCTTGCTGGCGATGTCCGAGCGGCTTGAGGCGGCTCGGGCTGACGTGATCCGCGCGCGCTACTACGATGGCTAGGGAGGTCGGAGATGACTAAAATGCTGCACCACTTCTTGTTGATCTACAGCCATGCTGACGGGCGCCTCGTGGCCTCCCCCCGATCGTTCGACGACGAGATGGAGGCCGCGGTCGCCTACACGCGCGCCGAGGCCGAGTATCGAGACGTGCTTGAGAACTTCGAGATCGTGCTCGTGGGCTCGGACAACATCAACACGGTGATGCGGACCCACGGTCACTACTTCGCGACGGACGACAGGCTCACTCCGTTCGCTGTGCCACAGCCAGCCGCCACTCTGTAGCAGCCCCCACAGGGGCGCCTGGGGGACGTGAGAGCGCTACAGCGCCCCGTAATCAGACCTATCGAGCCGGCGCCGAGTCGGGAGGCGACGTGCGCTCGCCACCGATTCGGGGCAGCTGCAGGATGGCGTCCGCCCGTGCTGACGAGGCCACGGCGACGTAGATGGCCGTGGTCTGCAGGTTGCCGTGGCGTAGCAGTGTCTGCGCTGTCCGGAGGTCGGCGCCTGAGCGGACGAGCTCGGTGCCGAACCAGTGCCGGAGGTCGTGCGCGGTTGCGTCGACTCCCGCTCGGTGCATCGCCTTCGAGACGACGTCGGAGACGGTGTTGCCGTGGACGTGCCGCGTCGGGTCGGCGTAGGAGCGGAACCACCAGCTGCGGCGGGGGAAGCCGGTCGCGAGGTCTGCGATCGCGGGGTGGAGCGGGAGCCAATCCTCGATGCCGCCCTTGCCGAGCACCCTGATGGTGTTCTCGTCGAGGTCGATGTCCCGGCCTTGCACCGCGGCGACCTCGCTCGCCCGGAGCCCCTGGTACGCGGCGAGAAGGATCATCGCCCGGGTGCGGCGGTGCATCCTCGACGCGAGCACCTTCTCGATCTGCGCGGTGCTGGTCGGGTGCGGCCGGCGGCGGGGGACCTTCGGTCGTGGGATTCGCTTCGTGGGGTCGTCGGTGCGCAGGTCGACGTTCCGGAGCCAGGCGTGCCACGCGAGCTGGATGCTGTAGTAGCTGTCGCGGGTGGACGGGCCGGGGAACGTGCCGAGCCAGGTGATGAGCTGCATGGTGGTGAACTCGAACGGGTTGGCGCCGATCTGGCGGGCGGCCTGAGCGATGACTCTCGGCCGCTCGGCGCGCGTTCGCGCCGCGATGCCGCCAGCGAGCATCCACGCCCGCCAGGAGTCGAAGGCGGCCGCGGTCTGCGCCGCCCACGGCTCCGCGGGCGTGACGAGAGTCCCGCTTGCCACGCTCATGAGACGTCCGAGGCCGTTGTTGGAAGGACCAGGAGCAGCTCCAACGCCTCGTCGGCGCCGAGCATCTCGGCCAGGCTCAGCTGCCCGTTCCGCCCGCTCGAGGCGGCCGCCGCCTCGCGGACCAGGTAGCCGGCCGTGTTGACGACCTCGAGCTGGTCCACGAGCCAGGCGCTGCGGAAGGCCCGGTGCCAGCGGCCGATCGTTGGCGGGTCCGCGACCTCATCGAAGGTCACGTCTTCCCAGCCGTGGCCGGCGCTCAGCTCACACCATCCTGGGCAGGGCCCGGGCGCTGGGAACGCCGCGGCGAGCGTCTCGTCGGCACCGGTTGTCACTGGCCACCGGCCGGGAGGCGCAGGACCGCTGCGAATCGTGAGGTGTCCGCGACCTGGGTGTAGATCGCGGTCGTGTTCAGGTCGGCGTGCCGCATCAGGCTCTGCACGGTCCGCAGGTCGGCGCCGCCGCGGACGAGCTCAGTGCCGTACCAGTGTCGTAGCGCGTGTGGGGTGCCCGGCACGCCGGCGCGGCGCATGGCTTTGCCGATGGTCGCCGAGACCGACTGCCCGCGGACGTGCGGTCTCGCGCCGGTGTAGGCGGTGAACCAGTAGCCGCGGCGGGGATAGTCGACGGCGAGCGCGGCGATGAGTGGGTGAATCGGAAGCGTCGCGGCCGTACCGCCCTTGCCGGTCACGCGCAGAGTCCCTGCCTCGAGGTCGACGTCCTCACCGCGGATCTTCGCGACCTCGTGGACGCGCAGCCCCTGGTACGCGGCGAGAAGGATCATCGCGCGGCCGCGGCGATGCATCCGGGTCCCGAGCAGGGTCTGAAGCTGCGGGACGGTGATGGGCCGCGGCTCGCCGCGGTGCGCCTTCGGCGCGGGCAGGTGCTTCATCGGGTCGTCCTCGCGCCGACCCGTTTCTGTCAGCCAGCTCTGCCAGCCCTTGATCGTCACGTAGTAGATCCGGCGGGTGTTCTGACTCTCCACGCTCGCGAGGAATCCTGCGCAGCCATCTGTGGTCATCGTCAGGGGTGTCTCGCCAGCGCGACGTCCGGCCAGTCGCAAGATCCGGGCTCGGTCCCTGACGGTGCGTGGAGCGAATCCGCGCGCCTGCATGTAGAGCTGCCACGATGCGATGGCCGCCTCGTCCGCGGCGGGCAGCGCCGGTGCAGTCACGGCCGCCGCCGCGCCTCCCCGGACAGGATCGGTCGCAATGCTGCAGTCTCCGGGCACCGCCCCGGCGCTGGGAACGCCGCGGCCAGCAGCACCCCCAGCGGCGGCGAAGGTCACGGCTGGCTGTCCAGAACTTTGGCCACGTCCTGCAGCATCCGCACCAGCTCCTGCGCCGCTGTGGCGGCGTAGACCTCGTCACCGCCGAGCCGGACGCACACGGCGCCGTGTCTGAGCTGGTCCTCCTCGAGCGTGTCGTACCGCTCGAGCGTGACCTCGACGTTCTGCACCAGGTCCGGATCACCGGCCTCCGCCGCCCAGCCTGCGGCCTTGATCTTGCCGATCGTGTGCTTGTGGTAGATCGACCCGTCATCAAGATGCCGAGCCGGCGACTCGCACCACTCCGGGCAGTCGATCGTGATTGTGAGTTTTCTACTGGCCACGTTGTCCTCCTGATGGATAGCCTCAGCGCGGGCGCGCTAGACACGGCAGAGCATGAGATTCGACCTCGCCATCGCCGCGGCGGTCCTGGCAGCGGCGGGGGTGGTGCCGGCCGAGGCGGCGGCCGGCCGGGTCCTGCTCGGTGAGCTCGGGCTGGACGGCCGGGTGCGCCCCGTGCGGGGGGTGCTGCCAGCGGCCGTGGCCGCTGCCCGTGGCGGCCACCACCGGGTGGTGGTGCCCGCGGGAAACGGCGCTGAGGCCGCCCTCGTCCCCGGGCTCGCGGTCGAGGCAGTCGACTCGCTGGCCGGCCTCGTCCGGGTGCTGCGCGGCGAGGACTCCGGTCTGGTGCCGACGCGGGGGCCGACCGCCGCCGACGACCCGGCCACCGATCCTGGGCCCGATCTCGCCGACGTCGTGGGTCAGCCGGAGGCTCGGCTGGCCCTCGAGGTCGCGGCCGCGGGCGGGCACCACCTGCTGCTGACCGGGCCCCCCGGCGCCGGCAAGACGCTGCTCGCCGAGCGGCTGCCCGGGCTGCTGCCGCCGCTGGACGACGCCCAGGCGCTCGAGGTGACCGCCGTGCACTCCGTCCTCGGTCTCCTGCCGCCGCATGCGCCTCTCGTCCGCCGGCCGCCGTTCCGGGCCCCGCACCACAGCGCGACCCTGGTCGCGCTCGTCGGCGGCGGCGGGCGCGTCCTGCGCCCCGGCGTTGCCTCCGCCGCCCACGGGGGAGTGCTGTTCCTGGACGAGGCACCGGAGTTCGCCGCCGGTGTCCTGGACGCCCTGCGGCAGCCCCTGGAGTCGGGCGTCGTCGAGATCTCCCGCGCCAGCGGCAGCGCCAGGTTTCCCGCCCGCTTCCAGCTCGTGCTAGCGGCCAACCCCTGCCCGTGCGCCCCCGCGCGCGACCTCGACTGCACCTGCCCGTCGGCGGTGCGCCGCCGCTACCAGGGCCGGTTGTCCGGCGCGCTGCTTGACCGCGTCGATCTCCGCCGCTCGGTCGCCCCGCTCGCCCGGGCGGAGTTGCTCGCCGGCGACGGGGTGGGTGAGCCCTCCGCGGCGGTGGCCGAACGGGTCGCCCGCGCCCGGCAGGCGGCGACCAAGCGGTGGTCGCGCACCGCCTTCCGCTGCAACGCCGAGGTCCCGGGCGCGGTGCTGCGCCGTGACTTCCGGCTGCCCCCGGTGGCCACCGTCGCGGCCTCGCGGGCGCTGGAGCGGGGGCTGCTCTCCGCGCGCGGGTACGACCGTGTGCTGCGCATCGCCTGGACGGTGTCCGACCTCGCCGGCCGCGACCAGCCCGGCCGCGGCGAGATCGCGGTAGCCCTGGATTTGCGCGGCCTTGGTCAGGTGGCGGCGTGATCGCCGTGGACGCCGAGGAGCGCCGCGCGCGCGCCGCGCTGTCCCTGCATGCTGCGCCGGGCGCGGCGCAGGTGCGCGCCCTCGCCGAGCTGGGCGCCGCCGGGACCTGGCAGCGGGAGCTGACCCGCCGACGCTCGCTCGGTCTGCCCGTGACCGACGTCGGCGACGTCCTCGCCGCCGGCGCCGGGACCGGCATCCGCTTCGCCGTGCCGGGCGACGAGGAGTGGCCGACCGGGTTGGCCACGCTCCGGTCCTACGTCCGAGGGCCGGCCACGGCCGACGAGCGCACCGCCGGCCGGGACCTCGGCGAGCCCTTCGGGCTGTGGGTGCGCGGCGGCGCGTTGGCCACGGCGGCGGCGGGCGTCGCCGTGGTGGGGAGCCGGGCGTGCTCCAGTTACGGCCTCGCGGTGGCGATGGACCTCGGCATCGGCTTGGTCGAGCGTGGCTACGACGTGGTGTCGGGGGCCGCCTACGGCATCGACGGTGCGGCGCACCGCGGCGCCCTGGCCGGCGGTGGTCGCACGCTCGCCGTGCTGGCCTGCGGCGTCGATGTCGCGTACCCGCTGGCCCACGCCACGCTGCTCGATGTCCTCGCCCGGGAGGGGGTCGTGGTGAGCGAGGTGCCCCCGGGGGAGCGGCCCGGCCGTGGAGCGTTCCTGCGCCGCAACCGGGTGATCGCGGCGCTGACAGCGGGGACGGTCCTCGTGGAGGCCGGCCTGCGCTCGGGCGCGCGCAACACGGTGGGCCACGCCCGCGCCCTGGGCCGGGCCCGGCTGGTGGTTCCGGGGCCGGTGACCGCGTCGACCTCGGCCGGCTGCCACGCGACCCTGCGCGGTGATCCCGAGGCGCGGCTGGTCACCTCGGCGGCCGACGTCGTCGAGGAGGTCGGCCGCATCGGCGTCGATCTCGCCCCGTTGGCGCGCGGTCCGCACGATCCCCGCGACGCACTCGGTGCCCTGGCCCGCGATGTGCTCGAGCTGCTCCCGCCGTACGCGCCGCAATCCGTGGGCGAGCTCGCCGGTGCACTCTCGGCCACGGTGGCCGACGTGCTGGCGGTCTCCAGCGCGCTGGAGCTGGCGGGTCTCGTCGAGCTGGCCGACGGCGAGGTGCGCCTCACCGCACTGGGCCGGCGCCCGACCCACCGCGCGGGCTGACGTGCCGGCCCACACCCTCCGACCCCTGCCCGACCCCGTGGCCGCAGGAGCCGCCAGCGCTGCGCGAGCGGCGTGGTGCGTTGCGGTCCGGCGGTCGGCTTGTCACGGTGGACGGGTGCCCGGCCCCGATCCGTCCTCTCGCGCCGGGGTGACGGCCGTCCCCGACGATGCCCTGACGCCGGCAGTCGCGCCGCCGGCAGTCGCGCCGCCGGCCGCCGCGCCGCCGTCCGCCGCGCCGCCGGCCGCCGCGCTGTCGGCCGTGCTCCCGGCCGCCCCGCTGCCGCTCCCGGCCGGGCTGGCACGCTCGCTGGCTGCCTTCGAGGAGCACCTCGTCCACGAGGTCGTCCGGTCTCCGCACACCGTCCGCGCGTACGTGGGCGACGTCGCCGACCTGCTGACGCACGCCGCGCGCATGCACGCGGAGATCCCCGCCGACGTCGATCTGCCGGTCCTCCGCTCGTGGCTGGCCCGGGGTCGCAGCACCGGCGCCGCCCGAGCGACCCTCGCGCGGCGTGCCTCGGCGGCGCGTGCGTGGTCGGCGTACTGCTTCGCGCGCGGGCTGCGCGAGACCGACCCCGCGGTCCGGCTCGCGAGCCCGGCCGCCCACCGGCGGCTGCCGACGGTGCTCACTGCCGGGCAGGCCGCCCGGCTGGTCGACGGCGTCGCGAACGGCCCGGGCGACCCGGCTGCCCGAAGCAGCGGCCCGGGCGACCCGGCTGCCCGAAGCAGCGGCTCGGTGGACGCGGCTGCCCGAAGCAGCGGCTCGGTGGACGCGGCTGCCCGAAGCAGCGGCTCGGGCGACCCGGGGGCCGGACCTGGCCCCAGCGCGACCGCCCCCGGTGACGCCCCGATGCGCCAGGCGGTCCTCATCCGCGACACGCTGCTCGTGGAGCTGCTGTACGCCAGCGGCGCCCGGGTGAGCGAGGTCTGCGGCCTGGACCTCGCCGACGTCGACCATCACCGCCGGGTGCTGCGCGTCATCGGCAAGGGCGACAAGGAGCGGGCCGTCCCGTTCGGCCTGCCCGCTGAGGCGGCCCTGCGGGCGTGGCTGGCGGCCGGTCGACCCGTCCTTGCCGGTAGAGCCAGTGGCGCCGCGCTGCTGCTGGGAGTGCGTGGCCGGCGCATCGACCCGCGTACCGTGCGGACGGTGGTGCACGCCCGGGCGCGCGCGGTCGGCGTTCCCGACATCTCGCCCCATGGACTGCGACACAGCGCAGCAACCCACCTCGTCGAGGGTGGCGCGGACCTGAGGTCGGTCCAGGAGCTGCTGGGGCACGTTAGTCTCACCACCACCCAGATCTACACGCATGTGACCCCGAGCCGGCTCCGCACCGCGTACGAGCAGGCGCATCCACGGGCCTGACTGGCTACAGGTGCGGGCCGAGACCGCCGAGGTGTCGAGGTGAGGTCGATTCGTTCCGAGGAAGGACTTGCGTGGTGGCAGCCGCCCGTGCGTCCGTCCGTCGCGTTTTGCACCCAGACGCAGAGTTGGCTGGTGACGTCCTCGAGCCCGACCAGCTCGGCGCCGCTCCCCGCCTCGCCGCGGCGCCCGACGTCGAGCCCGTGACCGCCGAGCCCCATGCCCCGAGCCAGGCCGAGCCCGCCCCGGCCACCTCGGCCACGTCCACGGCTCCGATCAGCGCCAGCGCACATGCCAACGGCTCGTCCACCATCGGCTCGCCCACCACCGAGGCGACCGGGACCGCGGCGATCGGGATCGAGGCGACCGGGCTCGACGACGAGGCTGCCGCGCCGCCGCTGGATCCGGCCGCAGCGGCCCGCGCGAAGCGGGCGGCGGATCGCGCCGAGGCGGACGCAAAGATCTCCGTCGTCTGGCGTGCCTTCAAGGAATCCGGCGAGGCGCGCCTGCGCGAGCAGCTGATCCTGCACTACTCACCGCTCGTGAAGTACGTCGCCGGGCGCGTCGGCACCGGTCTGCCGCCCAACATCGAGCAGGCCGACCTCGTCTCCTACGGCATCTTCGGCCTGATCGACGCGATCGAGAAGTTCGACCTCGAGCGCGCCATCAAGTTCGAGACGTACGCGATCGCGCGGATCAAGGGCGCGATCATCGACGAGCTGCGCTCGATCGACTGGATCCCGCGCTCGGTGCGCTCCAAGGCGCGTGGCGTCGAGAAGGCGTACGCCACGCTGGAGGCCCGGCTGCACCGCACGCCGACGGAGGCCGAAGTCGCCGGCGAACTCGGCATCGGGATGCAGGATCTCCACCAGATCTTCAACCAGGTCAGCTTCGTCAACGTGGTCGCCCTCGACGAGCTGCTCAGCTCCTCCAGCGAGCGCGGCGACAAGGTCAGCCTGGTCGACACCCTCGAGGACACGAAGGCGGAGGACCCGGTTCTCGCCTTCGAAGGCGAGGAGACCAAGATCCTGCTCGCGCGGGCGATCAACGACCTGGGTGAGCGAGAGAAGATCGTCGTCACTCTCTACTACTACGAGGGGCTCACCCTCGCCGAGATCGGGCAGGTGCTCGGCGTGACAGAGAGCCGGATCTGCCAGATGCACACCAAGGCCGTGCTCCAGCTGCGCGGCAAGCTCGCCGACCAGCACGACTGATCGCTGCCGGGGTGCACCGCCCGACTCAGCGTGGGCGGCAGTCAGGGTCGAAGGTCACGTCGATCCGCTCGAAGCCCTTGAACCGCTCCGCTCGGGCGTAGCCCGCGTAGGCACGGCGGTCGGCGCGGGTGAGTTCGACGTCGTCGGTGAACGGGGTCAGCAGCGCGCGCGGCCACAGCCGGCGGCGCAGGACCACGTTGATCTCGGCGCAGACGATGACGACCAGCGCCTCGAGGTAGATCCAGGTGATCGACCCCAGGACGATCGCGAAGACGCCGTAGACCTCGTCGGCATGGGCGAGGTGGTGCGCGATATAGACCGCGCCCCCGTACTGCAGGGCCTGCCACGCGACCCCGGCGACGACGGCTCCGACCAGCACGTCGCGGATCGGGGTGTGCACGGCCGTCAGCATGCGGAAGGCCAGCACGAACAGCAGCACGTTGACCAGGACGGACGCCCCGATGGCGGCCAGGTGCAGCCCGGCGCCGAGCGAGAGCGACCCGACCGAGGCTCGCACCGGCAGCGCGGTCAGGATGCTGCTCACGATCATCAGGGAGCCCAGGATGGGCAGCAGCCGCAGGCTGCGCCAGCGCGAACGAAAAGGGTTCGGACGCGTGTTCCGCGGCACCGCGTTGATCCGGTTGAAGACCGTCTGGCCGGAGTTGGCCAGTCCGAGTGACCCGTAGAGGGTGCCAACCAGCCCGATGGTCAGCCCCGTGCCGCTGCCGGCGACGTGGAGCTTCAGCTCGGGTCCGATCACGGGCACGTTGCGCAGGGCGGAGTTGAGCAGCTTGCCCTGCAGCTCCGGGTCTCCATGCAGTACGAAGCCGCTGATCGACAGCAGCAGCAGCAGCAGCGGGAAGAGCGAGATGAACCCGTAGTAGGCGAGCGTCGCGGCGAGAAAGGCCCCCTGGTCGTCGGCGAACTTGTAGAGCACCGCGAGCGGGAAGCCGATCACGGTGTGCCGGCGCTGGACGCGGTCGGCCCACCCGAGAAAGCCGCCGCGTGCCCGCTGGCTGGCCGGCGGGTCCTCGGCCGCCGGGGGGGTGCCGAGGTGGGCGTCGATCTGGTCCTCGGACAGGGGCCGGAGCAACCGCAAGGTGTCGCGGGACCTTCCGGCCAGGGCGCGGGTGGCATCGCGGGGACTCGGTCGCAGCCGCCGTTCCCCACCCAGCTGAGTGTCGCTCCACCAGACCGATCGGGCCGGCGGCGGCTCCGCGGGGTCGGCGAAGGAGTCGGGCGCGCAGCCTGCCCCGGGCTCGAGTCCGCGCTCGGCTCCGCGCTCGGCTCCGGGCCCGACTCTGCGCTCGACTCCGCGCTCGGCTCCGGGCCCGACTCTGCGCTCGACTCCGCGCTCGGCTCCGGGCCCGGCTCCGGGCCCGGTTCCGGGCTCGACTGCGGGCTCGTCCACCTGTTCATCGTCCCAGGTGGCGGCTTCGGCGTCCTGCGGCCGCGCGCAGCCGCCAAGCAACGATGCCGCCCGCGCCGCCGAGGCCGCCCAGCACCAACCCGATCGGGGCCGGCGCCGGCCCCGCGGCCGGCCCCGCGGCCGGCCGCGCTGTAGGCCCGGCTGTAGGCCCCGCTGTAGGCCCCGGCGAGGAGGGGACCGGAAGAAGTCCGGCCGTGAGGCGCCCGCCTTCCGGTGGGGTGCCGGTGTCGACCAGCGGCAGCAGCCGTACGCGCGGGGGCGCGAGCAGGGCGAGCGGGTCGGCGTAGGTCCCGTCGGCCGCGCGCAGCCCCCAGTGCAGGCACGCCGCCGCCGCGCACCCGGCGTGCGTGCCCGCCAGGCGGCCCAGCAGCGTGCCGGTGAGCACCGGCTGGCCGGCCCGGACGACAGGGGTGACGGGCTCGTACGTCAGCCGCCGGCCGTCACCCAGGGCGATGCTGACGACCGGCTGGCCGGCGACCGGCCCGGCGAAGACGACCCTGCCGGTGGTGGCGGAGACCACGAGCTGCCCCGGTGCCCCCGCCAGGTCGACGCCGCGGTCGCCCGCCCCGTAGCGCCCCACTGACGTGAACGCGTGCACGACGCGCAGCGGCATCAACGGCGGGACGGCCGACGGGCGGGCGAGAGCGAGCACGGTCAGCAGCAGGGCGAGCACCCGACCAGGCTGCCCCGTCCCGCTGGCCGTGAGCGGCTCGGTGGCCGATCTGTGGATGCACCAGGCTGGCCGCAGCGACCGGTGGACGACGGCGCCGGGCTACCGGAAGTTCCCGTACACTTCCGGCAGCGGTTCGGCCTCGGTCGGACCGACTTCGCACGCCTCTGTCCCGGCCCCGCCGGGGCGCGGCCGCCCGGTCCCTCCCGAGGGAAGCGCGCCGCGCGGGGCGTCAGGCGCGGCTGCCACCCGGCAGTCGCGGTCGAACCGGAGGCGGTCGCCCTACGGGCGAGCGCCGCACACGCGTGCTGTGCACGCGAAGGAGGCTGACGTGGCCGACCGCCCCGTCGTCACGATGCGGGAGCTGCTGGAGAGCGGCGCCCACTTCGGACACCAGACCAAGCGCTGGAACCCGAAGATGAAGCGCTTCATCCTCACCGAGCGCAACGGCATCTACATCATCGACCTGCAGCAGTCGCTGTCGTACATCGACAGCGCCTACGAATTCGTCCGCGAGACGGTCGCCCACGGCGGCACGATCCTGTTCGTCGGCACCAAGCGCCAGGCGCAGGAGGCCATCGAGACACAGGCCAAGCGCGTGGGCATGCCCTACGTGAAGGAGCGCTGGCTCGGCGGCATGCTGACCAACTTCTCCACCGTCTTCAAGCGGCTCCAGCGGCTCAAGGAGCTCGAGCAGATCGAGCTCACCGGCGGGACCACGGTGCTGACCAAGAAGGAGCAGCTGGTGCTGTCCCGCGAGCGGATCAAGCTCGACCGCACGCTGGGCGGCATCCGGGACATGACCAAGGTGCCGAGCGCGGTGTGGATCATCGACACCAACAAGGAGCACATCGCCGTCGACGAGGCGCACAAGCTCAACATCCCGGTGGTGGCGCTGCTCGACACCAACTGCGACCCGGACGTCGTGGACTACAAGATCCCCGCGAACGACGACGCGATCCGGTCCGCCGGTCTGCTGACCCGGGTGATCGCCGACGCCGTCGCCGACGGGCTCATCGCCCGGGCCGCCGGGCAGGCCGCGGACGCCGAGGGCGACGTGCCCGCCGACGTCGAGCCGATGCCCGAGTGGGAACTGGACGTGCTCACCCAGAGCGGCGCGGAGACGGCCGCCGTCCCCGCTTCGCCGGCGCCCACGGTCGATGCGCCGGAGACTCCCGCCGACATCTGACCGGCACTGCTCCCGGGCCGTACGTCGGCCCGCCACCGCCTCACGCGAAGGAACGACATGGCTGACATCAGCGTCGCCGCCATCAAGCGCGTCCGGGAGATCACCGGCGCCGGGATGAGCGACGTCAAGGCGGCCCTCGTGGCTGCCGACGGCGACGAGCAGACCGCGGTCGACGAGCTGCGCAAGAAGGGCGCCGCCAAGGCCGTCAAGCGTGGCGCCGAGCGCACCGCGAGCAACGGCATCGTCGCCGCAGCCGAGGGCGCGTTGATCGAGCTCGCCTGCGAGACCGACTTCGTCGCCAAGAACGAGCAGGTCCAGCAGCTCGCCGGCGAGATCGTGGCGCACGCCGCCAAGACCGGCATCAGCGAGACCGACAAGCTGCTCGGCGAGACCCTCGCCGACGGCAGGACGGTCGGCACCACCATCGAGCACACGGCCGCGGCGATGGGCGAGAAGATGGAGCTGCGCCGGGCGGCGTACTTCGACGGCCCGGTCGCCACGTACCTGCACCGCAGGTCCTCGGACCTGCCGCCCCAGATCGGCGTCATCGTGGCGTTCACCGGGTCGGGCGACGCCGCGGCCGAGGCCGCGCGCGGCGCCGCGATGCAGGTCGCCAGCCTGCGGGCCCAGTACGTCGCACGGGAGGACGTGCCGGCCGAGCTGGTCGCCCGCGAGCGCGACATCGCCGAGGGCATCGCCCGGGCGGAGGGCAAGCCCGAGACCGCGCTGGCCCGGATTGTCGACGGGCGGGTGGCCGGCTTCTACAAGGAGGTGGTGCTCACCGAGCAGCCGTCGGTCCGCGACAACAAGCGGACGGTCCAGGCCGTGCTCGCCGACGCCGGTGTCACGGTCACCCGCTTCGCGCGGTTCGAGGTCGGCGAGGCCTGAGCCCCGCCGCCGCCCGGCTAGGGTGGCGAGCCGTGAGCGACCAACCCGTCCCGGCGTACCGGCGGGTGATGCTCAAGATCTCCGGTGAAGCGTTCGCCGGGGGTGAGGGCATCGGGGTCAGCCCGGTGACCGTCGCGACGTTCGCCCGCCAGATCGCCGAGGTGGCGCGCAGCGGTGTCGAGGTCGCGGTGCAGGTGGGCGGGGGCAACTACTTCCGCGGCGCCGAGCTGTCCGAGGGCGGCATGGACCGGGCTCGGGCCGATTACATGGGCATGCTCGGCACCGTGATGAACTCCCTTGCGCTGCAGGACTTCCTGGAGAAGCAGGGGGTCGAGACCAGGGTGCAGACGGCGATCGCGATGGGTCAGATCGCCGAGCCCTACGTCCCACGCCGGGCCGTCCGACACCTGGAGAAGGGCCGCGTGGTCATCTTCGGGGCCGGGCTCGGCGTCCCGTTCTTCACCACCGACACGCCGGCCGCGCAGCGCGCGCTGGAGATCGGCGCCGAGGTGCTGCTGATGGCCAAGACCGTCGACGGGGTGTACGACGCCGACCCGCGTACGCATCCCGACGCGGTCCGTTTCGACCACGTCACCTACGGCGAGGCCCTGCGCCGCGGGCTGAAGGTGATGGACGCCAGTGCGTTCAGCCTGTGCATGGACAACGACCTGCCGATCGTGGTGTTCAACCTGCTGGCCGACGGCAACATCGGTCGGGCCGTCCGCGGCGAGAAGATCGGCACCCTGGTGAGTGGAGGTTCGCCATGATCGACGACACGCTCCTTGAGGCCGAGGAGAAGATGGACAAGGCGGTGACCGTCGCCCAGGGCGACTTCGGCGCCATCCGCACCGGTCGTGCCACGCCGGCGATGTTCGCCAAGATCGTCGTGGACTACTACGGCGCGCTGACCCCGGTGCAGCAGCTCGCCGGCTTCCAGGTGCCGGAGCCGCGGATGGCGGTGATCACCCCGTACGACAAGGGTTCCACCGCCGCGATCGAGAAGGCGATCCGCGACAGCGACCTCGGCGTGAACCCGACCAGCGACGGCACCGTGATCCGCTGCATCTTCCCGCAGCTCACCGAGGAGCGCCGCCGCGAGATGATCAAGGTCGCTCGGGGAAAGGCGGAGGACGCGAAGGTCTCTATCCGGGCGGTGCGCCGGCATGCGAAGGATGCGCTGGACCGTCTCGTCAAGGACGGCGAGGTCGGCGAGGACGACGTCGGTCGCGCCGAGAAGGAGCTGGAGAGGACCACCGGTCAGTACGTGGACCGGGTCGAGGAGCTGCTGCGGGCCAAGGAAACAGAGCTGCTCGAGGTCTGATGGCCACCGACAGCACCGGTGCCGCGCCGCCGGCGTCGAGGGCCGGCCGCGACCTGCCGGCGGCGATCGCCGTCGGGCTCGCCCTCGGGGCCTGCGTGCTCGTCCCGCTCTACACCTACCGCCCGGTCTTCGGGTACGTCGTCGGCGTGTCCATCGCCTACGCCGCGTATGAGCTGACGACGGTGCTGGCCGAGGCCGCACACCGGCGGATACCCCTGCTGCCGCTGCTCCTGGGGCTCGCAGGTACGTACTTCGCGGCGTGGAACCGGGGCAGCCAGGACCTCGCGGCCGGCGTTTTGCTCACCGCCGTGGCCGTGCTCGGGTGGCGGGTCGTCGTCGCGGTGCGGCGCGACGAGCCGGCCGGACCGCGCCTCGCGGGCGATCTCGCGGCCTCGGTGTGGGTGGCGAGCTACGTCGTGCTGCTCGGCGGGTTCGCGATCCTGCTGGCCGCCCCGCACGACGGGTCGCGCCGGGTCGTGACGTACATCGCGACCGTCGTGTGCAGCGACGTCGGCGGCTACGCGGCCGGGGTGCTGCTCGGTCGGCATCCGCTCGCTCCGCGGATCTCGCCGAAGAAGTCGTGGGAGGGGCTCGGCGGTTCGCTGACGGCCTGCCTGCTGGCCGGCGGCCTGTTCGCCGGGCTCCTGCTGCACACCGCGGTCTGGAAGGGCCTGGTCTTCGGGGTGGCGATGACCGCGACCGCGATCGTCGGCGACCTCGCGGAGTCGCTGGTCAAGCGCGACCTGGGCATCAAGGACATGGGCCGTCTGCTGCCGGGGCACGGGGGCCTGATGGACCGGCTCGACTCGATGCTGATCTCGGCACCGGTGGCGTACCTGCTGCTCGCGGTCTTCGTCCGCAGCTGACCGCAGCGAACCAAGGAGTTCTGACATGAGCGTTCCCACCCGCACCCTCGGCAGCGTCGACGGGGGGCTGGTCGTCTCGGCGGTCGGCCTCGGCTGCATGGGCATGAGCGAGTTCTACGGCCAGCCCGTTGCCGACGACGACGGCGTTGCCACGATCCGCGGCGCGCTCGCCGCCGGGGTGACCTTCCTCGACACCGCGGATATGTACGGCCCGTTCACCAACGAGAAGCTGGTCGGCAGGGCGCTGGCCGGTCGGCGCGACGAGGTGGTCCTCGCCACCAAGTTCGGCAACGTCCGCGGCGAGGACGGCTCGCGCGGCGGGATCGAGGGCAGCCCCGCGTACGTGCACGCGGCGTGCGACGCCTCGCTGCAGCGTCTGGGTGTCGACACCATCGACCTGTACTACGCCCACCGCCGCGACCGCAGCGTGCCGATCGAGGACACCGTCGGAGCGATGGCCGAGCTGGTCGCCGCCGGCAAGGTCCGGCACCTCGGCCTGTCCGAGATGCGCGGCGAGACCATCCGGGCGGCGCACGCGGTGCACCCGATCACCGCGGTACAGAGCGAGTACTCGCTGTTCACCCGCGACATCGAGGACGACGTCCTACCCACCATGGCCGAGCTCGGCATCGGGCTCGTCGCGTACTCGCCCCTGGGCCGCGGCCTGCTGACCGGGACCCTCACGGGCGGCAAGGACAGCAAGGACGCGCGGTTCTCGGGCTACTTCCCGCGGTTCCAGGGTGAGGCGTTCGACGCCAATTCCGCCCTCGTCGCCCAGGTCGTCGAGATCGCCGAGCGCAGGGGCGTGACCCCGGCGCAGCTCGCGCTGGCGTGGGTGCTGGCCAAGTCCCCGACGTACACCGCGATTCCGGGCACCACGAAGCTGTCGCGGGTACGTGAGAACGCGGCCGCGTGCGACGTCGTGCTCACCGCGGCCGACCTTGCGGAGATCGAGTCGGCGGTGCCGCCGGGGGCCGTGGCCGGGGACCGATACGGCGACATGAGCAGCGTGAACGGCTGAGCCCGCCGTGAGGTAGCGCCCGCGAGGCTCCCCGGGTGCGAGAATGCCTACGACATGTCCGCCCTCCCGCTGGTCTTCGACGCGCCCCGCCGGGGCAGGCCGCCGCGTCACCTGGCCGACCTCGACCCGGCCGGGCGGCGCGTGGCCGTGCAGGAGCTCGGGCACCCGGCGTTCCGGGCCGATCAACTCGCCCGGGCGTACTTCGGCGGCAGCGGGCTGTCGGCGCTGCCGGCCGCCCGTCGCGCGGAGTTGACCGGGGCGCTGCTGCCCGAACTGCTCCAGCTCGTGCGCGAGGTCTCCTGCGACGAGGGCACCACGCGCAAGACGGTGTGGCGCGCCCACGACGGCGCGCTGATCGAGTCGGTGCTCATGCGCTACCGCACCGCCGGCGGCGAGCGCGACGACCGGACGACGGTGTGCGTCTCCAGCCAGGCCGGCTGCGGGATGGCCTGCCCGTTCTGCGCCACCGGGCAGGGCGGGCTCACCCGTAACCTGTCGGCCGCGGAGATCGTGGCGCAGGTGGTCGCGGCGCAGCGGTCGCTCGACGCCGGCGACGTGCCGGGCGGCCCGGGTCGGGTCAGCAACGTGGTCTTCATGGGCATGGGCGAGCCGCTGGCCAACTACGCCCGGGTGGTGGCCGCGCTGCGACGGCTGACCGACCCGCAGCCGCACGGGCTCGGCCTCTCGCAGCGGCACCTCACCGTCTCGACCGTCGGCCTGGTCCCGGCCATCCGCCAGCTGGCCGACGAGGGCCTGCAGGTACGCCTCGCGGTGAGCCTGCACGCCCCCGACGACGAGCTCCGCGACACCCTCGTGCCGGTCAACACCCGCTGGTCGGTGCGCGAGGTGCTGGCCGCGGCCTGGCATTACGCCGGGGTCACCGGACGGCGGGTGAGCATCGAGTACGCCCTCATCCGCGGGGTGAACGACCAGCCCGAGCGGGCCGACCACCTCGGTGCGCTGCTCGCCGGGCGGCTGGTGCACGTCAACCTCATCCCGCTGAATCCGACCCCCGGCAGCGACTGGGACGCCAGCCCCCGGCCGGTCCAGGACGAGTTCGTCCGCCGGCTGCGCGCCAAGGGCGTGGCCACCACCGTCCGGGACACCCGGGGCCGCGAGATCGCCGGGGCCTGCGGCCAGCTCGTCGCCACCGGATGAGACGCGTCACCCTGCTCGGCTCCACCGGCAGCATCGGGACGCAGGCCCTGGACGTGATCGGCCGCAACCCCGATGCCTTCTGTGTGCACGGCCTTGCCGCCGCGGGCCGGGACCCGAAAACCCTTGCGGCGCAGGCACTCTCGACCCGCGCTGAGGTCGTCGCGGTCGCCCGCGCCGGGGCCGCGGAGGACGTCCTGCTCGCCGTCTACGCCGAGGCCCGACGCCGCGGGTACGCGGCCGGCGACTACGCCATCCCGCGGATCCTCACCGGGCCGGACTCGGCCGCGGAGCTCGCCGCCGAGCCGGTCGACGTGGTCCTCAACGGCGTCGACGGCTCGGCCGGCCTGCCCGCGACGCTGGCCGCCCTGGCGGCGGGTTCGACGCTCGCGCTGGCCAACAAGGAGTCGGTGGTCGCCGGCAGCGACCTGGTGTTGGCCGCGCGGCAGCGCCCGGACCAGATCGTGCCGGTCGACTCGGAGCACTCGGCGATGGCGCAGTGCCTGCGCGGTGGCCGCCGCGAGGAGGTCCGCCGGCTGATTCTCACCGCGAGCGGTGGTCCGTTCCGGGGCTTCACCCGCCAGCAGCTCGCGGCGGTCACGCCCGAGCACGCGCTGGCCCACCCCGTCTGGGCGATGGGCCCGCTCAACACGCTCAACTCCGCGACGCTGGTCAACAAGGGCCTCGAGCTGCTGGAGGCGCACCTGTTGTTCGACGTACCGCTGGCCGACATCGAGGTGGTGGTGCACCCCGGCTCGACGGTGCACTCGCTGGTCGAGTTCCACGACGGGTCGACGCTCGCGCAGCTGTCGCCACCCGACATGCGCCTCCCCATCGCCCTGGCGCTGGCCTGGCCCGACCGGGTGCCCGACGCCGGGCCCAGCATGGACTGGTCGGCGCCCTTCGACCTGCACTTCGAGCCGGTCGACGCGGCGGCCTTCCCCGCGGTGGCAGTGGCCCGGGCGGCGGGGGAGCGCGGCGGCCTGGCGCCCTGCGCGTTCAACGCCGCCAACGAGGAGGCGGTCGCGGCGTTCGTCGCCGGTCGGATCGCCTTCCCGCAGATCGTCCAGGTCGCCGCCCGGGTGACCGATGAGACGACGGGGAGCGCCCGCGACCTCGAGGCACTGCTGGCGTGCGAGACATGGGCGCGCACGCGGGCCCGCGAGCTGACGAGCTGACGGGAGAGCCGGTTGTACGCGCTGTACGCGGTGCTGATCGCCGTCCTGGTGTTGGTCTCGGTGGCCGTCCACGAGCTGGGCCACCTGCTGACGGCCAAGCACTACGGCATGAAGGCGACGGAGTACTTCGTCGGCTTCGGTCCCAAGATCTTCTCCTTCCGGCGCGGGGAGACCGAGTACGGCCTGAAGGCCATCCCGGCCGGCGGCTACGTCAAGATCATCGGGATGTCGCCGCTGGAGAACGACGGCACCCGCACCCCGGCGGACATCGAAGCCGCCGCCGCGGCGATGGCCTCGCTCCCCACCGACCTGGTGCCGGATGAGCGTCGGCTGTTCTACACCTACCCGGCCCGGCAGCGCAGCGTCGTGCTGGTTGCCGGTTCGCTGACCCACTTCGTGCTGGCCCTCGTGCTCGCTTTCGCAACGCTGCTGGTGAGCGGCCGGACAACAGAGCAGCCGGTAGCGGCCTCGATCGTGCAGTGCCAGCTGCCGGATTCCAGCGACCGCTGCGCGGCCGGCGCGGCGCCGTCGGCGGCGGTCCTGGCGGGGCTGGCGCCCGGTGACCGCATCGCGGCGGTCGACGGCACGGCGATCACCTCGTACGAGCAGCTGACCGGGCTGATCGCCGCGTCGGCGGGTCGGCCGCTGCGCCTGACCGTGGACCGTGCCGGCCGCACCCTGCACCTGACTGCGACGCCCACCGTGGGGAAGGTGCTCGACGAGGAGGGCAGCCCCACCGGCCAGACAAGGGGCTTCCTGGGCTTCTCCCCCGAGCAGCGGACCTCGACCTCCCTCGGGTACGCGCTGTCGGACACGTTCGCGTCCCTCGGCGACAGCCTGCGCTCCAGCGGCACCGTGATCACGCACCTGCCGGCCGAGCTGGGCGACGTCCTCACCGGCAAGCAGCGCTCGGCCCAGGACGGCGCGGTCACCGTGGTGGGGGTGGTCCGCGCGACCGGCCAGGTCGGCGCCGACAAGCAGCTCGGCACCCGCGACAAGGTCTCCTACCTGCTCTACCTGGGCGCCCAGGTCAACCTCGATGTCGGCATCCTCAACCTGCTGCCGCTGCTGCCGCTGGACGGCGGGCACGTCGCGATCGTGTGGTTCGAGCAGCTGCGGGCGTCCTTCGCCCGCCGCCGCGGCCGCCGCGACCCCGGCCGGGTCAACCTGCTCAAGGTCCTGCCGGTCGCCTACGGCGTGTTCGCCGTCATCGTGGTGGTCGCCGCCATCCTGGTGTATGCCGACATCGCCAACCCCATCAACGTCACCTGAGCCCGGTGGCGCAGACTGGACGACGACCCCACCCCCGTGGAGAGGACGTCCGTTGACCGCCACGACGGCGATTGGCCTGGGCATGCCCGCCACCCCGCCCCGCCCGCTGGCCGCGCGCCGGGTGAGCCGGCAGATCATGGTCGGTGACGTCGCCGTCGGCGGCGACGCCCCGGTGAGCGTCCAGTCGATGACCACGACCAAGACGCATGACGTGAACGCGACGCTCCAGCAGATCGCCGAGCTCACCGCGGCGGGCTGCCAGATCGTCCGGGTCGCCTGTCCCAAGACGGTCGATGCGGCCGCCCTCCCCGAGATCGCGCGGCACTCGCAGATCCCCGTCATCGCCGACATCCATTTCCAGCCGGCGTACATCTTCGCGGCCATCGACGCCGGCTGTGCCGCGGTCCGCGTCAACCCCGGGAACATCAAGGAGTTCGACGGCCGCGTCGGGGACGTGGCCAAGGCGGCCGCCGCGGCCGGCATCCCGATCCGGATCGGCGTCAACGCCGGCTCGCTCGACCCGAAGATCCTGGCCCGGCACGGCAAGGCGACGCCGGAGGCGCTGGTCGAGTCCGCGCTGTGGGAGTGCTCGCTGTTCGAGGAGCACGACTTCCGCGACATCAAGATCTCGGTGAAGCACAACGACCCGGTGGTGATGGTGGCCGCGTACCGGCTGCTGGCCCAGCAGTGCGACTACCCGCTCCACCTGGGCGTCACCGAGGCCGGGCCCGCCTTCCAGGGCACCATCAAGTCCGCCGTCGCGTTCGGGGCGCTGCTGGCCGAAGGGATCGGCGACACGATCCGGGTCTCGCTCTCCGCGCCGCCGGTTGAGGAGGTCAAGGTCGGCAACCAGATCCTGGAGTCGCTCGGCCTGCGCCAGCGCGGCCTGGAGATCGTGTCCTGCCCGTCCTGCGGGCGGGCCCAGGTCGACGTCTACACCCTCGCCGACAAGGTCGCCGCGGGCCTGGAGGGTCTCGATGTCCCGCTGCGGGTCGCGGTCATGGGCTGCGTCGTGAACGGTCCGGGCGAGGCCCGGGAGGCCGATCTCGGGGTCGCGTCGGGCAACGGCAAGGGGCAGATCTTCGTCCGGGGCGAGGTCGTGCAGACCGTCCCGGAGGACCGGATCGTGGAGACCCTCGTCGAGCGCGCGATGCTGCTGGCCGAGGAGCTGCGCGCCACCGCCGGCAGCGGGGAGCCCGCCGTCAGCGTCGGGTGACACCCCCGGGCTGACTAGGCTCCCGCGCGTGCTGCGCAGCGGGTCGACGCGGGTGCTCTCGGACCGCGATCTCGACGCCGTCCGGCAGGTGCTGGACGCCGATCCCGTGGCCAACGTCATGGTCGCGGCGCGGGTCGAGGCGGCCGGCCTCGACCCCTGGCGCCTCGGCGCGGAGATGTGGGCGTACGCCCCGGCCGGTGAGGTGACCGCGCTGTGCCTGTCCGGCGCCAACCTCGTGCCGGTGGCCGCCGACACCCACGCGAGCCGCGCGTTCGCCGACCGGGCTCGGCGCCAAGGGCGCCGCTGTTCCTCGATCGTCGGTCCGGCCGAGGCCGTGCTGACGATGTGGGAGCGGCTGGCGCCGGTGTGGGACCGGCCACGCGACGTCCGGGAGGCCCAGCCGCTGATGCTGCTCGACACCGACCCGGCGGTGCCTGGCGACCGCGCCGTGCGCCGGGTCCGCCCCGAGGAGCTGGAGATCCTGCTGCCGGCGGCGATCGCCATGTACACCGAGGAGATCGGCTTCTCCCCGGCGCTCGCCGACGGCGGCGCGCTCTACCGGGCCCGGGTGGCGGAGCTGATCGATCAGGGCCGCGCCTTCGCCCGGGTCGAGGACGGCGCCGTGGTCTTCAAGGCCGAGATCGGCGCCGCCAGCAGCGCGGCCTGTCAGGTGCAGGGTGTCTGGACCACCCCGACGCTACGCGGGCGCGGGATCGGCACGGCCGGCACGGCCGCCGTGGCCACGGAGGCCCGCCGTACGATCGCGCCGCTGGTCAGCCTGTACGTGAACGACCACAACGAGGTGGCGCAGCGGGCGTACGCCACCGTGGGCTTCCGCCGCGTGGGCACCTTCGCTTCGGTCCTGTTCTAACTCGGGCGCTCCCGTCGCGGCAGCCCGGCCACGACCAGGGCGTGCGACCGCTCGAGCAGCTCCGCGACCTCGTCCGGGTCGAGCGAGCCCTCGAGCCGGATCGCGACCCAGTGCCGCTTGGACAGGTACGGCGCGGAGGTCACCACACCGGGGTAGGCGCCGCGCAGGGCCTCGCCCCGATCGGGGTCGACCTTGAGCGCGACCCGGTGTGGCGGTGCGGTCGAGACGAAGGCGAAGATCTTCGAGCCGACCTTGACCGTGCAGTCGCCGGGACCGAAGGGGTAGTCCTCCCAGGCGCCGGGCTGCGCGAGCGCGAGCTCGCGCACGCCGTCGAGGGCCGGGTCCACAGCTGGGGACCGTACCCGGCTCACTGGTCTCGGCCGGGCAGCGCCCGGGTGGCCGCTGCCGGCGAGGCGCCGGCCGCCCGCGCCAGCGCGGCGCTGCGCCGGGCGCTGTCGGTCAGCGCCGCGATCACCTGCGCCCGGACCGTACGGTCGGCCAGACCCTCCAGCGCGCTGTCGTACGCGGCGGCGCACCGCAGCTCCAAGTCGGCCGCCGCCATGGTCGTCCCGGCGACCCCCGCGGGTGCCGGCAGCTGGTAGGCCGGCTCCGCGGCGGGCACTGGCGCCGCCACGGCGCGGAGCGCGGCGGTCCACGCATCCCGCCGGAGCCGGTGGACGTCGTACGCGGCCGCGAGCGCAGCGGCGGGGGCGCTGCCGGGTGCGAGGTCGGCGAGCCGTCCGCCCAGCGCGCTCACCCCGAAGACCGCGGCGTCCTCCGCGGCCACCAGCGCCTGCAGTGCGGGGGCGTCCGGGTCGGGCTGCCTCACGCAGGGCTCGAGACCGGCCCGGGAGCGCGTGGGCGCCCCGCGGGCGGAGTCGGCACCCGCAGCGGCGCCAGCAGGTCGGCGTGCACGGCCTCGGCAGCCGCCACCGACGCGAGCAGACCGCCGTGGGGGAGATCCGCGACGGCCGCGGCCGACCGCGCGCCGGCAGCCGCCAGCTCGCGGCTGCGGAGGGCGGCCAGCGTCGCCCGCTGCGCGGCGGCCTCGGCGGCGTCCGCCGTCGGCACCGGGGCTGTCGCCGGGACAGTCGACGGCACTGACAGCGGCGGGCTGGCCGCCCGGCCGACGGCGGGGCCTCGCCCGGCCGAGCCGTGGCCTGCGGCAGCCTCGGCGGCCGAACCGAGGGCAGCGAGGTGGACGCGGTGGTGCGCCAGCGGCAGGGCGAGGGCCGCGCTCAGGGCAGGGTGGGCGCGGAGCGCTCCCTCGTACGCCTCGATCAACGCCTGCTCGTCGGCGGTCGCCGCGGCCAGCAGCGGGTCGGGGGCCGGCGGCGTGGGGGTGGCCGGCGGCGTGCTCCGGTGGTCATCGTGCGTCAGGTCGAGGGCGAGCGCCGCGGTGATAGCCGCGGCGCCCAGCAGCACCGTCCGACGGCCGACCACACCACCGATCCTCGCATCCGCGCGCTCACGGCTGCACGATCACGGTGCCTTTCATGTACGGGTGGATCGTGCACAGGTAGTGGTAGGTGCCGGCTTTGCCGAACGTGTAGCTGTAGGTCTGGCCCTTCGGCAGGGTGCCCGAGTCGAAGACCCCGGTGTCGCTCACGGTGTGCACCGTGGCGTCGTCCTGGGTCCAGGTGACCTTCGTGCCCACCTTCACCGTGAGCGTGGCCGGCGCGAAGGCGAAGCCCCGGATCTGGACGCTCGGGCCGCTCGACCGGTCGGCGCCGGCGGGGTGCGATCCGCAGCCGGCGAGGGTGAGGCCGGTCAGGGCGAGACCGGCGAAGGCAGGAAGGATGCGCACGGGGTCTCCGGGGTCAGGTTGTCAGGGCGCTGGGCTTCAGCGCGCTCGAGGTGGTCAGGAACGTGCCGGGGCTGGGGGAAGTCCCGAGCAGCAGACCGAGGACGGCGGCGTGCTGGGCCTCGACCGGGGCGAGGGTGGCGGCGAGCGTGATGACCTCTGTGTCGGCGGCGGTGCCGACGACCTGCAGGTACGTGGCGGCGGCGGCGGACTCGAGCGCGCCGGCCACCTTCATCGCGGCCAGCACCGTCTGGGTGGCGTCGACCGCATCCAGCGAGCCCGCGGCGGACGTCAGCGGAGTCCCGGTGACGACCGGCCGGGCGGCCCGGTTCAGCAGCTCGTTCCAGGCCAGCGCGTGCTCGCGGTGCTGCTGCGCCGCGGCGGCGAGATACCTGCTCACCGCTGCCGGCACGGGCCCGTAGACGCCCTGCTGTGCGCGCCCGTCCACCGCGGCGTACGCGCGGACGGCGAGATTCTCCAGGGCCGCCCCGAGCGCCGCCCACTGCAGGTCGGCGGCCTGGCTGATCGTCGCGCCCGGATCAGACGTGGCCGCCGGGCGCGGCGGCTCGGCCCGCGTCCGGCCCCCGCCGCAGGCGCTTGCCCCGAGTGCACCGAGCGAGCCCAGCCCTCCGAGCAGCACCGCCCGGCGACTGGCCGACGAGCCGACCCGACCCGGGTGGCTCACCCGACCGCCCCGTCACCGGCCGGTACGGCCTCCGCGGTCGGGAAGAACGCGGCCGGGAAGCCGACCGCGCCGGCGCTCGTAGGCAGGCCGTCCAGGTCCGGCCCGAGCCGGACCTCGCCTGACAGGTCGGCCGCCAGCAGGTCTCCGGACACCAGCAGGGCGGCGGCGTGCTGCGCCTCGACCGCTGCGACCGAGACCAGCAACGCACGGAGCGCCGGCCCGGCGGCCGCACCCGCGTCCCGCACGTACGTCTGCGCCGCGACCTGCTCGAGCCTGGTCACCAGGTGCACCACGTCGACGACGGTCCGCAGCCCCGGTTGCGCCGCGCGCGCGATGGCCAGGTAGGTCGGGTCGGGCTCGGTCTGGGCCGAGCCGCCGGCCGCGGACGCCGCGGCGTTGAAGGCCATGGCGTGGTCGGCGTGGTGGTCGAGCGCCGTCATCGCCAGGGTCAGCAGTTGCGCGGGGCCGGTCTGCACCACAGCCAGGCCGAGGGCGGCGGAGTACGTCGCGACGAGCAGATTCTCCAGGGCCGCGGCAGTCTGCAGCAGGGCGACGTCTCGGGACGGGTCCACGCCTACCTCCTCGTCCGCCTGCCGAAGCCCATTCTGGGCCGGCCACCGGCGACGGCGCGCGGCGGCTCAGTCGAGCGGCACGTCGACGAACGGCACGCTGAGGGTCGCCACATCGATGCCCAGCTCGTCGGCGATCCGCTGGTCCTCGGCCGCGCGCTTGCGCCGCCGACGTTTGTCGATGAGGAAACACACGCCCACCGACAGGAAGAACAGCGCGACGAGCGGGATGGCCAGGGCCAGCATCGAGAACGGGTCGGGGCTGGGGACCGCGATCCCGGTGAAGACGGTGATGCCGAAGACGACCGCGCGCCACCAGTGCAGTAGTTGTCGACCGCTGACGACCCCGATCGCGCTGAGCATGATCAGCACCAGTGGGAACTCGAAGGCGACCGAGAAGACCAGCAGCATCCCCTGCACGTACTTGAGGTAGGAGTCGACGCTGATCAGGTTGTTCACGCTGTTGCCGGTGATGCCGAGCAGGGCCCGCAGCGACGTCGACAGGATGTGGTAGCCGAGAAAGCCGCCGGCGACGAACAGCAGCAGGCTGCTGCCGACGAACAGCAGCGACCAGCGGCGCTCGTGTCGGTACAGGCCGGGGGTGATGAAGCCCCAGAGCTGCCACAGCCAGACCGGCGAGGCCAGCACGAGGCCGGCGAAGAAGCTGATCTGAATCTTGATCTTGAACGGGTCAAGGATGTTGAAAGCGTTCAGACTGCACTGCCCGTCGATCTCGTGCGCCTTGACGGTCGGCACGCTGCAGTAGGGCCGCTCCAGCACATGGAAGATGTGCGGGAAGAACACGAACCCGACGACCATGCCGGCCGCGAGCGCCAGCGCGGAGATGAACAGCCGTCGGCGCAGCTCCGTCAGGTGCTCGACGAGCGACATCGTCCCGTCGGCGGCCTGCGGCGCGGCGCGACGGAAACGGCCGGTGCGGATCATGGCCGGCACCGGTCACCCGGTGCGGAACGGCTCACAGAGGTAGGCGGCTGCGGGGCTGGTCGGCAGCCTCAGGGGCGCTGCTGCGGGCCGGCGGCGTAGGCGCCCGGGCGCGGCGCGAGCGAGCCGTCGGCGGTCGGAGCGGAAGCGGCAGCGGCAGCGGCGGGCGCGACGGCGGGAGCCGGGACCGGCTGCTGGGTGGCCGCGAGGGGTGGCGCGACGGGTGGCGCGACGGGTGGCGCGACGGGTGGCGCGACGGGTGGCGCGACGGTGGCCGGCGCGGGCAGGGCACCGGCGTTGTCGGTGTGCGGCGGCGGCGGGACCTCGTCCTCCCTCTCGCCCCGAAGGCCCTTGGTCTCGTCCCGGAAGATCTTCAGCGACTGGGTGAGGGACTTCGTCGCGCTCGGGAGCCTGCGGTAGCCGCCGAACAGCAGGAAGGCCACCAAGACGATGATCACCCAGTGCCACCACTCCAGACCGCCCACGACGTGGTCTCCTTCGCTGCGCCGCACTACCGGGACGATCCCGGCGAACCGGAGTTCCGGCCCGCTCCAGCGTACGCCGCCAGCTGGCCCCGGACGGGTCGAAGCGCACCAGCCGCGCCCGCCTGGGCGAGCCGGCGCCGGGGCCGTCGCCGGCCGGCTCGGGACCGGTGCCAGGACCGGTAGGTAGTCTTCGGCGACGCCTGCAGACGCGAGGAGGGCGACATGGTGCGCGCCACCGCCGGTCGCCCGACCGCGTCGAGCCGGCCGAGAGGTCCGAGCCAGCCGCGCCGCGAGGGCGGCGCCGCGCCGGCCGCTGCGCCGGCCGTCGCCGGCCTCGTGTCCGCGCCGCTCGCGGCGGCGGGTTTCGACCTCGAGGAGGTCCACGTGACCCGTGCCGGAGCACGTCACGTCGTCGCCGTCTCGGTGGACCGCGACGGCGGGCTCGACCTCGACGCCGTTGCCGAGGCCAGCCGGATCGTGTCCGCCGTCCTCGACGCCTGCGACGGCGACCTTCCCACGGCGCTGCGGGACGCGTACACGCTGGAGGTCAGCAGCCGTGGCGCCACCGCGGCGCTGACCGCGCCGCGGCACTGGCGACGGGCGTCGGGCCGGCTGGTGGAGGTACGACGCCGAGGCGCGGGCTCGGTCACCGGCCGCCTGGTCTCGGCCGACGAGACGGGCGCCGATCTGGACGTCGACGGCAGCCCGGTCCGGGTCGGCTACGACGAGGTGGCCCGCGCCGTCGTGCAGCTGGAGTTCCGACGCGTCGCGCCGGAGCCGGCCGAGGACCTCTCGTGAACATCGACATCAGCCTCCTCAAGGGGCTGGTCCGGGAGCGGGACCTGCCGCTGTCCACCGTGGTGGAGGCGCTGGAGACCGCGCTGCTGTCGGCGTACCGGCACGGCGAGGGCGCCGAGCCGCACGCCCGGGTCTCGGTGGACCGCAAGAGCGGCGACGTCGTGGTCTGGGCCCAGAAGCTCGGCGAGGACGGCGAGGTGGTGCGGGAATGGGACGACACCCCCGCCAACTTCGGCCGGATCGCGACCATGACCGCCAAGCAGGTCGTCTTCCAGCGGCTGCGCGAGGCCCGCGACGAGAGCGTGCACTCCGAGTACGCCGGCAAGGAGGGCGATCTCGTCGGCGGCGTCGTGGCCATGCACGTCGGTCGGCGGCTGGACACCGGGGTGGTGCTGGTCGATCTCGGCAACGTGGAGGCGACCCTGCCGCCGTCAGAGCAGGTCCCCGGTGAGGGGTATGCCCACAACACCCGTATGAAGGTGCTGGTGGTGCAGGTCGTCCGCGGCCTCCGCGGGCCGCAGGTCACGGTCTCGCGCAGCCACCCGAACCTCGTCCGCGCCCTGTTCGCGCTCGAGGTGCCCGAGGTGGAGGCCGGTGCGGTCGAGATCGCCGCGCTGGCGCGGGAGGCGGGTCATCGGACGAAGATCGCCGTGCGGGCCACCACCCCGGGCGTCAACCCGCGTGGCGCCTGCATCGGGCCGCTGGGTCAGCGCGTGCGCACGGTGGTCGCGGAGCTGAACGGCGAGAAGATCGACATCGTCGACTGGTCGGCTGAGCCGGCGACGTTCGTGGCGCACGCCCTGTCTCCGGCGACGGTGCTCTCGGCCGAGGTCGTGGACGCAGCCACCCGCCAGGTGCGCGTGGTGGTGCCCGACTACCAGCTCTCGCTCGCGATCGGCCGTGAGGGTCAGAACGCGCGACTCGCCGCCCGACTGACCGGCTGCCGCATCGACATCCGCAGCGACACCGCCCCCGCTGGACCGGAGAGCGTGCCGGGCGTGAGCACTGCCGGCACGAGGTAGTCTCCTGTGTCGACCGGGTTGCGCCCGCCCTCGTTGCGCACGTGCGTGGGGTGTCGCGGACGCGAGGCCCGGTCCGATCTGCTCCGGGTGGTGGCGGTCGAGGGCGTGCTCGTCCCCGACCTGCTGCGGCGCCTCGGCGGCCGGGGTGCGCACCTGCACCTCGTTCCCGGGTGCCTGACGCTCGCCGAGCGGCGTCGAGCCTGGTCCCGCGCGTTCCGCGCACCGGGGCCGTTCGACGCCACCCGGCTCGCGGCGTACCTCGAGCACGGCAGCACCACGGCGCCGGCAGCACCGCCGACGTCGCCAGAGAGCGGAAGCAGGGCGACCCGATCCGATGAGTTCTCGATGAGCGTCAGCTCCCGATGACGATGTCCCGGTAGTTCGGCCGCGCGGGGGACCGCCGGCCAAGACAAGGAGAACTGTGGCTGGCAAGGCCCGCGTGCACGAACTCGCCAAGGAGTTCGGGCTGGAGAGCAAGACCCTGCTGACGTGGCTCAAGGACCACGGCGAGTACGTCAAGAGCGCCTCGTCCACCATCGAACCGCCCGTCGCCCGGCGACTGCGCGAGGCGTTCCCGTCGGTGGCGCAGGCCGCGCCGGCGCCAGCCAAGAAGGCCGCCGTCGCCGCGTCGGCGCCCGTCGCGGTCCCCGAGGCGGCGGCCGTGCCCGACCTCGCCCCCCCGCCCGCTGCGCCGGTGGTGGCCGAGCCGGCCCCGCAGCCGCCGGTGGCGGCGCCGGTGTCGGCCGCGCCACCCGCGCCACCCGCGCCGGCCGCGCCGTCGGTGCCCGCCGCTGCGCCGCCCGCGCCGCCGGTCCCCGGCGTACCGGCGCGGGCTCCCGCGCCGGGCGGTCCGCGCCCGGGGGGACCGCGCCCTCCAGGCCAGCGGCCGGCGGGCAACAACCCCTTCACCAGCCCCGCGTCGCTGCCGCGGCCCGCCCCTGCGCCGGGCATGCCGCCACGTCCGGGTGCCGCCGGTCCCGGCGGCCCCCGCCCCGGCATGCCGCCGCGTCCCGGCACCCCCCGACCGGGCCTGCCGCGTCCCGGTCTGCCGGCCCCCGGTCCGGGGACCTTCCCCGGCGGGCCTCGTACCGGCGGCTTCGGCAGCCGTCCCGGCAGCGGCGGCGGGGGCGGTGCCGGCGGGTTCGCCGGCCGTCCCGGCGGCGCCGGCGGTGGCGGTGGCGGTTTCGCGGGCCGTCCCAGCGGCGGTGGTGGCGGCTTCGGCGGCCGCCCCGGCGGCCCCGGCGCCCGCGGTCGCGGCGGCGGTACGGCCGGCGCGTTCGGCCGGCCCGGTGCACCGCGTGGCAAGCAGCGCAAGTCCAAGCGGGCGAAGCGGCAGGAGTTCGACAACCTCGCCGCCCCGACCTTCGAGTCCGGGGCCCCGCGCGGTCAGGGTGAGACGGTACGGCTGCCCCGCGGCGCCTCCCTCGCCGACTTCGCCGACAAGATCGACGCCAACCCGGCCTCGCTGGTGCAGGTCGCGCTGACCCAGCTCAACGAGATGGTCACCGCGACCCAGTCGGTCACCGACGACCTGCTGCAGTTGCTCGGCGTGACGCTCGGCTACGAGGTGCAGATCGTCACCCCGGGCGAGGAGGACGCGGAGCTGCTGGCCCGTTACGACCTGGAGTTCGGCGGCGACTACGCCGATGATGCCGACCTCGTGCCCCGGCCCCCGGTCGTCACCGTGATGGGCCACGTCGACCACGGCAAGACCAAGCTGCTCGACGCGATCCGCTCCGCGGACGTGGTGAGCGGCGAGGCCGGCGGCATCACCCAGCACATCGGTGCCTACCAGGTGCTGAACAAGGTCAGCGACCGGCTGATCACCTTCATCGACACCCCGGGCCACGAGGCCTTCACGGCCATGCGTGCCCGTGGTGCCCAGGTCACCGACATCGCGATCCTCGTGGTCGCCGCGGACGACGGGGTGAAGCCGCAGACCATCGAGGCGCTGAACCACGCCCAGGCGGCCAACGTGCCGATCGTCGTGGCGGTCAACAAGGTCGACAAGGAGGGCGCGGACCCGGCCAAGGTGCGCGGTCAGCTCACCGAGTACGGCCTGGTCGCCGAGGAGTACGGCGGCCAGACCCTGTTCGTGGACGTCTCGGCGAAGGCCCGTACCGGCATCGACGAGCTGCTCGAGGCAGTCCTGCTGACCGCCGACGCGGCGCTGGAGCTGCAGGCCGACCCGAACGTCGACGCCCAGGGCGTGGCGATCGAGGCCCACCTCGACCGCGGCCGCGGTCCGGTGGCGACCGTGCTGGTTCAGCGCGGCACGCTCCGGATCGGCGACTCGATCGTGGCGGGCGACGCCTTCGGGCGCGTCCGGGCGATGTTCGACGAGCACGGCGACACCGTTCAGGAGGCCGGCCCGGCCCGACCCGTGCAGGTGCTGGGCTTCACCTCGGTGCCCGGCGCCGGCGACAACATGCTGGTGGTCCCGGAGGACCGGGTCGCCCGGCAGATCGCCGACCAGCGGCAGGCACGCGAGCGCAACGCCGGCCTGGCGATGGCCCGCCGTCGGCCGACACTCGAGTCGATCTTCGACCAGCTCAAGGAAGGCGCGAAGAACGAGCTCACCCTCATCCTCAAGGGCGACGTCTCCGGTTCCGTGGAGGCGCTCGAGGACGCGCTGCTCAAGATCGACGTGGGT
The DNA here is from genome assembly GCA_964245825.1 of uncultured bacterium. GTDB lineage: Bacteria > Actinomycetota > Actinomycetes > Mycobacteriales > CAJCIY01 > CAJCIY01. The sequence goes on along the minus strand of CAXTNT010000017.1, from coordinate 11,111 downwards.
GACGAGGTGTCGCTGCGGATCATCGACCGGGGCGTCGGCGCGATCACCGAGACCAACGTCATGCTGGCCTCGGCCTCGGACGCGGTGATCCTCGGCTTCAACGTCCGACCCCAGGGGAAAGCCGGCGAGCTCGCCGACCGCGAGGGTGTGGAGATCCGTTACTACAACGTCATCTACGCGGCGATCGACGACATCGAGGCGGCGCTCAAGGGGCTGCTCAAGCCGATCTACGAGGAGGTGCAGCTCGGTACGGCCGAGGTCCGCGAGGTGTTCCGGGTGCCGCGTGCCGGCAACATCGCCGGGTCGCTGGTGCGGTCGGGCGTCATCACCCGCAACGCCAAGGCGCGGCTGCTGCGCGACGGGGTGGTCGTCGCCGACAACCTCACGGTCGACTCGCTGCGCCGCTTCAAGGACGACGCCACCGAGGTCCGGGACGGCTACGAGTGCGGCATCGGGCTCGGGTCGTACAACGACATCAAGGTCGAGGACGTGATCGAGACCTTCGAGCTGCGGGAGAAGCCGCGGGACTGACCCGGTGGTGACCGGTGCGCTGGCCCTCGACCTGCTGCTCGGCGACGTGCACTCGCTGAAGGAGAAGCGGTCGGTCGTCCGGCCGATCGTGGCCGAGCTGCAGCGCCGATTCGGCGTGTCGGCCGCGGAGGCCGGCCACCTCGAGCTGCACCGGCGGGCACTCGTGGGCGTCGCGGTGGTGGCGGCGGACGGGGCGCATGTCCGCGACGTGCTGGACGGGTGCGAGCGGCTGTTGCTCGGTCACCCGGAGGTGGAGGTGCTGTCCGCGCGGCGCCAGCTGCACGACCTGGACGACTGACCCGAGACGCGCACGTGATGCGTGACGTGAGGCGTGAGGTAATGGAGGAGCGATGGTGGACCGGGCCCGCGCCCGCAAGCTGGCGGTGCGCATCCGGCAGCTGGCGGCCGAGACGCTCGAGCGGCAGGTCAAGGACCCGAGGTTGGCGCTGGTGACGATCACCGACGCCCGCGTCACGCCGGACCTGCGTGAAGCGTCGGTCTTCTACACCGTGTACGGGGACGAGACCGCGTGGAACGAGTCGTCCGCCGCCCTCGTCTCCGCCACGGGGCTGGTGCGCGCCGCGGTGGGGCGTGCGCTCGGCGTGCGCTTCACGCCCACCATCGCCTTCGTCCCCGACATCGTGCCGGCCGACGCGCGGCGGGTGGAGGAGCTGCTCGCCGAGGCGCGGGCGGCCGATGCGACCGTCGCCCAGGTGCGGGCGGGCAAGGCCCCGGCCGGCGAGCCCGACCCGTACCGACACGGCGCCGACGAGCAGGAGTGACCGGCCCCGAGGGGCTGCTCGTCGTCGACAAGCCCGCGGGCTGGACGTCCCACGACGTCGTCGCCCGGGTGCGGCGGCTTGCCCGTACCCGCCGGGTCGGGCATGCCGGCACTCTCGACCCGATGGCGACCGGGCTGCTCGTGCTGGGCCTCGGCCGGGCCACCCGGCTCCTGGGCTACCTCGCCGCCCACGACAAGGACTACGACGCCGGCATCCGGCTGGGCGTCAGCACCGACACCGACGACGCGGACGGAGTCGAGGTCACCCGCTCCGCCGCCCCCTGGGACCTGGCGGGTGTACGGGTGGCGATGGCCGCGCTGACCGGGACGATCAGCCAGGTGCCGCCAGCCTTCAGCGCGATCAAGGTCGAAGGGCGCCGGTCGTACGCCCGGGCGCGGGCGGGCGAGACCGTCGAGCTGGCGGCCCGGACGGCGTCGGTGTCGCGGTTCGACCTGCTCGGGGTGGACGGCGACGTGCTGCGGGTCGCGGTGACCTGCTCGTCGGGCACCTACATCCGGGCGTTGGCCCGCGACCTCGGGGCGGCGCTGGGCACGGGGGCCCACCTGTGTGCGCTGCGGCGTACCCGCGTCGGGGCGTTCGACCTCGCCGCCGCAGCGCCGCTAGCCGCCCTCGGCGCGCTCGAGGAGGCCGGCGGGGCGCTGCCGCTGGTCCCGCTGGCCGCGGCGGTGGCCGGCGCGTTCCCCCGCCGCCACCTGGACGACGCGCAGACCGCCGACGTCCGCCACGGCCGCGCGCTCACCCCCACCGGCCTGCCCGGCCCCGTCGGCGCGTTCGGCCCCGACGGGGCGGTCCTGGCGCTGCTCTGCGACCGCGACGGCCGGGCGCACCCGCTGGTCGTGTTCGCCCCGGCCTGACGCGGGGTCGCTACCGTGGCGGCGTGCAGCGCTGGCGCGGCCTGGAGTCGATGCCCTCCGGGTGGGGACGTTGCGTGGTCACCATCGGTGTCTTCGATGGGGTGCACCGCGGGCACCGGGTGATCGTCGGCCGAGCCGTGGCGCGGGCCCGCGAGCTGGGCGTGCCTGCCGTCGTCCTGACCTTCGACCCGCACCCCAGCGAGGTCATCCGACCCGGCACCCACCCGGCGGTGCTGACCAGCCCGCAGCGGCAGGCCGAGCTGATCGCAGAGCTCGGCGCCGACGTGCTCTGCGTGCTGCTGTTCACCGCGGAGTTCTCCCGGCTCACGCCGGCGGAGTTCGCGCACACGGTGCTCGTCGAGCGGCTGCATGCCTCCGCGGTGGTGGTCGGCGCGAAATTCCGCTTCGGCGCCCGGGCCTCGGGCGACCTCTCGACCCTGACGGAGCTGGGTGAGACCTACGGCTTCGCGGTCGAGGGAGTGCCCATCGTCGTGGGCGGGGGAACCCGCTACTCCTCCACCGCGATCCGTGCGCTGGTGGCCGCGGGCGACGTCGCGGCGGCCGCCGCCGCCCTCGGCCGGTCGCACCGCGTCGAGGGCGTGGTCGTGCGCGGCGACGCCCGCGGCCGGAAGATGGGTTATCCGACGGCCAACGTGCAGACCCCGCCCGCGGCGGCCATTCCGGCCGACGGCGTGTACGCCGGCTGGTTGGTCCGGCCCGGTGGTCAGCGCCTGGCCGCGGCGATCTCCATCGGCACCAACCCGACGTTCGCGGGCACCGAGCGCCGGGTGGAAGCGTTCGTGCTGGACTTCGACGGCGACCTCTACGGCGAGCGGGTGGGCCTGGACGTGGTGGCCCGGCTGCGCGGGACCGAGCGCTACGACGACGTCGCCGACCTGGTGGCGCAGATCGGCCGGGACGTGGAGGCCACCCGCGCGGTGCTCGCGGCCGGATCGGCCGACGGCTGATACCCTGGGAGTCAACCGCCGCGCGCGGCCGTGCGGTTCCACGACCCGGTGACGACGACCCGGAGCACGCACCCGGACAGCAGAGAGCAGGACGACGCATGGCGCTCGCCGCCGAGACCAAGCAGACGATCATGACCGAGTACGCGACGGTCGAGCGCGACACCGGCTCTCCCGAGGTCCAGGTGGCGATGCTCACCCGGCGGATCTCGGACCTCACCGAGCACCTGAAGCTGCACAAGCACGACCACCACAGCCGCCGCGGCCTGCTGCTGCTCGTGGGCCGCCGTCGTCGGTTGCTGAACTACCTCGCCAAGACCGACATCACCCGCTACCGCTCGCTCATCGAGCGGCTCGGTCTGCGGCGCTAGCACCTCCCGCGTGCCGCGACCGCGCGGCGCGCGGCACCGCGTCGCCACCCGGCGACGCGGCCCCGCCGGCCGGCGGCGCCCAGGCGCCCGGTCCTCGGTGGTGGCCTCCGGGCTTCTGATCCCGGACGCTTCGATCGAAGACCGGCCCCCGCGTCGCCGGTGCGGCCGACGTACGAGGAGAACCACCTCTTGAGCACCACCATCACCCCCGGCGCCAACGCGCCGACCGGCGTGGGCGAGATGCCCCCCGTCATGGACGGCGCGGTCGAAGCCGTCGCCGAGATCGACAACGGCTCGCACGGCACGCTGCAGCTCCGGTTCGAGACCGGGCGGCTCGCCCGGCAGGCCGCCGGCTCCGCCGTCGCCTACCTGGGCGAGACGATGATCCTGTCGGCCACCACCTTCGGCAAGAAGCCCAAGGACCAGTTCGACTTCTTCCCGCTCACGGTCGACATCGAGGAGCGGATGTACGCCGCGGGCAAGATCCCCGGCTCGTTCTTCCGCCGCGAGGGTCGCCCCTCCACCGACGCCATCCTCACCTGTCGGCTGATCGACCGGCCGCTGCGCCCGACCTTCAAGAAGGGCCTGCGCAACGAGGTCCAGGTCGTCGGCACGATCATGGCGCTGAACCCGGAGACCCCCTACGACGTCGTCGCCATCAACGCGGCCAGCGCCTCGACGATGCTCTCCGGCCTGCCCTTCTCCGGCCCGGTGGGCGCCACCCGCGTCGCGCTGATCGGCGGCGACTGGGTCGCGTTCCCGACGCACAGCCAACTGGCCGGCGCGACCTTCGACATGGTCGTGGCGGGACGGCTGCTCGAGGGCGGCGACGTCGCGATCATGATGGTCGAGGCCGAGGCGACCGAGAAGTCCATCGAGCTCGTCGCCGGCGGCGGCACCGCGCCGACCGAAGAGGTCGTGGCGTCCGGTCTGGAGGCGGCCAAGCCCACCATCGCCGCGCTCTGCCGCGCGCAGTCCGAGCTGGCCGCCAAGGCGGCCAAGCCGGTGGCCGAGTTCCCGGTCTACCTGGAATATCAGGACGACGTCCTGGACGCCGTCACCGGGGCGGTCGAGGGCGAGCTGGACGCCGCGCTCAAGATCGCCGGCAAGGTCGAGCGCGAGGCCGAGCTGGACCGGATCAAGGTCCTCGCCGCCGACAAGGTCGGTGCGCAGTTCGAGGGCCGGGAGAAGGAGGTCGGCGGCGCCGTCCGCGCGCTCACCAAGAAGCTGGTCCGCAAGCGGATCGTGACCGAGGGCGTCCGCATCGACGGCCGTCGCGTTACCGACATCCGCGAGCTGTCGGCCGAGGTCGAGGTGCTCCAGCGGGTGCACGGCAGCGCGCTGTTCGAGCGCGGTGAGACGCAGATCCTGGGCGTCACGACGCTCAACATGCTCCGGATGGAGCAGCAGCTCGACACGCTCTCGCCGATCACCCGCAAGCGCTACATGCACAACTACAACTTCCCGCCCTACTCCACCGGCGAGACCGGCCGCGTCGGCTCGCCGAAGCGGCGCGAGATCGGGCACGGTGCGCTCGCGGAGCGTGCGCTGGTCCCGGTGCTGCCCAGCCGCGAGGAGTTCCCGTACGCCATCCGCCAGGTCTCGGAGGCGCTCGGGTCCAACGGCTCCACCTCGATGGGCTCGGTGTGCGCCTCGACGATGTCGCTGCTGAACGCCGGCGTGCCGCTCAAGGCCCCGGTCGCCGGCATCGCCATGGGCCTCATCGGCTACGAGGGGGACAGCGGCCTGCAGTACGTGGCCCTGACCGACATCCTCGGTGCGGAGGACGCCTTCGGCGACATGGACTTCAAGGTCGCCGGCACCAAGGAGTTCGTCACCGCCCTGCAGCTGGACACCAAACTCGCCGGCATCCCGTCCGCGGTGCTGGCCGCGGCGCTCAAGCAGGCCCGCGACGCGCGCCTGACCATCCTCGACGTGATGAACGAGGCGATCGACGCCCCGGACGAGATGAGCCCGTACGCCCCCCGGGTCATCAGCGTGCAGGTCCCCGTCGACAAGATCGGTGAGGTGATCGGCCCGAAGGGCAAGACGATCAACCAGATCCAGGACGACACCGGCGCCCAGATCTCGATCGAGGACGACGGGACCATCTACATCGGTGCGACCGACGGCCCGTCGGCGGAGGCGGCGCGGGCGGCGATCAACGCGATCGCCAACCCGCAGATGCCCGAGGTCGGGGAGCGTTACCTCGGCACCGTGGTCAAGACCACGACGTTCGGCGCCTTCGTGTCGCTGACTCCCGGCCGCGACGGCCTGCTGCACATCAGCAAGCTCAAGCAGCTGGCCGGTGGCAAGCGGGTCGAGAACGTCGACGACGTGACCCCGGTGGGGTCGAAGATCCAGGTCGAGATCAACGAGATCGACAGCCGGGGCAAGATCAGCCTCGCGCCGGTGGCCGACGACGCCCCGGTCGGGGCGGCTGCGCAGTAGCAGCACGAGCAACAGGCCCGTGGGCAGAGCGACGGCAGCGGCGGACGGCTCGACCGTCCGCCGCTCCTTCCTGCCCGGGGGGGTCCGGGTGGTCACCGAGAGCGTCCCCGGTGTCCGCTCGGTGTCCTACGGCCTATTCGTCGGCGTGGGCTCCCGGCACGAGACCCGCCGCCAGGCGGGCGCGAGCCACTACCTCGAGCACCTGCTGTTCAAGGGCACGCCGCGACGCGATGCGCTGTCGATCAGCGCCGCCTTCGACCGGGTCGGCGGCGAGCTCAACGCGTACACGGCCAAGGACTACACCTGCTTCTACGCCCGGGTGCTGGACACCGATCTCCCGCTCGCGGTCGATGCGATCACCGACATGGTGTTCGCCTCGCTGCTGGCCGGCGCCGACGTCGAGGCGGAGCGCGGCGTGATCCTCGAGGAGATCGCCATGCACGGCGACGAGCCCGCCGACGCGGTGCACGACGTCTTCGCCGGCGCGCTCTACGGTGACGGCCCGCTCGGCCGGCCGATCCTGGGCAGCGAGGAGTCGATCGGCGCCATCTCCCGGGAGACCATCGCGCGGTACTGGCGGCGGGGGTACGCGCCCAGCGAGACCGTCGTCGCGATCAGCGGCAACCTCGACCATGCGGCGGCGCTGCGGCTGGTGCGCAAGGCCTTCTCGGCGTACGCCCCCACCGACGTACCCGGGCTGGCGGCACCGAAGGCGACCCGACCGCGGGGCGGCACCGTGGTGGCGGTGGAGGCGCGCACCGGTCAGGTCAACCTGGTCCTCGGTACGCCCTCGATCGCCCGGACCGACGAGCGGCGGATGGCCCTGGCGGTGCTGAACGCGGCGCTCGGTGGCGGCATGTCGAGCCGGCTGTTCCAGGAGGTCCGGGAGAAGCGCGGCCTCGCCTACAGCGTCTACTCGTTCACCTCCGCGTACGCCGACTCGGGGCTGTTCGGGATCTATGTCGGCTGCCAGCCGCGGCGTACCCGCGAGGTGCTCCAGATCTGCCGGGACGAGCTGGCGGACGTGGCTGCCCGCGGCCTGTCCGACGACGAGCTGGCCCTCGGCCGCGGCCAGGTCCGCGGCGGCCTGGTCCTGGGCCTGGAGGACACCGGCGCCCGGATGACGCGTCTCGGGAAGTCGGAGCTGGTCTACGGCGAGCTGCCGACGGTCGCGGAGCTGCTCGGACGGATCGAGGCCGTCAGTGCCGACGACGTCCGGGAGGTCGCGGCCGAGGTCCTCGGCGCCCGTCCCTCGCTCGCGCTCGTCGGGCCGGCGCCCAAGGGCGTCGACCTCCAGTCGCTGGTCGCGTGAGCTCCGTCGCCGCACCTCCGCGGCCGCTGGTGTCCGGCCGCTGGGGCCTGCGGCCGCGGCCGCTGGTGTCCGGCCGCGCGGGCCTACTGCCGCTGCTGTCCGGCCGCTGGGGCCCACGGCCGGTTTTGTCGGGGTTCGGTCCGGCTGAGACGGCGATGGCCGGACCCAACCCCGACATCCGGTACGCATCGAACCTGCCGACCCCGACCGGCGGCCGCCCGAGCGGGTCCGGCCGGTCGTGATCACGGTAGGAGTGCTGGGCGCCCGCGGGCGGATGGGCGCGGAGGTCGTCCGCGCGGTCGGGGCCGCCCCCGACCTGGAGCTGGTCGCCGCGGTGGACGTCGGCGAACCCCGTGACCCGCTGCGCGCCGCCCAGGTGGTGGTCGACTTCACCCGACCCGACGCGGTGCTGGCGAACGTGCGGTGGTGCCTGGCGGCGGGCCTGTCCTGCGTGGTGGGCACCACCGGCCTCGACGAGAGGGGGCTGTCCGTCCTGCGGGACGAGCTGCAGGGCAGGCCTTCCCAGGGCGTCGTGGTCGCCCCCAACTTCGGCATCGGGGCCGTGCTGCTGATGCGGCTGGCCGCCCTGGCCGCCCCCCACTTCGAGGCCGTCGAGATCGTCGAGCTGCACCACCCGGACAAGGTGGATGCGCCGTCGGGCACCGCCCGACGGACCGCCGAGCTGGTCGCCGCCGCGCGACGTGCGGCCGGTCTCGACCCGGCCGGCCCCGATGCGACCACCGACGCCCTTCCCGGCGCGCGCGGGGCGCGGGTGGCGGGCATCCCCGTGCACTCCGTCCGGGTCACCGGACTCGTCGCGCACCAGGAGGTGCTCCTGGGCGGGCCGGGGGAGACGCTGACGATCCGGCACGACTCCTACGACCGGGCCTCGTTCATGCCCGGCGTGCTGCTCGCTGTCCGCGCCGTGCTCGGCCGTCCCGGGCTGACCGTCGGACTCGACGCCCTGCTCGAGCAGTAGCCCGGCCTGTAGGTTGACGCCGATCCGACGAGGAGGTCTGGATGTTGCGACACGCACCGCGGGCGGTCGGCGTGCTCACCGCGGCCTTCGGGGTCCTGTCCGTCGCGCGGCCCGCACTGCTGGCCAGGTCACTCGGTCAGACCGACGCGATCGGCGAGACGCCACCGTCCATGGTGATGCTGTCGCAGACGATCGGCGCGCGCGACCTCGCCTCCGGGCTGGCGATGGCGCTGCTGCCCGCCGGCCGAGCCCGGACCACCGTCATGGCCACCCATGTGGCGGGCGACGCGGTGCTCGGCTCCATCCTGTCCGGCGCCCTCGTCGACCCCGCGGTACGCCGCCGGATCGCCGTCGCCTGCTACGGGTGGGGCGCGGTCGTCGCGGCGGCCGGGCTCGCCGGTGCGTCCGGCCGGGCGGCCGAGCGGCTCACGGCACGCCGCGCCGCGTCTGACCGCCGCGCCGCCGGCTGACCGCCGCGTCGCACCGACCCGACCGACCCCCACCGCCCGATCGCCCCGGAGGGCCCATGCCCGAGCAGCGCACGTACGACGTCGTGGTGATCGGGGCCGGGTCGACCGGTGAGAACGTGGCCGACCGCGCGGTGCAGGGCGGCCTGACGGCCTGCGTGGTGGAGGTCGAGCTGGTCGGCGGTGAGTGCTCGTACTACGCCTGCATGCCGAGCAAGGCACTGCTCCGCCCGCCGCAGGCGCTCAGCGAGGCGCGCGCGGTCGACGGCGCGACGCAGGCCGTCACCGGCAAGCTCGACGTCGCGAAGGTCCTCGCCCGCCGCGACGGCTTCACCTCGCACTGGTCGGACGAGAGCCAGGTGCAGTGGCTGGCCGGCGCGCACATCGACCTGCTCCGCGGCACCGGCCGGCTGACCGGACCCAGGCAGGTCGCCGTCACCGCCGCCGACGGCACGGTCACCGAGATCGCCGCTACCCACGCAGTGGTGCTCGCGGTCGGCTCCGACGCCCTCGTCCCGCCGATCGACGGGCTGGCCGACGCGGCGCCGTGGACCTCGCGCGAGGCGACCGGCGTCCAGGACGTCCCGGCCTCGATCGCCATCCTCGGCGGGGGCGTGATCGGAGTGGAGATGGCCACCGCCTTCCACGCACTCGGCGCGCAGGTCACCGTGATCGAGGGCGGCGGCGGGCTGCTCGGCACGTACGAGCCCTTCGTCGGCGAGGCGGTCACCCAGGCGCTTCAGGACAAGGGCGTGACCCTGCACGCGGGGACGAAGGCGACGTCGGTCCGGCGTGGCCCGCGCGGTGTCACCATCGGCACCGACACGGGCGTCGAGATCACCGCCGCCGAGCTGCTCGTCGCGGTGGGCCGCACCCCCCGGACCGGCGACGTCGGTCTGGAGACCGTCGGGCTCGAGCCGGGGCACTGGCTCGACGTCGACGACACCATGCTGGTCGACGGATTCGACTGGCTGTACGCGGCGGGGGACTGCAACCATCGGGCGCTGCTCACCCACATGGGCAAGTACCAGGGGCGCGCCGCCGGCGACGTGATCGCCGCCCGGGCCAAGGGGGGGCCGGTCGAGACCGGTGCCTGGAGCCGGTACGCGGCGACCGCCGACCACGCCGCCGTGCCGCAGGTGGTCTTCTGCGAGCCGGAGGTCGCTGCCGTCGGGCTGACCGAGAAGCAGGCGCGGGCCGCCGGCCTCGACGTCCGGACCGCGGAGTACGACATCGGTGGCGTCGCGGGCGCGGCGGTGTACGCCGACGGCTACGCCGGCCACGCCAAGCTCGTCGTCGACGCCGGCCGCGAGGTCGTGGTCGGCGTGACGATGGTCGGCGCGGCCGTGGGGGAGATGCTGCACGCCGCGACCGTCGCCGTGGTGGGCGAGGTGCCGCTGTCGCGGCTCTGGCACGCCGTCCCGTCGTACCCGACGATCAGTGAGGTCTGGCTGCGACTGCTGGAGACCTACGGCCTCTAGCCGCCGCGCAGGTCGGTGACCAGGCGCACCTGCGTCATCGCCGCGGCGCCCATGTCCAGCTCCCGCCGGCCGCCGTCGTCGGCCCAGCCGGCGCCGGCGAGGAACGCACGTTGCGGCTCGTCGCCTTCGGGCAGCCAGCAGACGGCCCGGCCGAAGCGGTCCGCCCGCAGCGTGTCCGCGACGGCGGCGAGCAGCCGGCTGCCGTGCCCCTCGCCCCGGCGCGGCGGGTCCACGGCGAGGACGGCGAGGACGCCGACCTCGATGGGACCGCCGTCCTCGGGGTCCGCGGGCGAGACCGCCGCGAAGGCGCTCACCACCCCGTCGGCGAGGGCCACGAGCAGGTGGTCGGCCGAGGTGGGCGGGCGGGTCACAGCCTCCGCCCACTGGGCGGTCGCGGTGGCCTCCAGCCGGGCGAGGACCAGCGGGGGCAGCAGGTCCGCGTACGCCTCGCGCCAGGCCCGTGCCTGGACGGCCCCCACCGCGGCGACGTCCCGGGGCAGCGCCAGCCGCACGAACGCGCCGTCGGCCACCGGCACATCCTGCACCCGGATGCTGCGTCGCAGCCCGCGGCTAGCCTGTCCCGCACGCGCCACTTCCCCCGTCGGCCGGTGCGCCCGCGAGCAGCGAGGACGGTCCGTGTCCCAGCCAGACCGGCAGTACGAAGAACTCCTGCGCGACGTCCTGGCGCAGGGGGCGGAGAAGAGCGACCGCACCGGCACCGGCACCCGCAGCCTGTTCGCCCGGGCGCTCCGCTACGACCTCGCAGCCGGCTTCCCACTGATCACGACCAAATACGTGCACTGGCGGTCGATCGCGCATGAGCTGCTGTGGTTCCTGCGGGGGGAGAGCAACGTCCGGTGGCTGCAGGAGCACGGGGTCACGATCTGGGACGAGTGG
>CAXTNT010000016.1:0-52224 GCA_964245825.1 uncultured bacterium | reverse complement strand
CTCACCCCGCGCCGCTGCCCACCCCGCCACGCGACTCACCCGGCGCCGCTGCCCACCCCGCCTGCGCGTCCTCGCTGCGGCCGCGGCGTGCACAGGGTCGAGCGGACCGCCGCTGTGCACGCCTTTCTGCCCCAGCGGTGTGCACAAGGTCGAACGGCTCGACGCGCGTGGCCCCTCGAAGCCGGTGGCCTGCCCGCCGTGGCCGCCGCGAGGTTCGCCGGCCGCAGCTGAGCTCGCCGCTCAGCCCGGCTGGTCGCCGCCTGGCCGCCAGAGCACATCCCCGCCCGGGTTGGCCAACCGCCCGAGGATGAACAGCAGGTCCGAGAGCCGGTTCAGGTAGCGCGCGGGCAGCGCCGAGGTGGTCTCGGGCTCGGCCTCGACCAGCAGCCATACCGAGCGCTCGGCCCGCCGCGCGGTCGTCCGCGCCACGTGCAGCAGCGCAGCCCCGGGCGTACCACCCGGCAGCAGGAAGCTGTCCAGCTTGGCCAGCGCTGCGTTGTGCTCGTCGCAGGCCACCTCCAGCCGGTCCACGTACGCCGGGGTGATGCGCAGCGGCGGGTACTGCGGGTCCGCGGCGATCGGCGTGCAGAGGTCGGCGCCGACGTCGAACAGGTCGTTCTGCACCTGGGCCAGCAGCGCCCGCACCGACGGCGGGATCTCGTCGCCACCGAGCGCCAGGACGGCACCGATCGCGGCGTTGGTCTCGTCCACGTCGGCATAGGCGCCTACCCGCGCCCCGGTCTTGCGCGTCCGCGACATGTCCCCGAGTGCGGTCGTCCCGTCGTCGCCGGTACGGGTGTAGATCCGGGTCAGGTGCACGGCCATGAGGGCAAGCCTAGGCAGTGCGCCCGTACGCTGTCGGGGTGACGAACGCCCGGACGTTCGACCGCTTCGTGGTCCACGGTGGCGCCCGGCTGGCGGGCGAGGTCACCGTCCACGGCGCGAAGAACTCCGTCCTGAAGCTGCTGGCGGCGACCCTGCTCGCCCCGGGCCGCAGCACGCTGACCAACGTCCCCGACATCCTCGACGTGGCCATCATGGGCGATCTGCTGCGGTCGCTCGGGGCCGAGGCCAACCACGATGCCGCGACCGGCGTGGTCACGGTCGACGTCCCGGAGACGGTGGGGGATGTCGCCGACTACGACCTGGTACGTCGCATCCGCGGGTCGTTCGTCGTGCTCGGCCCGCTGCTGGCGCGCCGGGGGCGGGCGCGCGTGGGTCTGCCGGGCGGCGACGCGATCGGCTCGCGCCAGATCGACCTGCACCTTGCGGGCATGAGCCGGCTGGGCGCCGAGATCGGCGTCGAGCACGGGTACGTGGTCGCCGAGGCCGGTGCCCTCGTCGGCGCCCCCATCTGGCTCGACATCCCGAGCGTGATGGCGACCGAGAACCTGCTGATGGCCGCCGTCCTGGCCAAGGGCACCACCGTGATCGACAACGCGGCGCGCGAGCCGGAGGTCGCCGACCTGGCCACGATGCTCGCGGCGATGGGGGCGCAGGTCGCCGGCATCGGCACCAGCACGCTGACGATCGAGGGGGTCGAGGGTCTGCACCCAGTCGAGCACGAGGCCGTGCCCGACCGGATCGTCGCCGGCACCTTTGCGATCGGGGCGGTCATGACCCGGGGCGACGTGACGGTGCACCGCGCGTGTGCCGAGCACCTCGACATGCCGCTGACCAAGCTCACCGAGGCAGGCGCGCGGGTGGATCTCACGGCCGACGGGTTCCGCGTACGCATGGATCGCCGGCCCAGACCGGTGGACGTCTCGACCCTGTTCTATCCCGGCTTCCCCACCGATCTGCAGCCGCTGGCCATTGCACTGCAGGCCGTCAGCGACGGGCCGTCGATGCTGACCGAGAACGTCTTCGACGGTCGCTTCGCGTTCGTGGACGAGCTGGCGCGGCTCGGTGCCGACGTCCGGGTGAGCGGCCACCACGTGAGCGTCCGCGGCCGGCGGCAGCTGTCCTCGGCGCCGGTGCAGGTCAGCGACATCCGCGCGGGCGCGGCGCTGATCCTCGCGGGGCTCGTCGCTGACGGGGTGACGGAGGTGTTCGACAGCGGTCACGTCGACCGCGGGTACGCCGGCTTCGACGCGCAGCTACGTGCCCTGGGCGCGGACGTCACCCGCCGCTAGGATCACTCCCCGCCGGAGGCCGCGTGCCCTCACGCGGCCGTGCGGCGCTCGTCGCTGCGTGGTCCCGGACGCGAGTTGGGTACGTATATCGCCCCTCGCTGTCGGCGCGTCGCGACAACACGCCGACCCAATCCGACGGGGTATGGGGGTACGGGGGGCCGGAGGTACGGGGTCGAGCGCTCAGGGGGAGAGGACGTTCCGGGCGCGCTCGAGGTCCTGCGGGAAGACCAGCACGTGGTGGCCCGGGGGCTGGGTGGTCGCGAAGCCCTGCGCGGACACGTGCGTGATCGTGTGCGAGGCGCCGAGCGTGGCGCGCAGGCCGGCGGTCTGGAGCCGGTCCCGGACCGCCTCGGCGTCGGCCTTGACGGTGATGGTCGCGACCGGCACCAGCAGGCCGTAGTCCTTGCGGTTGCGGCGGATGTTCGGCGCGAACACCCATCGGCCGCACAGGCCCAGCAGGAGCACCACCAGCAGGGCGAAAGCCGGGCTGACGTAGTCCGCGGGGGTCACCACCGCAGTCTGCACCGGCCGCGACACGCCTGCCCACCTGAGCGCCGGCGGTCGGCGCGCGGCGCACACTGCAAGGCGGCCGCTCGCCACCTGGGAAGTCCGGGTGGGTCCGGCATGGACGGGCAACCTCGGCGGCCCGTCCTGCGTCTACTTCCCCGACGCGACGAAAGCAGGTCGACGATGCAGCAGGCTGCCCTCAGCCTCCCCCCGGAGGTTGCCGCGCTCGAGATCACCCATGTCGTGCCGGGAGAGCGGGTCCGGCTCCGGGGCCGGCTCGACGTGCACACCGTCGCGGACGTCCGCACCGAGCTGCGGGTGGCCGTCGCCCACGGCATCGGCGAGCTGCTGGTCGACGTGGCCGGCATCGAGCTGGGCGACACCACGGCCCTCGGCGCACTGCTCGGTGCGCACCGCCGCGCCCAGCGCGCGGGGAGGGCCCTGGTGCTCGTCGGGGTGTCGGCGGGACTGCGCCGACTGCTGGTGGCGACCCGCCTCGCCCGCATCCTGGAGTGCCGGGTGGAGTCCTCCATCCCCGCCTGAGCTGCGCCTAGCATGACCGCCATGAGCCAGAGCGGCCGGCCGCGGGACAAGCCCTGGGTGATGCGCACGTACGCGGGACACTCGTCGGCCACCGCCTCGAACGCGCTCTATCGGGGTAACCTCGCCAAGGGCCAGACCGGGCTGTCGGTGGCCTTCGACCTGCCGACCCAGACCGGGTACGACCCGGGCGACGAGCTGGCGGCCGGCGAAGTGGGCAAGGTCGGGGTCCCGATCAGCCACCTCGGCGACATGCGGACGCTCTTCGACGCGATCCCGCTGGCCACGATGAACACGTCGATGACGATCAACGCCACCGCGATGTGGCTGCTGGCGCTCTACCAGGTGGTGGCCGAGGAGCAGGCGACGGCCGCCGGCGAGGACCCCGCGGCGAACATCCGGAAGCTGACCGGAACCACCCAGAACGACATCGTCAAGGAGTACCTGAGCCGCGGGACCTACGTGTTCCCACCGGGTCCGTCGCTGCGGTTGATCACCGACATGATCGCGTACACGGTCGTCGAGATCCCTTCGTGGAACCCGATCAACATCTGCAGCTACCACCTGCAGGAGGCCGGCGCCACACCCGTGCAGGAGCTGGCCTACAGCCTGTGCACGGCGATCGCCGTGCTGGACGCGGTGCGGGACGCCGGCCAGGTGCCGCCGGAGCAGTTCGGCGCCGTCGTCGCCCGCATCTCCTTCTTCGTGAACGCCGGCGTGCGGTTCGTGGAGGAGATGTGCAAGATGCGCGCCTTCACGCGGCTGTGGGACGAGATCACCGCCGAGCGCTACGGCGTGACCGACCCGAAGCACCGCCGCTTCCGCTACGGCGTGCAGGTCAACTCGCTCGGGCTCACCGAGGCCCAGCCGGAGAACAACGTCATCCGGATCGTGCTGGAGGCGCTGGGGGTCACCCTCTCCCGGGACGCCCGGGCGCGGGCGCTCCAGCTGCCGGCGTGGAACGAAGCCCTGGGCCTGCCCCGCCCGTGGGACCAGCAGTGGTCGCTCCGGATCCAGCAGATCCTGGCGTACGAGACGGACCTGCTCGACTACGACGACCTTTTCGACGGGTCGCACGTCGTGGCGGCCAAGGTCGAGACGATGTGCGCCGACGCCCGGACCGAGATCGACAAGGTGCAGGCGATGGGCGGGGCGGTCGCCGCCGTCGAGTCCGGCTACATGAAGCAGGCGATGGTCGGGTCGCACGCCGAGCGCCGCCAGCGGATGGAGGCGGGGGCGGACGTCGTGGTCGGGGTGAACCAGTTCACCACCACCGAACCCAACCCGCTGCTCGCCGACCTCGACGCCGCGATCCAGACGGTCGACCCGCGGACGGAGGCGATCGCGACGGCGGCGGTGTCGGCGTGGAAGGCAGACCGGGACGTCGCGGCCGTCGACGAGGCCCTCCGCCGGCTCCGCGACGACGCCAAGACGGGGACCAACCTGATGGCAGCGTCGCTGCTCTGCGCCCGCGTCGGCGTGACCACCGGCGAGTGGGGCGCGGCCCTGCGCGACACGTTCGGGGAGTACCGCGCGCCGACCGGGGTCAGCGGCGTCTCGGTCACCGGCTCGGGCGAGGCGATCGCCGCGGTGCGCGCCGAAGTCACCGCGACCGGCCGGGCGCTCGGCCGCCGGCTGAAGATGCTGGTCGGCAAGCCGGGTCTGGACGGGCACTCGAACGGCGCCGAGCAGATCGCCGTCCGGGCGCGCGACGTCGGCTTCGAGGTGGTCTACCAGGGCATCCGGCTCACGCCCGCGCAGATCGTCGCCGCCGCGGTCGAAGAGGACGTCCATGTGGTCGGGCTCTCGATCCTGTCCGGCTCGCACATGGAGCTGATCCCGCAGGTGCTCGAGGGCCTGCGCGCCGCCGGCGCCGGCGACGTCCCGGTGGTCGTCGGCGGGATCATCCCGGACGCCGATGCGGCTGCGCTGGAGGCGCAGGGGGTCGCCGCGGTCTTCACCCCGAAGGACTTCGACATGACCGCGGTGATGGCCCGCGTGGTGGCGGTCGTCCGGGCCGCGTACGTCGGCTGACAGCTTCGCCGGGCGCGGGAAGGCCTCAGCCGCCCGAGCGGCTGCGGATTGTCCTGATGTCTGCGGCGTACTGGCTCGAGGTGGTCCCGGGCAGCCAGACGTAGCTCGCCGCTTCGGTGCCGGCGGAGAACAGCAGCGTCTCCGCGCCGTGGGTGACCTCGACCGTGCCGTTCTTGCCCGTGGTCGGGGGCTCCAGCGGTACGCCGACCTTGGCGGCGTACGCGTCGACGGCGGCCACCGACGTGCGCAGACCCACGAACGGGCGGGGCAGCCCGCTGTCGAAGTTGGCCAGCCAGCTGCGCAGGACCGACGGCGTGTCCCGGGCGGGGTCGCTCGTGATGAACACCACCTGCAGGTCCTTGCTGACGCTGACCGGCAGGGAGCGCAGCGCCGTGCCGATGTCGGCCATGGTGGTCGGGCAGACGTCCGGGCAGTTGGTGTAGCCGAAGTACAGCAGCGTCATCACTCCACTGTCCCGGGCGCGCAGGTCGTACGGCTTGCCGGTGGTGTCGGTGAAGGTGCCGGCCGGCAGGGCGATGGGTGGGCTGATCTGGGCGGCGGCCGTCTGAGTCACGCCGCCGCTGCGGCCGCAGGCCGAGAGCAGCGGCAGCAGGGTCAGGACGGCGAGCGCGGCGGCAGCCAGGCGCTGCCGGCGGACGGTCATGCCGGCCCCGACCGGGCGGCGCGGGTCGGCCACAGCGCGAGCGCCAGCAGCGCCAGCAACGGGCCCGTGTTCGGGTCGGTGGCCTCGCCGGTGGCGATCTCGCCGAACGCCTCTCCGAAGACCCAGATCAGCCCGGCGAGGACGATCGCCAGCAGGAGGGCCGGCCGTCGGCCGACCGGCGCGATGCCGACTAGGGCGACCACCGCGAACGCGACGGCGCTGGCGATCGAGACCTCGGTGCCGTGGTGGGCGAGACCGCCGGCCCCCCACCGCGCGGTCGCGGCCACCCAGCCCGCCTCGCCCTCGGCGTTGCCGGCGACCAGGTCGTGCAGGGCCGACGGCGCGCGGTCCGCGGGGCGTAGCGCCTCGAAGGCGAACGAGCCCCAGAGCGCGACCCACCCGACCCGGGTGCCCCAGGAGCGCAGCGGGCTCCGCTCGGCCACGGACCGCCCGGCCGCCCCGGCCCGCGGCGGCCACAGCAGCACCGACAGCAGCAGGTAGAGGGCGGCGGCCCCGGGGAGCCCGTCGGCGGGCGCGACCGGTCCGGCCAGGACACCCCCGAGGCCTTCGCCCAGCCACCACAGGGCGCCGGCCCAGACGAAGGACGCGACCAGCGCCGGTCGTACCGTGCGGGTGGAGAACAGGCCCACTGCGATGGCCAGCTGCACCGTGGCGAACAGCACGTTGAGCAGCACGGTCTGGTGGTCGATGAACCGCGCGGTCCAGTGCACCGGGCTCGCCACCCAGCCGGGGGAGCCGGGTCCGGTGGGCGCGATGATTTCGTCGGCCAGCCCGTGCCCGAACATGTACGGCTGGTACTGCAGGGCCGCGTCGAGGAGCCAGACCAGGCCGAAGGCGATCTGCAGCGTCCGCCTGGGCCGTTCCATCACCGCGTGGGACAGCTGCGCGGACCAGTGGTCAGCCCGCGCGCGGCGCGGCGCGGGCAAGGCGCCGGCGGTCATCAGGACCCCATCCCGGGGTCGGTCATCGACATCGAGGCGCTGTCGTCGTTGGTCGCGGTCAGCGGTACGACGGGCACCTGGAGGGTGACGCTGCCGGCATGGGCGAACCGGAGGGTCACCGGCACGAGCTGGCCGAGCGTCAGCGCGGTGGGCTTCATCAGCATCACGTGATAGCCACCCGGCGCGAGCGTCAGCGAACCGCCTGCGGCGACCGGCATCGACGCCACCGGGACCATCTCGCCGACGTTGCCGTGCTCGACGGTCTGATGCAGGCCGACGTCGCGGCTCGCCGTCGAGGACACGGCCGTCAGGGCGTCGGCGGGGCCGTCATCGCGCACCGTGAAGTAGGCCGCCGCGACGGCGGGACTCGCCGGTTTCGGGATGTACGCACCGCTGATCCGCAGCGGGCCCAGGGTGGCGCTGGCCGTGGCGAACGACGGCGGGGCGGCGGCGTGCGGGGACGAACCGCAGGCCGAGACGCCGATCGCCACGGCGAGAGCCGCGGCGACCGCGCCGGCGACCCGGCGGGTCGGGGGTCGGACAGGGGACGACAGCAAGGCAGGCTCCTCGGAGGGGATGGGAGCGGACGGCGCACGGTCCGCAGGAAGCACCCGGCCGGCGTACGGCCGCGGGTGGTGGCGTCAGCAGGGCAGCAGGCGCGGCGGACCGCGCAGGCCCGCGGCGCCGACCGCGCGACCGCGCAGGTGCCGCGGCGCCTGCCGCACGAGGCACCCGGTGTGGGGTCGTACGCGGCGGGACGGGCCCAGCGCAAGCAGCAGTCCGGGGCGCAGCGCCCCTGCCACCAGCTGACCCAGCTCGGTGACGAGCCGCTCGCCCGCGTGCATCCACGCTCCGCACAGCGCGGCAGCCACCACATGAGCGGCGAGCATCGGCAGACCCCGGGTGCTGAGCAGCTCCGCGGCGAGGCCGCCGTGCTGCGCGGCGAGCGTGAGCGGGACGACCGCCGGCGCGCGGGTCATCGGGCCGTGACCGCACAGGAGCATCGACATGGCGCTGGTGCCGCCCATGCTGGCGGCGAAGCCGACGTGCAGGGCGATCTGGGCGGCGATGCTGCTGAGCACGACGGTGCGTGCGCGCCGGCGGGGCACCACGTACCACCCGAGGACGGCAGCACCGGCGACTGCGGCCGCCAGCGCCGCGGGACCGGCGACCATGCCGCCGCCGAGCCAGTGCGCGACGGCGGCGAGAGCCGTCGTGACGGCGGCGAACAGCAGCGCTCGGCAGGCGCGCCCGCGCCCGGTCGCCCCGTCGGTCACGGCGTCAAGGTAACAGCGGATCCGGGCCCTCGCCCGGTGGCGGCGAGGGGCGGAGGGACCCGGTGCGCCGAGCTCCGCGCGTACGCTCGCGTGACGTCTTTCACAGGCCCGAGGAGCCCGCATGCGCAGCACGATGATGGACGAGCCGCTGACGATCTCCTCGATGCTGCGGCATGGGTTGGCGCTGTATGCCGACCGTCAGGTGTTCACATACACCGGCGTCGAGACCACGCCCCGGGTCCGGACCTTCGCCGAGATCGGCGAGCGCGTGCACCGGCTGGCGGGGGCGCTGCAGGGTTTGGGCATCGGGCGCGACGACCGGGTCGCGACGTTCCAGTGGAACACGGCCGAGCACCTCGAGGCCTACCTCGCCGTCCCGTCGATGGGCGCGGTGCTGCACACGCTCAACATCCGGCTCTTCCCGGAGCAGGTCGTCTACATCGCCAACCACGCCGAGGACAAGATCATCCTCGCGGACCACTCCCTGCTGCGGCTGCTGCTGCCGCTGCTGCCCGAGTGCAAGACCGTGGAGACCGTCGTCGTGGTCAACGGGCCGGTCGCCGACGCCGAGGCCGGCCGCGGCTCGGCCACCCAGACCTTCGTGGCGTACGAGGACCTGCTCGCCGCGCAGAGCGGCGCCTTCGACTGGCCGGGCGACATCGACGAGGCGTCGGCCGCGGCCATGTGCTACACCTCGGGCACGACCGGGAACCCCAAGGGCGTCGTGTACAGCCACCGCTCGACCTGGCTGCATAGTTTCGCGGCGACCAGCATGAACGCCGCCGCCATCGGCCAGGCCGACCGCGTGCTGCCGATCGTGCCGATGTTCCACGCCAACGCCTGGGGCTACCCGTACGCGGCCTGGGTCGCCGGCGCGGACCTCGCGTTCCCGGCGCACGGGATGGGAGCCGAGGCGCTGGCCTCGTTCATCCACGCCGTCCGTCCGACCATGTCCGCCGGCGTCCCGACGATCTGGAACGACCTGCTGCACTGGGGTGAGCAGCACGAGCTGGACCTGTCCTCGTTCCGGCTGCTGTTCTGCGGCGGTGCCGCGGTGCCGCTCGCGCTGATGAAGCGCTGCCATGACCAGCACGGTCTGGAGATCATCCAGGGCTGGGGGATGACGGAGACCTCGCCGGTCGCGGCGGTCGCCATCCCGCCCGAGGGGGTCGAGCCCTTCTCGGACGAGTACTGGTCCCACCGGGCGACGGCGGGGCGACTGCTGTTCGGCGTCGAGGGGCGGTTGGTGGGGGAGGACGGCGGTCTGTTGCCGCGTGACGGGGAGGCGGTCGGCGAGCTGGAGGTACGGGGGCCGTGGGTCACCGGCTCGTACTACGGCGACGACGACCCGGCGCGCTTCGACGACGGCTGGCTGAAGACCGGCGACGTCGGGTCGCTATCGGCGGACGGCTTCATCCGCATCAGCGACCGGTCCAAGGACGTGATCAAGTCCGGCGGCGAGTGGATCTCGAGCGTCGAGCTGGAGAACGCGCTGGCGGCGCACCCGGCCGTGCGCGAGGCGGCCGTGGTGGGCGTACCTGACGAACAGTGGGACGAGCGGCCGCTGGCCTGCGTCGTGCTGGCCGACGGGCAGGAGGTCGAGCCCGCGGAGTTGCGTGAGTTCCTGGCCGGCAGGGTCGCCAAGTGGTGGCTCCCGGAGCGGTGGGCCTTCATCTCCGAGGTGCCGAAGACCAGCGTCGGCAAGTTCGACAAGAAGGTCCTGCGGGGCCGGTACGCGGACGGCGACCTCGACGTCGCCGAACTGCAAGGCTCGACCCGCACCTGAGCGAGCCTCGCCCGCACGCGGGTGGCGGGCGGCGGCCTGCCTCGTAGGCTGAGCGCGTGCGGTTGGTCGTGGCGCGCTGCAGCGTCGACTACGTCGGCCGGCTCACGGCCCACCTGCCCGCGGCGACGCGGCTCCTGCTGGTCAAGGCCGACGGTTCGGTGTCGGTTCACGCCGACGACCGGGCGTACAAGCCGCTCAACTGGATGAGTCCGCCGTGCGTCCTCGCCGAAGCGCCCGGCGTCTGGCGGGTGACCAACAAGGCCGGCGAGCAGCTGGTGATCAGCATCGACGAGGTGCTGCACGATTCCTCGCACGAGCTCGGCCGCGATCCGGGGCTGGTCAAGGACGGCGTCGAGGCGCATCTTCAGGCGCTGCTCGCCGAACGTTGTCACCTGCTCGGCGAGGGCCTGTTCCTGGTACGCCGGGAGTACCCCACCGACATCGGCCCCGTCGACCTCATGTGCCGCGACGAGCGGGGACACGTCGCGGTGGAGATCAAGCGCCGCGCCGAGATCGACGGCGTCGAGCAGCTGACGCGCTACCTCGAGCGACTGGCGTTCGATCATGCAGTGGCGCCCGTCCGCGGCGTGCTGGCGGCTCAGTCGATCACCCCGCAGGCCCGCGTGCTGGCAGAGTCGCGGGGCATCGGGTGCGTCGTGGTCGACTACGACGAGCTGCGCGGCATCGAGGGTACGACGCCGACGCTCTTCTGAGCCACCGAAGCGACGGGAGTGGCCGGCGCGCCTTCGAGCGACCGCGGCGACCGCGGCGACGGCGAGCGACCACGGCGCCCGCGGCAACCGCGGCAGCCGGACGTGCGACTGCGCGCAGGTACGCTCGCGCGGTGCCTGTGCCCGTCAGCCCGGCCGACCAGGCCGCCGCGCTGCGCCGGACGGCCCGCGGCATCGGCGTGCTCGGCCTGGCGTTCGCGGTGGCCGGCGTGGTGCTGCTCGCGAGCGGTCACGTCGGATACGGCGCCGCGAGCCTGGTGCTCGCTCTGTTCGACGGTGCCGTGTCCGCGATGTGCGTCGCCGGTGCCCGCCGCTCGCAGCCGTGACCCGGGCAGCAGCGGAGCCGGACGTGAGCGCGAGCTGGCGCCTGCTGGCGCTGCCACCGTTGCCCACCGAAGCGCTGCGTGCCGGCTTCGCGCCGGGCGACGACATGGAGCTGATCGAGCTGCCCTCCCGCGACCGGGCCGGCCTGCTCGCGGCCATCGCGAACGCCGACCTGCTGCTCGGGGACTGGTCCGGCCAGCTCGGCCTGGACGCCGAGACGCTCGCCGCCGCCCCGCACCTGGCCTTCATCCAGCAGCCCTCGGCCGGTACGGACCGGATCGACACCGCGGCGGCCGCCGAGCGCGGCATCCCGGTCAGCAACGTCGGTGAGGCCAACGCGGTAGCTGTCGCGGAGTGGTGTCTGGCCGCGATCCTGGCGCTCACCCGCCAGCTCACCCAGGCCGAGCGCGGGCTGCGGGCGGGGGAGTGGCCGCAGACCACCCTGCCGATCCGCGAGCTTCGCGGCGCGCGGGTCGGCATCCTCGGGCTCGGCGGCATCGGCCGACGCGTCGCGGACATGTGTGCGGGGCTCGGTTGCGAGGTGGCCTACTGGAGCCGGAGCATCAAGGGTGTCCCGTACGCCCGACTCGAGGCCGCTGCACTGATGGCCGCGAGCGACGTCGTGGTCTGCCTGCTGCCGGGCGGCGACGAGACGCGCCACCTCGTCTCGGCCGACCTGCTGGCCGCGCTACCCGAGGGCGCGCTGTTCGTGTCGGCGGGGCGGGGCAGTGTGGTGGACGAGGCGGCGCTCACCGCGGCGCTGCGCTCGGGGCGGCTCGGCGGCGCGGCGCTCGACGTCTACGAGACCGAGCCGCTGCCGGCCGACAGCCCGCTGCGCGATCTGCCCAACGTCCTGCTGTCCCCGCACAACGCCGGTGCCTCGCGCGAGGCGCAGCTGGCCATCGTCGCCGCGGCCCGCGCGAACCTGCAGCGGGCGGTCGCCGGTGAGCCGGTGGCGTTCGTCGTCAACGGCGTCGACCCCGTGGTGCGCCGCCGATGACGCAGCCTGCCGCGACCCCGACCGCCTCGACTGCGACGCCTTCGACCCCGACCCCCTCGACGGCGACGCCTTCGAACGCGGCGCCCTCGACCCGCCTGCGCCGCCTGCCGGGGCGCGGCAGCGACGATCCCGCGCTCGTCCGGGCCATCCTCGACGCCGCGCTGATGGTGCACGTCGCCACGATCCGCGATGGGTGGCCGGTGGTGCTGCCGATGGCGCACGGCCGCGACGGCGACACGCTCTACCTGCACGGGTCGGCCGCCGCCGGGCTCTTCCGCGACCTCCGTCGTGGCTCGGGAGTCTGCGTGACCGCGACGCTCGTAGATGGCCTGGTGCTGGCCCGATCGGCGTTCCACCACTCGATGAACTACCGCTGCGCCGTCGTGTACGGGAGGCCGTCGCCGGCCGCCGACGTGCTGGTTGGCCTGCGGGCGGTCACCGACCACAACGTCCCGGGTCGGTGGCAGGCCGTCCGCGCGCCCACCGCGGCGGAGCTGGCCGAGACCGCCGTCTGGCAGCTGGACCTGACCACTTGTTCGGCGAAGGTACGGGCCGGCGGGCCGATCGACGACGAGGCCGACCTCGACCTGCCGATCTGGGCGGGCGTCGTCCCGGTCGCCACGGCGCTCGGCGCCCCCGTGCCCGCCGACGGTCTGGACCCGGCGCTGACGCCACCGCGCTGAGCGCCCGTGGCGCGCGGGACCTGGGTGGCAGGATCGGGTCGACGGGCGGCCCGGCAGAGCCGCCTCCCCAGACGGAGGGAGCGGTCCGGTGGCGCGCACGTTCGGCACGGTCGGCGTGGTCGGGCTCGGCACGATGGGAGCCGGCATCGCCGAGGTGCTCGCCCGCGCCGGGGTGGACGTCGTCGGGGTCGACATCGACGAGGCGGCCGCGACCCGTGGTCGCGCGTACCTGCAGCACTCCACCGACCGGGCCGTCGCGCGGCAGAAGCTCACCCCCGAGGACCAGGCCGCGCTGCTCGCGCGGATCACGGTCGGGACCGACCTGGCCGCCGTCGCCGGCTGCGAGCTGGTGATCGAAGCGGTGCCGGAGCGGATGCCGATCAAGGCGGAGACGTTCCGGGTGCTCGACGCGCTCCTCGACCCGGCCGCGATCCTGGTCACCAATACCTCCGCCCTGTCTGTGACGGAACTGGCCGTGACGACGGCACGACCGAGCCGCGTGGTGGGGATGCACTGGTTCAACCCGGCGCCGGTGATGGGCCTGATCGAGATCGTGAACACCGTCGTCAGCGACCCCCAGGTCGTCGCCGACGTCGCCGACCTCGCGCGTCAGGCCGGCAAGAGCCCGGTCGTCGCCGGCGACCGGGCGGGCTTCATCGCCAACGCGCTGCTGTTCGGCTACCTCAACAACGCGTTGCACATGTACGAGAGCCGCTACGCCACCCGCGAGGACATCGACGCGGCGATGCGCCTCGGCTGCGGGCACCCGATGGGGCCGCTGGCGCTGCTCGACCTGATCGGACTGGACTCCGCGTACGAGATCCTCGACACGATGTACCGGCAGAGCCGCGACCACCTGCACGCGCCGGCGCCGCTGCTCAAGCAGCTGGTCACCGCGGGCCATCTCGGCCGCAAGACCGGTCAGGGCCTCTACACCTACGACGGCCCCGACAGCCCGAAGGTGACCAGCGAGCGCGAGCCGGCCTCGACCGCCGAGGCCGAGCCCCGGGCGGTCTCGACGATCGGGGTCGTGGGCACCGGCACGATGGCCACCGGCATCATCGAGGTCTGCGCCAAGGCCGGGTACGCCGTGGTGTTCCGGGCCCGCTCGCAGGACAAGGTCGCGGCGGTCCGCAAGACGGTCGAGGCGTCCCTCGACAAGCAGGTGCAGCGGGGCCGGCTGGAGCAGGATGCGAGAACCGTTGTCCTGCAGCGCATCTCGGGGACGACCGAGCTCGACGACCTGCGCGTGGCGGACCTCGTCGTCGAGGCGGTGGTCGAGGATCTGGCCGTGAAGCGGGCGCTGTTCGCGGCGCTCGACGAGGTCTGCCGGCCCGGGGCGGTGCTGGCCACGACCACCTCCAGCCTGCCGGTGATCGAGTGCGCGCAGGCGACGTCGCGGCCGGCCGACGTGGTCGGCATGCACTGGTTCAACCCGGCGACGGTGATGAAGCTGGTCGAGGTCGTCCCGACGGTGACCACCGCCCCCGACGTCGTCGCCACCGTCCGGGCCGTGTGTGAGCAGCTCGGCAAGCGCGCCGTCGTGTGCGGGGACCGCGCCGGGTTCATCGTGAACGCGCTGCTGTTCCCGTACCTCAACGACGCGGCCAAGATGCTGGAGGCGCACTACGCCAGCGCGGACGACATCGACACGGCGATGACCGTGGGCTGCGGGCACCCGATGGGCCCGTTCGCGCTGCTCGACGTGGTCGGCCTGGACGTCTCGCTGGCGATCGAGCGCACCCTCTACGACGAGTTCCGTGAGCCCGGGCTGGCGCCCGCACCGTCGCTGGAGCACCTGGTCACCGCCGGGTACCTCGGGCGCAAGACCGGCCGGGGCTTTCGCGACTACGCCCGACCGTGACCGCCCCCCACGTGGCGCAGCCGGGCCGGCCGCCCGCCGGCGTGCTGGTCCGCGAGGTGGCGACCTTCCTGCCGGACATCGCCCGGCTCTTCGCCCGGGTGCTGCGCGACCCCCGGGTGCCGCGGGTCGCGAAGGTGCAGGCCGGCGCGCTGCTGGCGATCGGCTTCTCGCCCATCAACGCGATCCCGCTGCTGGGCCAGACCGAGCTCGTCGCGGCCGTCGCGCTCGCCGCCCGCCAGCTGGTCCGACACACCGACACCGAACTCCTGCGCCAGCACTGGACCGGCACCGACAAGGGCTTCCGCACGCTGATGCTTCTCACCGAGACCGGCCTGCGCCCCGGCCGCACGGCCCTGCGGCTGCTGCTGGGCCGCCGCCGCCGGTGAGGGTCTACGGCAGTGCGCTGCCGGACGACGGCCGGCACTGGCAGGTACGCCCGGTGCGCGGGCAGGCGGCGCTCAAGGCGTACCGCTGCCCGGGGTGCGACCACGAGATCGCCGTCGGGCAGCCGCACCTGGTGACCTGGCCCGACGAGCAGGTGGACGACCGCCGGCACTGGCACACCGCCTGCTGGCGGCGGGTCGCCGGGTGACCTCTGACGGCGGCCGGCGGCCGAAGCGGTGACCGAGATCCGCGCCAACACCGTCCTGCCGGCGGACCGGGTGCCGATCACCCTGGACACCGCGGACGGCGTACGCCTGCTGGGCGAGCTGGCGCTGCCCGCTGATCGTGTGCCGGTGGCCACGGCGGTCTGCCTGCATCCGCTGCCCACCGCCGGCGGGTCGATGGACTCGCACCTGCTGCGCAAGATGGCCTGGCGGCTGCCGGCGCTCGCCGGGATCGCGGTGCTGCGCTACGACACCCGCGGCCACGACGGGTCGGGTGGCACCTTCGACGAGGGCGATGCCGAGCGCCTCGACCTCGCCGCGGCACTCGACCTGGTCGAGGCACGCGACCTGCCCGCGCCGTGGCTGGTGGGGTGGAGCTTCGGCGCCGACTTGGCGTTGCGGCACGGCACCGACCCGGGCGTGGTGGGCGCGGTGCTGATCTCGCCGCCGCTGCGCACGGCCACCGACGCCGACCTCGACGGCTGGGCAGCGTTCGGCCGACCCCTCGTGCTGCTGGTGCCGGAGCTCGACGACTACCTGCGACCGCCGGAGGCTGCGCAGCGGTTCGCCCGGGTGCCGCAGGCGGAGCTCGTTTCGGTGCCCGGCGCCAAGCACCTGTTCGTCGGGTACGCCGAGACCGTCCTGGACGAGGTGACCCGCGCGTTGGCTCCCGCGGCGTACCCGCTACCGCGGAGCTGGCCGGCCTGACCGGCGTACCGTCGAGTCATGTTGCTGGTCTGGTTGCTGGTGCCGGTGGCGCTGGTCTTCGCCCTCGGTGGGTGGGTCGCCTGGCGGGAGCGCGGCCGCTATCTCGAACCGCACGCGCTGACCGACCCGGTCCAGATCCGGATGGACGCCGATGCGGTGGGCCGCAGCGCCTTCACCGCCGGCGTCAGCCAGTCGTGGACGGAGTACGGCCGCCGCCGTTGACCGGTTTGCGATGGCGAGTTCCTCGACGCCTTCGTGCGCGAGCACGGTGGTGCCCGGAACCTCGAACGTCGAGAGGGTTTATCCGCGCGTTGGCTGCTGACGGGCGCGCCCTCCGCAGTGCGATCAGTCAGAACGAGGCGTCGCTGGAGCGCCGCGAGGAACTGACTGTTCCGCGGTGTAGCCAAAGCTCACTGTGCGCTGGTTGACCGTCAGCACCAGTGGTGGAACTCCTGCCTCCTGCCAGCGCCAGAGGGTAGGGCCTGACGGCGGTCTGGGGCCTCACTCACGGCGATCGTGGGTTGCCGCCCGACCGAGGATCGGGCGTTGGTCAGGTGCCGGCGCGTCGTGAACGGGTCGCAGGTCCTCGGCGGAGGTTGGCCCCGTCGCTGAGGTAGCGAAGGGCGTCGGCGAGATCGTCGGCGAGGGGGTTGTTGGATTCGGCGCGGGCGGAGCGCTCCAGGGTCACACGCATCGCGGTGACGATGGCAGCGGCGGTGAGGTGAGCCTGGGTGTCGTTGGCGTCGGTTCGGCTGGTGATCGTTGGGACGAGCGCGTCTTCGATGGCGAGCAGATCGTTGAGCCAACGAGCGTGGAGCACGGGCACCGTGATGAGCAGCCGGATCAGGGCCTGGACTTGGTCTTGGTCGACACCGGCACTGGTGTGCGCGAAGGCCCGTTGAAACGCGGTGGCGATCGGCTCGCTGACCGGTCGGGTGGCGATGATTCCGGCTAGCTCGGCGGTGGTCTCGGTGATGATCGGGGAGAGCACGTCGTCTTTGGTGGCGAAGTAGCGGTAGAGCGTCCGCTCCGAGACGCCGGCGTCCTCGGCGATGGCCTCGACGCTCACAGATTCGTACCCGTGTCGCATGAACAGACCGAGCGCCGCTTCGGCGATGTCGCGGCGTGTCTGGGCCTTGCGGCGTTCGGTGAGCGGGGTACGGGCCATAGGGCAGCATACCGTTTCATGGCAGCAGTTGCCATAGAAGCTGGTTAGTGCCATGCTGGCAGCACCTGCTAAGTAAGCAGGAACCTCGAACGAAGGACTGGACCATGGCCTCGCCCCTGGACAGGACAGCGGTGGCTCCGCGACGCCGAGCGACACTCACACCTGCCGTGACGCAGGGAGGTAACACGGGCGCCATGCTTGGAGCGTTGATTCTGCTGGCCACGGTGCAGCTGATGGTGGTGCTGGACACCACGATCGTGAACGTCGCGCTGCCGACGATTCAGCGCAGCCTGCGGTTCACCGGATCCAACATCGCCTGGGTGGTCAACGGCTACGCCCTCGCGTTCGGCGCGCTGCTGCTGCTCGGCGGCCGCAGCGGAGACCTGTTGGGTCGACGCAACGTCTTCATCGCGTCATTGGCGACGTTCGCCGGCGCGTCGATGTTTGGCGGCCTCGTCAACTCTCCGACGCTGCTGATCGTGGCGCGAGTGCTGCAGGGCGCGGCGGCCGCTTTCGCTCAGGCCACCGCGCTGTCGCTGATCGTGTCCACATTCCCCGCCGGCAAGGCCCGCAACCGAGCGGTCGGGGTGTTCGCCGCGATGGAGGGTTTGGGCGCCGCGCTCGGCTTGCTGCTCGGCGGCACGCTGGTGCAGGCGGTGTCCTGGCGGTGGGTGTTCTTCGTCAACGTCCCCGTCGCCGCGGCGGTCGCGCTGCTGGCGGTGCGGTTCATTCCGGCGCCGGCTCGCCAGCGCGCCCGCTTCGACTTGCCGGGCGCCATCACCTCCAGCGCTGGCATCGGGCTGCTGGTGTTCGGGTTGTCCCGCGCCTCGGATCACGGCTGGCTGTCTGCCTCCACTTTGCTGCCGATGGGTGCCGGCTTCCTCGGCCTGATCGTCTTTGTGATCATCGAGGTGCGCACCGCGCAGCCGTTGATCCCGCTGTGGGTGTTCGGTGACCGCAACCGAGGAGGTGCCTACCTCATACAGACCCTGCTGGGCGCGGGGCTGTTCGGGATGTTCTTCCTGTCCACCCTGTTTCTGCAGAACGTGCTGCACTACGGCCCGCTCAAGGCGGGTGCCGCGTTCCTGCCGGCCACCGTCATCATGATGGGCGCCGCCGGGGGGGTGTCCAAGATCGTCGCCCGCACCGGTGTCCGCAGCCTGGTCGCCGTGGGCACCAGCACTGCCGCCGTCGGCATGCTGCTGCTGAGCCGCCTCAGCCCACACAGCAGTTACCTCACCGGGGTGATGCTACCGATGATCGTGCTCTGCGCCGGACTGGGCCTGACGTTCGTCCCGGCAACGCTATCGGCCGTGTCCGGGGTCAAGGAACGGCATTCTGGCCTGGTATCCGGTGTGTCCACGACCGCGATCCAGCTCGGCGGCGCGATAGGACTGGCTGTGTTGGCCAGCATCGCAGCCTCCACCACCGCCCACCGCGCCGACCCGACCTCGGCCCAAGCCCTGACCGCCGGCTACACCCACGCCTTCCTCGCCGGCGCCATCATCGTCGCGGCCGCGGCGCCCATCGCGTGGGCGCTGCTGCGGCTGCGACCGACCAACGACCCCACCGCCAGCACCAGCGACGACCACGGCCCTCGTGACAACAGCGAGACCGGCAACGCGACGGAACCGTCGTGGGCGGGCTCGCCCGCACACTGAGCTGCATCAGCGCGAACAACCGCAGGCCACATCAGAACGAGCGGACCTTGGCGGCGCCGCCCACCAGCTGCCGGCCGGCGGCAAAGAACAGCGACGAGTCGCGGTGCGCGTCGGCCAGGACGTCGTCCAGCGCGGTCACGAACAGCTCGGTCTCCTCCTCGCCCCAGACCAGCGCGGGCAGTAGCTTGATGATGTTCACGTCATCCGCGGCGACCTGGGTGATCACGCGGTGCCGGTGGAACAGTGGCAGCACCACGGCCTGGGCGAACAGGCCCTTGCGCAGCAGCTCGAGCACGCGGAAGCGTCGGCGCAGGGATCGGTCTCCGGGCTCGGCCGGCAGCCCGAACTCGATGCCGATCATCAGACCTGCACCCCGGACGTCGAGCATCAGCTCGTACCGGTCCGCCAGCTCCCGCAGCCGCCCGGACAGTTGCGCCCCGGTGACCGCGGCGCGCCCCACGAGGTCCTCGTCGTCGATGACGGCGAGAGTGGCGAGGCCGGCCACCATCGCCAACTGGTTGCGGCTGAAGGTCGAGGAGTGCTTCAGCGCCTTGCTCATCGAGCTGTGTACGGAGCGCACGATCCGGTCGGAGGCGAGCATCGCGCCGACCGGGACGTAGCCGCCGGACAGCGCCTTCGCCACGGTCACGATGTCGGGGGTGAGGCCGTGATTCTCGTACGCGAAGAACCGGCCGGTGCGCCCGAAGCCGGTCTGCACCTCGTCGGCGACGAGCAGCGCCCGGTGCCGGTGGCACAGTTCCTGCGCGGCCTGCCAGTACGCGGTGTCGGCACCGTGCACGCCCTTGCCCTGGATCGGCTCGACCACGAAGGCGGCGACGTCGCCGCGCCGCAGCTCGGCGGCCAGCGCGCCGAGGTCGCCCAACGGGATGGCGGTGGTCCCGGGCAGCAGCGTGCCGAAGCCCGCCGTGAAACCCTTGCCACCGTTGAGGGCGAGCGCACCGGTCGTCAGGCCGTGGAAGGCGTGGTCGGCATAGAGGATGCGGCCGCGGCCGGTCGCCGCCCGCGCGAACTTGATGGCCACCTCGACGGCTTCGGCGCCGGAGTTGGTGAACACGCAGCGGTCGATGCCGTCGTGGGCCCGGGCGACGAGCTGCTCGGCGAGCAGCCCCGACAGCAGCGCGCAATCGAGCTGGACGAGGTTGGCGAGGTCGAGGTCGAGGGCCTGGTGCAGGGCGGCCTTGACCGCGGGATGGCTGCGGCCCAGGGCGAAGACCCCGAAGCCGGCCAGGGTGTCCAGGTAGCGCTCGCCGTGGTCGTCCCAGAGCCAGCAGCCCTCGCCGCGGACGTAGCAACGGTCGAAGCCGAGGGTCCGCAGCACGTTGGTCAGCTGCGGGTTGAGGAGCTGCTGGTGCAGCGCGTAGTTCTCCCCCTGCCGCTCCTTGAGCACGCGGGCGACGTCGAACGGCACTACATCAACCTGCGCAGCAGCGCGTCCTTGACCTTGGTGTACGGCGGGTAGAGGAGCTTCACGTCCATGCCGGCGGGTTTGTGCAGCACCGAGCGGCGATGGCTGAAGGCCTCGAACCCGGCCTTGCCGTGGTAGGCGCCCATCCCGGACGCCCCGACCCCCCCGAACGGCAGCGCGGGGACGGTGAGGTGCAGCAGGGTGTGGTTGACCAGCATCCCGCCGGAGGACGTACCGGCCAGGATGCGCTGGGCCGCGGCGTCGTCGCGGGTGAACGCGTACAGGGCGAGCGGCTTGTCGCCGGCGTTGACGCGGGTCATTGCCTCGTCGACGTCCTCGACACCGATCACCGGCAGGATCGGGCCGAAGATCTCCTCGGCCATGAGCGGGGCGTCGGCGGCCACGTCGTCCACGATGGTCGGCGCGAAGTAGCGGCTGGCCGCGTCGCGCTCGCCGCCGGTCACGGTGCGGGCGTAACCGCCGCCGTCGTACAGACCGGCGAGGCGGTCGAAGTGCTGGGCGTTGACGATCCGGCCGTAGTCCTTGGCCCGCGACGGGTCGGCCCCGAAGGAGTCGCGAACCGCGGCGGCGAGAGCGTCCAGCAGTTGCCCGTGCACGGCGCGGGCCACGAATACGTGGTCGGGCGCTACGCAGGTCTGGCCGGCGTTGACGAACTTCCCGAAGGCGATGCGGCGGGCGGCGACCTCGACGTCGGCATCGGCGGCGACGATCACCGGGCTCTTGCCGCCCAGCTCGAGGGTGACCGGCGTCAGGTGCTCCGCCGCGGCACGCATGACGATGCGGCCGACGGCGCCGTTGCCGGTGTAGAAGATGTGGTCCCAGCGCTCGGCCAGCAGTGCGGTGGTCTCCGGTACGCCGCCCTCGACGACCGCGACGGCGTCGTGGTCGAGGTAGCGGGGGATCAGCCGGGCCAGCGCCGCGCTGGTCGCGGGGGCCAGCTCCGAGGGCTTGACGACGACCGAGTTGCCCGCGGCGAGCGCGGCCCCGAGCGGGGCGACGAGCAGTTGGACCGGGTAGTTCCAGGGCGCGATCACGAGCGCCACCCCGAGCGGCTCGCGGTGCACGGACGCCCTGGCCGGCTTGCTGGTCATCGGCGTCGGGACCCGCTCGGGCTTCATCCACCGGGCCAGGTGGCGCAGCGCCTCCGACAGCTCGTTGACGGTGAAGCCGATCTCGGTGAGGTACGCCTCGGTCGCCGACTTGCCGAGGTCGGCGTGCAGGGCCGCGGCGAGCTCGGCCTCGTTGTCCACCAGCAGGGCGCGGAGCCGCTCGAGCTGGACGCGTCGCCAGGCCTCGCTGCGGGTGTGGCCGCGCGCGTAGGTCTCGCGGAGCCGCGCCACCAGGGCGCCGGGCTCCTCGGTCGCGGGCGTGGCGGCGCGGTCGATCGTGGCGGTCATGCGTACCTCACGAGGGCGTGGTGTCAGGCGGCCACCGTAACGCCCGGCGCGTGTGGGGTCAGTCCTCGGCGCCGGGCTCGTCCGCCGGTTTGTCGTCGCGGCTGAGCATTCCGAGGGCGTCCCGGCGTCCCGCCCGTGACGTGCGCCCGGTACGCCCGCGGGGCGCCGGCGTGGAGGCGAATACGGGCGTCGCCTCGCCGACGTACGGCTCGTCCGAGCTGGCGCCGACAGCCGGCGCGTCTGCGGCGAAGAAGTCGACGAACTCGGTCCTCGGATCGTCGTCCAGGACGCCCACCGCCGGGACGTCCTCGACGGCGGTCGCGGGCAGGACGGGCTCGGTGAACGGTGTCGCCGCGAAGCGCCGGCCCCTGGGCCGTCCCGGCACCACCGGCGGGGCCGGGATCGGCGCCGCGTCGAGGGGCCCGGGGTCGAGCGGCCCTGCGGCGATGGGCGCGATGGGCTCTGCGGCGATGGGCTCGGCCGCAGGGCGGCGGGCGGCGACGGCGGTCGGCGCGACGACGGGGGGCTCGGCGCTCGCGCGGGCCGGCGCCGGCAGCGCCAGCAGTTGGCGGAGGCGGTTCAGCTCACCCTCGGCCTCGTCGCGTCTGGACTGCAGCTCCTGCAGCTCGGCCCGCAGGCTCGCTGCGTACTGCTTCTGCTGGCTGGCGTGCGCCGCCAGGAGCCGCTGGTGCTCGGCCTCGGCGATCTCCCGCTGCCGGGTCGTCGTGCGCTCCAGCTCGGCGGCGTCGAGGCGAGCGCTGGACAAGATCTGCTCCTCCTCGGCGGCCACCACGCCACGGATCTGGGCGGCCTCGGCGGTGGCCCGGCTGACGAGCTCCGCCGCCTCCGCAGCCGCCTCCGCGCGCAGCCGCTCCGCCTCCTCGGTGGCCTCGTCCACGAGCCGCTTGGCCTGCTCCCGGCCCTCGGTCACCCAGCGCTGAGCCTCGCCGGCCGCCACGGTGCGCTCGGAGGCAGCAGCACTCCGGTCGGCCTCCGCCGTCTCCTGGGCGTCGGCCAGCAGGGCCCCGACCTCCTGGCGGGCGGTCTCGCGCAGCTGCGCCGCCTCCTGCTCCGCGGCGGTGACGATCTGCAGGACGCGGGCGCTCATCGACTCCAGGGGAGTCAGCTGCTGCGGGCGGTCGCGCAGGTCCGACACCTCGGCGAGCAACTGGTCACGCTCGAGCTCGACGGCGTCGTAGGCGGTCGCCCACTCGGCGATGCGCTGCTCGACCTGCTCGCGGGAGTAGCCGCGCATCTGCAGGTCGAAGCCGGCGCTCTCGCGTTCGATCGCGTCGGGTTCGAGGACGGTGGGGGAAGTCCGGTGGGTCGCGGTCATGCACCTACTGTCTCCGAACGGCGGCCGCACACCGCGCATTCACGCCGTGTCGCGCCTCACGGATCCCTCAGGTCACGAATCGCCGGGAGGCACTAATCTCTGCCGGTGTGACCTCTCGCCTCGGTACGGCCCTCGGGGCCGTCCTCCTCGTCCTCGCCGTCCTACTCGCCATCGTCGGGGTGCTCTACCTGCACGACACGGCCAAGGAGTTGCCCTCGTTCCTTCCGGGCGCGGCGAAGCACGGGAAGTACCACGAGACGCACAAGGCAATCGCCGCCTTGGTCGCCGCCGCGGTGCTTGCGCTCGCGGCAGCCGTCGGCATCCGCCTGACGCGCGGCCGGGCCTGATCCACCAGCGTCCTGCAGGCTGGCGGCACCTAGCTCACCGGAACTGGCACGTCTGACAGGCGGGGAGCCTCGACAGATCTCCCTCGGCATGCGCGGCGCGTACGGCCTCGACGGTGTCGCTCATCCAGACCTGCTGGATGGAGCTGGCCCGCAGATCACCGATCCAGGTGCGGTGACCGTCGTACCCGCAGAGGGGCACTCGACCGTCGGCGCGGATGTGCATATCCCGCGCGATGTCGCGACAGCGCGGCCGGTGCTGCTGGTCAGCGGCAGGTCTCCGCTTGTGGTACGGCAACACGAGGTAGTTGTAGCGCACGGTGTCGGCGCCTACTTCCTTCCAGTGACGGGCGGACGTCTTCAACTCGGCGTTGGTTTCGTTGGGCATGATCACATGGCGTACCTGGATCGTCGGACGGCGTCCTTGCTGATCCCGCAGTCGACGAAATCGGCTCACGTTGCTGTGCAGGGTCGACCAATCGCCTCCGACGCGAAGCCTGGTGAACGACCGCTCATCCACTCCGTCGATGGACACCACCAGAGTAGAAAGCCGCCACGAGAGGACCTGTTCGTCGGACCACCGCTCGAATAAGGTGCCGTTCGTGTAGACGTCCGCTTTGAAGCCCAGATCGCGCAGGATGCACATCATGGTGTCGAGCTCAGGGTGGAGCGCCGGTTCGCCCAAGCCGAAGACCTTCACGAGCGGCGTGCTGCCGGCCGCATCCTCCGCAATCTTGCGGAACGTCTCGATCGACATGTAAGAGATGTCCCGCTCGAGGTTGAGCTCCGATCGTGGGCAGTGCGGGCAGCCGAAGTTGCAGTCGTTGGTGATCTCCAGGCTGAGAGCGACCGGGCTGCTGCGGAGACGGAAGGCACCCGGCACCTTGTAGTACAGCCAATCACGCACATCCCGAGCGCTTCGGCAGTCGCGGATTTCGCGCACGTAGTGCGGCACTGTCAGCGCGCTCTGTCGCAGCTTCTTCGTCGTCACCGACGCGCGTACGTGGGAGCGCCGCAGCGAGTCCAAGCCTGAGTACATGGTCCCCCTCCTCCAGAGGAGGCAGAGGCTAAACCCGAATGGCTCCCGTGTCATCAGGCAGTTTTCAGGTATTCGCCCTCCTGTCAGCCCTTGACGTTCGGCCGTCAGGAAGCGGGCCAACCTCCAGTCCAGTCGCGGCGATGCCGCCACGCCTGCCGCCACACAGAGTCTCGTCGCAGAATCCATTCAGCCAGGGCACGTAACCCAACGCCGAGGCGCAGGGCACGTTGCGCTGCCCCACGGCCCGGCGGCGGCACATGAGCGGCATACAGGGTCGCGCGCGAACGGAGCACGCAGATCTTGCGCGCCGCCGGAGCGGAACTGCTGCCCACACGATGCGCATAACGCGCAGCGTCGGTAAAGAGCGGCCGATACCCGAGCCGAGCAGCTCGCAGACAGAAGTCGATGTCCTCGCCGTACAGGAAGTATCGCTCGTCCAGACCATCGAGGCGCGCCCACAGGGGACGGGCGATCAGCAGCAGGGCTCCTGTCAACACGGGAACCTCACGTTCGCCTGTCCGCCGCCAGCCTCTCAAAGAGTCCGGATCAACGAACGGGCGCCCGTGAAGCGCACTGAGGCCTAGACCGAACGCGAGGGCATGCCAGAGACTGGGGGCGGCCAGACATGACGTGGCATCCAGCTCCCCGGCCGGACTGGTCATCCGGCCGCCGTAGACACCACCGGTCGGCCGTCGGACAGCCAGCTCCACCAAGGCATCGAGGGCGCCTGGCTCCAGCGTGGCATCTGGATTCACCAGCAACAGATGCGTTGGCACCGGGTCCACGACGGCCCAGGCAACTGCCTGATTCACGGCCGCACTGAAGCCGCGGTTCGTCGCGTTGCGGTAAAGCTGCACATCGGGATGATCCCGGGCGACATGCTCGGCGGTCCGATCGCTGGAGGCGTTGTCGACGACGACAATGTCGAGAGTGGCATCGACGGCCGAAATGGATCTGAGGCACGCCGAGATGTCGAGCCGACTGTTGTAGGTCACGATGATCGTCAGCACCCGCAGCGCTGTAGGTCGGGACGATCCCGGGGCGGCAGCCATCTGGATCAGACGGCCATCTGGATCAGTAGGCGCCGGAACGTCCCAGCACGGCTCGGGCCGTCTTGACCAAGATCGCGACGTCCTGGGCGAGTGACCAGTTCTCCACGTAGTGCAGGTCGAGGCGCACCGACTCGTCCCAGGCGAGGTCCGAGCGTCCGCTGACCTGCCAGAGACCGGTCAGGCCGGGCTTGACCAGCAGCCGACGGTTGACGTCCTGCTCGTACTGGGCCACCTCGGTCGGCAGCGGCGGACGCGGGCCCACGAGCGACATCTGGCCGAGCAACACGTTGATCAGCTGCGGGAGTTCGTCCAGCGAGAAGCGTCGCAGGGACGCCCCCACCCGGGTGATGCGCGGGTCGTTGACGATCTTGAACAGCGGTCCGTTGGCGTGGACGTTCTGGTCGGTGAGATCGATGACCTGCTTGTCCGCTCCGTCGCACATGCTGCGGAACTTGTAGATCGTGAAGAGCCGGCCGTCCTTGCCCACCCGCTGCTGGCGGAACAGCACCGCCCCAGGGCTCGTCACCTTCACGGCGACGGCGATCCCGAGCAGCAGCGGCGAGAGCACCAGCAGGCCGACCGCGGCTGCAGAACGGTCGAACAGGGCCTTGGTCAGATGGCGGCCGCCGGACAGTTCCGGCTCCTCGACGTGCAGGAGCGGAAGTCCGTTCACCGGCCTGATGTGGATCCGGCCACCAGCGATGTCGGTCAGCAGGGGCGCGACCAGCAGGTCTACGCCGGTCCCCTCCAGCTGCCACGCGAGTCGGCGCAGCGCCGACGCGTCCATCTCGGGGCAGGAGGCGACGGCGACGGTGTCGGCGCCGGTCTCGCGCAGGGCGGCGAGCACGTCGTCCCCGTGGCCCAGGGTGCGGATCTGGTGCCGGTGCAGCAGTGCGTCGTTGCGTACACCGATCGTGCACACGCCGGAGACGACCTGGCCGGTGTCCGGCCGATGGGCGATCTCGAGTGTCAGGCGTCGCGCAGCCTCGGCAGAGCCGATGACGATGACCCGGTTGACCCAGCGCTGACGCTGGCGCATCACCGACAGCGCCATCCGCATGGCCATCCGCCCGATGAGCGAAAGGGCCGCCGCGATGATCAGAGCCGGGAAGACGAACCCGCGGGCCAGATCGAGCCGGAAGGCGTACGACACGATCGCGATGCCGGCGAGCGCGCGGATCGCGGCGTTCGCCATCCGCTTGAGGTCCTCCGACCCGCTGCCGGCGAAACGCTCCTCGTACGCTCGACAGAGCCCGGCCGATCCGACCCACAGGAGGGGGACGAGAGCAGCGAGCAGGAGGTGGCGATGCGAGGTGTAGCGATCACCGTGTCGCAGGCCGAACCGGGCCACGAGCGCGGCACCTGCGGCCACGGCCCCCGCCAGCACGTCCAGCGCGAACAGCAGGCGGACGTAGGTCGTTGCCCACGTCGAGCTGATGCGGACGGAGCGGGCGGCCGGCAGGGACAGGCGCTCCTGCCTACCATGCCGGAAGGCCAGGCCCTCCTGCATGCTCGTCACCCCGCCACCTGCCTGTCTGCCTCGTCCCGGCTGTTCGCTCGTCTCCACCGAACCGGACCCGCCGGCCCGATCCGGGCCGACTAGACCTCACGGCCCCTGATGCGCTGCTCAGAGGGTCGCCGCGATGGCGGCCCGGCGCAAGGCCCGTGACTGTGATTTCACACATCCGACCTATTCAGTGACGGTCCGTATACGTTCGGCGGCGGTGCGTTCACCCGGTTGGCGGATCGTGCGCGAACACGACGTTTCGATCAGGTGTGACCTCTGCCGAATGGCTGGCCGGGTGCCCTCGTCCTTGGCTACCCTCCACACATGCTGGCCGGCCTGGTGGGTTCCCGGGACGTCCGCGGTCGATTCGGTGATCCGATCGTCGTGGGCGGCATGGGCGGTTCGGGGACGCGCTCCGTCGCCCAGCTGCTGGCGCGCGCCGGGGTCCAGATGGGCACCCGGTTGAACGCGGAGAAGGACGCCGAGTACCTGACGTCCTACGACTGGCACTACGGCCGGGACCTGCTCGAGCGGATGCTCGACGCGCCGGCCGAGGTGGGTGGCACCGCGGGGATGGCGCGGTACGACCGAGCGTTCCGGCGTGCCCTTCGCGCCCACCTGCAGGGCGCCCCCCAGCCGACACCCGGTGACCCGTGGGGCTGGAAGCACCCCCATACGTACCTGCTGCTGCCCTTCCTGCGGCGGCATTTCCCGGGCCTGCGCTTCATCCACGTGGTGCGGGACGGCCGGGACATGGCGTTCTCGGGCAACCAGCGGCAGACGCGGCGGTACGGCCCGGTGCTGACCCCCGGCCTGGCCCCGGGTCCGGTCGGGTCAGCTGCCTACTGGTCGGCCGCCAACCTCTATGCCGCCGCGGGCGGAGCGGCGATGGGAGAGGCGTACTACGTCGTGCGGCTCGAGGACCTGTGTGCGGAGCCGACGAAGGCGACCTACGCGATGCTCCGCTGGGCAGGCCTGGTCGCTGATGGCACGCCCGTCGACGACGTCAGCTGGGCGGAGCAGATCGTCCGTGCGCCCTCGTCGCTGGGCCGGTGGCGTACCTCGGAGTACGAGCGGCTCGACGAAGTCGTCGCGGCGGCCGCGCCCGGGCTCGCCGCATTCGGCTACGAGACGTGACGGGCACCGCGGCCCAGCTCTCGTCTCTTTCGCGGACTCTTCGCGGGTGACCGCCGCGCGCGCGAGCCTGTCTGTCGTCATCCCTGCCCACAACGAGGAACAGGTCATCGGCCGCACGCTGGACACGCTCCTGCGGGGCGCCGAGCCCGAGGAGCTCGAGGTCGTCGTCGCCTGCAACGGCTGCACGGACCGCACCGCCCAGATCGCCGAGTCCTTTGCGCCCAGCGTCAAGGTTCTCGTCGTTGCGCAGGCGTCGAAGGCGGCTGCTCTGAATGCCGGTGACCTGGCGGCGACAGCGTTGCCGCGGGTCTTCCTGGACGCCGACATCGATGTCAGCATCTCGGCGCTGCGCTCGGTCCGGGATGTGCTGGCAGCGACCCCCGGCGAGGGGGTCCCGCTGGCGGCCGCTCCACAGGTCCAGTTCGACACCGAGGGCTGTTCGTACCTGGTGCGGGCGTACTACGCCGTGTGGGCCCAGCTGCCGTACGTCTCCGACGGACTGCTGGGGACCGGGTTCTACGCGGTCTCCGCGGCTGGTCGTGCCCGGTTCCAGGCTTTCCCGGACCTGGTCGCCGACGACCTGTTCGTCCAGCGACTGTTCGCTGCCGGCGAGCGGGTGACCGTCCCGGGCACGTTTCGGGTGCGTCCTCCCCGTGGCGTAGCAGCGCTGCTGCGGTCGAAGGCTCGCGTCTACGCCGGGAACCGCCAGTACGCGGACGCTGTTCGTGCGGGCCTGGTGCCGATGGTGGCTGCGTCCACGCGGCGGGACGCGGGCACGTTCGGGACCCGGGCGGCCCTGCTGGTGCTTGCCGGCAAGCCTCGCTGGTGGCCGCGACTGCTCATCTACGTGGCCGTGGTGGTCGTCGCCAAGGCCCGCGCCGAGGTGCGGGTGCGCCGCGGACAGACCACGCGCTGGGACCAGGACACGTCCGGGCGGGCAGGGTGAACCCCCGACGTGCGCCCAACTCGACGCGCGCGGCACTTCTTGGCAGGGTTCTGCGTTGACCCTCCCGTGACCGTGATGCGACACACTGCACCTGTACGGCAGATGGACGTCTCGGTGCCAAAGACGCCCTGCGGAGCCCCGTCCGCCCTACCCTGGTGACGGCCGCACGTCGCGGCTGCACCGTCAGTCCCCGCTCGGCCGTCCCCGTACGCCTCGAGAAATGAGTCGCTGCCCGACATGGACATCGTCACCGCTGGTCGCGCGTGCGTGCGGCGCTGGTACCTCTTCATCCCCATCATCATCATCGGGGTGCTGGCCTCGATGCACGTAGCCAACGCCACCAAGCCGACCTTCGAGGCGACCGGTGAGTTCATCGTGCTCCAGGGCGCGGTACGCCCCGTGACTGCACCGGCAAGCAAGGCGCCGGTTCCTCGGGTGACCGTGACCCGCGGCAAGACGACCAGTACGCCGAGTCCCACGCCGACCGCGACTCCGACCCCAGCTCCGACGTCGACCGTGGTGAACCCGTATTCGGGGAGCAGCGACCTCCTCCGGGCGGCAGTCCTCACGCAGCTCAACAGTCCGGTGTTCCAGCAGAAATTCGCGGACGCTGGCCTCAAGGGCAGTTTCTCGGTGGCCATCGCCAAGAAGCAGCCCCTGTTCGACGTCACGGCCGACGCACGCCACCGGAACCAGGCCGTGACCCTGGTGAATGCCGTCCTGACGGCTGCGGACGCGCAGGTGCGGGAGGTGCAGACGTCCGCCGGCGCTCCCGACTCGGGCCTGTTCGGCGCGCAGGTGCTCACCCAGGCCACCAACGCCAGCGACGTGACCTCTGGCAAGTCCAAGCGGCTGGTGTCGGGCATCGTCGTCACCGTTGCCGCGGCCCTGGCGCTGGCGATCGCCTTGGACTCCTCGGTCATCGCGCTGCGCCGTCGGCGAGCCGCGGCTGGGGCCGGGTCTGCCATGAGCACCGTTGAGCCCGGCGCTCCTTCCAACACCACCGTGGTGCCAGCCTCCGCCTCCGCCGATGCGATCCCGTTTGCGGAACCAGCCGACGGCGTGGCCAGCGGGGGCCCTCGCACCGATGACAGTGGAAGACCGCGTGGGCGGCTGTCGCGTCCACGCAAGGTGTAGAGCTCGCGTGCTTGCCGGCGTGACCGCGGCGGTCAGCGGCGCCCGCTGATCTCAGTGCGCGAGATGCAGGAGCGCCGCGAACGCGTCAGCTCGGACCGCCCAACTGTGTTGCGCCGCTTCGTCCATGCGGGCCTGCCGGCGGGCCGCAAGGGCAGGGCCGCCTCGCCGGACGAGCGCCAGCTGGGTCGTGACCGCGTTGCCGAAATCCGTCCCGTCGGCGACGGCGACCTCGGGACTCGCCAGCCATCGCGCCGCCGGCAGGTCTGTCGAGACGACGGCCGCGCCGACAGACAGGTACTCGAGCAGCTTGAGTGGGAAGCTGGCGCGGTTGAACGCCGAGGCCGTGTACGGAATCAGCCCGACGTCGATCGCGGCCAGATAGGCGGGTAGCTGCTCGTAGGCACGAACGCCGGTCCAGTGCACGTTTGTCCGTGCGACGAGAGCGTTGAAGCGGGCATCACCACCGAACGTGCGCTGCCGGGGTCCGACGAGCAGGAGCGAGGCGCCGGTATCGGCGACAGACTCGAGCAGGCCCAGGTCGATCCGGTCGGAGATCTGACCGACGAAGCCGGCGATGGGCGCAGCAAGCTGCAGGTCGTCGGGGCGGGTGGCCGTCGCCGCGGCGGCCGCCATCGTCGGGTCCGACCCGGCGGGGATCAGCGCGCAGTCGGCGACCCTCGCTCGCCAGAGTTCCTGCAGGCCGGGGGTGACCGCCACAGCCGCGTCCACGACCCGCGCCGTCTCGCGCTGGCCGCGGGCAATGCGCGCGGACTGCATGCCGAGCAGGCCTGCGCCGGCGACGTAGTCGTCCTTGGCCCAGAAAACCCGCCGCGCGCCGGCATACCCGATGAACACCGACGGGCGACCCGCCGCGGACAGGATGGCAGCCGGGCGCAGGCCGCGTCCGGCGAGCAGCCGGCGCGCGTGCAGAGTCCGCCAGCGGTCGATCCAGGGCAGCAGTGACGGGCGGCGGAATCCCGGTGGCACGGTCAGCGACAGCCTGGTCAGATGCGGCGCGACGTCGGTCACTGTCCGGGTCAGGGGGAGGGCCTGCCGGCCCACCCCGAAGCCCGCGCCACGGGTCCAGGAGGGGCGCGGCGGGTCGAGGTAGAGCACCTGATGCCCTGCTGCTGCCAATGCCAGCGCGAGGTGCTGCTCGGAGAGGCGCTGTCCGTCGAAGGGGACCGAGGCGGCGAGGACGAGCGCGCCACGCTCTGCCGGTGCTGGCACGGACGGAACGGTACTGTCCCGATCGAGCCCGTCTGGCCGGACCGGCCGACCTGCAGCGGACGAGAGGGCTCCCGCCGTGCTGACCCCCCGTCGTGCCCCGATCATCGTCGTCGGCATGCACCGGTCCGGGACGTCCCTGTTCGCCCGGTGCCTGCACGCGCTCGGCGTCTTCGTCGGTCGCGCCGACGACAAGCACGAGGAGGACGTCTGGTTTCGCGAACTCAACACGTGGGTCACCGCGCAGTGCCATGCCGGCTGGGAGCAGCCGCGGCCCGTACGCGCCCTGCTCGAGCATCCGGCGACGCGGGCAGCGGCGGTCGACTACTTGGAACTCTCGCTCACCTCGCCGCGGTCCATCGGCTACCTCGGCCCGGCCCGCTACCTGCGCGCGCGCAGCCCGCTGGGCTTGAGCGAGCCGTGGGGCTGGAAGGACCCGGTCAACACGGTCACCCTCCCGCTCTGGCTGGATGTGTTTCCCGATGCCAAGGTCATCCACATCCGTCGGCACGGCGTCGACGTCGCGCAGTCACTGCACGTCCGCCACGCGGTGATGTTGCGGCGCGGCCTGGCGGTCTACCAACAGCGCCGGGCGCTCTACCGAGTGCGCCCCAAGGGCCAGGGCTTCGGCAGTGTGCGGACTGCCTTCTTCGAGGAATGCTTCGCCATGTGGGAGGAGTACCTCGACGCGGCGGTCACCAACACCAGCGACATGTCCGCGCCGCTGCTGGAGCTCACGTACGAGGGGCTGCTCGACAACCCGGGCGATGTTCTGCAGCGGGTCGCGGAGTTCGCCGAACTGCAGTCTTCGGCGCCCGAGGTTTCCGCGGCTGCGGAGATCGTGCGTGGCTCCGGCTTCGGCTTTCGCACGGACCCGGCGCTGGTGGGCTTTGCCGAGGCCCACGCCGATCGGTTGGCCCGCTTCGGCTACTGAGCCGCGGCCACGGCACGGGCGTCCTCGTAGCGCTCGAGCAGCACGCTCGCGGCGTCTGCCCAGGTGAGGTGCTCCGCCTGCTTCGCCGCCGCCGCCCGCATCCGCTCCAGCAGCGGTCGGTCGGTCGCGACCAGGCGCAGGTGCTCGGTAAGGGTCGCGACATCGCCGGCCGGATGGATCAGCCCCTGGACACCAGGCTCGCAGACCGCGCCTGCCTCGTCGCTGACGAGCAGCGCGCACCCAGCGGCCTGCGCCTCGTAGGTCACCAGGGCGCTGCCCTCTTCCAGCGACGGCAGCGTCACCACATCCGCGGCCGCCATCTCGCGGGGCACGTCGGTGGTGAACCCCCGGACGTGCACTCCTGGCGCCTGTAGGCGCTGGCCCAACAGCTCCGCGTAGCCGGGGTAGAAGCTGCCGAAGATGTCGAAGGTGGCACCGTGGGCGGCGACGCCCGAGGCGATCCAGGCGTCGAGGGCGAAGTGCAGTCCCTTGCGCGGCTCGCACCGTCCCACGAAGAGCAGGCGGAGCGGAGCGTCCGGCGCTCGCCTCGGCCCGGCGTGGAAGCCGGCGGCAGCGTCATAGCCGTACTGGGTGCGCAGCAGTCGGGCCTCATCGAAGCCCCGGTTCCGGAAGGTCCGCGCCACTGACTCCGCGGGGCAGAGCAGCGCCGTGGCCGATGCGTACTCCCGCTCCTCGGCGGCGAGCCTCCCAGGGTTCGGGGCGTGCGAGTGTCCCGCGGTCACGGGGAGTCCGAGGCGCGCCATCTCCGCCTGCATGACCTCGTACGCGTGTGCGGTGTGGGTGTTGGGCACCTCGCGCACGCTCGCTATGCCGCTCCTGCGGGTAGCGGCGAAGGTGCGATGGCCCGCCCCGGGCCAGCCGTGAACGACGTCGAGAGGCCCCTGCCGGGCGAGCTGGCCGACAAGTCGGCTGCCCACCCAGTCGTGCCAGGCGAAGGCGCGGTCGACGCTACCGAGGGCGCGGTGCGGGACCCGGTGACCGCCGACGGAGAGGGAGGTTCGCAGGCGGACCCCTTGCGGGAGGGCAATTCCGGGCTCTACACCAGCCGCCAGAACGACGACGTCCACGCCCGCTCGTTCGAGTGCGGAAACCTGCGCCAAGGCAATGGATCCGATGCCGCTCTGCCCCAACACGTGGGGAAAGGACAACAGGACCGCCCGGGGAGACGTCACCCGGTGGGCGCGGAAGCGGCAAGGACGGGTGCGGGCGACGCAAGCGCAGCGAGATCAGCTGCCTCACAGGCCCGTCGCTCGTACCAGGTGATCCGCCAGAATGCGCCTGCGACGCCAAGGAAAAGGAAGGTCAAGCCCAGCGCCTGGGTGAACCCGAAGAGATCGAAGGTGGCCGCGGAGAACGCCAAGCCCAGCCCGCTGGCCGCAAGGGCCTGGCCCAAGCTTC
Organism: uncultured bacterium; assembly: GCA_964245825.1. Taxonomy (GTDB): domain Bacteria; phylum Actinomycetota; class Actinomycetes; order Mycobacteriales; family CAJCIY01; genus CAJCIY01. Next base: position 18,650 of record CAXTNT010000016.1, on the reverse strand, counting down.
GGTCCACCTGGTCGCGCCCGCGGCGACGGGCGCCCCGCCCCAGCGCGATGATCGTGAAATAGATCGCCGCTACTGCGGTGACTCCGACGAGTCCACCGGCGAGCAGTGTATTCAGGTATTGGTTGTCCAGCGTGAAGTACTGACTGACCTGAAAGGTGCCTTGTCCCCGCCCCAGCAGCCAATGACCCTGCAAGTAGGGTTTGACATGGTCGTAGTCGCTGGTTCTTGCGTTAATCGAACTGGAGTTTCGCCCCAAGATGCTGTCGAAGAGGCCCCTGAGAGTGCCTAGGAGTCGGGGCACAGCCACGGCAACGCCGGTAAAAATCACGATGGCGACGGCGGCTAGGTTGGCCCGCCGCCGCCAGGACCAGTCAGCGGCCACAACGCAGACGACGATGACGATTCCGACGGTGCCTGTCCTGGAGATTGCAGTCGGCACCGCAACGGCAATGATAGCGGTCGCGATTCGCATGAACGTCCGGCCACGCGACTTGGGCAGGTGCACGGAATAGTGCAAAGCGAAGGGCAGGGTCGTCACCAAGCTCACCGCGTACTCGATCGGATGATGTGAAGTCCCGGTCACCCGATGGAGCCCCTGACGGATCGAGGAACGACCCTGGTTGGTGCCGTTGGTAATATTCAGGCCGGGGAGGTGCACCTTCTCGACGTAATTGAAGCCGGTGCGGAACTGAATGATTCCAACAATCGCTGAGAATGTGACCCCGACGATGATCACCTTGAGTAGCTTGCTGATGTCACGACGGTCCCGGAGACTGTCCATGGCGAACAGGCCGACGCCGAGGTATGCCGCCAATTTGAGGGACGAGCGATAGGTGCCCTGAATCTCTATACCAGTAAGTGGCCGCGTATAGGCCACCCCGAAGGCAAGGACGATCGTCACGGCGAAGGCCAACACCACCCACCGGGCCGGGTTCCGTTGGCGATTCAGGCCCGAGTCGACATGAAGCCGACCAGTTATCCAGAGCACGCCCGCGCCCCAGCCGACGATCGTCGACGGCTGCCCGATCGCGTTCAGCGGGCCGGCAACGGCCAGCGTGCTCGGCAGCAGGAACAACAGCAACACGAAGAGCGTCAGGTAAGCCATCGCCGTCTTCGGTACCAGGAACAGCACCACGGCGACCGCGACCACCAACAAGCCGACGATGGCGGCCTGCGCCGAGGCTAGAGCCAGCAGGGCGAGAGCCAACACGACGGTCGCGGCGATAGCCATGGCCAGCGGCGTCAGGAAGCTGACGGGACCGGCGTGCCGTGAGCGGCGCCCCGGAGCATTGCCATTCGGGGTCTCCACGGAGGCCATGCGGCTACTCTAGGTGCAGCGAGTCTGGGTGTCAGGCTGATGTCGTAGGACCACCCGAGCGGACGCGGACGCTTCGGCTGGCGCACGGTAGCGTGCTCCTGCGGTCACAGCCGCATGCCCGGCCGCATCTGCCGACCACTGTCGACCCGCGAACCGTCAAGGAGCCTGCGTGCGCATCGTCGTGTTCGGGCTCGGCTACGTCGGCTGCGTCACGGCAGCCTGCCTGGCCGACCAGGGTCACACGGTCGTCGGAGTCGAGCGGCAGGCGGCCAAGCGCGACCTCATCCTGGCGGGCCGTTCTCCGATCGTGGAGCCCGGGCTCGAGGACATCGTCGCAAGAGTGGTGCGCGACGGGTTCCTCACGGCCACCGACGACGTGCAGAGCGCCCTCGCCGACGCCGACGTTTGCCTTATCAGCGTCGGGACCCCATCCCTGCCGAACGGGAGCCTCGACCTCGGTCAGCTGGAGCGGGTGTGCGAGGAGATCGGCGAGCTGATCGCGGGCCGGGACCAATTCCTGGGCGTCGTCGTGCGCTCCACCATGCTGCCCGGCTCGTTGGAGGACCGGCTAGTGCCCGTCCTGGAGAAGGCGTCCGGGAAGAAGGCGGACGTGGACTTCGGTGTCGCCATGTGCCCGGAGTTCCTGCGCGAGGCGACGGCCGTGCGCGACTTCTACGAGCCACCCTTCTCGGTCGTCGGTGTACGGGACGAGCGCACTACCGCTCTGTTGCGCGAGATGTTCGCGTTCCTGGATGCGCCCTTCCATGCTGTGCCGGTGCGAGCGGCGGAGTCCCTCAAGTACGCGTGCAACGCGTTCCATGCCGTGAAGGTCACCTTCGCCAACGAGATGGCCCGCTTCTGCGACAGCCAGGGCGTCGATGCGCGTCCGGTCATGGATCTGTTCTGCCGGGACACCGACCTCAACATCTCTCCCCGCTACCTACGCCCCGGGTTCGCCTTCGGTGGGTCCTGTCTGCCGAAGGACGTGCGCGCCCTGGTCCACCGTGCCCGACAGGACGACCAGGAGCTGCCGCTGCTGTCCAGCCTCACCGCGTCGAACGAGCGGCACATCGACCGGGCCCTCGATCGGTTGGTCGCCCGCGGCGCCCGTCGCGTCGCACTGCTCGGGCTCAGCTTCAAGTCCGGCACCGACGACCTCCGCGAGAGCCCCTACGTGGCGCTCGCGGAGCGTCTCATCGGCAAGGGCATCGACCTGCGCATCTACGACCCGGTGGTCAACCCTGACCGGTTGGTCGGCGCTAACCTCGCCTTCATGGAGGACCGCCTCCCGCACCTCATGCGCATCCTCACGGCCGACGTCCATGCCGCCCTGGAGGACGCCGATGCCGCCGTACTGGCTACCTCGGCGCCGGACGTGCTCGGCGGTCTGCTGGGGGCACAGGTGCCGTTCGTGCTGGACGTCCACGGCGGCCTCGACCCGGCACAGGAGGCCACGCTTCGGGGTCGGGCCGGGGCGGAAGGCTTCGCGGGAGTCGCTTGGTGATGAGGCCCTTCCGACCCCGAAGTGTCCTGATCATCGTCCAGAACCTGCCACTGCCGGGTGACCGCCGGGTGTGGTTGGAGTGCCAGGCCCTGCGAGACGCGGGCTGGGAAGTGTCCGCCATCACTCCGATGGCCCCCGGAGATCCCGCGTACTCCTTGCACGAGGGGGTCCATCTCTACAAGTACCCGGCACCGACCACAGGCGTGTCCGTGCTGTCGTACATCTGGGAGTTCCTCTACTGCTGGATCCGGACTGCCCTGCTGACTGTGCGGGTGTGGCGGCGGCATCGCTTCTCGGTCCTCCAGGCCTGCAATCCGCCGGACACCTTCTGGCTGCTGGCTCTCGTGATGCGCCCGCTGGGAGTGCGGTTCGTGTTCGACCAGCACGACCTGTGCCCGGAGGTGTACCTCTCCCGCGGCCGTGGTCTGTCCCCCGTGTTGCTGCGGGGGACGTACTGGCTGGAGCGGATGACCTACCGCGCGGCGGCCAGGGTGATCTCGACGAACGAGTCCTATCGTGCGGTGGCGATCGAGCGCGGCCACGTACGCCCCGAGACAGTCACCGTCGTGCGGACCGGGCCCGATATGCGCCGCATGCACCGGAGCGATCCAGATCCGGGACTCCGGCGCGGGCGGTCCCATCTCGCCGTCTACCTGGGCGTGATGGGGCTGCAGGACGGTGTCGACGTCCTCATCGAAGCGATCGACCAGTACGTGCATGTGCTCGGTCGGGACGATTGCACCTTCGCCGTGCTCGGTGCGGGCGACTGCTGGCAGCAGATCCGCGACCAGGTCGCCGAGCTGGGGCTGGACGAGCACGTCTACCTGCCGGGCCGTGTCTCCGACGAGGAGCTGTTCGCGCACCTGTCCACCGCTGACGTCGGGCTCTGCCCAGACCCGCCCAATCCGCTGAACGACGTCAGCACGATGAACAAGACCATGGAGTACATGGCCTTCGAGGTCCCGGTCGTCTCCTTCGATCTGAAGGAGACCCGGTTCTCCGCGCAAGACTCAGCCGTCTACGTCGCCGACAGCCACCCGGAGGACTTCGCGAAGGCGATCGCCGCTCTGCTCGACGACCCGGCCGAGCGACGCAGCATGGGCAGACGCGGTCGCGAGCGGGTCGAGGAGCACCTCGACTGGAAGCACCAGCGGCCGCACTACCTGGCGGTCTACGCCTCGCTCGACTGACGGGGGTTGCGGCAGAACGCAAGTGACTGACCCGGTTCCGCCCTATTCTGACGCTCGTGACCTTGCCTCCGCACGCTCCGGAGGATGCAGACATGGGCAGTGTTGGCCCATCCGCGGAGGCCGACTACCAGGGATTCGACGACAGCACCGTCTCCACGGAGTTCTTCGACTTCACCAAGATGCAGGTCGAGACGCGCAAGCGTCGGAGCGTCAAGCGGCTCCCGTCCCTGCTGCGGGACGCGATCACCCTCGTCTTCGCGACCGGGTGGGTGCGCGCCTCTGCCGTGCTCAGCCTCCAGCTCGTGGGGTCCGCGCTGATCGGGCTCGAGGTGTTCGTCGGCAAGAACGGCCTGACCAAGGTGCTGGCCGCCAACAAGAGCGGCGCGTCCATCGCTGGCGCGGTCGGATCGCTGGTCCTGGTGGCGCTGATCGGAGCGTTCTCCTCGAGCACGAGCACGATCGCGACCAACCACCAGCGGGTGCTCAGTGAGCGCGTCCGCCGGCAGGTGTCCCGCCGCATCTTCGACGTGACCGAGTCGGTCGAGCTCATCGAGTTCGAGAACCCCGTCTTCTACGACCAGCTGCAGCGGGTGCAGCTCAACGCCTACAGCCAGCCGCTGAACATCGCCCAGGGCCTCGTTGGGATCGCCGGTGGACTCGCTGGGATCGCCGGTCTCAGCGTCGCGCTGCTTGCCATCCAGCCGATCCTGCTGCCGATCCTGCTGGTCGGCGGGGTGCCGCTGTGGTATCTGTCCCGCCGAGGCGGCCGGTTGGAGTTCGCCTTCAGCCTCGCGACCACGCCCGGGGCCCGGATGCGGCAGTACCTCACGATGGTGCTGACCGGGCGCGACGAGGCCAAGGAGGTGCGTGCGTTCGCGACCGGCAGCCTGCTTCGCCAGCGGTGGGAGCAGTCGTACGAGCGATACATCCGTGAGCTGACCTCCCACGTCCGGCGGCGGCTGGTCCTCTCGCTCCTCAGCTCGCTGGTGGCCGTCGTGCTGGTGGCGCTGTCGCTGGTCTTCCTGGTTCTGCTGGTCGACCGCAAAGAGGTGTCGCTGGCGGAGGCGGCCGCGGCCGCGGCCGCGATCGCCCTGATCGGCACCCGACTGGGCGCCGTGGTCAGTGGCGTCGGGACCCTGCTGCAGGCGGCGTTGTTCTTCGAGGACCTGCGCAACTTCGTCGCGCGCATCCCGGCCACCCCTCCTCCCGAGCACGCTGCGGCCGCGCCCCCGTTTCGGGGGCTCACCGTGGAGCACGTGTCGTTCCACTACCCCCAGGTCGCGCGGCCGTCGCTGGACGACGTGTCCCTCGAGATCGGGCCGGGTGAGGTCGTCGCGCTGGTAGGCGAGAACGGCTCGGGAAAGACGACGCTCGCCAAGCTGCTGGCGCAGGTGTACCGGCCCTCGGGCGGGCGGATCTGCTGGGACGGCATCGACACGGCTGGTCTCGACGTGGTGACCCTTCGTGAGCAGATCGCCGTGATCTTCCAGGACTTCGTGCACTACCACCTCTCCGCCCGCGAGAACATCGGCCTGGGGCGGAGCGCCGACGTCGAGGACGCCACCGCCGTTGTGACCGCCGCGCGTCGCTCCGGCGCCGACCGGTTCCTGGCGAACCTGCCCCAGGGTTATGACACCCCGCTGTCGCGTGAGTTCGAAGGGGGGCGTGACCTGTCGATCGGCCAGTGGCAGCGGGTCGCTCTCGCGCGCGCCTTCTTCCGCGACGCGCCATTCGTGATCTTGGACGAGCCCTCGGCTGCCCTCGACCCTCGCGCGGAGAGCGCGCTCTTCCAGGACATCCGCTCGTTGCTCGGAGAGCGCTCGGTCCTGTTGATCAGCCATCGCTTCTCCTCCGTCCGAAGTGCGGATCGGATCTACGTGCTGCACGAGGGGCGCGTGGTGGAGGGCGGCACGCACCGGGAGCTGATGGCGCTGGGTGGCCGGTACGCCGAGCTGTTCACGCTGCAGGCAACCGCCTACCTGGACGACGACCGGGGGCCCGGGGCGGTCGGTCGGCCGCATGCCGTCCCGCGGGGAGATGAGCTGGAGACGCTGCGCCGCGGAGACCGGGTCACTCCAGTACCCTCGAGCAAGCCGCGGCGCACAGCACGGGGGGAGCGGGCGTGATGGGGGAGTCGGACGGGTTGTTGGGATTGCGGGACGACGTGGTGTGGCGCGAGGCGGACGACGCCGTGATCGTGCTCGACACCCGCTCCAGTCTCTACCTGTCCATCGGGGGCACCGGGCCGTTGCTCTGGCCGCTGTTGGTGGCGGGCACGACCGCGCCAGAGCTTGCTTCCGTCCTGGTCGACACCTTCGCGATCGACAAGGCAGTTGCGCTGCGTGACGTGGGGGCCTTCCTCGACAGCCTGCGTGCCAATGGTCTCCTCAGCGACTGAGCCCCGGTTGCCGGGCGGCGGCCGTGGCCCCGGGGACCGTCTGGTCCGAGGCGTGCGTCGACGGATCCGCAGACTGCGGCCAGGCTCGCGGGCAGCCATTCGCGTCGCCGTGGCCTGGGCGACCGGTGCGGCCGCCGAACTACCGGACCACACGCATGCGGCCCGTCTCGTCGGACTGGTCCCGGCCCCGCCCCCGGGCCTCCCGCTGTTCGCGGGCCAGGACGTCTACCAGGCGCTCGAGGAGTCACCGGCGACCTGCCTGCAGCGCTGCCTGGTTTTGCAGGCCTGGTTCAGTGCGCACGGACAGCCGTGCGAGGTGGCGGTGGGTTTCCGGACCGATGACGGCTTCAAGGCGCACGCGTGGATCCCCGGCCTGCACGGGCCAGCGGAGTCGGACGGCTACGTGGAGATCGCGCGGGTGCCCCCTCCGGGCAGCGAACTGCCGCAGCTGCGCGCCGCGGCCCCGTGATCGCTGCCCGTTCCTACGCCCCCAACGCCACCGAGATCGCGGTCGGCACCGTCTTCGGGCCCTACGTCGGCGTGCCGCCCCTACCGGGTGCGACAGCAGGCGTGTCACCCCGCGCGGCGCTGGAGGCGGAGGTGCTGCGCGGCCTGACCCGCCCGCCCTGCGGCGTGTCGTTCTCCGGTGGCCGCGACTCGTCGTTGGTGTTGGCCGTCGCCACCCACGTGGCCCGCCGAGAGGGACTCCCACTCCCGATTCCGCTGACGCACGTGTTTCCCGACGTACCCGACAGCCGGGAAGACCAGTGGCAGGAGCTGGCCGTCGGCGCCCTCGGGCTGACCGACTGGGTACGGCTGTCCTGGCACGACGAGATGGACGTCCTGGGGCCCTTCGCCACGACCGTCCTGGGGCGGGTCGGGGTCCTCGACCCCTTCAACGCCTTCTTCCACGAGCCGCTGTGCGGCCAGGTCCGGGGCGGGTCGCTGTTGACGGGCATCGGCGGCGACGAGCTGCTCGCCGGCGTGCTGGAAGGCGCCGCCTTCCGCATCCGCTACCGACGCCGTCGGCCCAGCTGGCGCCAGCTGGGTCCCCTGGCGTGGTCCTACGCCCCGAAAGGGGCGCGAGCGAACCGGGCGCTGCGGGCACACCCGTTCGCCTACGCGTCCTGGGTCAAGCCCGGGCCCCGCGCCGCGGCGGAACGGGACTACGTCCGATGGCAGAGCGCGGACCATCTCGCCTGGGATCGTTCGGTCCGCCACTTCTGGTCGTCCCGGGAGTGTCACCTCGGCCTGGCCGGCCTCGAGGCGCTCGCCACGAGCCACGACGTACGGATGACGCATCCGCTCAGCTCCGCCGGATTCGTCGCCGCGATGATCGCTACGCACGGACATCGTGGCCCGGGCGGACGGGCCCACGCCTCCGAGGTCCTGGTCGGAGATCTGCTCCCGGCCGAGCTGACGCACCGAGAAGGGAAGGCCGCCTTCGGCGGTGCGTTCTGGACCGGCACGCATGCCGGGTTCGCGGAGACCTGGAGTGGCGGCGGTGTGGACACCTCGGTGGTGGACGAGGCCGCGCTCCGCGCCGAGTGGCGCCGGCCCGAGGGGCCGCACGTCGGCAGCCTGCTGCTGCTGCACCAGGCCTGGTTGCATGACCACGACCAGCCTCGGTCAGGCGCCGCCGAGTGTCTCGAGCAGCAGGGCCGTGGCGGAGTCGAGGGCTGAGAGGCGTCGAGGCCGGGTCAGGCGCCAGATCGGCAGGGTGAACACCTCGAGTAGAGCGGCCGGACTGGTCGGGAGCGCGAGCACGGCAAGCGCGGCCATGAGTGCTGCCGGCCGTTCGGCCGCCGGCAGGGGGGTGAGCGCAACGTCCGGACCCCACTCCAGCACGACGAAGCCGCCCAGCGATGTCTCGGCCGGGACCTGATCGAGCTGGATGCGCCAGCGTTCGCGCATGCCCACGACGCCGATCGAATCTCCCACGCCGAGCCACGCGGCGGTAGGTTCCCGCAGGTCGAGCGAACGGGGTCCGGCGAGCACGGTCCGGCCACGGAGCACGATCAGGTCGTCGGTCAGGATCGGTGCCCTCGCGCGCCAGAGCGCGGCCACCGTCGTGGACTTCCCGGCCTCCCGGTCGCCGAGCAGGCCCCAGGCGCGTTCGCCGGCCACGAAGGCGCCTCCGTGCAGCGGCAGATCCCCCCGCCAGCGGGCGGCGACCGCCCCGGTCGCGGCGAGGTAGGGGTGGGCAAGCTCCGCGGCGCTGGGGCACTGCGGCAACGCGAGCACGGTCGAGGAGGTCCGCCGATCCAGCCGCGCGGTCCCCGCGCCAAGCGCCACCACTGCGGTCTGGCCGTCCAACCGGTCAGTCCAGTCTCCGCTCGGCCGACCGGCCGACCACTCGTACGAGACGGTCCAGGATGGCCAGTCGGCCGGCACGTTGCCCAGCAGGTTCCGGGGGGACGGGAGCAAGCCGGCCAGCGAGAGCCCGTAGGCCCCGACTCGACCGCCATCGGTCTGCGCTCCTGGTGTGCCTGACGGTGTGTCTTCGACCTCGTCCACGGGGTCGGTACGCTAGTCGTCCCTCGAGCGAGGTCGTGTTGCGTTCTCATGAACTGCGCGGGAGCACCCGATTGACACTGGACGGCGCCGCTCTCCGCGCGTACTGTTCACCTACGACTCCGGCAGACGCCGTGGTTCTGTACACAAGGGGTGAATGTTATGACGTACACGCCACCTACTGTCGACGTTGTCGGCACGCTGGAGGACCTCACGCTCGGCCTGATCCCGAAGGGCACCACGAACACGCCCGACGGCTTCCGTCTGCACCACCAGATTCTGACCAGCGCCTGAACCTAGGTAGCCCACATCGGGCGGATCCCCAAGCGGGGGTCCGCCCGATGTCGTTGTTGCGCAGCGCCCCTATCAGTCGGGACCAGGCGGACCCGAACGGGGCCTGACCCGCGGCCCCGCGCCCTCTGTGCCCTCTCGTGCGGGGGCGCCCCCACGGGCAAGTCGATCCAACGGGGTCAAGTCTGACGTTGCCGGGGCGGCCTCGTCCGGCAGTGCGGCCAGCAACACATGTTCGGCCCGTTGCACGTTGTCGGGGTGGCCAGGCAACCCGGGGATCGGCGAAGGCAGCACGTCCCCCTGCATGGCATCGGGATCGGACGTGGTGTCCATCGCCTGCGCGTCGGCTTCGCCCACGGTGCGGTCCACCCCCGCTGCAAGAGCGGCGCGACGGTGCCCCTTCTGCCCCTTCTGCCGCTTTGGGCCGTGCTTACGGGCGTCCCGAAGCGAGGCAGCCAGAGTCCGAAGCTCTCGCCCGGCGAGCAGCCACAGGACGGGCAGGTAGACAACCAGACCTACGAGAACGGTCAGAACGAGCCGGGGCCACGGGGCCCACGTCGTGGACCCGTACTCGAAGGCTCCCACGGCTCCGGCCATCGCGGCCGTTGCCGTGATCGGCGCGAGGAATCCGCGCAGATGTCGCGCGACGTCGTGGTTCAAGGCGGTGTGGACCATCAGAATCGACAGCGGGTAGAGCAGGTAGCCGCGGGCGACGTAGGCGACCGCGACCCAGAAGATCCCGAAATGCACGGCGACAAAGAATCCCGCCACATTGACCACCGTGTTGAGTGCGGTGAACCGCACGACGATGCCGACGCGCCCGACCGCCTTGCAGACCTGCCCGTTGAACTGCGACATCGCGTGCACGATGCCGATGAAGGCAAGCACCTGGGCGACCGGTACCGCTGAGGTCCACTTGTCGCCGAAGACCAACGGGATCATCTGCCGGGAGACCAGGGCCAGACCGACGAAGGCCGGGAAGGCGATGATCGCGGTCGCCCGACTTGCCATCTCGAATGCCCGGTTGAGGCGCTTGCGGTCATCCGAGACCGACGCGAATACCGGGAACATCACCACCTGAATCGTGCCGATGAACGAGGTCTCGAAGAGGCTCAGGATCTGGTAGGCGACCGAGTAGAAGCCGAGTTTCACCGGGCCCAGGTAGACACCGACCAGGAAGTTGTCGCTCTGCCTGTTCAGGAGGTTGAGCACGTTCAGACCGGTGACGTTCAGGCCGAAGTTGCGCATGTCCCGAAGGGCGGCCCGCGTGACCTGCAGTCCCGGCCTGCGTGGGGACACCACCCACAGGATCAGCGAGTCGAGCGCCGTCTGGGCGACGGTCTGCGCGACGAGGGCCCACACCCCGGCGCCGGCGACGGCGAGCGTGACCCCCAGCACGTCCGCGACTACGTTGGAGATCAGCGTCCGCACCGACAGCGACCGGAACTGCAGGTCGCGCTGCAGCATCGCCTCGGGGATGCCCCCCAGGGCGCCGAGCAGGAAGTTCAGCGAGAGGGCCTGCAGGACGGGACGGATGTCGCCGTCGCCCTGGAGATGGGCGACCAGCGGTGCGCAGCCGATCCCGACGGCCGCGAGCGTCGCGCCGAGGGCCGTGTTGGTCCAGAAAGCTGTGTCCACATGATCTTTGCGCAGCGGCCGCTGGGCGATGACGGCCTGCGCGAAACCTTGGCCCAGGAAGACGTTGGCGAAGGCGACAAAGACGCCCGCCAGGGCCACCAGACCGAACGCCTTCGGTGCGACCAGGCGCGCCAGCACCACGAAGACGGCCGAGGCGAGGACCTGCGAGCCCCACTGCTCCACCAACGACCAGATCATGCCGGACACGGCCCGGCCACCCAGCGTTCGCTCGGCCGGTGTGGGGGACGGGCCGACCGAGGTCGGCGGGCCAGCCGGGTGCTCCATCGACCACCTTCCGCCGCAGTGAGTCCCGTACGCTCTGCCCGCGTGAAGACTATGCGGGCCGATCGGCGGCGGACTAGGCCCAGACGGAGCACCGGTGCGTGACCTCACAGCGAGCCGGCCGCCGATCTTTGTCGTCGGTTCCCCTCGGTCCGGTACGACGCTCACGCGGTTGATGCTCGACTCGCACCCGTCGATCGCCTGCGGGCCCGAGACCCACTTCCTGGTCGAGATGGAGCACCTGGTGGGTCGACACTGGCACCGGCTGGAGCGGTACGGCCGTGACAAGGACTACTGGTATGCGAAGTGTCGGGCGTTCTTCGGCGACTTCCAGGCCGAGTACGCCGAGAGCAAGGGCAAGGTCCGCTGGGCCGACAAGACGCCCGCCTATGCGATGCATCTTCCTTTCGTGCTGGCGCTCTTCCCTGAGGCCCAGGTTGTGCACGTCATCCGTGACGCGCACGCCGTGGTCGCCTCGTCGCTCGATCGCTGGGGCTGGCGGCGGGCGTGGGAGGCCCCTCGACATTGGCTCGACAGCGTCGAGCAGGCACGCACCGCCGGCGCAGATCTGTCCGCCGATCAGTACCTCGAGATCCGCTTCGAGAGGCTCGTCGGCGAGACGGAGCCCACGTTGCGTGGCCTCTTCGCCTGGCTCGGTGAGGAGTGGGACCCCCGGGTCCTGGACTACGACCAGCACGACCACGACGAGACCGGACGGAACAAGACGATCAGTGCAGCGTCTCGCTCGGCCGGTGGAGGCGCGGTCGACTCCGGCCGGGCCAGGAACCGCAGGCGACGACTGGACCCCGTACTGCGAGCACATACCCGGCGCGTGGCCGGCGCGCTGAACCGTGAGTTGGGCTATGCCTGAGGAGCCAGCCGCTGCCCAGCCCCGACCGGTGACAGCGGCTCGCTTCCCCGGGTTGCTGCGGGCGACCATTCGGGCGGATCGTCGTCAGACCGGTAGCCGCGGCTGGGGCCGTCCCGGCTCCCTGCGCCGACCGATCTTCCTGCTGGGTGCGCCGCGGTCTGGCACCACGTTCCTCGGCGACAGCCTGGGTGCGGTTCCACAGATCAGTTACCACCACGAGCCGGTGGCGACGAAGGCCATCACCGGCGAATTGGTCGCGGGGCGATGGCCGCCCGATCAGGGTCGGCGTGCCTTCCAGTTGACCTATCTGCTGCTGCTGGCCGCTGGCCACGGAGCCGACAAGCGATTCTGCGAGAAGACGCCACAGAACTGCTTTCTCGTCCCTCAGCTGGCAGCGTGGTTCCCGGACGCGCAGTTCGTGCACATCATCCGGGACGGACGGGACGCCGCGCTGTCCTATGCGGACAAGCCGTGGTTGGCGTCCGCCTCGGCCGGGTCCGGGCGGTACGAGCCTGGGGGGTATGCATGGGGTCCGTACGCGCGGTTCTGGGTGGAGCCTGCGCGGCGTGCCGAGTTCGAGCGAACGACCGATCTGCACCGCTGCATCTGGGCCTGGCGGCGCCACACGGAAGCCGCTCTCGACGGAACCGCCGACCTGTCTGCCGATCAGCTTCTCGAGATTCGGTACGAGGCCCTGGTAGCTGACCCGGCGGCGCACGCCGAGCGCCTGGGCGACTACCTGCAGCTTGATTCGACTGGCTGCGCAGCCCTCGCCCTCGCGCTGGCCCTCGCCAAGCCGGGCTCGGCGGGCCGCTGGCGCCGTGAGCTCGATACCGTCGGGACCGCTGCCGTCGACCTCGAGGCCGCAGGTCTCTTGCGGCGACTGGGCTATGTCTGAGCCAGGACCGCCCCCGACCCGGATCTTCGTCGTCGGCTGCCCGCGATCGGGTACGACGTTGCTGCAGAGCATGCTCGCTGCGCATCCCGAGGTCTTGGCGTTCCGAGAGACACATGCTTTCTGGGGGCTGCAGAATACGAACCCCGGGCTGCGCAGGGCGGGCGTGCGTAGCCGGGCGAGCGCTACCACGTGGCGGCAGCTGCCCGATCTCGGCGTGCCCGTGGTGGGGGCTGCCCCGCTACGGGTCGGATCCTACGTGCGCGGCGTCGTCAGCGCCCTCGACGACGCCGCCACAGCGGCGGGCCGCCGGGCCTGGTCGGAGAAGACGCCAGGCCATCTTCGATCCTTGAATCTGGTGCAGAAATACATCCCTGGCGCCCACGTCGTGCACGTCGTGCGTCAAGGCGTCCCCGCAGTGAGGTCGTTGTTTGCCGTCACCAAGGAGCACGGCGAGGCGTGGAGCGGGGAACGCTCTCTCGATCTCTGCGTGAAGCGTTGGTGTAATGATCTGCGCCGCACGGCCGCGTGTGCAGGGCTTCCGGGCCAGGTCGTGGTGTCCTACGAAGCCTTGGTGGAAGAGCCTCATCGAGTGCTGGCCGCGCTCCTGGTGGCACTAGACCTCGGGCAGGAAGTCGAACGTTCCGTAGCGTCCATGATGGCTGGCTATCAGGAGGCCGCACGGGCTGTCCGCGGCCCCGGCGAGCATTGGAAGGGCGGAGTTGACGGACCACTCGCGGAGCGAAACGCAGCCCGGGAAGACTTGCTGCAGACCGCAGAGGCGGCCCGCGTAGCTGCCCGAGTCGCAGAGTTCCAGGGCGTCTACGCGGGTTTGGCCTTCCTGTGATCGCCCGCAGCCTCCGGCCCCGGCCACCCTCCCACCCACTCTGCCCGAGCGGAGAACGCGTCGCTCCAGGCCCCGGGTCTACGTCGGACCCGCTCGCCGAGCGCCCGGACCCCCACGCCCGCTACGAGTAGCGAGATGCCAATTCTGGCCCGGACTGGGGACCAGTGGAGTTGGAACAGGGTCGCCCGGCCGCGCATGAGATAGACGATCTTGCGACCGAACGTCGGGGAGGAGGCGCCCCAGAGGTGCATGATCTCGGCGGCAGGCGTGAAGGTGGGCGTCAACCCAGCCTCGATCGCCCGCAAGGACAGGTCGACGTCCTCACAGTAGAGCCAGAAGCGCTCGTCGAACCCGCCGAGAAGTTCCCAGTGCTCCCGGCGAAGGCACAGCAGGCAACCCACCACGACCTCCACCGATCGTTGCTCCAGGAGCAGCGACGCGTCCACCACGTCGGGGTGAGTCCTCCATCTGCTCATCAGCGGCAGTCGGCGGGACAGCAGCGGAACGGCAACGGCCCAGGAGAACAGCGTGCCGAGTGTGGGGGCGCGCTGGACTGAACGGGGATCGACGTTGCCCGATCGATCGACAGTACGGCCGCCGACGGGGCCGAGGGAGTCACTCGTCGCCGCAGCGGCAACCAAGGCGTCGATGGCTCCGTCCGTGGTGACTGTGTCCGGATTGAGAAGGACCACGAATTGGCTGGGAACAGTTGCTGCGCCCTGGTTGCAGGCTGCTCCGAAGCCGCGGTTCTCTCTGTTCGTCAGCAGCGTGACCCTGGGCTCCAGGACTGCGTAGGCGCCGACGATGCTGGTCGTCGCGTCCGTCGATGCGTTGTCGACGACCACAACAGCCAGGTCGAGGGAGTGAGTGGCGGCGAGGAGTGAGCTCAAGCAGTCATGGATCTCGCGTGCGTTGTTGAAGGTGACAATGACCACCACGGCCGAGCGCCGTGATGCGTCACTGACGTCAACCACACGGTCAGCCTACGCAACGCCAAGGTATGGCCCAGCCGGATACCACCGGGGGGGCGCCCCGGCGGACCGTTCGCGTTCGTAGAAATCTGCCACCGCACCGTCCCGACACCGGGACGGGCCGGGGGTGTGGCGCCGGCCATCAGTGGAGCCGTACGCTCACCCCGTGTCATGGGCCGGTGGGGCGCTGCGCGGTTCAACGCTGGACGCCAGGGTCGCTAAGGCTCTTGTCGCGATTCTGAGTCAGGAGGATCCCACCGCCGTCCCGCGGTCGGTACGGGCCGACCCCGCGTTGGTCGCCGAGCCCGCATTCCTGCTGGCAGCGGAGCACCATCGGGTCGCCCCCGCCGTCTTCGTGTCCCTGCAGCACTATCCGGCCGTGCCAGACCCAGTGCTGGCACGGCTTGCGCGGGGTCATCACGAGCAGGTATTCAGACACGCGGCAGCGCTGGGCAACGTTCAGGCGTTGGGGCGCATCCTGGACAGGATCGGCTGCGACTGGGCCGTGATCAAGGGTCCGTACCTCGCCAGCTACGTGCACCCTCGACCCGATCTCCGCACGTACCTGGATCTTGACGTCGTCGTAGACCACAGGCGTCTCCCAGAGGTGATCGATGCGCTCGTCGCCAGCGGAAATACGTTTCTCGACCGAAACTGGACGCTCATCAGAGAAAGCGATCGAGCGCAGGTCAGCCTTCTGCTGCCGATGGGTACACCGCTAGACCTGCACTGGCATTTGCTCAACCGCGGGCGGGTACGCAACGCGTTCTTTCTCGATATGGACGAGGTACTCGGCCGCGCACGGACGCGCGAACTCGGGCCGGTGGCCGCCCGAGTCTTGGACGATGCCGATGCGCTGGTCCACATTGCGCTGCACGCAAGTCTTGCTGGCGCGTCTCGACTGGTATGGATCCACGACGTCCACGCCCTCGTGACGCGCTGCCCGCTTGACATGGACGTCGTCGTACAGCGGGCCGTTTCGGCTGGGGCGGGTCTCACTCTTGCGGTCGTCTTGCAGCGAGCCCAGGCGACCTTCGGTACTCAAGTCTCGGACGACGTGCTCAACCGGCTGGCGTCGCCCTACGGATGGCGAGCGGCCACGCGGTTGCTCGACAGCGTCCGACCGGTGGAATCGGGTTACGGCCGCCGCTACATGGGGCGAACGCTGGTCCGCGCCACCAGAGCTGATTCTCGCGCATCGTGGAGGGAATTTCGGTATACGGCTGTTCGGAACGCGCGCCGCCGATTCCAAGCCCATGAGCTCGAATCGGAAACCATTGCTGTCAACCCCCTTCATGATCTGGGTGGCGATCAGCGGGACCGGGACGAGTTCTTTGCCTTCGTGGCCAGCGGCGGGCAGACGTGAGCGCCAGTCGGTCCACGCGCAGCACGCGACTGACCGTCCTGGTGCTGCCAAACCTTGATCGTTCCACGGGAAACCCCTATCTGGGCTTGCTTATCGGCGCCCTCCAACGAAAGGGTGTTCAGGTACTGCCCCTGAGCCTCCGCGCCGCGGTGACCCAACGCGCCGACGTGGTCCACGTGCACTGGCCGGAAGCGAGCCTGGGCGTGCAAAGGCCCCGGGTGGCTCTGCTGCGCGTTCTGCGTCTGTTCGTGATGTTGTCCGTCACGCGGCTTCGCGGGACGCCTGTTGTGTGGACCGTTCACAACCTTCGCTCGCACGAACGACCTCACCCGCGCCTGGAGCGGGTCTTCTGGTGGCTATTCCCGCATTTGGTCTCTAGATGGATAAGCCTCACCCCGGCCGGCGTCAAACAGGTACATGAGACACTACCGGTCTTGGTGCGCCGTCCAGTCTGGATTACCCGCCACGGGCATTACAGGGAGAGCTACGCGCATGCCCCGGAGAGCGCGCCGCCGTCTTCGTCCCAACCACTGCTTCTTCACGTGGGGCAGATCCGAGCGTACAAGAACGTTCCGGCCCTGATCGCGTCATTTCGGGCCTCACGGACCAGCGCCCGCCTAGCCGTGGCGGGTGCGTGCCACCCCCCTTCGCTCGCAGCAGAGATCATCACAGCTGCGGGCGATGACGACCGCATAGATCTTCGGCTCACCCGGGTCGATGATTCCGAACTGTCGACGCTTCTCGCTCGAGCCCGGCTCGTTGTTCTCCCTTATCGAGAGACCTTCAACTCTGGCACAGCACTCCTCGCCCTGAGCTTCGATCGACCCGTTCTCCTACCGCGCACTCCTGTTTACGAGGAGCTGCGGCGGGAAATCGGCTCACAGTGGGTACATCTCTACGACGGCGATATAAGCGTGGACGTGCTCGACCACGCGATTTCGCTAGTCGCTCAGGAGTCTTCTTCGTTCTCGGCGCCAGCTCTCGGGACTGACTATGACTGGGACCGGATAGCTGAAGCGACACTGCATGCATATAGGGGCACTCGCGCCGGTCCCTCCTGATTGGGGCGGCCTCAGAGTCACGCCACTGAAGGAATGATGGTCAACCGCACCTGCCGAGAACGCAGTTCAAGTCAGTCCAACTCCCCGGCTGCGCGCAACCGGGCCTCGTTGCCATCGGCGTGCTCGAAGCGCCCGTACGGACCAACCACGATGTTGTCCCTGACCACCTGGGCGGGATTCCCGGCCACGGCCGACCGCGGCGGCACGTCCTTGGTCACGACGGCACCGGCCCCCACCACCGAGCCGTCACCTATGGTTACGCCCGGGAGGATCATGCTGTGGGCGCCGATAAAGCAGTTCTTGCCGATGTGCGTGTGCAGGTACAGTCCTCGCGTTCGATCGTGGCTCAAGACGACCGCTCGGAATGCCACGTACGTCTGAGCACCGACATGGATCCCTCGTGGGAACGTCCGATCGAAGTTGACCTTGAGCGAAAACATCGCGCTCCGGTCAATGTCCATATGCCACACCTTGGTGTAGTAGTGCCACTTCATCGTCTGTAGGCCGAGGCGGAGACCGCCTAGCCGGTTGAGGGAGCGCATCCACGTAGGTTAGCTGTTCGGGTACCCTGAGCCCGTGGCTTCGGCGCTCTCCGTCGCGCTCTTTCGACTCGTACCCCGCCCGCTGGGGATGTTCCTGGTCCGCTGGTCGACGCCCAAGTTCACCCTTGGAGTTCACGTCATCGTCATGCGGCCGGATGGGTGGATCCTGATAGTCCATCAGGCGTACAGGTCCCGGCCCACGTTGCCGGGGGGAACGCTCCAGCGCGGTGAGACGGTGCTCGCCGCGGCTCGCAGAGAATTGTGCGAAGAGACCGGCCTGCTGCTGCAACCGGCCGAGCTAGGTTTCGTTCAGGTCCGGCCGCGCGCGTTGTGGGCGACGTTCTACACGTTGGCGCATGTCGGTGCGGCCGAGGCGGAGGCAGCCCTTCCGCGAGGCGCGGAGATCTCTGAGCTCAGTTGGGTTGATCCCGTCGACATGGCCGCCGTGGATCCCGGCATCGCGGCCGCGCTGCAGGGCCGCACGGTGCATCTTCAGGCGCCGGACACATCCTCAGGCCATGCTCAGCCCCCCTCGCTCGCCATCAGCGATCGGTCGGATCATGCTGAAGCGGTGTCGGCCTTCTCGACGTCAGCGGACCCCAGAGCGCCTACGTCTCCGTCCGGTGACAACTCCAAGCCTCCGTGGCGGCGTGGGCGGGTCAAAGCATGCATCGTCTTCGGCGTGTTGGCGGTTGTCACTGGGCTCGTCGTGGCATTCGTGATCGTTGACACACATACAGGATCCCAGCCACGGACGGTGGGACCAACGGCCATCCCTACCTCCGCCGGCATCCCAGAGGGCGGCTCCGGCCTGGGGTCCCTGCCAGTCCCCGCAGGTTTTCCGTCGGCGTCTACAACCGGCGTACCGGCGGGCGTGAGCCTATCGCCGTACGCCGGCAGGTTGTCGATCACCACGCCGGGGACGACCATCAGTGGCGCGCTCATCGACGGCTGTCTGACGA
>CAXTNT010000015.1:59158-60349 GCA_964245825.1 uncultured bacterium | reverse complement strand
CGAAGGTGTTGCTCTCCTCGACGGTGATGACGCCTTCCTTGCCGACCTTGTCCATCGCCTCGGCGATGATCTCGCCGACGGTGGGGTCAGCGGCGGAGATCGAGGCGGTCGAAGCGATCTGCTCCTTGGTCTCGATGTCCTTGGCAGCCTTGCCGATCTGCTCGACGACGCTCTCGACTGCAGCCTCGATGCCGCGCTTGAGCGCCATCGGGTTCGCGCCGGCAGCGACGTTGCGCAGGCCCTCGCGCACGAGCGCCTGGGCGAGCACGGTAGCGGTGGTGGTGCCGTCGCCCGCGACGTCGTCGGTCTTCTTGGCGACCTCCTTGACGAGCTCGGCGCCGATCTTCTCGTACGGGTCTTCGAGCTCGATCTCCTTGGCGATGCTCACACCGTCGTTGGTGATCGTGGGGGCTCCCCACTTCTTCTCCAGGACGACGTTGCGGCCGCGCGGACCGAGGGTGACCCTGACGGCGTCGGCGAGCTGGTTCATGCCCCGCTCGAGCCCGCGCCGGGCCTCCTCGTCGAATGCGATCATCTTGGCCATGTGGTGTTGATCCCTTTCCGGATGGCACTGCGAGTGATGTCTGGGAGGTACGACGCCCGCGACGGACGGACCGCGGCCGCGCTGCGCGCGAACGAACTGGTCCTCGGCGTACCAACCTGATCTGGCTGGCACTCGAACGCATCGAGTGCCAACCTCGACTCTGGCACTCTCCCCCCGAGAGTGCAAGCCAGGGAGGGGAGGGTGGGACGTCCCACGCCCGCCGGCCGGGTCGGACGCGCCTGCCGGCCGGGTCGGACGTCCGTGCCTCCCGGCGGGGTCGGACGCGCCTGCCGGCGCTGAACTACGCGCACCCTGCGCCGGGGTTCGTCAGACTGGGCGCATGAACGCGTCTGCGGCCGAGCGCCGCCCCGCCGTGCTCGGCATCGGCCTGGTCGCGCTCGTGGTCCTGGTGGCCGGCATCGTGACCGTCCTCGTCCGGGACGGCAACGGAAGCGACAACCACCCGAGCGCCATCCCGACGATCGCCGGCTCTCCGGCGACGACCACCGCGCCCAGTGGCGCCGGTGCGGACGCTGCCGGCGCCGCGGTCGACGCCTACTACGCCGCAGTTCAGCGCGGCGACGCCCGCTCCGCGTTCGAGCTGCTGTGCGGCGGGCAGCAGAGCCTCGGCTACGGCCCGTACGCGG
>CAXTNT010000015.1:39714-59148 GCA_964245825.1 uncultured bacterium | reverse complement strand
CGGCCGCCCTGGCCCAGGACCAGGCCACCGGCACCGCGGTCACGAGCTGGCACCGGACGACGGTCGCGACCGTGCACGGCGACGCCGCGCTCGTACCCGGGCAGATCGCGCTCGCCGACGGGACCGCCACGCCGCTCATCGTGGACGTCGCCCTGGAGAACGCCGGCTGGCGGGTCTGCTCCTCCAACCTCGGTGGCGTGCTGCCCGCGCCAGGCCCGTCGAAGTCCCCGGCCGCCAGCGGTAGTCCGGCGACCTGAGCGCCCCGGCGATCTGGAGCGTGCCCCACGCCCCAGCCGAGATGCGGCAGATGTACGCGCATACCGGCCTGTCGTGGTGAACTCGCCGCATCTCGGCGAAAATGGGGGGGCGCTGCGGCCGGCTCTCAGCCCCCCCGGCAACCGGACTGCTCCCGCGAACCGTCAGTCGGCGAGGCCTAGCGCCTCGAAGGCCGCGTACGACGGCTTGATGGTCGCAGTCGGCCCGGCGCCGTCGAGCGCGTCGAGGGTCTTCAGGCCGTCGCCGGTGGAGAGCAGCACGGTCTCGGCGTCGGGGTCAACCCGACCCTCGGCGAGCAGCCGCTGCAGCGAGGCGACGGTCACCCCGCCCGCGGTCTCGGCGAAGATCCCCTCGGTACGGGCGAGCAGCCGCATACCGGCGACGATCTCCGCATCGCTCACCGAGGCGAGCGCGCCGCCGGTGCGGCGGCAGACCTCCAGGGCGTACGGGCCGTCGGCGGGGTTGCCGATGGCGAGCGACTTGGCGATGGTGCTGGGCCGGACCGGTACCACGTCGTCGGCGCCCTCGCGGTAGGCGGTCGCGATCGGCGAGCAGCCGTCGGCTTGTGCGCCGAACACCTTCCAGGGCTTCGAGGGGACGACGCCGTTGCGGGTGAGCTCGCCGAAGGCCTTGTCGACCTTGGTCAGCAGGCTGCCGGACGCACAGGGGATCACGACCTGGTCGGGGATCCGCCAGCCGAGCTGCTCGGCGACCTCGAAGCCCAGCGTCTTGGAGCCCTCGGCGTAGAACGGCCGCACGTTGACGTTCACGAAGGCCCAGTCGTGCTCGCCGGCGATCTCGCTGCACAGCCGGTTGACGTCGTCGTACGAGCCCTCGATCGCGATCAGGTCACCGCCGTAGACGGAGGTGGACACGGTCTTGCCGGCCTCCAGGTCGTGCGGGATCAGCACGACGCTGCGCAGGCCGACCGCGGCCGCGTGCGCCGCGACCGACTGGGCGAGGTTGCCGGTGGAGGCGCAGGCGACGGTGGTGTAGCCGTACTCGCGCGCGGCGGACAGCGCGAGGGAGACGACGCGGTCCTTGAAGGAGTGCGTCGGGTTGCCGCTCTCGTCCTTCACCCACAGCGCGCGCATGCCGAGCGCCGCGGCCAGCCGGTCGGCCTTCACCAACCGACTCATACCGGTACCGATGTCGACCCGGGTAGCGGGGTCGTGACCCGCCGGCAGCCATCCCGCGTACCGCCACAGCGTCTGCGGGCCGGCCTCGACATCGGCGCGGGTCCAACGGCGCAGCGCCTCGTCGTCGTACACGACCTCGACCGGCGCCCAGCACTCGGGGCAGACGTGGTTCGGGGCGAGCGGCTGGCGGGTGTGACAGTTCTTGCACTCCAGCGCGACGGCGGGGTTCGTGGTACGCGCGGGATGTTCGAGTAGCGACGTCATGGCGGTGGTGACCCCATTCATCTGTCCCGCGCGGCTGGCGCGGGCCGGAGTTGGCACCGAGTGTGCAGGGCTGCACGCGGGTTGCCGGGGCTTCGGCGGGCCGGTTCCCTCTGCCCCTCTGGATGAGTTGCGTCCGACCGGTGAACCCTCGTCCATGCACGTGAGGGCGCACCTGTCGTTGTGTCACTGTACGTGGATGCGCCCGGACGCCGCGCGGTGGTTCGCCCGCCGCACCTTCCGCGCGGGCGACGCGCCCTCGTCGCACGAGCTGGCGGCCCTTGCGGGGGGACGCTGCGCGACCGTGGTCATCCCAGCGCTCAACGAGGAGTCGACCGTCGCCGGCGTCGTCGCCTGCTGCCGCCCGCTCGTCGAGGCGGGCGTGGTCGCGGAGGTGCTGGTCGTGGACGGCGGTTCCGACGACGCGACGGTCGCAGCGGCCCGCGCTGCCGGGGCTCGGGTCGAGGACGTCCGGGGCCTGCTGCCGTCCTGCGGGTGCCGGCCGGGCAAGGGCGAGTCCCTCTGGAAGGCGCTGGCCGAGACCTACGGCGACCTGCTGGTGTTCCTGGACGCCGACGTACACGACCCGTCCCCGACCTGGGTCGCGGGGCTGCTGTGGCCGCTGCTGGCCGAGCCCGGCGTGGCGTACGTCAAGGCCTGCTACGACCGCCCCCTCGGCGGTGCGCCCACCGGCGGCGGCCGGGTCACCGAGCTGGTAGCGCGCCCGGTGCTCGATCTGGTGTGGCCGGCGCTCGCCGGCGTGGTGCAGCCGCTGGCCGGGGAGTTCGCCGGCACCCGGGCGCTGCTCGAGACCCTGCCGTTCGCGGGCGGGTACGCCGTCGAGATCGGCCTGCTGCTGGACGCGTACGCCGCGGTGGGGCTCGACGGTCTCGCGCAGGTCGACCTCGGCGTCCGCCGGCACCGCAACCGCGAGACCGCCGATCTCGGCCGGATGGCCGCGACCGTGCTCGCCGAGGCGCTGAGCCGGGTGGGCGTCGAGCCCGCGGCCGGGCTCACGCAGTTCGTCCGGGCCGGCGGGGTCTTCGCGCCCACCGACCACGTGGTGGGGGCCGAGGGCCGGCCCCCGATGCTGACCATCCCCGAGTACGCCGCCCGGCGCGCCCGCGCCTCCTGACCGCCCGCTCGTCCCCCTCCTCCCTCCTCGCCGAGATGCGGCGAGTTCACCGCGACGCGCTGGTGGGCGCGTACATGTGCCGCATCTCGGCCCTTGAGCGCGGCTCTAAGCAGCGCATGCGGACCCCTCCTCGCCGACATGCGGCGCGTTGACTCCGACGCGCTGGTACGCGCGTACATCTGCCACATCTCGCCCGTGAGCCGGTGGCTAGAAGGGGGCCGGGAGAAGGCGCGGCGCGTCCCTTCTGCCGAGATGCGGCGAGTTCACCGCGGCACGCTGCAACGGACGTACATCTGCCACATCTCGGCGATGCTGGTTGGGTGATCGTGTACTCGGACCTCGACGGGACGATGGTCGGCCCGCGGGGCTGCTTCTTCCGCGCCGCCGACCGCGCGGTCACCCTGGAGCCCGCGCGCGCCCTCGCCGGCCTTCTCGCCGGCGGCCACACCCTGGTGCTGGTGAGCGGGCGCACCCGCGCCCAGCTCCAGGAGGCCGCGATGATCTTCGGCGCGGACGGTTTCGTCGCCGAACTCGGCGCGCTCGTGGGCTGGGACTTCGCCCGCTCGGTCGAGTCTCTGTCAGCCGGCGAGCCAGCGACACCGGCCTTGGTCGCCGATCTGCTCGCCGACTTCGAAGGGCGCCTCGAGCTCTATGCGCCGTGGCACCTCGGGCACGAGGTCGACGTGATGCTGCGGGGATCCGTACCCGACGATGAGATCAAGAAGTGGCTGCAGCGCAAGGGACTCGACCACCTCGAGCTGCGCGACAACGGCGTGCTGCCGGTACGGGCCGGAAACGGGCTGAGCGTCACCGGGCCGATCCGCGTCTACCACCTGCTGCCGGCCGACGTCTCCAAGGGCGCCGCCGTCGCGTGGGACCTCACCCGCCGGGGGCTGGGGCGCGACGACGCGGTCGCGGTTGGTGACAGCGCCAGCGATCTGACGATGGCTCCGGCCGTCGGCAGGTTCTTCCTCGTCGCCAACGGAGCCGCGCACCTGCCCACGGAGTTACCGGCGAACGTGACGGTGACAGGCGGCGAGTTCGGCGCCGGCTGGGCCGAGGCGGTCACCTGGGCCGCGCGGCAACCGGTCCGGGCGATCTTGCCTGGGCCGCGGGCCAGGCTCAGTTCGCGCGACTGAAACCCGGCGCCTGAGCCACGACCAGTCGGCGCGCGGCTGAACCCGTCGCACGCTGCACCCGACCGACGTCAGTGACTCGCGTCCAGGCGTCGGGCGCGCGTCAGCGAACCGGCGAACCCTTGACCGCCAGGGCCGCCACGGTTACCGCGATCGTGTGCACCCGCTCCAGGTCCGGACACACCGCGGTGGACGAGAGCTGGCAGGTGGTCGGTTCGCTCAGCGTCACCGTCGCGGTGCCGACCCCCGTGGCCAGGAACGTGGTCGCGCCGTCCGCGCGCAGCACCGCTCCCTCGACCACGTGCGAGGCGGTACGGGGCGAGCAGCCGATCAGCACCAACCGCTGACCGACGACCAGGGTGGCGTCGTTCACCGAACAGTCCATGTCCACGTCGACGCCGGAGCCGGCCGGCGGCACCGTGGGTGCGCTGAGCCCGCCGGGGCCGACCGTCAGCACGGTCACCGTGATGGCGCCCAACCCCCCGCAGGAGGCGCTGGAGGTGCACCCCTCCGAGCGGCTCAACGTCGCCCGGCCCGGTGCCACCGCGCGGAACACCGACGGGCCGGCAGGCACCACGACACCGCTGTCCGAGCTGGCGAGCCGCCCACCTACCGGGCACCCGGTGACCTGCACGGACTGGCCCGGGACCAGCGTCACCGAGCCGCCGGCGCAGTCGACGGCCTCCAGCGGCACCCGGGCGCCGCCGACGACGATCGTGGCGCGGGCGGGGGACCGGTGACCCACCACGAACCCGACGCTGACCGAGACGGCGAGCAGGACGAGGAAGACACCGACGGCCCCCTGCCAACGACGCCGGACCCGCCCCGTGAGCCGCAGGTCGCGGACGTCCGGCGGCGGCGGCGCGATCGGCTCCAGGACGGTGCGGAGGTGCTCGCGGAGCTCGGACTCGTTCATGCCAGGTCTCCCAGGATCTGCCGGAGCGCGGCGAGACCGCGCGAGGTGTACGCCTTCACCGACCCGACCGAGACGCCCATCGCGGTCGCGGCCTGCCTCTCGGTGGCGTCGGCGTAGAACCGCAGGACCACCGCCTCGCGCTGCCGCGGGGCGAGCTGCTTCAACGCCCGGACCACGGCATCACGCTCGACGGCGGCCAGCGCGCCCTCGTCCGCCCCCGGCTGGTCGGGCGCAGCCGCGGGCCGGTGCAGCCACGCCACCCGCCGGCGCCGCAGCGCCGACCTCGCGGTGTTGACCACGGCCCGACGCAGGTACGCCAGCGCGGCGTCCGGCTCGCGCAGCCGGGCCCGCCCGGCCAGGCAGGCGATCAGCGCCTCCTGGACCACGTCCTCGGCCTGGCCGGCATCCCGCAGGAGCAGCGTGGCGAGGCGGACCAACCCGTGCCAGTGCTCGGCCAGCAGCGTCTCGAACGGGTCCGCGAGCACGGTTGGGGGGTCCACCGCATCCTCCGTCCACATCGTCACGGCCTCTCGACGCACGACCGCGCCGAATGGTTGTGCCGGTAGCCTCGCGGATCATGCTCGCGGACCTGCTCGTGGCCGCCAACCGTGGCCCTCTGTCGTACGTGTTCGACGACGACGGCGCCCTCACCGCGCGCCGCGGCGGTGGCGGCATGGTCAGCGGCCTGGTCTCGGCGCTCGGCGGCAGCGGTGCGGTCTGGGTCTGCGCGGCCCTGTCCGACGCCGACCGGGAGGCGGTCCGCCGCGGCGTGGTGGTCACCGATCCGGTGACGGTGCGGATGCTGGCGATCGATCCGGCGGTGTTCGACGCCGCGTACAACGACATCGCCAACTCGGTGCTGTGGTTCGTCCAGCACCTGCTCTACGCAACCCCCACCGCGCCGGTGTTCGACGAGACCTTCCGCGCGCACTGGACCGCGTACGAGACCTACAACCGGGCCTTCGCCGAGGCGCTCGCCGAGGAGGCGGCGCCCGGGGCGAGGGTGGCGGTGCAGGACTACCACCTGCTGCTGGTGCCGGCGATGCTCCGCGCGGCGCGGCCGGACCTGCGGATCGCGCACTTCACCCACACGCCGTGGGCGCCGCCGGAGTACTTCGCCCTGCTGCCAGCGGATGTGGGCGCGGCGGTGCTCCGGGGGGTGCTCGGCGCCGACCACGCCGGATTCCTGTGCCGCCGGTGGGCTGATGCGTACATTGCCTGTGCCGCAAGGGTTCTCGGCGCGGTACCGGTGGACGGGGGGGTGTCGCTGGACGGCCGCAAGGTCAGTGTGGGGGTGCACGGGTTGGGCGTCGACGCAGGAGAGCTCCGGGCGCTGGCCCAGGCGTCGGTGGTGGAGGCGCGGCTCGCGGACCTGCGGGCGGAGGTGGGGGACGCCCGGGTGGTCCTGCGCATCGACCGGACGGAGCTGTCCAAGAACATCGTCCGTGGGCTGCTGGCCTACCGCGCACTGCTGCGCGGCCACCCCGAGTGGGTCGGGCGGGTGGTGCATGTGGTGTTCGCGTACCCGAGCCGGCAGGACCTGGCGGAGTACCGCGGCTACACCGCGGCGGTGTCCCAGCTCGCGGCCGAGATCGACGCCGAGTTCGCGACAGACGGGTGGAGGCCGCTCGTGCTGGCAGTCCGCGACGACTTCCCCCGGTCGCTCGCGGCGATGCGGATCGCCGACGTGCTGGTGGTCAATCCGATCCGCGACGGGATGAACCTCGTCGCCAAGGAGGGTCCGGTGCTGTCCGACGACGGCGTCGTGCTGCTGCTGTCGCGGGAGGCGGGCGCTGCGGACGACCTCGGCTCGGACGCGTTGCTGCTCAACCCGTACGACGTGGTCGAGACCGCCGAGCTGCTGCACGTCGCGCTGTCGATGGACCCCGACGAGCGCCGCGCCCGGACCGCCCGGCTAGCCGCCGCCGCGACCGCTCTGCCCCCGCAGCGCTGGTTCGCCGACCAGCTCGCCGCACTGAGCTGACCCGGCAGGCGCGCCCCGCACGTCAGAGGTCGGCGAGGAGCTTCACGAGCCCGGCCGGATCCGCGACGGTCTCGTCCGCCGCCGCCGCCACCGAGGGATCGGCATCGCGGCCCAGGACGGCGATCCGGGCGTACGGGACACCCAGCTCGGCCGCCGCCGCGAACATCGGCAGGTCGCCGACGTCGTCGCCGGCCACCAGCACCGCCGCGGGCTGCGCGTCGGCCGCCAGGGCCCGCAGGGCCGCGCCCTTGTCGATGCCGGCCGGCCGCAGCTCCCACACGAAGCGGCCGCCGACCAGCTCCAGGCCCACCTCCGCGGCCAGCGCCGCCAGCGGGGTGCGGAGCGCGTCCGTCTGCCCCACCGGGTCGCTCGCCTGCCGCAGGTGGACCACCAGCGAGTGTTCCTTGTCCTCCACCCGGGCCCCGTCCGGGAGTTGTGGAAGACGCGAGAGTGCCTGCGCCACAGCGGGATCGGGTCCCGGCGTCACCAACCGACCGCCAGCCCAGCGCTGCAGGCCGTAGTGGCCGTAGACCACCAGTCCGGGCACAGTCGCCAGGCCGCCGAGCTCGACCACGGTCTCGGCCGGGCGGCCCGTGACGACCGCCAGCCGGCGTACGCGGGCGGCGAGCGCCGTGAGCACCTCGACCGCGCCGGGCACCGGCCGGGCGTCCTGCGGCCGGGCCGCGATGTCGCTGAGCGTGCCGTCGAAGTCGAGCGCGACGAGGGCCCCCCAGAGCCGTTCGCGTACCGCCCGGTCCATCAGTGGTACGTGGCCGTGACGAGGACGATCAGCCCGCCGGTGGCGGGGATGCCGGTCGGGCGAACGGCGGCCACGGTGATGCCCAGGTGCCGCGCCACGACGCCGCGGGCCGCGGCCGCCTCGCTCGCGTTGCCGGCGTCGTAGTACACGACGCTCGTGGCCGTCGCATAGCGGCGGTCGGCGACGTGCAGAACCGGGTAGCCGGCGGCCCGCAGCCGCCTCGCCGCGAGGGCGGCTCGACCCTCGACGCGGGAGATGTTGTAGACCACGAGCGGCGTGCGGGCCGGCGGCGGTGTCACGACCGGGACGGGGTGCTTGACCGTCGGGGTGGGCTTGACCGTGAGCGTGGGCGTCACGGTCACCGTCGGCGTGGGTGTGCTCGCGGTGGTGCTGGGCGTGGTGGTGATCCGCGCGGTGTGGCCGGCGGAGTGGTGCAGCACCCGTACCAACGTGATGACCAACACGACCAACGCCACCGCGACGACGCTCGCGCCGATGCCGGGCAGGCGCGAGCTCAGACTTCGCCTGCCGCGGTGGGTGCCGACCACGGGCGGCTAGTCCAAGCGCGGCAGCGCGGCCGGCCCGGACGTGTCGGTGCCGAGCCGTCGCTGCGCACGCTCGCGCTGTCGGGTCTCCCGGACGCGCCGCAGCCGCTTGACCAGCAGCGGCTCCGCGACCAACGCCGCCGGGGTGTCGATGAGGGCGTTCACGACCTGGAAGTAGCGCGTCGGTGACCATCCGAAGAGGTCGTAGATGGCCTGCTCCTTGGCGCCCGCGTATCGCCACCACTGGCGCTCGAAAGCGAGCACCTGCCGCTCGACGTCGGTCAGCGTCCCGGCCGAGTACGGGCGAACGGCTTCCGCGGTCATCGGACCTCCGTGGGCTGACGAATCACAGCGCTGTAGTTCGCGCCATCATGCCATTGCCACGGCGCGGGCGCGTCCGGCGCGCCGCCCGGACCTCAGGGGTACAGACGCGCGGCGCGTCCGGCGCGCCGCCCGGGCTCAGGGGTACAGACCCCTGGTCCGGTGCGCCTCGGCCACCCGGCCGACGGCGATCATCTGCGCGGCCGTCCGCAGCGGGACGCCGCGCTCGCCCGCCAGGGTCTCCACCTCGCCGTACGCCCGCTCCATCAGCGCCTGCAGCCGGTCGTTCACCTGGTCCTCGGACCAGAAGTACGCCTGCAGGTCCTGCACCCACTCGAAGTAGGACACCGCGACACCGCCGGCGTTGGCCAGCACGTCCGGGACGACGGTGATGCCGCGCGCCTCGAGGATCGCGTCGCCGGCCGGCGTCGTGGGCCCGTTGGCGGCCTCGACCACGAACCGGGCCCGGACGCGGTCGGCGTTGCCTTCGTGGATCACGCCCTCCAGCGCGGCCGGCACGAGGATGTCGACGTCGAGCTCCAGCAGCTCGGCATTGGTGATCGTGTCGGTGCCGGGCGAACCGACGACGGTGGTCGCGCCCGCCCGCGCGGCACGGAGCAGCCGGGCCGGGTCGAGCCCCGTCGGGTCGTACGCACCGCCCTGGACGTCGCTGACGGCCACCACGGTCGCGCCGGCATCGTGAAGGTACTGCGCCGCGAGCCCGCCGACCTTGCCGAAGCCCTGCACGGCGACGGTGGAGCCGCGGACGGCGCGACCAGCCGAGCGGAGCGCGGCGAAGGCGGCGAACATGACGCCCCGGCTGGTCGCGCCGCCACGGCCCTGGGAACCGCCGATCGACACCGGCTTCCCGGTGACGACGCCGGTCACGGTGTAGCCGACGTGCATGGAGTACGTGTCCATCATCCAGGCCATCGTCTGCTCGTCGGTGCCGACGTCAGGGGCCGGGATGTCCCGCTCGGGGCCGATGATCGGCAGGATCTCGCTGGCGTACCGGCGGGTGATCCGCTCCAGCTCGAGCCGGCTGTGCAGGCTCGGGTCGACGGCCACGCCGCCCTTCGCCCCGCCGTACGGGATGCCCATCAGCGCGCACTTCCAGGTCATCCACATCGCCAGGGCCCGAACCTCCTCGAGGTCGGTGCTGGGGTGGTAGCGCACGCCGCCC
This sequence comes from uncultured bacterium, assembly GCA_964245825.1. Taxonomy (GTDB): domain Bacteria; phylum Actinomycetota; class Actinomycetes; order Mycobacteriales; family CAJCIY01; genus CAJCIY01. The sequence continues at coordinate 49,492 of CAXTNT010000015.1, read as the reverse complement.
TTGGCCGGGCCGCGCGCCAGGCTGTGCTGGACGCGGTAGCCCTGCAGCACGCTCATCGACCCGTCGTCGCGGCGCAGCGGAACCGCCACGATGAGCATGCGCCGGGGGGTCGCGAGGGTCTGGTACATCCCGTCGTCGAGGCCCAGCTGGCGGGATGCCTCCTGCAGCTGCAGCAGGGCCGAGTCGAGCGCGGACTGGGAGGCGGGCACGGTCACATCCTGGGAGTCGTGGACGCCGGTCGCCGTTGACCGTGCCCTCGGTCGTCGAGGATGGCACAGCCCGGTCCACCGCTCTCGGTGCCGGCGACCGTCGGCGCGGACGCCGCGTCTTGCGCGGTACGCAGGCCCAGCACCGCGGGGCGCAGCAACCAGAGGCCGCTGCAGGACGCACCGACCGCGCACACCCACAACGTGCCGCGCAGGCCGATGGAGGCGCCGAGCAGACCGCCCAGCAGCGCGCCGACCGGTCGCACGCCGTAGTTCACGGTTCGGTACGCGCCCGCCACGCGCGAACGCAGCGCCGCCGGGATCTCCTGGCCGAAGATCGCGCCCGCCGTGCTGTCGAGCCAGATCACGCCGACCGACGACAGCAGCTCGCCCGCGACCAACATCCCCAGCACCACCGCGCGGGGACCGACCGCCGCGGGGAACAGCGCCAGCGGCAGCGGGAACAGGAACGAGCCCACCACGAAGGCCCGGCCGAGCCCGACGCGGCGGACCAGCCACCCGCAGGTCAGAGCGCCGACCACGCCACCGAGCGCACCGGCGCCGAAGGCGAGCCCGATCAGCGCCGGCCCGAGGTGCAGGGTGCGGGTCGCGTACAAGATCAGGATCGCGTTCCCGACGAAGGTGAACAGGTTGACCGTCGCGGTCGACCCGAGCATCGCGCGGACCAGCGGGCTGCCCACGATCCAGCGCGCGCCGCGGGCCAGCCCCTGCTCGTCGGCCTCGGCTCTCGGTGGCTCGACCGGGTGGATGCGGGCGAGCTGCGCGCCGGAGACCAGGAAGCTCGCGGCGTCCAGCGCGAGCGCCCCCGGCGCGGTGAGCAGGCCGACCAGCGTGCCGCCGAGGGAGAGGCCCAGCACGCCGGCCATCGAGCGGCTCCCGTTGAGCAGCGAGTTCGCGGCGACGTACTCCTCGGGGGGGACCAGCGACACGATCAGGGCCGTGTACGAGACGAAGAACGCCACGTCGAGGCTGCCCACGACGAACGCCACGACATACAGGTGCGCCAGCGTCAGATGGCCGAGCGCGTACGCCACCGGCAGGCTCGCGACGGCGAGGCCGCGGACGAGGTCGGCGACGAGCATCACCCGCCGCCGACGGCCGCTGCGGTCGATCCAGGCACCGGCCACGAGCGAGAACAGCAGGCTCGGCAGCAGGCCGATCGCCGTCAGCAGGCCGAGCTGCCGGGCGCCCGCGTGCAGGACGAGGACGGCGGTGAGTGGGATGGCGAGCAGCGAGACCTGGTCGCCCACGAGGCTGACCGACTGACCGCCGAAGAAGCGGCGGAAGTCGCTGCGCCGCAGCGGTTCTGGAACCTTCATCGGTCGGTCGGGAACGCGAGGTTCAGCCAGCTGACCCGGCGCGCGCCCGTCGGCCGCAGGTCGTGGTCGCTGGTCCGGCCGAGGAAGGGCGCCAGCATCGCGACGAGCTGCTCGCCGAGACCCGCGAGCTCGGCGGGCGTGAGGTACAGGAGCGAGTCGCCGAACTGCGCCGCCTCCTTCCAGGCGTCGTCCTCGTACGGCAGCCGCTCGATCCAGCGCAGCATCTGCTCCGCGTACCGGCCCGCCACGACGCGGCTGAACTGCGCGGTCGCGTCGGCGAGCTCGGGGTCCTGCGGGGTGGCCGACCAGCTGGTGAACTGGGCCGTCGCCCGCCAGGGCTTCTGCCGCCCGGTTCCGTCGCCGGTCTCCTCGACCATGCCGTACTTCGCCAGCGTGCGCAGGTGGAAGGACATCGAGCCGCTGGACTCACCGAGGTGCTCGGCCGCCTGGGTCGCGGTCAGCGGCCCCTCACTGCGCAGCAGCCCGATGAGGCGCAGCCGGGTGGGGTGCGCGACCGCACGCATCGCCCGCGGGTCGGTGAGCGTGACGCCGGTGCGCTCGCCGGTCGCCATCGTCTGTGCCGCAGGGTCTTCGGGGTTACGCCGTCGCGGAGCCATAGATAACAAGATGTCTTTGCAAAGACTCCTTGTCAAGCCCGGGACAGTTGCGTTGGCGGGCGGATCGGGGTTGCGCCCGCTTCGGGACGGAAGCCGAGATCAGGCGAAGCGCTGCTGCAGGGCCGCGAGGGTCTGCTCGATGCCCTTGCTGTTCCTGGCGGGGAAGCCCATCTTCTCGAGCACCTTCGGCCGGCGCGCCGGCGCGTAGTCGAACGTCTCCTTCACTCTGGTCCCGCCCTCGACCGGCTCCAGCTCCCAGCGCCACACGTGGTGGCTCGGGTGCCGCCAGGCGATCCTCCGGTTCTCCTCGAATTCGACCACCTCGTTGCGGACCACGTACGGGAGCCCGATCCGCATGCGCATCCCGAACTTCGCCCCCAGGCTCAGCCGGGCGGGTCCGGAGATCCCGCTCCGCACCGTGCCCGACCCGTCGAGCTCGGGATGCTTGCGCGGGTCGGCCAGCAGGTCGAACACCTGCGCGGGCGTGGCGTTCACGACGACGGAGTGGCTGACCTGCTGAGTGCTCATGCGCCGGAGGCTAACCCTCAGACGTGCGCGGCGAGGGCCTGCTCCGCGGCGGGGCGGGCGGCGGCGGCCCAGGCGGGGACCAGCGAGAGCCGCGTACGCCGGGCCAGCAGGTCCTCCACCGTGCGGGCGCCCTCAGCGACGACACCCCAGACCAGCTCCGCGCCCAGCACCCGCACCCCCTCGGCGACCGGCTCCAGCAGGGTGGCGTCGTGGGCGGCGAGCGCCGCGACCCGACCGGCCTCGGACCCATAACGGCGGACGAGACGCGGCGGAACCCCCTGCGCCACAGCCATTCTCGCCGCGCCCAGCAGGGGCAGGTCCTTCGTCCGGCACGGCGCGGCGGTCAGCCCGACCGCGTCCACGGCGTCCTGCGCCATCCGCCGGTACGTGGTCAGCTTGCCGCCGACGACGCTCCACCCGCCGTTCGAGCCGCGGCGCACGGCATGCCGCCGCGAGAGGTCGGCCGTCCGCTCGTCGGCGCCGTCGAGCAGCGGCCGCAGGCCGGCGTACGACCCGACCACATCGGCGCCCGTGAGCGGCCGGCGCAGGTGCGCCGAGAGCACGCCCAGCAGGAACTCCGTGTCCGCGGCGTCGACCGACGGCTCGTCGGGCCGCGGCCCATCCAGCGGGTCGTCGGTCAGCCCGAGGTAGACCAGCCCGTCGGGCTGCGGCAGGGCGAAGACCCACCGGTTCGAGGCGTGCGGGACGGCCACGGTCATCGACGCGGTGGGGTGGCCCAGCGCGGCGGCCGGCAGGACCAGGTGCGCGCCCTTGCTCGGCCGGAGCCGCACGTCGGGGTCGAGATCGCCCGCCCAGACCCCGGTCGCGTTGACCACCGCACGCGCGCCGACGTGCAGGGTCGCACCGGACACCGCGTCGGTGACGTCGGCCCCGTCGCCGTCGAGCCGGTCCACCCGGGCGTACGTGCAGATGCGGGCGCCGTACGCCGCGGCCGTCCGCGCGAGGGTGACGACGAGCCGCGCGTCGTCCTCGAGCTGGCCGTCGTAGCCGACGTGCCCGCCGCGCAGGCCGTCGGTGCGCAGCGCAGGCAACAGGGCGGCGGTCTCGGCCGCCGAGAGGTGCTGCGGCGCAGGCAGTCCGCCCGCTCCGAGCAGGTGCGCGGCCCGATGCCCCGCGCCCACCAGCACCCGCTGACGGCGCGGCATGGACGGGACGAACGGCACGACCATCGCCAACGGGTGGACGAGGTGCGGAGCGGTGCGGCGCATCAGGATCGTCCGCTCGACCGCGCTCTCGCGGGCCAACCCGATGTCGCCGCGCGCGAGGTAACGAAGACCGCCGTGCACGAGCTTCGAGGACCACCGGCTCGTGCCGTACGCCAGGTCGTGGGCCTCGACCAAGCCCACCGACAGCCCGCGACTGACCGCGTCGAGCGCGACCCCGCAGCCGGTGACGCCGCCGCCGACCACGAGCAGGTCGACGCCTGCGGTGGCCAGCACGTCGAGGTCGCGCGCGCGGCGGTCTGCGGTGAGGTCGCCGCCGGCCGGGTCGCCGTTCATCCGCGGGCAGTCCCGGCGAGGTAGCCCTCGACCAGGTGGCGGATCTCGCGGTCGCTCACGGCCGGCGGCGCCGACAGCAGCCGGGCGCCGTAGACGTAGCCCTGCAACGCCACGACCAGGTGCTCGGCGAGGACCAGCGCCGCCGGCCCGGTCCGTACCGAGCCGTCACGCCGACCCACGCGGATCTCCCGGGCGACGGTGTCGATGGCGGCCCGCTGGGTGGAGCCGAGACGGGCGACCACGAACGGCAGCAGCAGCTCCGGGTCGAGATCGAGGATGCGACCGAAGACAGGGTTGCCCGCGATGGCGCGGACGACCCGCACCGCCGCCTCGGCCAGGCGTGCCAGCGCGGTCGGGAGCTCCGCGACCTGCTCGAAGACGTCGCCGATCGCCCCCGCGAGCTCCGCCGTGAGCAAGGCGTTGACCAGGGTGTCCCGGTCGCCGTACGACCGGTAGACCGTCATCCGGCTGACCGCGGCGCGGCGGGCGACCTCGGCGAGGGTGGTGCGCCGCAGCCCGAGGTCGAGGATGCTCGCCCGGGTGGCGGACAGCAGCACGTCGAGACCGAGCCGCCCTGGGGTGATGTCCCAGGCTGCGCTGTGACATTGAGACGTCATATGTCACACTGTATCGCCGTGGACATGCCATTCGCCGGTTGGGGCGACCCCGCCCGCCGGACGGGTCTCCCGCCGCACGCCGCCGACTGGCTGGCACGCACGTTCGGGGTCACGGCGGCCGATGCGACGACTCCGGTGCCGCCGCAGCCCCTGCCGGCGAGCCGGCTCGAAGCCGGCACACTGGCGGCGCTCCGCGCGGTGACCCAGGTCGCCACCGACGACGCGACCCGACTACTGCGCGCCGGCGGCAAGAGCTATCTCGACCTGTTGCGGCACCGCGCGGGCGACACCGGGCGCGCCCCGGACGCGGTCGCGCTGCCGGCCGACGAGACCGAGGTGGCGGCCATCCTGCGGGTCTGTGCCGAGCACGGTGTCCCCGTCGTCCCGGTCGGCGGCGGGACGTCGGTGGTCGGCGGCATCGACCCCGGCCCCGGCGCGGTCGCGCTCGACCTGCGGCGGATGGACGCGCTGCTCGCCGTCGACGAGACCTCCCTGACCGCGACCTTCCAGCCGGGCGTCCGCGGCCCCGACGCCGATGCGCTGCTCGCCCCGTACGGGCTGCACCTCGGGCACCTGCCGCAGAGCTTCGAGCAGGTCAGCCTCGGCGGCGCCGTCGCGACCCGCGGGGCCGGCCAGGCCTCGACCGGTTACGGGCCGATCGAGGAGCTGGTCGTCGGACTCACCCTCGTCTCCCCCGCCGGCACGCTGCGCCTCGGCCGCGGGGCGCGCAGTGCCGCGGGGCCCGACCTGCGCGCCCTCGTCATCGGCTCGGAGGGTGCGTTCGGTGTAATCACCGAGATCACCCTGCGAGTCCGGCGGCGGTCCGAGGAGTCCCGCTACGAGGGCTATCTGGTGCGCTCCTTCGAGGCGGGCCAGGCGCTGCTACGCCGGCTCGCCCAGGACGGCGTCACGCCCGACGTGGCGCGGCTGTCGGACCCGGACGAGACGCGGGTCCAGCTGATGCTCAGCGGCGGCGGCCCGAAGGGCACGGCGACCCGGGCCTACGTCCGCGCCCGGGCGGGGCGGCGTGCGTGCCTGCTCGTCGTCGGGTGGGACAGCGACGTCGAGGACCGCCGCCGCGGCGCGAGACCCGCTCTCGCACCGGCGATCCCGCTCGGTCGGGGGGTCGGCGAACGCTGGCGGCACGGGCGCTTCGACGCCCCGTACCTGCGTGACGACCTGATGGACGCGGGGGTGCTGGTGGAGACGTTCGAGACCTCGGCGTCCTGGACCAACCTGCCCCGGGCGCACGCCGACGTCCGGCACGCCGTGGCGCGCGCACTGCCGCGGTCGGTGGTCATGTGCCACGTCAGCCACCTCTATCCGCACGGCGCGTCGCTGTACTTCACCGTCCTCGCGAAGGCCGACCCCAGCGACCCCGCCGACCAGTGGGTACGCACCAAGCGGGCCGCCACCGACGCGCTGGTCGCCGCGGGCGGCACCGTCACCCACCACCATGCCGTCGGAGCCGACCACCGCCCGTGGCTGGCCGCCGAGGTCGGCGACCTGGGTGTCGAGGTGCTGCGCGCGGTCAAGGCGGTGCTCGACCCGGTCGGTATCTGCAACCCCGGCACGCTGCTGCCATGAGGCTCGCCCTGGTCGTCAACCCGCACGCGGGCGGTGGGCGGGCCGCGCGGCTGCTCCCGACGTACCAGGGACTGCTCGGCGGCGACGACGTCGTCACCACGCTGACGCGGGACCTCACGCACGCGGAAAGCCTTGCGGCGCAGGCGATCGCGGACGATCGCGTGGTGGTCGCCGTGGGCGGGGACGGTCTCGTCGGCCGCGTCGCCGGGGCGGTGGCCGCCGCCGACGGTGTGCTCGCGGTGCTGCCCGGCGGGCGCGGCAACGACTTCGCCCGCGCCCTCGGCATCCCGGCTGACCCGACGGGCGCGGTCGCGGCCCTGCACACCGCTGCCGAGCGGCGGATCGACCTCGGCGATGTGGACGGCCGGGCCTTCGTCTGCATCGTGAGCGTGGGCTTCGACAGCGTCGTGCAGGAGTTCGCGCTCCGGACCCGGCTGCCCCTGGGCGGTCAGGTCTATGCGGTCGGTGCGCTGCTCGGCGCGATCCGCTGGCGGCACGCGACCTTCACGGTCACCGCCGACGGTGAGACCTCGATGGTGACGGGCTGGGCGGTCGCCGCGGCGAACACCGGCATCTACGGCGGGGGGATGCGGCTGGCCCCGGACGCCGACCCGACGGACGGCCGGCTGGATGTGGTGACCACCTCGGCGACCGGGCGGCTGCGGTTCCTGCGCGGCTTCGGCAAGGTCTATGCGGGCACCCACCTCGAGCAGGCCGAGGTGTCCGTACGCCGGGCCCGGGTGCTGCACCTCGACGCGGACCGCCCGTTCCGCGTGTTCGCCGACGGCGACCCGATCGCCTCGCTCCCGTGCACGGTTTCCGTGCGCCCCGGCGCGCTGCGCCTGCTCGCACCCGCGTAGAACGCTCCGGCGTGCGGGCTGCGCCTGAGAATGTCCGGGGGATCGTCGCGCTCGCAGGCTCGAGCAGCTACCGTGTGCCGTTCTCTAGGGCGGGGGGTTCGCTCGGATGGCTGACAGGTCTCTGCGCGGGTTGCGGTGGGCTGCATCCCTCATCGTCTCCGCCTGCGGCGCGATCGCACCCTCCGCGAGCCGGCCACCACGACGTGTATGCCATGCAGGACCTCCTCGTTGCGACGCAGGGCGTCATCCTGGCGCAGCCCGGCAGCGTCTGCATGCCGCCCGAGCGCCCTGTCCCGGGCATAGATCGGGAGCACTTCGGCTTGGGTGGGCATGGACGTCTTCCTCACCGGCGGGACCGGCCTCGTGGGCGGCGGCATCCTGCGCGCGCTTCTCGCCGGCGGCCACACCGTGCACGCCCTCGCTCGCAGCGACGCCTCGGCGGCGACGCTCCGGAGCGCCGGCGCGTCGGTTGTCCGGGGTGAGCTCACCGACACCGCGGTGATCGGCGCCGCAGCCGCGGCCGCCGAGGCGACCATCCACGCCGGCTCCCCCGGCGACGAGACCAGCGCCGACACCGACCGCGGCGTGGCCGAGGCGGTCGCGGCGAGCGCTCCCGACAAGCCGTACGTGCACACCGGCGGCGTCTGGATCTTCGGGAGCGGCACCCACCTCACCGAGGACGGCGTGCTCGACCCGCCGGCCCTCACCGCGTGGCGCCCGGCGGTCGAGAAGGCGGTCCTCGACGCCGGCGGCAGCATCGTGGCGCCCGGGATCGTCTACGGCCTCGGCGGCGGGCTGCCCAACCTCATCCTCGCCGGCCCCCGCACCGAGGGAGACGACGCGGCCCTGCTGTTCCCCGGCAGCGGTGACCAGCACTGGACGACGATCCACACCGACGACCTGGGCCGGCTCTACCTCGCCGTGCTCGCTGCCGGTCCCCAGCAGTACGTGCTCGGCGTCAGCGGGGAGAACCCCACCGTCCGCGCGCTCGCCGAGGCCGCCAGCCAGGCGGCCGGGCTGGCCGGGCGGGTCGCCCCCGAGGACCCCGACGACACCGCCGCGCGACTCGGGCCGCTCGCCGAGCCGCTCGCGCTCGATCAGCAGGCCACCGGCGACCGGGCCCGCTCGCTCGGCTGGGCACCGACCGGCCCCACCCTCCTCGACGAGCTCGCGACGGGGTCGTACGCGCCGCGATCCTGACGGCCCGGTGGCTACGCTGGAGCACGTCATGACTGCCCGCGGCTCCGTCTTCCGCTACGTCGGCGTCCAGCTCGTCGGGCGCGACCTCGTCTGCGCGTACGACCTGGACGGACGCGGCTTCCTCGAGACGATCACCCTGCCCGACGGGCCGGGGCTCGGGTCAGTGGCGCTGGCCCGCCTCGCGCAGCTGGTGTTCCTGCTGGCCGGGGTCTCGTACTACAAGACCGCCGCACCACCGGTGGTCGACCTCGGCGACGCCCCCGTGAGCGACGCGGATCGCGCTCTGCTGCAGGCGTTCTACGTCGAGGGGCTCGGCGAGTTCGCGGTCGTCAACGACCTCGACCTGACCGGCCTGCACTTCATCGGCGGGGCCCCCGCGCCGCGGCCGGTGGCGTACACCGGCCAGGGCCTGCTGGTGCCCTTCGGTGGCGGCATCGACTCCATCGTCGTCACCGAGACGGTCAAGGCCGCCGGCGCTGCGCTGTTCGTCCTGGGTGAGTACGCCGCCATCGAGGCGCCGCTGGCGGTCACCGGACTTCCGGTGCTGCGGGCGACGCGGCGGCTCGACCCGCAGGTGTTGACCCGCGACCCGGCGCTGCTCAACGGCCACGTACCGGTCACCGGGATCCTGTCGGCGATCGCGCTGGCCACCGCGGTCGTGGCCGGCCGCGGGACGGTCGTGATGAGCAACGAGCACTCCGCCTCCGAGGCCACCGTCCGCGTCGACGGCCGCGACGTGAACCACCAGTGGTCGAAGTCGGTGGCCTTCGAACGGCTCCTGCGCGCGTCGCTCGCGGCCGCCGTGCCCGGGCTGGACTACCACTCGCTGCTGCGCGCCCGGTCCGAGCTGTGGGTGGCCCGGCAATTCGCGGAGCTCACCGCGTACCACCCCGTCTTCCGGTCCTGCAACCGCGCGTTCACGGTGGACGCGACCCGCCGCCTCGCGCAGTGGTGCGGGGAGTGCGACAAGTGCTGCTTCATCGACCTGATCTTGGCGCCGTACCTGTCGCGACCGGCACTCGAGGCGGTCTTCGACGGCCGTGAGCCGCTGGCCGACGAACGGCTGCTGCCACGGTTCCGCGCCCTGCTGGGCAGTGACACGCTGGCCAAGCCGTTCGAGTGCGTCGGGGACGCGGGTGAGTGCAAGGCCGCCGTACTGCTCGCCGCAGCGCGGCCGGACCGAGCGGAAAGCTCTGTGCTGCAGGCACTCTCGGCCGGGATCACGGAGGCGCCCGACCCCGCCGTCCTGCTCGCGCCGATGGGCGAGGACTTCGCGAGCCATGTCGACGCCGCTGCGCTGGTC
>CAXTNT010000015.1:39189-39704 GCA_964245825.1 uncultured bacterium | reverse complement strand
GATCATCCTGCTGCGCGAGATCGCGGTGTCGGGCCTGCGCGAATACCTCGCCGGCCTCCGGGTCGGCGTCTGGGGATTCGGCGTCGAGGGCCGGGCCACCGTCGCACGGCTCGCGGCGCTGGACCGCGTGCCCGCCGTGGTCGTCGACGAGGAGCTCGCGCTCGGCGGCGCCGAGGGGCAGGCCGCGCTCGGCCGCTGCGACGTGGTGGTGAAGAGCCCCGGCATCAGCAGGTACGGGGCCCAGTGCCGCGCGCTGGTCGCCGCGGGCGTCCGCGTGGTCGGCGGCCTGGGGCTGTGGCTGAACGGGACCGACCGCGACCGCGTCGCCTGCGTCACCGGGACGAAGGGCAAGAGCACCACCACCGCGGTGGCCGCCCATCTCGCCGCCGGTCTCGGCGCCCGCATCGGCGTGGGCGGCAACATCGGCGTGGCGCCGTGGCATCCGGACGTCGACGACGGCGTGGAGTTCTGGGTGGTCGAGACCTCCTCGCACCAGGCGATGGACGTCGAGCTGG
>CAXTNT010000015.1:0-39179 GCA_964245825.1 uncultured bacterium | reverse complement strand
CCGTCGACGCCCTGCTCGCGGTCGCCGGGGACACCCCGGGTCACGGCCCCGCGGTGGTGGCCGTCACCTCCCTCGGCGCCGACCACCTCGACTGGCACGGCGACGTGGAGAGCTACGTCCGCGACAAGCTGAGCCTCTGCACCCGGCCGGGGGTGCGCACGGTGCTGGCCGACGGCGGCAGCTCGGCACTGCGGGAACGGGCCGCGCTGCTCGGCCCGCACGTCCAATGGGTCGCCGCCGACGCGGACACGTCCTGGGCAGACGGCCTCGACCTGCTCGGGGCGCACAACCGCCACAACGCGGAGGTGGCGCGGCGGGTGCTCGTCGCCCTCGGCGTGAGCGCAGCCGACGACCTCGCTGCGGTATCCCTTGCGGCCCAGGGTTTCTCGGGTCTCCCCAGCCGGCTGCGGCTGGTGGGGGCCCGCGGCGGCGTCGACTTCGTCGACGACAGCCTGTCGACCACGGTGCTGCCGACGCTCGCCGCCGTCGCCGCGTTCCCGGGCCGGCGGATCGCGCTGCTCGTCGGCGGCCACGACCGCGGCGTCGACTACGCGCCGCTCGCGGCCGGCCTGGCCGGCCGGCCCGCCCTGGCCGCCTTCACCCTGCCCGCCAGCGGTCCGCGCATCGGCGCGCTGCTGGTCGCGGCGGGTGTCGAGAGCACCGACCACCCGGACCTGGCGAGCGCCGTCACGGCGGCCACCGCCTGGTGCGCCGGCGACGGCGTCGTGCTGCTGGCGCCCGCGGCGCCCAGCTTCGGTGCGTACCGCGACTACGCCGACCGCGCCGCCGACTTCGCCCGCCTGATCGGGGCGTGACGGAGCGCCCACCGCGTAGCCTCAGGGCATGACGAGGCAGGCGGAAGGCCCAGTCGAGACCGAGATCTCCGACGAGGAGCTCACCGCGCTCGCCCTCGCAGCCGACCCGGACACCCCTCTCGCCGCCGACGCCCAGCCGTGGCAGGTCGCGCGCACCTCGACCCTCCCCGACTCGTACCTGCCGGCCGCCAGCCGTCGCTCCCGCCCGCAGACGCCGATCCGCACCGCGACCGTGGTCGTGGTGATCGCGGCGTTCCTGGCCATCACGGTTCTGGGGTTCTGCGCCACCTACGGCCAACTGCTGCCCGCCTGAATCGCCCGCTAGCGTGCCGTGCGTGGACGACCACGAGCAGCACGAGCAGGCGAAGCCCGATCCGAGTGCTCCGCGAGCCAAGCGTGTCCGGCACCAGTTCTACGCCAAGCTCGGCCCCGAACAGCGCTCGGTCGTCATCGCCTGGGGGTCCTTCGTGCTCACCTTCGCGTTCGTCCGGACCCTGACGCACTGGATCCGGGACGGGCACGGCCCCAAGAGCGGCGGGATCAGCCTGCGCGGCAGGCACTTCCACCACTACAACCTGGGCATCGGCCTGTTGTCCGGTGTCGGCGCCCTCGCCATCCGTGGCGAGGACAAGCACCGCCACCATCCGGTCACCGCAGCGGCCTACGGGGTGTCCACCGCGCTGATCGTCGACGAGGCCGCACTGCTGCTCGACCTCGAGGACGTCTACTGGACCCAGCAGGGGCGTACCAGCGTCGACATCGCGATCGGGATCATCGCCGCCGGCGGGCTGGTCATCGCCGGGCTGCCGTTCTGGCCGGCAGCCGTCCGCGAGCTGCGGCGGCGCTGACCGCGAGCGGCAAAGAGCCGGCCGCCGCCCCCGACCGGTCGGACGTCCGCCGGCCCGGCGCTGCGGTCGCGGTCACGTTCTTCGTGCACGGGCTGCTGTTCGCCTCCTGGACGGCGCACATCCCGGCGCTCGCCCGCCACCTGCGGCTGGACGACGGTGCGCTGGGCCTGGTCCTGCTGGGCGCGCCCGTCGGTGCCGTCGCCGCGGTCGCGCTCGGCGGCCGGCTGCTGCCACGGCTGGGCAGCAGGCGCGCGGTCCGCGCGGCACTCGTCCTCTACTGCCTCGCCGGACTGCTCGTCGGCGCGGCCGGCACACCCGCCGCCCTCGCCGCCGGACTGTTCGCTTGGGGCTTCGGCCAGGGCGCGCTGGACGTCTCGATGAACACCCAGGCCGTGTACGTGGAGCGGCGCGCCGACCGGCCGCTGATGCCCGGCCTGCACGGCGCCTGGGGGCTGGGGGCGTTCACCGGCGCGGCGGCCGGGACCGCCGGCGTCGCGCTCGGCCTCGGCCTCCTCCCGCAGCTGCTCATCCTCGGGCTGCCCGCCCTGGCGGTCACGCTGGGGCTGAGCCGCCGGATGCTGCCCGACGACGCGCACGAGGTGCAGGATCCGCGCAAGCGGCGCGCCGCCGAACTCTCCCCGGCCGATCCGTCCGCGCTGCCGCCGGGGGCTCGGCGCCGCGGGTCGCCGCCCGTCGCCCTGCTGCTGCTCGCGCTCGCCGCCTTCGCCTCGATGCTCTGCGAGGGCGCGGCGGCCGACTGGTCCGCGGTCTACCTGCGTACCGGCACGCATGCCTCCGCGGCCGTCGCCGGCCTCGGTTACACCGTCTTCGCGCTGGCCCTCGTACTCGTGCGGCTCGGCGGCAACCGGCTGCTCGCCGCCGTACCCGCTCGGCGGCTGGTCCCCGCGCTCGCCTTCTTCGCCGCCGTGGGCTTCGGCACCGGGCTGCTCGTCGGCGGCAGCCTGGCGATGCTGGTCGGGCTCGCGTGTCTCGGCGCCGGCCTGGGCCTGGTGGTGCCCACCACGTTCGGCGCCGCCGGGGCAACGGGCGGCCGGCATCCGGGCCGGAGCGTCGCGACGGTCTCCGGCTTCGGCTGGGTCGGCTTCGTGGCTGGGCCGCCGGCCATCGGCGGGCTCGCGGCGGCGACCTCGCTGCACGTTGCGCTGGGCCTGCTGCCGGTGCTCGCTATGGTCGCCGCCGCCAGCGCGCGGGCGGCGCACCGGCCGGACGCGCTCGGGTAGAGAGGGACCTCAGCCGCTGAGCGGGTCGCTGTGGACTGACTACTGAATGGGCAGCCGGTCCCGTTCGGCCACTCAGCCGTTATAGACCAGCCCGACCGAGGTCGGTGAGTACGTGCCGCTCCAGCTGCCGCCCGGCCCGTTCACGGTCCCGAACGTTCCGCTGACGGTGCTGGCGGTGAGGACTCCGGTCCAGCTGTTGCCGGCGGTGGGGGTGAACCCGGACACCGGCACCGCTGTCATGGTCCCGGCGAGGGTGGCCGTGCCGGAGACATGTATCGAGTCGGCGGAGTTGGGTGAGTTGACGCTGACGTCGTATTTGCCGGCGGAGCCCTGCGTGTAGTTGCCGTTGAGTGTCAGGGTCGCGATCGAGGACGGGCCCATCGTGCCGTTGTTCACGATCGTGGCGTTGATGGTCCGGGTGCCACCGGCGCCCTCGGGCCAGGTGATCGATCCGGTCGACCCGATCGTCACCGTCCCGGCCGAACCGCTGCCGGACAGCGTCAGGGTGGAACTGGTGCCGCTGCAGACGACCGCGGTCAAGACAAGCGCCCCGTTGACGGTCAACGCGGAAGCGTCGGTTGCGGTCACGGCTGGCCCGCAACCGACTGCCAGCAGCGTCAGGGTCTGGCCGGCGTTGACCGTGCCCTTCAACGTCACGCTGCCCTCGGCGTCGATCGAGGCGGCCCCGCCACCGGAGCTGAGGTTGAGGATGCCGCCCGACACCAGGACCGGGTTGCCGCTGGTGGTGCCTTTGCCCTGCGTGTACGTGGTCGGACCGTCCACGACGAGCTGGCCGGAGCCCGTCGTGGTGATCGCGCCGCCCTTGTCGTCGGTCAGCGTCGCCTTCTTCACCCCGGTCACGGTCAGCGTGACCCCGTTGAGGGCGATGCTGCCCTTGTTGTCGAACGGCGCGGCGATCACCTTCGGCTTCTTGCCACCGGGGATCGTCTCCGAGGGGGTGTAGGTGGCGGTGGCGTTGACGATCACCCGACCGCTGGCGTTGTTGGTGATCGAGCCCTGGATCGTGCGGGTGCCGCCGACGCCGGGGTCGACCTGGATCGTCCCGGTGTTGGTGAGCTTGTTGGCCTTCTTGCCGGTCAGCCCGACGTTGAGGGTGACGGGTGACCCGCTGCAGACACTGGTGGTCAGGTCGATGACACCCGCGTTCGTGAACGACGCGGTCGACGTCTCGGTTGCCGCCTCACCGCAGCCGATGCCCAGGAGGGTCAGATTCTGCCCGGCGGCGATGTTGCCGGTCTCGGTCCCGGTGCCTTCGACGTCGACCGTCGATGCCCCCGTGCCGGTATAGAGCAGCGTTGAGTCATCCACGTACACCGGTCCGCCCGCGGTCGTGCCGGCTCCCTGGTTGTAGGTGTTGCCAGCTGCCACCCTGAGCGCTCCAGTGCTGCCGTCCCCGGTCGTGGTGACAGACCCGCCGGCACCGTCGATGAACGTCGCTGCAGCGCTCGCGTCCAGGGTCAGGGACGTGCTATCGGCGACGGTGAGCGCCGCGCCGTTGTTGAATGTTCCGCCGACGATGTCGGTGTTCGCGTCGATCACCGTCGAGGCCGAGCCGGTCGTGACGATGGAGCCGGACAGCGACCGGCTGTTCCCCGCGCCCGGGTCGACTTCGAGTTTCGCGCTCGACCCGCTCAACGTCAGCACCTGCCCGGAGGCGACCGACAGCGATGTCGGAGAGCCGCTGCACACGACCGTCGTCAGGTAGATCTGCCCGGCACTGGTCATGGAGGAGGCAAACGTCGTCGCCGCGTTGAAGCCGCAGCCCACACCCTCGACCGTCAGCGACTGGCTTGCGCCCATCGCCGAGCCGGTCACGGTGTCCGCTCCCTGCGCGACCAGCGCCGAGGCGCCCGTCCCGGTGTAGGAGATGGTGGCGGCCGCCCCGTTGTTCGGGTTCACCAGCACCGGCTCGCCGGAGGTCGTGCCGGCGCCCTGCCGGTAGGTGTTCCCGCCGTCCACGGCCAGCTGCCCGGTCTGCGACGATCCGGAGGAAACCACGCTGCCACCCGCGTCATCGGCGAACGTCGTCGCCGTCGTACCGGGCGAGTCGAGGGTGAACGTCACCCCGTCGGCGAGGTCCAGTGCCGCCTTGTTGTCGAACGTCGCCCCCGCGGCGTAGTCGGTGTTCGCGTCGATCGCGACAACGGCCCCACTCGTGTTGGTGATCGAGCCGGAAAGGGTGCGCGTGTTGCCTGCGCCCGGGTCGACTTCGAGTTTCGCGCTCGACCCGCTCAACGTCAGCACCTGCCCGGAGGCGACCGACAGCGATGTCGGAGAGCCGCTGCACACGACCGTCGTCAGGTAGATCTGCCCGGCACTGGTCATGGAGGAGGCAAACGTCGTCGCCGCGTTGAAGCCGCAGCCCACACCCTCGACCGTCAGCGACTGGCTTGCGCCCATCGCCGAGCCGGTCACGGTGTCCGCTCCCTGCGCGACCAGCGCCGAGGCGCCCGTCCCGGTGTAGGAGATGGTGGCGGCCGCCCCGTTGTTCGGGTTCACCAGCACCGGCTCGCCGGAGGTCGTGCCGGCGCCCTGCCGGTAGGTGTTCCCGCCGTCCACGGCCAGCTGCCCGGTCTGCGACGATCCGGAGGAAACCACGCTGCCACCCGCGTCATCGGCGAACGTCGTCGCCGTCGTACCGGGCGAGTCGAGGGTGAACGTCACCCCGTCGGCGAGGTTCAGCGCGCCGGTGTTCTCGAACGTCGAACCGGCCGTGTAGTCCGTGGCGGTGTTGATCGCCACCACGCCGGTGTTGGTCACCGCTCCGGAGATCGTGCGCGTGGCACCGGCACCGGGATCGGACCGCAGAGCGCCGCCCACGTTGAGGACCGAGGCGGTGCTGACGCTGGCGGGTGAGCCGCTGCACGTCGTGGACGTGAGGTCGAGGACGCCGGTCTTGGCGACCACATCGGCATTCGTCGTCGAGGTCGTGGCCAGCGATGCGTTGGCGGTACAGCCGACCCCCTGGACGAACAGCGTGACGGTGGCGCCGCTCGTGCCGCCGAGCGTCAGGGCGTCGACGGTCGCCGCCGTCGCGGACAGGGTCACGGTGCTGCCGGCCGCCTTGATGCACACGTCGTCCGTCGCGCCGGGCACCCGGTTCTTGTCCCAGTTCGACGCCGTCGTCCAGCTGCCGGTGCCCCCGACCCACGTGATCGTGCAGCCCGGCGTCCCGAACGACGGACCGACGGCCGGCGTGACGATCGATCGGCCGGACATCGTGCCGTTCCCGAGGCGCCTCGACGCAGTCGGCGTCCGGGCAGCAGAGGTCGCCAGACGTGCTGCCGAGAACGGGTCGGCCGACGCCGGGCGGGGCACCGCTGCGCGGTGCGGTGCAGCTACAGCGGCTGACGGCAACGCGACCGCGGCCGCCACCGCAGCCAGGACAGCCAGAGAAACCCAGGTGAAACGCACCGGACGCATCAGCGACAACCCCTCAACACAGGACATCAGGCTCCACCCTGACGATCTCGCTGCGAACGGCCAGGACTTCCGCCGGGACTCTACCTGGACTTCGGGCCAAAATGCGAGGGTGAGCCGGCTCCGTCTCGCCTCCCTCACCCTCACGCGTCGGTCGGCACCAGGTCCCCGCGGCGTACGAGGGTGACGTCCCGCAGCTCGGCGAGCGACGTCGCCCCCACCAGTCCCATCGTGAGGTCCAGCTCGGCCAGGACGTTGTCGATCACCTCGCGGACGCCCGCCTCCCCGCCCGCAGCCAGGCCGTACACCCAGGGGCGGCCCAGCAGGACCGCGCTCGCCCCGAGGGCGATGGCCTTCAGCGCGTCGGCCCCACCGCGTACGCCGGAGTCGAGCAGCACCGGGACCTGGCCGCCGACCGCCGCGACGACGGCCGGCAGCGCATCGAGCGCGCCCACCGACCCGTCGACCTGACGGCCGCCGTGGGTGCTGACCACGAGCCCGTCCACGCCGTGCTCCAGGGCGATCCGCGCGTCGGCGGGGTGCAGCACGCCCTTGAGGACGAGGGGCAGCCTGGTGCGTTCACGCAGCCAGGCGAGGTCCGACCAGCTGATCGAGGGCCGGGAGTAGGTCTGCAGGAAGGTCTGCACCGCGGCGCGCGGCAGGGGCGAGCGCAGGTTTTCCAGCGTCCGTCCCGGATGCGCTCGGCTGATGTCCCACAGCGCCCGCAGGGCGGCGGGCGTGGGACGGGGACTGGGCCCGGGCGGAAGGAGCTGCTCGCGGACGAGACGCTGGAAGACCGGGTCGGAGGTGTACTGCGCGATGCCCCAGCCGCGGGCGAACGGGAGCGAACCCAGGTCGAGGTCGCGGCCCCGCCACCCAAGCATGGTGGTGTCCAGGGTGACCACGACGGCCTCGCAGCCGCAGGCCTCCGCCCGGGCCAGGAAGCTCTCCACCAGCTCGTCGACCGTGCTCCAGTAGAGCTGGAACCATCGCGGCGAGGAGCCCATGACGGCGGCGCACTCCTCCATCGACCGCGAGGCCTGGTTGGAGAACACCATCGGGATGCCCACCGCCGCCGCGGCGCGGGCCACCGCGACGTCCGCCTCGCGGTGGGCCATCGAGGCAACGCCGACCGGGCCGAGCAGGACCGGCGCCGGGATCCGGCGGCCGAACAGCTCGGTCGAGATCTCGCGCCGGGACACGTCCCGCAGCACCCGCGGCACCACCTGCCAGCAGTCGAACGCCGCCCGGTTGGCACGCATCGTCTCCTCGCGCCCGGCGCCGCCCTCCACATATGCGAACCCCGCCGTGGTCATGGCGCGCCTCGCCCGCCCGACGAGCGCGTCCCAGGTGACCGGCACCCGCGGCCGGCGGCCGGAGACCCCCTCGGCGTAGATCTGCCCCTGTCGTACGCGCCCGTTCGTCATCGCCGCCTCCGAGGTGAGGCGGCCAGCATCCCCCTGGACGTGCCGCGAGCCCGTGGGCCCAGGCCTAACGTGGGCGCGAGCAGACCGACGCCGAGGAGCGCCATGACCACCCTGACCGGACGCCCACGCACGGCCCTGATCGTCATCGACGTCCAGCACGACGTCATGGCCGGCGCCCATGACCGTGACGCCGTGATCGCCAACATCGCCACGCTGGTGGCGAAAGCCCGCGCCCAGAGCGTGCCCGTCGTGTGGGTGCAGCACTCCTCCGGCGGCATGCCGCAGGGCAGCGACGGCTGGCGCTACGTGGCCGAGCTCGGTCAGCACGACTCCGAGCCGGTGGTCCACAAGCGGTACGGCGACTCCTTCGAGGACACCGAGCTCGAGGTCGTGCTCGCCGAGCGCGGGGTGGGCCACCTGATCGTCGCGGGGGCGCAGACCGACGAGTGCATCCGGTCCACCCTCCACGGAGCCATCGTCCGCGGCTACGACACCACGCTCGTCTCGGATGCCCACACCACCGAGGACCTCAGCGAGTGGGGCGCCCCCACCCCGGACAAGGTGATCGCCCACACCAACCTCTACTGGCAGAACCACACCGCTCCCGGCCGGCACGCGGGCACGGTGAGCACCGACTCCGTCGACTTCGGCTGACGGCGCGCCGGCGGGTCAGCGAGTCAGCGGGCGAGCGAACCCATCGGGTCCCAGGCCGGCAGCACGATCGGCTCGCTGCCGAGCGCCGCCTGCAGCTCGGCCGAGAGCAGATCGCGCCGGGCGGCGATCTCGAACACGTACTCGTCGAACCACGGGTCGTTCATCGTGAAGAAGCCGTCGTGGCCCTTGTCGGGACCCCAGCTGTTCTCCACCCGCCACCGCCGGGGTGCGCCGTCGAGGACGTCGACGCCGGTGAAGAGCATCGCGTGAGTCATCGCCGTCTCGTGCAGCTCGAGGCGGTCGGCCTTGTCGAGCGCGAGGTCGGCGTCGTACACGGCCGGCAGGTCGAACAGCCGGGCGTCCCACAACGCCTCCTTGTTGCTCATCATCTTGCCGACGTCACAGCCGAACCACACCGGCTCGCCGTTCTCCAAGGTCTGGCGCGCGACGTCCTTCATGACCTGCACGGGGACGTTGAGGTACGTCACGGGCGGCGCACCGACGACATTGCCGAGGAAGTCCACGGTGAAGGTCCGGCCGACCGGGCTGGTCGACCGCGGGTCGTGCACGAGGCAGACGTATTCCTCGAGCGGGAGCTGGACGTACTTGGCCGCGAACTCCTGCGGGGTCAGCACGCCGCCGCGGTGGAAGACCTTGTCGGAGTCCGTCCACTGCCAGTCGATCGTCTCGGGCGGGGTCCCGAGGTGGATGCAGAGCACGCGATGGACGATCCGCAGCACGTCGGCCTTCGCTGCGCGGGCCTCCTCGACGCCGCCCGAGCTGGCCGCGGCGCGCACCGTCTTGGCCCCCTTACGCAGGACGCTGCGGAGCACGCTGTTCATCCGCGCGCTGTTCGAGCTGCTGTGCGTCTCGGGCATCGCGGACTTCGGCACCAGGCCGTGCTTGTCGACGAGGGCGACGAACATGTTCCACTGGCCACCGTCGTCGGCGGCGCTCTCGAGCAGGTGGGCGACCGTCCGGTCGTCGATGTCGCGCTCGGCAGTCTCGATCAGGGCCTCGAGCACGTAGTTCGCGCGCTCGACCTTGTCCCAGAACATGGTGTAGTTCTGGGAGAACTCGAAGTCCTTCAGGCCCATCGCGGCCATCGCGCCGACGCGGAACAGGTTCAACCCGGCGAACATCCAGCAGCGGCCGCTGCGCTCCTGGTTGGTGACCTTCCAGTCGTCGAGCACGGTCGAGAACGTGTGCGCGCTGGTGTTGAGGACCTCACGGTCGATCGCCACGTCGTCGACGGACGCTTGGGTGACGGCGTTCTGCACGAGCCGGTACGAAGCGCTACCGGCGAACTCCTTGCGAAGCACGTCGAGGTCGACCGGCTCCAGCGTCCTGCCCATTGCGGTACCTCCGGGATGTCCGCGCGGGACGGCCACCGCCCCGACCGCAATCTACCGGCTCGATGCCCCTGGCCATCGGTCCGGGCGTACTCGCCCGTCTGCGCGCTCGGTGGGGCCGTGGGGGCCTGACTACGTGCACGGCAGCCCTGACCCGACCTGCTCAGCGACGCCGGGTTGGCAGTGTTCACGGGCCGCCGGCTTGACGCGGGGCCGTGCACCCGCGAGGGTGCACGAACCCTTACCTCTTGGAGATGTCCGTGAGTTCTGCCCGCCCCCGCATCGCTGTTCTCGCCACGCTGACGATCGGAGCGGTGATCGCCCTCCCAGCCATGGCCGCCACCGCGCATACGGCGACCTCCGGGCGCCACGCTGCCCGCGTCTGTGCCCACGCGAACAAGCCGGGCGTGATGTCCTGCGACGCGTACGTGATGGAGGGGGCCAACGGCAAGGCGCTGACGCCAGACGCCGCGCACCAGGGTTACGGCCCGGCCGACCTGCAGAGCGCATACGCACTGACCGCCGCGGCTGCCGCGAACGGCAGCGGCGTGACCATCGCCATCGTCGACGCGTACAACGACAAGACCGCCGCCAAGGACCTGGCCGTCTACCGCAAGAACTACGGGCTGCCGGCGTGCACCACCAAGAGTGGCTGCCTCAAGATCGAGGGACAGACCGGCACGAAGAAGCTCCCGAAGGTGGACAGCAGCGGTGGTTGGGAGCTGGAGGAGTCGCTGGACCTCGACATGGTCTCGGCGATCTGCCCCAAATGCCACATCCTGCTGGTCGAGGCGAATTCCAACGCCAATGCCGATCTGGGCGTCGCGGAGAACACCGCCGCCGCCGCACCGGGCGTTCGCGCGGTCAGCAACTCGTTCGGGGGCGGCGAGGCTCCGTCCGAGACCGCTGCGGACTCGAGCTACTACAACCACCCGGGCATCGCGATCACCGTCTCGGCCGGTGACGACGGGTACGGCGTCGAGTACCCCGCGGCCTCGCCCAACGTCACGGCGGTCGGCGGCACGTCGCTGGTCTCGAACACCAGCTCTCGGGGCTGGTCCGAGACGGTCTGGGGGAACGGTCCCTCCGACGGCACAGGCTCCGGCTGCTCCGCGTACGAGCCGAAGCCGACGTGGCAGCACGACACCGGCTGCTCGCACCGGACGGTCGCCGATGTCTCCGCCGACGCCGACCCGAACACCGGAGCGGCCATCTACGACTCGACGCCGTACGAAGGGACCCGGTACGGCTGGCTCCAGGTCGGCGGAACGAGCGAAGCCGCGCCGATCATCGCCGGGGTCTACGGGCTGGGTGCAGCTCTCGGCTCGGGCACGTGGACGTCCAACCTCTACAGCCACACCGCCAACCTCAACGACGTGACGAGCGGCTCGAACGGGTCCTGCGGCGGTTCCTACCTCTGCACCGGCAAGGTCGGGTACGACGGACCCACCGGCCTGGGCACCCCCAACGGGGTCGGGGCCTTCTGACACCCCGCACGCACCCGGGAGAGGCCGGCGCCGTCCGGCGCTAGCGGGATGCTCCGTGACCTGCGCGCCGCAGCGAGTCGGTCTACGTGGTTTCTACCAAGGTAGTTCCTACCGCGGTAGTATGCGTCGCGTGAAGGTGGACAAGCTGAGCGTGTCGTTCGAGGCGGAACTCGGTGACGCGGTCCGGGCCGCCGCACGCCAACATGGCATGGGGCTCTCTCGATGGCTGGCGGACGCAGCAGCCGCCAGGCTCCGTGCCGAGGCGTTGGCCGAGTATCTCGACTCCTGGGAAGCCGAGCACGGCGCCCTCACCGCCGCCGAGCTGGCCACGGCGGCGGCCGAGCTCGCCCTGCCGAGTCCCGCAGCCACCGAGCCCGCGGCATGACCGCGCTCGTGCTCGACTCAGGAGCCTTCGTCGCCGCGGATCGACACGACCGCGCGATGGTGGCGCGGCTGCGCCTGGCGCAGCAGACCGGCCTGGAGCTGCGCAGCACCGGAGCAGTCATCGCCCAGGTGTGGCGCGATCCCACCGGGCGCCAGGCCAACCTGGCCCGGTTGCTCACCTCCGTTGACGTCAGGGCTGTCGACGGCGAGCTCGGCAAGCAGGCGGGAGTGCTGCTCGGCCGGGCCGGTACGGCTGACGCGGTCGACGGAAGCGTCGTCGCCGTGTGCGCCACCGGCGACCGCATCCTGACCGGCGACGCCGGTGACATCCGCCCGCTCATCGAGGCATCCGGCCGCGCCATCCACCTCGTCCCCTGTTGACGGGAAAGAGCGAGCCCCCGGACGCCCAAGAGGTGAACTCCTCGATCCTTGGATCTCGGCAGACCTGTTCCAGATTGCGACCAAGGTGTCGGTATGAACACAGGGCCCGTGACTACCATGTAGTCATGAGTAGCGGATCGCCGCGGTCGATCAGGTTCGACGAGCGTGTCAGCGACAAGCTGACCGCGTACGTCGCGCGTCACCCTGGTTGGTCCGGCTCGTCCGCCGCCAACCGGTTTGTCGATGAGGCTCTCCGCATGGACGAACACCCGGGAGTCCTCTTCCGGGACGGCCCCACCGGCCGGCGTGCGGTCCTGATCGGCGGCCCGGATGTCCGTGAAGTGGTTCGAGCCGTCAAGTCAGCGCGCGCGGCAGAGCCAGATGCGGATGCCGACGAAGTCGTGGTCGTGGTGTCGACCAACACCGGCGTACCGGGCCGTCTGGTCGATACCGCCATCCGTTACTGGGCGGCTTACCCCGCCGAGATCGACTCCTGGATCGAGGACGTCGAGTCCTTCGAGGAGCAGGCGTTGCAGGCGTGGGAGCGTCGCCAGGACCTGCTCGCCCGGTGACCACCGAGCAGAGACTGCTGCTCGACGAGATGCTCAGCGGCGACATCGCCGCACAGCTGCGAGCCAACGGGCACGACGCGAACGCGGTCGTCGAGGACCCGGCGTTGGTCGGCACGGCCGACCAGGAGCTGCTCGCGCACGCCACCTCCGGCGGCCGCTGCCTGGTGACGGCAAACGTTCGTGACTTCGCGTCGATCCACGCGTCCTGGAGCAGTCGCGGTCGTAGCCACGCCGGGCTGGTCTACATCGTCAACAAGGTGTTCCCGAGCGACCGCGCATTCGTCGGCGCCATCGTCGCAGCACTCGAAGACATGATCGCGACCGGCCAGCTCCCAGCGGAAGGCTCCGAAATCTACCTCCGCCGCCATCGGAGGTAGCGGGCTCGCGCCACGCGCGCCGACTCCCGTCGCGCTCCGCTCCGGCCGAACTGACGGCATCGGAACTGGTGAGTGCCGGCGAACCGAACGTCTGAAACCGTTCTCGCAGCGCCGAGGGACACACCGGCGAAGTCCGCGATGTCGGGGATCAGCGCGTAGCCATGCTTCGGTCCGTCAGCCAAGCTGGTCATCACCAGCACGCTGCGGTCAGAAGACCCACGGAGCCCGAACGACGTCACCAAAGCTCCTCACGGTGTATCGGAAAGTGCGCCAGCGATCGGTCCCGCCACATCAACGATCTCCGGTGACGACGCCTCCCCCACGCGTGGCCGCAGGTCCCCCTGTCCCGTGCAGAGGTTTGGTGTCATGATCCGCCAGTCCGCCCACGGCGGGCGTGGGGAGGTAGACACATGACGAGAAGCGGCCAGCGTCGCTGGCGACGCACCGTGGTGGGGGTCGCAGCAGCCGCTGCCCTGGCGGTAGGCGTGGCCGGGCCATGTGCTCTGCCGGCAGCGGCATCGCCGCTCTTCGCCTCGGCGACGACGCCCGGCCGGCCGGCCGGGCTGGGGGTCGCGCAGTGTTTCGCCTTCTGCGCCTCGCCAGCGCGGACTGACGGCAACGGCACCTCGGGGCGACCGCTCACACTTCAGGCGATTGCCGCCGGGCCATCGGGCGCTTACCTCACGTACAGCTTCAGCGTCTTTGCCGGGCTCCACCCGGCTAGCGGGGCGACTCCCCTGTTCACCGAGACGACATCCGCCGCAACCGGTGACCTGGCCCTGCTGAATGTCGGCCAGGAACTCAGCGATGGTGCATATGCCTACCGGGTGCAGGCAGCTGACAGTGTCGGCAGTTCGAAGTGGTCGCGGCTGTTCGCGTTCACCGTAGACACCGTCGCGCCCGCCGCGCCGACCGAAGACCCGGCCAGCTCGCACACCTTCACCGTCGGCCATCCCGGCACGATCATCCTCAGCGACGGGAGCGCCGACACGTATGCCTATGAGTACTCCTGGTCCGCAGGCGTGCCGGCGCTGCCGAGTCACACCCGCTGCGCGACGACGAGACAGTCCATTTCGGCTCCCACCGGCGAGGGCTACCCGGCCTACCTGCGGTGCGCGGCTGGTGCACGCACCACTCTGACTCCGATCGCGCCGCCGGACGCTGGCGACGAGTTCTACGTCGCCGCTCTGGACGCCAGCGGCAACGCCTCTGGCGTGGAGGTTCTCGACAGCAGCTCCGGTGAAGATCCGGCTGCAGGCCAACCGGCCCACTCCTGGACTGTCCCAGCCTGCCGAAAGGTCGGGGCGAGCTTGCCCGACACGGGCACCGCTGCCGATGACCCGCTGTCGCTGGAGCCACCCACCGCGCCAGCGTGCCGCGCCGACAAAGCCGACGGCGACCCGTACGACCAGTTCCAGCTCACGGGCACGGCCCTGTCGTTTCACGCGGCCCAGTCGCAGGCCGCGGTTGGATCCGCCGCCGCGATCGACCCGGGCAGCGGCTTCTCGGTCGGCGCCTGGATCTATCCGGCCGCCGCCGGGGCAGCTGACGAGGATTTCCTCTCCGAAGATCCGGGCGCCGGGGGAGGGGTCAGCGATTTCGCACTGCGGCTGAGCGCATCTGGCACCTGGGAAATGACGCTCCCGCTCGCGGGCGTTGAGGCAACCGTCACCGACCCCTACTCGGCGCAACCGCAGAGCTGGCAGTTCATCGCCGGCGTATGGGACCCCGGCAACGATGAAGTGCGCCTCTACGTCGACGGTCAGCTAGTCGGCGTACGCGACCTCACCGCGGTACCCGACTGGGGTCTGGGTCCGGTCGTGGAAGGCCGTTCGTTCGACGCCGCGGCTGGCGGTCCATCCCGGTACGCCTCCGGTCAGATCACCAGCTCGTTCGTCAGCGACGGCACGATGGATCAAACGCAGGTGCAGCAGCGCATGTCCTCAACCTTGCACTGACCCCCGTCGGACTCGGACAGAAGCCGCCGGCACGACGAGGAGACATGACCAAGTACCTCATGCCTTCAACGACGAGTGGGTTCCCGAGCTCACGCTCGGAGAGCTGCGCGAGCAGTCCAAGACCACCCGGGCGCTCGTCGCGGAGATGAAGGCCGCCGGGTCTTCGACTAGAGCAACGGCGTCCTGGTCTCGGAGACCACCGTGTGCAGAAATACGCAATCACCGCCGCTGCTCGACGACCAGTCGCTGACCAGCCCCTTGGCGCGGACCGGCTTCGGGGCAGCCCGCTTGCGAGCCCGGGCCGGCAGGACGCGGAGGCCACATCGGGCGGCTCGGGGAACCCGCCGATCGTCACGGCGGCTCAGCCCGTGGCGCGGAACCGCCGGAGCGTGAGCGGCACGCAGATGGCGACGATGGCGAGGCAGTAGGCGACCATCGCGGGTACGGGGTGCTCGAGCGGCCAGCTGCCGGTCGCGTGGGTGCCCTGCGTGACTTGCCGCACCGCTGCCACGAACGCGGACAGCGGGTCGTACTCGCCGATCGCGCGCGGGATCTTCTGCATTCCGGAGATGGGGACGAAGGTGCCGGCGAGGAAGGACAGCGGCAACACGATCGCGAAGCCGACGCCCTGCATGGCGTCCGAGCTCTTGACGATCATCCCCATCAGGACACCGAAGGTCGTGAACGCGAACAGCCCCAGCCCGATCAGACCGACCAGCCCGAGACCAGTGCCGATGCCGAGGTGGGGCCGCCAGCCGAGGGCGAGCCCGATGCCGGCCACGATGAGCATCCCGAGGACCTGCTCCAGGATCTGCCCGACGACCTGTGCGGTGATGACAGCAAGGCGGCTGATCGGCAGCGACTTGAACCGGTCGATGACGCCGGTGTTGAAGTCGGTGGCTGTCGCGGTACCCGCACCGATCACGCCGAAAGCGATGGACTGTCCGATGAGTCCGGGCAGCAGGTAGTCCTGGTAGCGGACGCCGGGGATCTTGATGGCGCTGCCGAAGACGTACAGGAACAGCAGCGTGAACACGACGGGCTGGATGGTGACGTCCGACAGCCGCACCGGCACGCGGCGCACGGTGCGCAGCCCGCGCGCGATCAGGAGGCCGGTCTCGCGGAAGTAGCGGGCGGCGCTCGACGGTCGCGGCGGCAGCACCTCGTGCGCTGCGGTACGGGTGGCGGCGAGGGTGGTCATGCGGGCACCTCCTGCGGTGTCGTCTCGTTGTCGTCCTTGCCGAGCGGCTGACCGGTGAGAGCGAGGAACGCGTCATCGAGGGTCGGCCGGCGTAGCGCGATCTCGTCGACGGCGACGCCGCTGTCTCGGACGACAGCTGCGACGGCGGCGAGGTCCTCGGCCTCATCCGGTGCGGGGATCGACAGCATCCGGCGTTCGGGCCTCCGCTTGACCGTGAACCGCGATTCCAGCAGCTCCGCCAGCCGCGCGAACCCGGCCAGGTCCACCGTCGTCACGTCGACCCGCTGGTCGCCGATCTGCCGCTTGAGATCGGCCGAGGTCCCGCTGGCGGTCGCCCGCCCGTGGTCGATCAGGACGATGTGGTCGGCGAGGGCGTCGGCCTCGTCGAGGTACTGCGTGGTGAGCAGCAACGTGATTCCCTCGTCGACGAGGTCGCGGACGGTGGACCACACCACCTGGCGGCTGCGCGGGTCGAGACCGGTGGTGGGCTCGTCCAGGACGAGCAAGCGCGGCTGTACCACCAGCGACGCGGCCAGGTCGACGCGGCGACGCTGCCCGCCGGACACCGACTTCACGAGCTTGTCCCGGAACTCGCCGATGTCGAAGCGGTCGATCAGGGAGTCCACGACGCGGCCTGCGCCGCGGCGGTTGTACCCCCGCAGCCGTGCCATCAGGAGCAGGTTCTCCCGGGCGGTCAGGTTGTCCTCGAGAGCGGCAAACTGACCTGTCAGGCTCATGACGGAGCGAACCCCGTCGGCCTGGGCCCGGACGTCGTAGCCGCACACGGTCGCCGACCCGGAGGTCGGGGTGGTGAGGGTCGCGAGCATCCGTACCGTCGTGGTCTTGCCGGCGCCGTTGGGGCCGAGCAGCGACACGACGGTGCCAGCTGGCACCGCGAGGTCGAGGTGGTCGACGGCAACGAAGCTGCCGTAGGTCTTCGTGAGCTGGTGCGCCTCAATGGCGAGGTCGGCCATGGCGGCTCCTTCCGTCTCCACGAACATACAGGGACTAGAAAAGTCTTGCAACACACGTCTTGCTGTCACTGGAGTATTGTGAGGCCATGGTCGAGACGCCCCCCGATGCGAAGCCCACGCACCCGCAGCTGGACTGGCCATGGTTGACCGCGAGCGGTACGACCCCCGGCGCCCACGCCGGCGAGGGCCTGCGCGAGCGCAAGAAGCGCCTGATGCGACAGCTGCTCTCCGACACCGCCACCGAGATGTTCCTGGAGCGCGGCTTCGACGAGGTCCGCGTCGCCGAGGTCGCCGAGGCCTGCGGGGTGTCGGAGAAGACCGTCTACAACTACTTCCCTACCAAGGAGTCGCTGCTGCTGGACCGGGAGGAGGCGACAGCGGAGGCGGTGCGGAACGCAGCGTCCGCCGCTGGTACCTCACCAGTGGAGGCCATGCTCGGCGTCCTCGAGCAGGACCTGCGCTCCCTCATCGACGCCCTGGCCGAGCAAGGCGACGACGCCGCCGCGATGACGATGGTGCGACGGTTCACCGACCTCATCGAGAACACCCCCTCACTGCGCGCGCATCAGCGCGACAGCATGGACCGGCTCGTCGCGGTCGCCGCCGACGCCCTCGCCGAACGGGCCGGCCTCAGCCCCGCCGACCCGGAGCCCCAGGTCGCCGCGCACGCCCTGATCGGCCTGTGGCGCATCTACTTTCGCGCGCTAGAACGGTACTCCGACGGTCGACACACCCCCAGTCAGGCCGCCGACCTCGTCAGTCAAGAACTACGCCGAGCAGCGCGGCTGACCAATACCGGCCTGTGGTCGTTCGACGTCTTCGTACAAGGCGCCGACGGCACCCCCGGCGCCCGCACCGCCGCCCTCGCCGCCGAACAAACCCGAATCCAGGTCAAGAAGACCATGGCCGAAGCCAAGCAGACCTGGCGAGCATTGCGAACAATGGCGAAAGAGCACGATGCCGCGGAGAAGGCCGAGCGCACCCGGAAGCGCCGCCGCTAGCACGACCGACCGAGTGCGAGCGGCTCCAGGCCGGGACACGAGGGCGTCGGCGGCAGGACGATCGTGCGTCCATGGCGCTGGTATTGACACCCAGTCACGGCGCTCGCGGTGTGGCCGACGACGGGGCCCACGCACCGCTCGGGTGACCTGACCGCCGAGGACACTTGACGCCGCCGACTGTTAGCCCTAGCTTACATTAGCCATGACTAATGCGGCGAACCTCCTGGGGGCTATCGGTGAACCGACACGTCGAGCGATCTTCGAGCGGCTAGCGCTTCGACCTGCCGCGGTCGGAGAGTTGGCAGCGGAGCTACCAGTCACGCCGTCTGCGGTTTCGCAGCACCTGAAGATCCTCAAGATGGCTGGCCTCGTCAGCGACCGGGCGGTTGGCACGCGCCGCATCTATTCGGTCGACCCGGTGGCGGTAAGTGTGATCCGCGAGTACTTCGAGGGTTTCTGGACAGCGTCGATGGCCGCGTTCCGCGCCGCGGCCGAACAACCCGTGCAGGAGAAAGCATGACGCAGCCCGAAGTCACCTCGGTGACGACGGAGTCGGACATTGATGCCCCCATCGAGAGAGCATTCGCTGTTTTCACCACTGGGATCGGCACCTGGTGGGACGCGGACAAGCACATACTCGACGCACCGCTTGCCGATATGGAGTTTCAGCCATGGGTTGGCGGCAACATCATCGACCGCGACGTCGACGGCGGGGAATGTCGCTGGGCACAGATCCTCGCCTACGACCCCCCGACGCGGGTCTGTTTCAGCTGGAACATCAGTCCAAGGTGGCAGATCGAGACCGACCCCGCCAAGGCCAGTGAAGTCGAGATCACCTTCGCCAGCACTGGGGCACACCGCACCCATGTCGTCCTCACCCACCGGCACCTCGACCGCCACCGTGACGGCTGGGAAGCCTTGCGGGACGCGGTTGGCTCGGGATGGAGCTTGACCGGTTTCGCGGCGGTTGCTGCGGGCGCCAGCACCTGCGTCTCGGATCAGTTCGTCTTCATGGTTCTGCACTACCCGACACCGGAAAACCGAGATCGGCTCGCAGCAGGCATGGCCAGCATGCGCGCAGCGATGGAGAATCAGCCTGGGTGTATAGGTGTCGACCCGCCTTTGCTCACCGAAGATGGAACGTGCCTCATTGGATACTCCCGGTGGGAATCCAAGGAGGCATTTCTGCGCACGGGCATCACCCTGGGCCCAGTCAGCGAGGTCATCGACGGAGAGCTGCGACCGCGCCAGCGGTTCCTGCTCAACGCCTACCGATGACTGGACGCCGCGCGAACAAGCCCCTATTGGCCGCTCCCGTCGCGGTCGCCTGTGTGCGTTCCGCGAACGGTCGTACGAGCGTGGCAAGGGTGATGCAGGCTGCGATTCCGAGCCCGGCGATGACGATCGCGGTCGGCAACGCTCCGTTGGAGGCGTGGATCCCCACCAACGGTGCGGCCAAGCCACCGAATGAGTACTGGCCGAAGCCGAGCAGCGCGGCAGCGGTGCCGGCGTTTGCACCATGATGTTCTAGACCCAACGCGGCCGCGTTCGGCAGCACTAGTCCCACGCTGCTGACCACGACGAAGAACCCAGCCAGCAACGGCCACAGTCCAGCCCCGTTGGTGACGAAGATGAAAAGGGCGACACCGCCGAGGGCCGAGCCGACAGCCCCGACGCTGAGCAGCAGTCGTGCTCCGACGCGCGACACGAGTCTTCCGCTGGCCTGCGCTGCGGCAACTAATCCGAGCGCGTTCACGGCGAACACGATGCTGTATTCGCGTGGGGACAGCCCATGGAGGTCCTCGAGGACGAAGGGGGAGCCGGAGATGTAGGCGAACATGGCTGCGAACACGAACGCGTTGGTGAGTGCATAGCCCACGAGACTTCGGTCTCTGAGCAGTCGCACGTAGACCAGGCCGGTCGCGCGTAGTCCACCGCTCTGCCGAGCCTGCAGAGGCAGACTCTCCGGCAACCAGGCGATGCATGCGATGAGGACGGCGGCGCTCAGCGCCGCCAGCGCTACGAAGATCGCCCGCCACCCGGAGAGGCTCAGGATCTGCGCGCCCACGAGGGGAGCAAGGATCGGTGCCAGGCCGGTGACGAGCAGCAAGAGCGAGAAGTAGCGGGCCGACGCGGTTCCGGTGTAGCGGTCGCGCACGCAGGCGTAGGCGATGACCAGAGCGAAGGCGCCGCCGAAGCCTTCCACGCCGCGAAACAGAATGAGCAGCGCGATGTTCGGTGCGATGGCACACGCAAACCCCGCTACCGCATACACGGCGACGCCGAGAAGTAGAGGGCGGCGGCGTCCCCATGCATCGCTCATCGGTCCCGCCAGCAGCTGACCGACGGCCAAGCCGATCAGGCAGGCCGTCACCGTCAGCTGAGCCGTGGACGCTGGGCTACGCAGATCGGCGGCGAGCCGAGGCAGACCAGGTACGTAGGCGTCGGTGGACAGCGGCCCGAGTGCGACCAGCGCGCCAAGAATCACCAGCCCGAGCACGCTCCGCGCACGTTCTCCGGCCGCCCCGCGTCCAGTGATTGCTGTGGTCATCGTCTGACTTCCTTCGTTCAACAGGCTGAGGCGGTACGGGACTAGGGCTGCGCTACGAACCGAGCCGCTCGAAGGACGTCGGCCAGTGCAGTCGGTGTGCGTCCGGTCAGATCGGCAACCGCCGTGCTGACGTTCCCGAGGTGGCCGTTGCGGGCAGCTGCGCCGAAGGACGTCAGCAGCTCCGCTAGGTGCTTCGGCAATCCCGCCCCTTGCAGGCCGGCGACGAACGCCTGATCGTCGACCGTGATGAGCTCGACCGGGCTTCCGCCGAGGGCGCCCGCAAGAGCGGCCAGGTCAGCGCCGCTCAGTGCCTCGGGTCCGGTCACGTCATAGGCCATTCCCTCATGCCCGTCTTGGGTGAGGACAGCGGCAGCGGCAGCGGCGCAGTCTTCTCGGGTCACGTACGCGGTGGCGCCATCCCCAGCGTTGGTCACCAGCCGGCCCGACGCGATGGCGTGCTCGATGCCGGGCACCTGCATGTGGGAGTAGAGATTGTTGCGCAGCATCGTCCACCCCACGTCGCTCTCACGTAAGGCCTGCTCGGTGCCCGCGTGGTCGGCGACCACCACGGCCGGATTGGCCTCGACTGGATCGGAGACCGAGGTGTAGACGATGTGCCGGACACCTGCTTTCTCCGCGGCCGCAATGGCGGCACGCTGCGGGTCCAAGCGGGAACCGACGGCGTCCGTGGAGATCAGCAACAGCCGTTCGACTCCGGCGAACGCACCCTCGAGAGTTCCCGGGTCGGTGAAGTCGACTCGTCGCACCTCAGCTCCGCGGGCCGCCAGGTCTGCCAGCGGCTCCGGGTTCCGAGTCGTGAGGACGACCTCGCGCGGGTCGACCGTCTGCATCAGCAGCTCCGCGGTGGTACGTCCTAGGGCGCCGGAGGCTCCCGTGATCGCGATCTTCATGTCTGTCTCCCATTTTGCGCTCGTGACGATTGCGGTTGTTTGACTGTAGTCGCGACGACTACGGTATGGCAAGATGAAGCTGTGGCTACCTCGAGGAACACGCAGTTCGCGGTCGCTGTGCATGTGCTCACCTACCTCGCCGGCGCGGGCCAGGGACGCATCGCGAGCTCGGACGAGCTCTCCGAGAGCACCAACGTCAACCCCGTCTACGTGCGCCGGGTGCTCGGCCCCTTGCGGGGGGCCGGACTGGTGCGCTCACGCCCGGGCAAGCACGGAGGGTGGACGTTGGCGACGGAAGCGGCGGATATCACCCTCGGCCAGGTCTGGCGACTCCTGCAGGGGACCGACCCACTGCTTGGACTGCACGGACCCAATCCTGCGTGTGAGGTCGGCCGTAGCGTCCAGGAGTCGTTGACCACACTCGACCAGATGGTCACCCATGCAGTCGCCGACGAACTCGAGCGACTCACCGTCCACGACGTCCTCACCCGGAGCGTGCCGAGCCGTTCGTGAGTGAACAACGTTGCAGCCCAGGTCGATCAAAGGGACGGCATCATCTGGCCAGGCATGCCGTCCGAACTGCTTCGATGTTCCGGTCGTGCCGGGCCTCAGCCATGGCCGCCTCGGTGGCCAACGTGGGCTGCACCGATCACCGGATCTGCGTGATCCGTCCGGTCGAACCCCACGTCCGGTCTGCCGTGACGACGCCCTCCCCAAGTCGGTCAGCGAGCGCCAGGCACAGGCGGTCGGCAAGAGACAACCCGCTTCCACTCGTCCAGGCCGCCGCCGCATGCTCAGCGTCCGAGACGGTGACCGGCTCGAGGCGTAGGTCATAGCTGGTGAGCAGGGCGCGTACCAGAGACCAGTCTCGTCCATGCGCGTGGATCTTCTGCGCTACCTCCGACCAGCTGGCGGTGCTGCAGGCGCCGCCGTTCACGAGTTCGGCTTCCACGGTGTCCGCACCGGGCTCCGCCTGGACGAAGGCCAGGAGAGCTGAGGAGTCGAAGACCGTCACGCGCCGTCCTCATCCCGGGCTGCCTGCCGGCGCTCGCGGAGCAGCTCCTCGACCAGATCGAGGCCGTCGAGTTCGGCCCGCACGCGTGCCTTGAGCTGATCGCGGCTCAGCAGCACGACACCGCTCGGGGTGTCGAGCAGCACGACTGGCGTGCCCTCGGCAAGGCCGATCTTGCCCCGGAGCTCGGCGGGGATCACGAGCCTTCCGCGGTCGCCCATCACAGTCGGATAGATCCCACTCATCGGGACAGCATCCCACAGGACATGTCGGCGCGGGACTCTCTATGCTCGGTGGAGTAGCGGGTAGCCCGGCGAGCGGTTCAGGTGAGGTACGACGCCCAGCGGCCCGCGACGGCCCAATCCGTTACGACGCTGCGGTCTCTCAACCCAGGCAGAAGAGGCTGGGCGACGCTGTCGGTCACCGAGTGTCGATCATCTGGCGGAGCGCGAACTTGATCATCTCGATCTCCTCGCCGTTCAGCCGGCTGGGGTGCCGTCGGCGCAGACGCTGACGGCTGATCGACTTCAGCTGGTCGCACATCGCGAAGCTGGGCCGTTCCAGCATCACCGCAGGATGGAACGGGAGCCCGCGATCGCTCGTGGTGCACGGCACCACGAGAACAAGCCGGTTGGGCAGCTCGCAGGCGAGCGCCGTCCCCACCACGATTGCCGGCCGGAGACCGGCCTGCTCACGCCCTACCTGCGGGTCGAAATCGGCCCACCAGACCTGCCAGGGCGCAACCGTCGGATCGGTCACTCGACGACAGAGGTGTCGAGCTCACCCAGGGACTGGGCCTCGCTCAGGTATCCCTCGTGCGCGTCGGGGTCGGCCGCGAGACGGGCAAGGGCGGCACGCGTCTGGTGTTCGAACAGGACGCTGCGCAGCGCCTCATCGAGGGTGACCCCGCCGAGCTCCCTGTCCGCGATGCGGGCGAGCGCGTCACGGTTAGCGGCCTCGACCCGCATACTTGTCTTCATACACGCAGCATACTGGGATTGTTGGCGCTCGTACGGGATGCCGCTGGTAAGAGGCACCGTTGCCCCACCGCTCCCTCGAGGAACTTTGCCCGCACCGCGTCCCTACTGGGGCCATCGAGGCCCTGGAGCCACCGCCGCTGCCTGAAGCGTCCCTGGGGCGCCCCCGACGCTGGGCGCTCATCGTCGGGACGATCATGACGGCCATCACGTCGATCGCGATCATCATCGGTGTCTCGGCAACACACGACCACCAGGGAAGCGCCCGCTCGTTCTCCCGGGCGACAGACTAGAAGTCCTAACCTGCGCCGGGCCGTTCCCTAGCAATGGGGCCGCTGACCCCAACATCTCTGCGAGAAGCAGCGGGGCTGCGCCATATCTCCCCACCTCATCTCCCAACGTCTGCACTAGCACGCAAGTCACGGCGACCAGAACAATTAAGTGAGACACAGGTGTCTCGGCATTGTGGGTCCAGCAGTCGAATCCACCCACTCCGTCCGGCTCGAAGGTCAGATCCAATTCGCCCAGCGGAGTCGTCAGGTTCAGTGTGCGCATCCCGCGCAACGAGTCCGCGGACACTGCGAACGGCAGACCATCGGCGACATCCTCGGTACGGATCCTCGCGCCCATCTCGGTCAACGCAGCAGCCAGGCGACCCAAGTTGTCGGCGCTCGTGCTGGGCGTGACATCGATGTCGTAGGTCGGGCGAGACGCGCCGTGCACCAGGGCGGCAAACCCACCCACGACCACGTAAAGCACGCCATGACGCTCAAAGATGGAGCAGCGCTTCCGCCTGCAGCACAGGTCGATCCATGGGTGGCGTCACCTCGGCGCCGGCAGTGCCTTCCGAAATGCCGCGACGTTCCGCTCGTGTCGGGCCTCAGCCGTTGCCGCATCCGCGGTGGAGTGTCCGGCGGCACGAGCGTCGAGCACGTCGTCATGGTCTTCGTAGTGCTCGAGGCGTACCCGCAGGTCGAGGTCGGCTGCGGCAAGCAACCGTTGCAGGGTCATCACCGACGGCTGCCGTATCCCGGCCTCGATCCGGCCCACCGTCGACACAGGGACCCCCGAAGCTTCGGCGAGCTGCTTCTGCGTCCAGCCCCGCTCGGCCCGCGCCAGGCGCAGAAGGTTCGCGGCCAGCCGCTCCATGTGCGCCTGCTTCGTCGGACCCGGAGTGGCCATAGGACACAATAGCCGATTGGCTATATCTGATCCCACCAGGCTCAAGCCATCCGGCACAGGGCCGTCACAGTCGGCGGGTACCCGCTCGACGCGTCCCGCTGAGGCCAGAGCGGCAACGGTAGTCCGCGTGATCAAGCGCCGGCCTGCACAGTCAGCTCGATCCGCGGCGCCTCGCGCAGCTCCCGGACGAAGCCCGACTTCTGCTCATCCCACTCGACTTGGCTGAGGACGGTGATGTTGACGTCGCGGTGGAGCCGCGCGCTGGCGCGGTCTGCGCGCTCTCTCGCGTCGCGGACGTCGACCGCTCCGACGATCAGGAGGTCGATGTCGTTAGGGACCGGGCCGCCCTGACCGGCGAACCTGCGCGCCCACGAGCCATAGATCAGCGCCCGCCAGGAACCAGCGAGTCCCGCGAGCTCACCTTCGATGATGGGCTTCGGCCCGACCGTCTTCAACAGCAGCGACTCCAGCTCGGCGAAGATCGGAGATTCTGTCGCCGCCCACACCGAGCGTCGCCCCCGCACCAGCTCGCTCTCGAGCAGCCCTGCCTCGACCAGTCGGGCGACCTCACGAGCCACGGTCGGCTGAGGGCGGCTGAGGCGGGCGACCACGTCCGCCAACGCGAAGTGCTGACCCGGCTCGAGGTATATGACCGCGAGGATCTGCAGCTGTGTCTCGCTCCTAAAAATCGGCGCCAGCTGCGGACGCTTGACACTCACACTCCGCATTGTTCTATTCGGAGTGTGAGTGTCAAGAACGACCGGTCAGCGCGATTGTCAGCGGAGAGCGGACTCACCAACGGTTACCGCGATCAGCGCTACCGACGTAGCCAGCCCCGCCACCCAGCCGGTCGCGATCAGTCGGACCCGGTCGAATCTGCGAAGTGGCCGGGAGACCGATCCCACCACCACGGCGGCGAGGACACCGACCCACCCGACCCTGTCGTCGTCAGCACCTGCGCAACGGTGACCAAGCCGAGTGGACCTGCGCCGACAGCGCCGCAGACGCGTGCCGTGAGCTGCCACAGGGACGGGGGCACTGGATTGCGCGATGCCTCGCTCGGGTCTGGGAGCCGTACCTGTTGATTGAGCCTCTCCCACCCGGCCCCGACCTGTTCATCGGTCAGCCCGGCGGATGACAGGCCGCGGATGCGCTCCTTGAGCTCGGCGCCGTGCGTGAGGCCCGCCTTCCCCGGCGGCCGCATCGGCACTTCCTCGACCGGTCCACCACACAGGACCACGAGTGAGAGCGGGTCCGGGACGTGCAACGGCTTTAGCCAGAGACCGATCTGGTGGGTCTCCTCGGCAGCCTTCGCCGTGGTGCGCCCAACGACCCCGAGGTTCCAGTCTTCGGTATGCACGTACAGAGCGTCTATCTCGGGTCGTACCCCCATCTTGGGTAGCCTGTCGGCGGACCGTCAGGGGTGCTTGCGCCCTGGAGTTGGCGTCGGGCATCGAGGACTTCGACGCCCACCACATCGCCTAGATCGGTGAAGTCCGCCACCGATTGCTATACAAGCCTAGATTTCCGTAGACCGGTCGACCTTGCCGGCTGATCACCCCTCAGCCTCGTGACCGGCGGCGGCTGCTTCGAGCGCTTCGGCCACGGCGGTGAACTCCAGCAGCGCCGCCTGCAGGTCATCGACGATCTCGCGAGCGATGACCTCCGGCGCGGGCAGGTTGTCGAGGTCCTCCAGGCTGTCGTCCTTCAGCCAGATCAGGTCGAGGTTGACCTTGTCCCGGGCGACCAGCTCCTCGTAGGAGAAGGACTTGAACTGCTCGCGCTCCACCCGCTCGGACCGAGGCTTGCCCGGCTCGTAGCAGGTGACGAAGTCCTGCAGGTGCTCGCGCCGGAGCTGGTTCTGCTTGAGCGTGAAGTGCTGGTTGGTACGCAGGTCGTAGACCCACAGCCGTTCCGTCCACGGACGGTCACCAGCCGGCCGCTTGTCGAAGAACAGCACGTTCGCCTTCACGCCGCCGGCGTAGAAGATCCCCGTCGGCAGCCGCAGCAGAGTGTGGACGTCGAACTCCGCCAGCAGCCGCCGACGGATCGTCTCCCCCGCGCCGCCCTCGAACAGGACGTTGTCCGGCAGCACGACCGCGGCGCGGCCGTTGATCGCCAGGATCGTCTTGATGTGCTGGACGAAGTTGAGCTGCTTGTTCGAGGTAGTCACCCAGAAGTCGTCGCGGACGATCTCCAGCTCATCGCGCGACTCGCGGCCGTCGGCGCCGATCATCGTGACTGACGACTTGCGCCCGAACGGTGGGTTCGCCAGCACCACGCTGTAGCGCTCCCCGTCATCGGCGGTCAGCGCGTCACCGACCTGGACCAGCGATTCGCCGTCGGGCCGGCCGATTCCGTGCAGGATCAGGTTCATGGCGGCGAGGCGGGCGGTGCCGTCGACGAGCTCCGTCCCGCGGATCAGCCCATCCTGCAGGTGCCTGCGCTGCCGGGGATCGAGATGCTCAGCGTTGGCCGAGGCGTAGGCATGTGCGGCTAGCAGGAACCCGCCAGTGCCGCACGCCGGGTCCACCACCGTGTCCCCGGGCGCGGGCTGAATGCAGTCGACCATCGCCGCGATTAGGGCCCGGGGGGTGAAGTATTGACCTGCCCCGGATTTGATGTCCTCTGCGCCCTTGGCGAGCAGGGACTCGTAGGCGTCGCCCTTGATGTCGACGCCGGCGGCCGACCAGTTCTCCCGGTCGATCAGGTCTACGATGAGGCGCTTGAGCTTGGCTGGATCTTGGATGCGGTTCTGCGCCTTGCGGAAGATCACCCCAAGCGTGCCCGGTTGACGGGCGAGCTCCTCGAGCATGTGCCGGTACCTCAGCTCGAGCTCGTCGCCGTCCGCGTCCATCAGACCCTGCCAGGAGCAGTCGTCCGGGACAATCATTTCCGGACGAAGTGCGCGCGTCGCACGTTCGTGCGCCATCTTGAGGAAGAGCAGGTAGGTGAGTTGCTCGGTGTACTCGATTGTCGAGACCCCGTCATCCCGCAGCACGTTGCAGAAGGACCACAGCTTGTCAACCAACTGCCGTGAGTTAGGCAAGGGACACCTCTGCCCGAGGGGTGCGAAACGTCAGACCACCCGAGAGGGCTGATGCGAGGAGCGAGGAGCGCAGCGCGGCTGCCTTCGCGCGTGCCGTTGCGGCGCAATGCGCCAGACGGTCTGCGCCCGACACCTGCTCGTCGTACAGGTCCATGAACTGCGCCCGACGGCTCTCGGGTGGAATGGGAAGCTCAAGTTCCGAGAACAGTCGCTTGTTGAGGATTGGCAATGTCGTGGCTGACGCGTGTTCTTTGATCTGCGACTGAAAGCCGGGCGCAGCGACCAGCGCAGCAACGAAGCGGGCCGTCTCCGGATCCCCCACCTCAAGACAGTTTATCTGCTGGTTAAATGCAACCGACCCTGAGCACCAGCCTACCTTACCGATAGTGGCTCCGATGCAGACCGTCAGGATTGCCGGCCCCTCGACTAGCCGGGATTTGGGGACGAGCCCCTGCGCCACCGAGCGCGCCACATCTGCGATGGCAGCGCCATGCGCGATGTCTCCGGGGGTGACGAACGGCACGCCTTCGCTGCGATCACCGACGTCTGTTGAGCGCGGTGTCGATCCGGTCGTAATTCGGCCCAACGACCGCAGCCTCTCGATCCTGCCGTATGCACTGGACTGCGTCCACAGCTGCGCACGGGCTGAATTCTTCAGCGCGACCGCGCACTGCTCCGATTTGATCACGGCATTCAAGGCTGAGTCGAGGCGGGAGAGGTGGGACTCGAGGAGGTCGACGATGCGCCGCTGACCCGCGACGTCGGGCGCAAAGATGGGTATCTCGCGCATTGCAGCCTGAGTTAGCTTGAGACGCGTAGTGCCATTGGCGAATGGCCGATAGTCCGCCTGGTTCAGGAAGTGCATGAGGTATCGGTCATCGATCAAGTCGCGCCGCGGCCTCAGGACGTGAGCGTGGTTATTGACCCACGCTGGTCCTGCAATGAGGTAGGCCTTCGGTTTCGAAGTGTCGAAGAACTGGACCCCGTCTTCTCCCAAGAGGACGAGCGGCTCATCGAACAACTTCTGATCGATCGTCCCGACCTGCCCAGTCGCGCCGTAGTAAGGAACCGATCCAGTCCGAGCTGCTCTCTCTGTCGCATTCACAGGAACCCTGCGGCTGTCGAGTACGTCGACGAGCTCGCCCAGGCTCCAGCGATTCCAGTGGTGCGGAACCATCAGAAGGTCCAGCCACATCGGCGGATGAGCTCGGTCGGTGTGATGCACTCGACTCGCAGTTCCCCGGCCACGTTGGGAATCTTGAGGTTTTGATCCCCGGCGCCCGGTCCGGACCTGCGTTCGTCCGTGACGATCACCGCTGAGCGGACTGCTGCCGCCGCTACGACGAAGGGATCGGCGGCGTTCTTCTGTCCACGTACCCACCCGGGGTGACGGGCGGAGATCTCAGCGACGATAACGAGCTCCTCCTCCGTGGTTTCCACGACCGACGCGTGGCGGTCGCGCAACCAGCGACGGAGTTCGTCGTCCTTCACCTGCATTTCCCGGTCTGCCTCCCTTGGCACCACAGCCTCTCCGCTCGCCAGCAGCTCCGACAGTCGCTGCCAGAGCGTCGGGAACAGGTCTCGCGGCTGCTCGCGATGAAGCTTGATCAGGCACGAAGAGTCGAGCACGTAGCGGGTCTCCCTCACCCACGGCCGCCGACGAGCGAGCGCTCCATC
The DNA here is from genome assembly GCA_964245825.1 of uncultured bacterium. GTDB lineage: Bacteria > Actinomycetota > Actinomycetes > Mycobacteriales > CAJCIY01 > CAJCIY01. The sequence continues at coordinate 9,707 of CAXTNT010000015.1, read as the reverse complement.
CGATCCACGGTGGCGGCAGTGGACTCGAGGTAGTAGGTCGCATCGGCAAAGGTGATCGCGTCGCGATCCAGCGCGTCCAGCACTGTGCGCAGATAGCTCTCGCCCAGGTTGCGCCGCTGAATCACATGACGTGCGGGGCCGCCGGTCGCACTACGGTTGGCCGCCGCTTTGGCCAGCATCGCCGCTCGGCGGATCGTCGCGTCGACAGCTGCCTGGTCGGCAAGGTCGAGCGCCCGTAGTCGCAGGACAGCTGCCACGAGGCTCACGCGGAACTGGCGTACTACAGCGTCAACACGATCAGCGACACGTAGTCCGCCGGCCACATCTCGCACCCGATCCGCCGGCATCAGCACTTCGGCGGCGAAGCGGTTGCAGCGTTGCTCGACCTCGCGGTCGTCATCCAGGAGGCAGAGCGCACCGCTGTGCTCGAGGAGATGAGCCAGCTCGTGCAGCAGCGTGAAGCTCCGTGCCTGGGCAGCGTCTGCGCCGTTCAACACGATGCACGGAGCGTCCTCGTCATAGATAGCGAAGCCCCGGCACTCCTCGACGGAGATCCGGCTCATCTGAAAAACGAGGACACCTGCCGCCTCGACAGCTCCGATCCACAGGCGAAGCGCGGCGGATGCGTCTGTCGTGCGAGCGATCGCGGCAGGGCTGACACCAAGCCGTTGCCGAGCTTCGTCAGATGTACGAGGCGGATCCTCGTGCCAGGAGGGCCATGCTCGGCCGTCGTCAGCAAGCTCTTCGTACTGCAGCCGCCGGTCCGCGGCTGCACGGAGCTCACGGCGCAACTGTCGACTGAGGCCCGAGCGATTGGATCGGAAATCGGGTGGCCGTTCGGTAGCCAGCTCGGGGGGCGCCGGCGTCAGGAAGAACGCAACTGGACGTTTCACAGCATCGGCGACCTGCCGTAGCTGCCCGAGTGTCGGTTGCTCGGCGCCGGACTCCCATCGGGTGACCCTCTCCGGGTCGACCTTGATTCGGGCGGCTAACTCGGCTTCGCTGAACCCTGCGTCCTCGCGCGCCCAGCGCAGGACGCTGGGCGTCGCTGGCGCAGCCGGGGTGCGATTCATGGCTTCATCCTGACCGATGGCAACGACCTTCCGCGGGCGCCAGGGGCCATCACGCGGTCAGGGTCTCGTTCAACTGGTCGAGCCAGGGTTGGGCGTGGGTGCCGAGGTCGCGGACGGCTCCGTCGATGCCGCCGCGCTCGGTGAACGGCGCCTCGTCGAAATCCTCGACGGTGATGCCGTTGGCCTGGGCGATGGTGTCGGCGATGCGGTCGAGCCACCACCGCTCGTGGGCGGTGAAAGTGGCGCCGGCCTGCTCCTGCTGCGCGAGCCACGCCCCGTACCGCTGCTGGACCGTGTCGGCGTAGGGCACGAGGTCGGAGTCTTCCTCAAGTGCGTACCGGACAAGGGCGATGAGGTCGGTGACGGTGTGCCGGTCGGCCCGACGCACCCGCGCCCGGCCAGTGTCGAGCGCTTCGTAGGCCTTCCACAGCAGGTCGGGTGTCCAGTTGTACGGCGGCCGCTTGATCCGGTCTGCCAGCTCCTTGAGCTCGGTGAAGCTGGCCTTGCGATGCCCGTACAGCACCTGCAGCGCCGTGATCTCGTCCTTGTGCGCCTCGAGGAAGGCCCGCCAGGACACCACCACGACCCGGGCGCGGTCAGCGTCCACGACCCCGTAGGCGTCGACGAGATTGTCCGCGGTCTCGTCGATGACCAAGTCGTGCGCGCGGCGTACCTCCAGCAGCCGGGTACGCAGCTCCGCGTTGCCGGCAAGCGGCTCGACCGCCTTGTCGAGCAGCTCGCGGATCGCCGTGGCGGGGTCGTCCGACTCGGCGATTGCTTGCGCCTGCCGGTCGGGGTCGACCGCCTCGACGAGGCGGCCGGTGAGCGCCGACAGCGGCTGGCCCGCGACCGACTCCAGCTCGGCGCGTTCCTCGGCGTCGATCTGCTGGTCGAGGCGCGCGAGCCGGGAGGCGAGCGTCGCGACCTCGTCCTCGCTGATCGTGAAGGTCGCCGCCTTCTCCAGCAGCCGCTGCAGCGACACGGCCTTGTCCCGGTCCAGCGGCGCGGCATCGACGTAGTCGTGCTCGGTCACCCCGACCGCGTCGACCAGCACGAACCGGTCCTTGCTGGACGCGTCGGGGGTGACGACCTGGAAGTCGGTGTCGGAGATGGTCCGTGACCCGCGGCCCTTCATCTGCTCGAAGTAGCTGGCCGAGCGGATGTCACGGAAGAAGAACACGCACTCCAGCGGCCGGACGTCGGTCCCGGTCGCGATCATGTCGACGGTCACCGCGACCCGCAGCGTCGGGGAGTTGCGGAACGCCTGCAGCCTGGCGCGGGCGTCCTTCGCGCTGTAGGTGATCTTCGCGGCGAAGTCGTTGCCCTTACCGAACACCTCCCGCACCTGGCTGACGATCTCCTCGGCGTGGTGGTCGTCCTTGGCGAAGATCAGCGTCTTGGGCACCGTCGAGCGGCCGGGGAAGATCTCCGTGAACAGCCGGTCGCGGAACGTCTCCAGCACCGTACGGATCTGGTCGGTCGCGGTGACTGCTCGGTCGAGCTGCGAGGGCAGGTAGGTCAGGTCGTCCGACAAAGCCTCGTACCGCTGGAGCCTCGTACGCCGATCGCGCTTGGGTACGACCGTGCCGGCCTCGATGGTCGACCCGGCGTCGCTGATCTGGGTCTTGATGCGGTAGACGTCGAAGTCGACGTTCACCCCGTCCGCGACCGACTGCGGGTAGGTGTACTCCGACACCAGGTTCTGCTGGAAGAAGCCGAACGTCTGCTTCACCGGCGTCGCGGTCAGCCCGATCACGTGGGCGTCGAAGTACTCCAGCACCCCACGCCACGACCCATAGATCGACCGGTGGCACTCATCGACGATGACCAGGTCGAACGCCTCCGGCGGCAGCTCCGGGCAGTAGCCGACCGCCACCGGCGCGTCCGGGACGTACCCGTCGATGCCCGGGTCGTCCTCGTCGGCGACGTCCTGACCCGACAGCACCCGAAACACCCGCTGGATCGTGGAGACCACGACCTTCGTCGAGCCGACCATCCCCGCGGCGGTGAGTTTGTCGACGTTGTAGAGCTCGGTGAACTTCCGCCCATCATCCGGCGTCACGTAGTTCTGGAACTCCCGCATCGTCTGATCGCCGAGGTTGTTGCGGTCCACCAGGAACAGCACCCGACCGAAGCCGCCGTCCTTCAGCAGCCGGTAGCACTCGGTCACCGCGGTGAAGGTCTTGCCCGCGCCGGTCGCCATCTGCACCAGCGACCGCTCGTGCTGCTGCGCGGCGAGCGAGCGTTCGATGCCGCCGATCGCGGTGATCTGCGCGGGGCGGAGGCCTTCGGTGCGCAGCGGCGGCAGGTGCCGTACGGCGCCGCGCCAGGTCGCGCCGTCGCGGACCCACCGCGCGAGGGTCTCGGGCCGGGGGAAGCCGAAGAACGGCCGCGCCCGCGGGCTCGGGTCGTACCCGTTCGTCAGGTACGTCTCCGAGCCGCTCGCCTCCAGCACGAACGGCAGCCGGCCCGCGACCTGCACCGCCCGCATCTGCGGAGGCACACCGTCGGCGTACATCGCCGACTGCCACTGCACACCCGACAGCGGCGTCCCCGCCGGCTTCGCCTCGATCACCCCGACGACCTGCCGGCCGACGTACAGGAGGTAGTCGGCACGACCGTGCCCGGCAGCCATCGGGACCTCGCGGACCGCGCTGCCCCGGACGGTCACCAAGTCCAGGTCGCCGCGGTCGACGACAGCCCAGCCGGCCGCGCGCAGCTGCTCGTCGATCAGGAGACGTGCGCGCTGCTCCGCGGCCCGCTGCTCGTCCCCGCCCATGAGGTGCAGGCTAGCTACAAGCTGCCGCCTGCGCGGAGCGACCAAGGCATGGGCGGCTGCGGCTCCCGCGCCAGTACAGTCGCCGCATGGGCACAATGGCTGCAGAGCAGACGATCTGGGGCCTGGATACCTCCTCGTGGGCGGCCATCGCAGCCTGGGTAACAGCGCTCGTGGCGATTGCAGCAGCCGTGTTCGCGCTCTCCCAGGTACTCGGCGCAAGAAGTGACCGTAAGGAGCGCCAGCGGCCGTTAGTTGTGGTGGATTTTGAGCCTGTGCAGGGAGCTAACGGAATTATCATGTTGCGAATACGCAATCTGGGCCAGACGACCGCGCGCGACGTGGTTCTGACCTACGACAAGCCAATCACTGACGATAGAGACGCCGGGCAGATGCCCGAGTACCTAGCTGCCTTCGCTAATCGTACCTACAAGTACTTGCCGCCCGGCAAGGTTATGGATACGGTATTTACGCACCTGCCGGAGCGCCCCAAGGACCTGACGCGCGCTTGGACGGTGACCATCCAGTGCAACGACCACAAGGGCAAGCCGCAGGAGACACAAACCGCCCTTCTGGACCTCGATGACATTAGTCAACGCATCCATGTCAGCGAAAGCACCATGACGGACCTGGTGGATTCCGTTAGGAAGATTCAGAAGAGTCTAGAGGCTCTGCCGGTGGACCGCGACGGGCTCAACGTCGTTACCGAGTCGTACTCGCACCTTCTCGCCCGTAAGGCTGCCGAGGCCGAAGAGAGGTGGCTGCCCAACTACCGCTGGCGCAACCAAATCCGGAGGACGGAACCGCCGCCGTAGGGCCACCCCAGCGCTTCAAGACCGGAGCGAGCGCCGGGGACGGCCTCCCGGCGGTAGGTACAGGCGCCACAGCTGCGCTCCTCTGTCGTGGACCGGGCGGCATATGGGGGTCTGGGCGCGCGCATCAGCGCCGTCCGCCCTGCGCCGGGCCCCGGTGGTCTTCCCCTGTGGACCAGGCCGGAGGCAGCAGCCTCCCTTTGCGGGCTCAGGAGTGCCGGTCGATGGCGTCGGTGACGCCGACGGCGAGCCGGGCGATGGATGCTCGGGTGGACTGATCTCCGCTGGGCTCCGACCCGGCGTGTGCGCTGACGACCGTCTGTAGTTCCTGCCAGGTGATCCTGGCGACCGTGCGCGGGACTGCTGCGAACATTCCATCGTGGTCGAGGTTGGGCGCGCATCGGTCCAGGACCGTGCGCAGGTGCAGGCGGATCGCGTCGTCGATCGTCAGGCGGCCGTGGCCTTGGACCTGCACCGGTGGTTCTTTCCCGAGCAGGAGCAGCAGCAGCGGGGTCCGCCCGCGGGCTTCGGCGACGACCGCCATCAGTTCTCGGGCCAGCTGCTGTGGCTGGAAGGAGCTGGACCTGATCCGCTGGCCTCCAGCATTGCGTAGCAGCCGGGGCTGGTCAGCAGTCCATCGGGCTGGATGATCACCGGGGCGGACGACTGAGCGCCCAGGACGTCTCCTCAGGGAGCAGCACCAGCTCGGTCTGCTCGATCTCGGTGATCAGCTGCTGCCGGGCCATGTCCGCGCCGTGCGCTGCCGCGATGACCGGGCCGAGGAATCGGGTCCGGGGCAGGAAGTCCAGGGCTTGGAGGACTTCGGCGGTCAGGACGTTCTCATAGCCCTGTCCACCCGCCCGATAGTTGCGGATCTGGGGGCCGACCCACGACAGCTCCTCCAGCAGCCAACCCCAGGACGGAACGGTTCCCCTGACCAGAAGCAGCAGGGCTCACGGCGAGGCTGGCCTGTGCGGTTGCGACGGCGCCGACGATCGGTTCACCGCTTTCCGGCAGCCGATGTTGTCGTGGCCCCGATCCGTGCAGGGCTGGGGTGCGGACCACAGCGGCCAGCGCGGTGTGCGCCGCGGGCTCGCGGCGGACGCGGAAGGCGGTGCACCGGTCGTCTGCCGGGTTCCACGTCATCCCCTCCCCATGCGGGCGGACCAGGGTGCGCGGGCCCAGCACCGCGACGGGCGGATCGACCATAAGGTCCCACAGCTCGTGCGGGCCGCCGGACCGCGACCGGGTCCGGCATCCACGACTCCCCTTCCGTGGCTTCGGACCAGTCACCAGACCGCTGGCGACTCACCTTCCGTTCCCCTAAAGGCGAGGTTCGTAGAGCCGATAGGCAGAACGTGGAGAACAGCCTCAAGCAGGCAGTGAAGCGGAACGCGTCCGTGGGGTCCGCCACCAACGACGCGGGTACGAGTCCGATCAGAGGCACCTTGCGCGGCTTGCCTGCCGCTGGGATCGCGCTCGGCGCGATCTTGGTGGTCTTGTTGTCCGGATGTGATGCTGGCGGCGCTCCTCCGTCGCCGCAAACGGGCAACGGTGCTCGCGCTGCGTACGACACCTGCATGGCGAACGGCGGTGTCGTAAATTCGCAAGACGAGACGTATGACCTCCAGCTCTCAGAGCACTGCCTGGATTCGAGCGGATATAGTCCAGCGCCCTAGAGCGATGCCTGTCCGACCCTACGGATCTGTCCGGACTTCATGGGGTCTGCGGCACGGACCTGTGACAGCCTGACCGGGTCCGCTGGCGGTGGGTCAGGTCAACCTGTCGCCTGTCCGGGCAGCTGACTCCTTCGTCCTCCCGCGACGCGGCGGTGTGGCTTGGGCGGAGAGCTTCTCCGCGGCCGCCACCACGGAGGTGATCGCGAGCCGCCTGGCAGGGGCAGGTCAGGTCCCGTAGGCCCGGGCCCTGGTCAGGCGAAGAGATCGGTGAGGTCGGGAAGCGCGATCCGGCCGGCGCGGGCCGCCAGCTGCGGCGTCTGCGCGCGCGGCACCTCGACCTCGTCCATGACGGCGACTGCCTCCTCGGACAGGAAACGGCTCTGCGCCGCGAAGCTGTGCCCGTCGTCCAGCCCCCGGCGGCGGTGTGGCAGCCGCAGCGGGGTGTAGATCGCGAGCTCGTCCTTCGCCCGCGTGGCCGCGACGTAGAACAGCCGCTGCTCCTCGAGCAGCCCGCCGTCAGAGGCAAGCGCCATGTCGGAGGGGAACGCGCCGTCGATCGCGTTGAGGACGTGCACCGACTCCCACTCGAGGCCCTTCGCCGAGTGGACGGTCGACAGCACGAGGTAGTCCTCGTCGAGGCTCGGGGCACCGGCGAGGGCCGAACCGGCTCGACGAACGCGAGAGCGGCTGGCTCACCGCAGAAGACCTGGACGACGTGCAGGTGATTTACGCCTGCCGCCACTAGCCGTCTGCCGGACGGTGGATAGGCGATACTGCCGGCCATGAGCCGGCTGGCGGGACAGGCGTGAGCGGCGCGGAGATCATTCTCGAGGCACTCACCTCCGGCGGGATGGTGCTCGCGCGGGCCGAGGCGGCTCGCGTGGTCAACGCTGCCCCGCGACGGCTGTCGGCCCGCGGCGAGGCCGGCAAGGAGCTCGCCCTCGTTGCCGATGCGCTCGCCCGCGACGACGCGGATCTTGGTGACCAGATGGATCGGCTCACCGCTCAGCAGCGGACGACGGCAGCCCAACAGCTGAACCAGGCCGCCACCTACGCCGGTTCCGACAGCACCGAGCAGATCGCTACCCACGCGCTCCGCGACATGATCGACCAGCTCGCCGGCCAGGTCGGTGACACCACCGTTCATGGCGGTGTGAGCATTTGCGGTGACGCGACGGTGACCGGGCCGATCCACGCTCCCGCCGCCGGCCGAGACATTAACTACAGCGGGCCGCCGGCGTGAACCGGCAAGACCGGACCACCCCCGCGAGCCAGGCCCTCGGATGACGGAACCAGGACAGCCGAACGTTACCGGCGGGGTGAGCCAGTCTGACAGTACGAGCAGCTCCGGTGCGATGCACGCGCCTACCGCCGGCCGGGACATCATCTACAACGGCATCGGCGCTGCACCGGTCGCCTGGCCGGCATGGGTAGGGCGGTTGCCCGAGCGCGCGGACGAGTACGTATCGCGGCCAGTAGTCGAGGACACGTTCGGCTCCGAGAACTTGTCCCAAGACGTAGACCCGTCTCTATCACTCAACCCCTGAGTTGGTCCGGGGGAAGAGAGATAGAGGGTTGCGAAACGTCCGTTGATCTTGGGGTTGGCCGCGTCGCTGCTTGAGGGTCGACAGCTGGCCGTGGTGGCAGTGGGCTCGAGAGTGTTGAAACGTCCGTTGATCTTGGGTTCGGGTGTGTCGCTGCTTGAGGTGGCAACGGGTGGCCGTGGCGGCCGTGGGTCCGTGTCGACGGCGGCCGGGCCGACTAGGGTGCTCCCGTGCGGCTGGGTGCAACGCTCGAAGGATGGAATCGACGCGCGCGCCTCGTTTCCGCCAGCGGTGCGATGGTGGCTGCGGCGCTCGCGGGGCTTTCAAGCCTTCTGCATCACGCGTGGCTGTTGCCTACAGCCATCGCACCTGCTGCCTTTGCCGTGGCCGGGCTTGTCGCGTTGGTCGCGCAGTCTCGAATTGAGCAGGAACGCGAGGATTTTGGCGTTGCACGACTTCTGAAAGTCAGCCCTACTATGGCCACCGACGTTCGAGCGACCGATATCGGTGTGGACCCTGCCGCACAAACGATCTTACCGGGCGACGCCATCCCCGATTACGTAATGCGAGACTTCGACGCCAACATTCGAAAAATGGTGGTCTCGGCCGCAATGGGCCACGAACCGTGGATTGTGATCGTCGATGGCCCATCAAAAGTCGGAAAGTCCCGGGCCTTATTCGAGGCGGTACGAGCCGTAACGCCGACTCCCCAGATCTTGGCGCCTGTCGATGGTGCTGCGGTCCGATCAATCTTGACCCCCGGTCAGCACCCAAGAGGGATCCGCCGAGACGTACCGGTGGTGCTATGGCTGAATGATCTCGAAGACCATGTCAGCGGCGGCGTTACCCTGGAAGACCTCCGCGTGTGGCGCAGCACCGCACCGTGCCGTTTCGTGGCCGCTACTCTCGGCGGCAAGACCATCGGAGCGCCGTCGCCGGACTTCGCCTCCACCACCAACACGATCCGCAAAGTAGCCGCGGTCACAACCATTACCTTGGATGCGGCTGCCGACCCTGGGAAGCTGGATGGATCAGCCTCGGCGGCTGACCTCGCTGCCATACGGTCACACGGTCTCGCCGCGGCATTGGTCGCCGGGCCGGCTCTGGAGACCAAGCTCGACACCGCACGACACGCCGCGGGCGAACCCGAATGCTGGGAAGGCGTTGCAGTCGTGTATGCCGCGATCGCGTGGGCACGCACCGGACGAACCGACCCAGTGTCCGACGAAATCCTACGTTTACTTTGGGAGAACTACTTACCCGCTCACCTGACCGCCACCGAAACTCGATTTGCCGCAGCCGTCGAATGGGCTATGAGACCGGTCGCTGGCACGATCGCGCTTCTTTATCGCGCCGGGAGCTACCTTGCCTACGACTACGTCGTGCGGCTGTATGCCGGCAGACCGAACGCTCCTGCCCCACTGCCCGTTGTATGGGACCTCGCGATCGGGACGGCCGAGGAGCTGCAGGGCTTAAACGTGGCAGGGGTCGCATACGAGGCTGGTGATCTAGAACGAGCACTACTAGCTCTCGACGCCGTAGCAGGCGCGTCCGACGCCGAGGGGGCAGCAACAGCTCTGTTCAACCGGGGTGTCGTGCTTGGAATCTTGGGCCGGGAGGAGGACGCGCTGGCTAGCTACGACCGGCTCATCGACACCTTCGGTACCGATCCGGCCCCCGCGCTGCGTGAGCAGACCGCCATGGCTCTGTCCAACCGGGGTGTGGTGCTCGGCAGCCTGGGCCGGGACGTGGACGGGCTGGCCAGCTTCGACCGGCTCATCGACACCTTCGGCACCGATCCGGCCCCCGCGCTGCGCGAGCAG
>CAXTNT010000014.1:0-61632 GCA_964245825.1 uncultured bacterium | reverse complement strand
GATGTCGCGAGACACCCGCGAACTATGTCGCGAACTCAGACACCCTCAGCTCCACCGATCGAGGCAAGGCCCAACAGGGCCTTGACCTGCGCTTATGCGCTGAAGAGCCGCTGCCCGCTTGTGCCGCTCAAAAACTACGGCTGCGTCTTTGTGCGCGTGTCAGGCGGCGTGTTGGTATTCGTGGACGACTCCGCCGAGCACCTCCTTCCGCTCGCCCCGGTGGGTGGTCCAGGATCGGTGACGATCTTCAGGACGGGCGGCGGCTGAGGTGGCTTCCGGTTCAGCGACTGGTGCGGTCGGTGGGTGTTGTAGTGGGCGATGTACTCGTCGAGCACGATGTGCAGGTGCCGCTGGTTGATTATCAGCAGCCGGTCAAGCGCTTCGCGGGCGACGGTGCCGATCCACCGTTCGGCGTAGGCATTTGCGCGGGGCGCTTGCGGTGGTGTGCGCAGGACCGTGATGCCGGCGCCGGTGAACACGGCGTCGAAAGCGGCCGTGAAGTTCGCGCCCCGGTCCCGGATCAAATACCTGAAGTTGCCGGCGAGTTCGTCGAGGCTCATGAGCGTAGGACAGTGACCTCGTGGCGCAGCAGAACGAGCTCGATTTCCGTGGACGCCTCACCGCGACCACGGCCGATGAGCAGCGAGAGCAGACGGCCAGCAACGGCGTAGACGACCGAGAACAGCACGCCGTGAATCCTCCCGCACGGCGCCACAACCCGTGATCGCAGCTTTTTGAGCGGCACAGGTCCGCTTACGGCCACATCGACGGCCAAGCCGCGCGCCAAACACCAAGATCGAACGCCCGCTCATAGCCGATGTCCGGGACTGTCCGACAAACGGCACCTCTCTGACCACAGCCGCTTGATGCAGAGGTGCCCTCAGCGCGATAGACCCCGATGTCCGGTTGTCCTGTCGCAGACCCCTAGCTCGAACTGGTCGGTCGGGTCTCAGCTCTTCTGGTAGCGGTAGCGGTCATGCGGGTTGGCCTGACTGCGTCCCGTGGGCGCGATCACGAACAGGTTCCAGGTTCCGGTTTTGGCGGTGGCGCCGGTGGTGGCGGTGATCTCGGTGGGCGAGACGACGGTGACGTTGGTGGCGGCGACCGGGCTCGGTCCGGGACCTTGTCCTCGGCCGATTTCGACGGTGTCACCGGCGACGAAGCCGGTGCCGGTGACCGTCACGGACTGCCCGCCGGTGATCGGCCCCCTGTTGGGGCTGACGGCGGTGACCGTTGGCAAAGGCACGGCGGGTGTGTTCTGGATCGATCCTGCGTTGCAAGGATCGCCGGGGCTGCTCGGGGCGCCACGCTGGTCGACGGTGGGACACAGGGCGACGAAGGTGCCGTCGATGGTGGCGGTGGTGGAGGCGGGGATGACACCGATGACGGGGCTGCCGGGCTTTGGTGCGACGGTTCGGGTGGGCCCGCCGTGGGCGGCCAACGGGCCGAGGTTGAGATGTGGGCGTTGCACGTCGGTCGCCGGTGGGGGACTAGCGAAGCAGGTCGCGTCGGTGCCAGCGTTGTAGCCGTCGTCGACCCAGGTTCCTCCCGCTTGGTCGCACGAGCCTTCGAAGATGTCGGCGGCGACCTCGGCGGTCGATGAGTAGATGGCCCCTCCGGCGGTGGCGGTGTTGGCGGCGAAGGTCGACTCGGTCACGGTCGAGGAGCCGCCGTAGATGGCCCCGCCGTCGGTGGCGGTGTTGGCGGCGAAGGTCGAGTCGGTCGCGGTCAAGGAGCCGCTGTAGACGGCGCCACCGTCGCCAGCCGCGGTGTTGGCCGAGAAGGTGGAGTCGGTCACGGTCACCGGGGCGCCGGAGATGGCGCCACCGTTGCCGGCCGCGGTGTTGGCCGCGAAGGTCGAGTCGGTCACCGTCAAGGCGCTGCTGCCGATGGCGCCACCGTTGCCAGCTGCGCTGTTGGCCGAAAAGGTTGAGTCGGTCACGGTCACCGGGCCGCCGAAGATGGCGCCACCGACAGAGGCCGAGTTGCCGGTGAAGGTCGAATTGGTGATCGACGCTTTCCCGTCGACCGCCCCGCCCCTTGCCGCAGAGTTGTCGGTGAAGGTGGAGTCAATGATGGGCGTGGACGTCGTCGTCGCTATCGCACCGCCGAAGCCCAGGGGGTCGGTGTTGCCGGTGAACGTGGATCCGTTGACGCTGAGCGTTCCGCCGCTGATGTTGCTGATGGCTCCGCCCTGGTAGGGGAGGTCGTCGACGTTGCTGTTGCCGGTGAAGGTCGATGAGGTGACGGTCACGGAAGCTTCGCCGCCCACGGAGATCGCCGCAGCGCCGATAGGTCCGTCGGTGTAGCTGTAATCTCCGTCGTTGTCGATGAACGTGTCGTCGGTCACCATCACCTGGCCGTCGGCGGTGAGGCCTCCGCCGCTGCCCTGGCCTATCAAGGTGCCGTAGTACCCGTCGGCGATGGTGGTGCCCTCGAAGTCGACGTCCACCCCTACGCCCACGGTCAGGACCGCTGCAATGCACGACGGGAACCCCACTGGGTCGTACGGGAACCGCCCGGTGGGGATCAGTGGCGTCTGGCAGACCTCTCCTGCGGGAGCGTTGGGCCCGTCACCGTCCAGGATCGGCTGGGTCGCCAAGCGGGGTAGCGGCTCGATGGTGACCGGACTCGAGGTGGAGGTGCCGGGCGTGGTCACCGACCAGTTGCCGACGTAACGCGATGATGCCGTCGCCCCGCCGGGGGTGACCAGGTACACGGTCCCGCCGGCCGGCACCCGGAGCAGGGCCTCGGCGAGGTCAGAAGGGTCGGCCGCGCTGGCGCCGCCACCGGACGCGGGCGCGGCTGTCGCCGACGCGTAGAGCGTCGTCAGCCCGCATACGTCGTTCGCCGGGTCGTAGGAGATGGTCACCTCGCCGGTGGCCAGGCTGCTCAACGCCGACCCGCCGTCGACCGTCGGCGCCACGAACGACGAGCCGCCACCTCCCCCGCTGGGGTCATTTTTTATGCTGCCGCTCCCCCCGGCGTACCCGGCGCCGCCGCCGCCGGCCTCCCCGCCACCGCCACCGCCGAAGCCGACCCCGCCGCCACCTCCTCCGCCGCCTTGGGACTCTGAATTGTCGTCGGGGCTGCCGCCATAGCCGCCGTCACCGCCCATGGTGTTGCCGGCGCCACCGAACCCCAACGGCCCTTGCTCCACCGGGTAGCCAGCACCAGGCGCGCCCGAACCTTGGCCGCCCATCTCATTGACTTGGGTGTTTTTGCCGTCGGCATCACCACCCCCGTCGCCCCCACCGCCAACGGTGCCCGTGCCCGCGTTGATGAAGCCGTCCGGATCGTAGCTGGGGTCGGCCGCTAGCGTCGACCCGCCCACGCCCCCCGAACGGGAACGCACCCGAAAAGAAGTTGCTGCCGGTGGCAGAACCGCCGTAGCCGCTGCCGTCGCCGTCCATCCCGAGCAGCTCACCAGCGCCGCCGACAGTCGCGCTCCCGTCACCACCACCGCCACCGCCGCCGGCGACGACCAACGGCGTACCCGCCGCGCTCAGCGCCGACGCACCGCCGCCGCCACCCCCCGCATAGGAGAAGCTCCCGTTCGCATTTGTCTTGCTGACGTCGACTCCGCCGCCGCCGCCGCCCCCGACACCGCCGGCACCGGCATAGCCGGTGAAGCCGAACGAGTCGGTCCCGGACCCAGCCGACTGCCCCGCTCCCGCCACCTCGGCGTCCAGCACCTCGCCGGGCGACACCACCGCCATCGCAGTCACCACCGCCCCGGCGCCGCCAGCGGGAGCCTCGGTGTCGTCAAGGCCAGCACCCCCCGGCCCGCCAGCCACGGTCACCTCGACCGCGCATATGCCAGCCGGAACCACGGCCGCCGCAGGCACATACCCAGGCGTTGTTGAGGAAAACAGCATCACCGATGTCGGGGCCGCGCCCGCCGGCCCCCCCGGCACCAGCACGATGCCAGCCACCAGGGCCGCACCGGCCGCCGCCGGGAGCCACCGCCGAAAAACGCCCCCGCCAGTCCCGCCGACCCTGCGTCTCATCGCCCCACAGGACCTTCCTCGGCCAAATCTTGGCACGACGCCCAGACCACCAAACAGTGACAGGCCCGACCCACCCGCGCAACGGGCGTCCGCGCCGAAGTGCAGATCACTCGGCGATTTCGCGGACTCGAAACAGGGTCGGCCTTTTCTCCAGTCGGCGTCCCATGTCGACGTGGCGCCGCTAGAGCGACCGCGTGCACCGGCTGAGGTGATTGCCCGCGAACCCGGGCCGCCGAGCTGATGGAGTCGCTCCGCGCGCCTTGCGAATGCCGAGGGAACGGCACGCCCCCCGCGTCCGCGCGGGCCTAGGCAATCGGCGGATCTGGGGGTTACTTTGTTCCCGATCGTTCCGACCTGCGGGGAGTTCAGTATGAGATCGCGTGTGCGTGTCCTGATCACGACGGGCGCTGCGACAGCGCTGTTCACGCCACTGGCCCTACTCGGACTTGGTCAACATGCTGCCGCTCAGGCCCAGCCTGGTTCCACTGCCCGCGCGGTGGTGGCGGCGAGCCCAGTGCGCATCGCGCTCCGGCGGGTTGGTACGACGTCGCTGCGCCAGGCCCCGGGCGCCCGCCGGTCCACGGTTAGCCCCGACGGGTTCGGGCCCACCGCCGGTGAGCATTTCATCGCTACCGACCCGGACAACAACTCGCAGTTCACCCCCGGCGGTCCGCACGCCTCCAAGGCGACTCTGTCCAGTGCCTCCGGCCCGGCACCCATCAGCGGCAACGTCACGGCGGGGACGCACGGGTTCACCGGGCTCACCGGCGCGGCCCAGGCCGCAGTCAACGGGAGTGGGGACCTCGAGCCACCCGATCAGGGCCTGTGCACCGACGGCAGTTCCATCGTCGACGACGTCAACGACGCGTTGCAGGTCTACAGCACGGCGGGCACAGCGCTCAGCGACCCGGTGGCGGCTACCACGTTTTTCGGCACCCCGGCCAGCGCTTTCTTCGCCGACCCTCGCTGCTACTACGACGCGCCCACGTCGCGGTGGTTCTTCACCCAGTTCGACGTCGCCACGTTCAAGGGCAACCACGAGACCTCTCCCAGCGTCCAGTACATCGCGGTGAGCAACTCCAAGAACGTCCTCGGCAGCTACAGCGTCTACGCCTCCGACAGCGACGACAGCAGCACCTCCGGCTGCCCGTGCTTCGGTGACTTCGACCAGATCGGCGCCGACGCCAACGGGTTCTACATCTCCACCAACGAGTTCGGTGACATCTCGGGCGCCTTCAACGGCTCTGATATCTACGCCTACTCCACCAAGGCACTCGAGACCGGCTCCGATCTCGGCGCGCCCGCACCGCAGGCGGTCCTGTACCGGCTGGTCGCCGACCCAACCGGTCAGCCCTACCACGTCGCTCCTGCCGCGACGCCTCCCGGCGGGACGTATGCCAAGAACACCGAGTACTTCGTCGAATCCAACTCCAATGCTTCGAAGGACGACCACCTGGTCGTCTACGCACTGACCGACACCCAGCTGCTCGCCCGTGGCGGCGAACCGACCCTCGCCTACACCGAGACAGACAGCGAGTTCTACGCCTTCCCACCCGACGCGACGCAACCGGCTGGATACCGGCCGCTTGGTGAGGCTGTCGGGGAGAAGGAAGGCAAGCTCCAAGCCGACTTCAACGCCATCCAGGAAGTCACCTACACAGCCGGCAACCTCTACGCCGAGGCGAGTACGGCCTCGGTCGGCAAGCGCGATGGGATCGCGTGGTTCATCCTGCGACCCACCGTCACGCCAGCCGGGATAAGCGCCCCCGTGACCGCTCAGGGCTACGTGACCTCACCCGGGGTGGATCTGACGTACCCCGATATCGCCGTCGATGCCTCCGGTCACGGCTACCTCGTGATGAGCCTGACGGGAAGCTCCGGCGGCACCGCGTACTACCCCAGCGCCGCCTACCAGAAGTTCGGTCCCGACGGGCCTTCCGGAGCGATCCACCTGGCCGCCGCCGGCGCGCTCCCCGAAGACGGGTTCACCTGTTACGCCGCGTTCGTCGGTCCCGGGTACGGCGGCTGCCGCTGGGGCGACTACTCCATGGGCGTCGCCGCTGCCGGCCGGATCTTCATGGCCACCGAGTACATCCCCCCCGCGGCCCGCGACTACTACAGCAACTGGGGCACGTACGTCTGGAGCAGCCCCACCAGCGGGTGACCAGCGGAGCTCAGGCCGTCTGATTCCGCGGCCAGAAGGAGTCCCAGGCGCCTCGGACCGGTGCCGTTCGGACCGACACCTCGATTGATGACGAGCAGCGGACGGTGAAGGTCATCCGGGTGGACCACCGCGCCGACGTGGATCAGCTGCACTACGTCGGCGTCGATGGGCGGGGCGTGGAGTTGGAGATCGTGGCCGTGCCTGATGATCACACGCCGGGTGGGCTTGCAGTGATCCACGCGATGCCTAGGCGTTTTCGAGGCGAGGAAGGTGAGCGGACGTGATCGATCCGAAGAAGTACGTCGTGGCACCGGGTACGGCGGTCTCGGACGTGGACCTGGACGTGGAGGTGGCGCGACTCAAAGACGGTCGCCAGCTGACCAACGAGATCGCGGAGGAGCTGGTCGAGCAGACGCTGGCTGAGGTCCGGCGGCGAAACCTGGTTCCGGGGCGTAAGTCGCTGACCGGCGGTGCCACGCATTCGCCTCGGGTCCAGTTCCGGGTTCCTGAGCCGTTGCGGGAGGCCGCCGAGGCGCGGGCGGCGCAGAAGGGCGTGTCCCTCTCGGTGCTCGCACGGGAAGCACTTGAGCGCTACCTGGCCTCGTAGCGGCCCTGCTCTCACACCAATTCAGGTGGAGAGAATCTGGAGAATCGACCTGCAACCAGCTGCGCCGTACGGTAGGCAACGGCAGCTCCACGGATCAAGGCAGGGCCCAACAGGGCTTTGACCTGCGCTTATAGGGTGAAGCGCCGCTGCCCGCTCCTCGTGTCGGGCATGTACCGGCGGGTACTGGAGAGAAACTGGAGAATCGGCTTTCGCGGACTCGGAACAGGGTCAGGCCTTTCTCCAGTCGGCGTCCCATGTCGACGTGGCGCCGCCAGAGCGACCGCGTGCACTGTTGAGGTGATCGCCCGCGAACCCGGCCGCCGAGCTTCGCCGCCCAGGGCCATTACTGCCGCTTTATCCGTCTTCGTTCAGTTCCTGTGGAGCACGTACATGACGGGCTGCAGCTTCCCGAGCAGTTGGAAGACGCCCCAGTGCAGGTTGGCCTCGACATGGTCAACGATGTCCTGGCCGTGAGCCTGCACGGCCGCGTCCCGATCGCGCCGTAGGCGGGCAAGTCTCAGGAGATCGCGGGAAACCGCCTGGGTGGACTCTTCGAGGTACTCTCGCCACTCCGTTCCAACGATGTGCTTGCGCTCAATCGCGAAGTCGGCGTCGCGGAAGGCTGCTTCCAGCGTGGTCTCGGAGAGGTTCGCGACGACAACGCCCAAGTGCCGGGCTAGCAGGTCGTAGTCAGGGCGAGCGAGAAGCGGCGTCGCGACCTGCGTGTACACGAGAAGCAGGCCGTTGGGCTTGAGCAGGCGGGCGCTCTCGCGCAGAGCGGGGCGGAGGAGTTCTACGACCTCGAGTACGTCGCGGCACCACACGACATCGAAGTGCGAGTCCGGGTAGGGGAGGTCTTCCATCCCTGCCTGCAGGATCGTTATGCGCTCACCAAGCTTCGCGTCGGCGACCGCCATCCGGGCCTGCTGAACATGGAGCGGGACCGGGTCAACTCCCACGCCGGTCAGCTTGTGGGTCTGAACGAGGCGGATGAGGTGCGCGGCGTCACGACATCCTGCGTCTAGCACGTGGTCGCCGGCGTGCACGTGGGCGGCGGCGAGCTCGTGCATCTGATCGGGGCTAGCTGGCTGCAGGCTCTGGTCGAGGCGGCGGTAGAGCGACCAGGTCTGTTCACCGTAGGCGCGAGAGAGCTGATCGAGGTAGGCGGGCATTCGATCGCCTACCGGAGCCGCTGGGAGGAGCTGCCTCGCTGCGACGGGTCGTCGATAGAGTCTTGAAACGCTCGGAAGCCGTGGAGGTTGTAGGTCATGCGGTAGGTCCGTTGTAGGTCGGTGATGGCGGCTAGCGCCTTTCGCCCGTGGGGACTGGCTGCCATCTCACCCTCGTGACCCGGCACCGGCGTGAACGAATGAAGGACAATCTTCTCCAGCAACTGCCCGAGAGTTACATCCTCGAACTCGGCGAGGCCGTTCAGCACCTTGACCAGGCGCTGCTCGATGCGAACGCCCAACTGGACGCGCGTGACCGGCAGTGGCCTCGAGGCGTCAGGTGGGGGTGGCTCTCGACCTAGAATTTGGACCATGGTCCCATGGTAACAAAATGACGAAACTGGGAGCCTCGAGCCAGCTGCACCTGATGTTGCTGTGAACTGGGCCGTAAGGATCAGCCCACCAGGCGCCGGAGCCTGACCCGGTAGTCCCGACACCTTGGTCCGGAGAAGAGGGTCAGGCTCCGATCTGGGCAGGCGGGAGCTTCGTCGAACCCGTCAAGATGCGGGTTCCGACGTCGTTGACCATGTGACCTAGATCGACCGCGGGTTCCGTTGGGAGGAGATGAAGTGGCGCCCACCTCGGGATCGTCCAAGCGAACCGATGCTCCGGTTCCTCTGACAGCTGAGGAGGTCGTCGAGCTTCTGGCCGCGACCAGCCGACCAGCCGAGATCGCGGTGCGCCAGCATCGTGACGAGTATGACAGCGAACTCCTTTTGCACCTGCTGGTCGCCAACCTGCGACGCTTGGCCATCGAAGCTCGGGCCCGAGCCGACGCGGACGTGCTTGTCCCACTCCTTGCGGCCATGGGCGTCGGGCTGGTCGAAGGGGACGGCAGCGTCAGGAACGCTGTCGCGGTGTCGTTCGTCGAGGACACCGGCTGTTGGGACCCGGGGATGGCAGAGTTCATCACCTCCTGGCCGGCGAAACCTTCGCGCCGAGATAGGCCGGCAACGCCTCGCATCTGGCGGATGAGACACAGCCGCTCCCGGGGTGTCCGGGTGTCCGCGGGTGCCGAGGTGGCGTGAAGGCCGCAGGCGGCCCATCACCAAGCCCCCGATGACCAAGGGGTGCGATGTCTTGTCAAGGCTCGGGAAGCACGAGGTCGCCTCGATCAGCAAGCCTCGTGACATGGCGCCGTATCAAGGCGTCGTCACGTGGCATCCATGGACACCGGTATCACCGAGCTAGTGGCGACGAAGGCGCCGCTTGGTGTTCGGACATCGTGTCGGCGATCGCGTGCACCCCAGCCCCAACATCCGTAGCCGCAGGGCGTCGGTGACCGTGTCCGGCTCCACCAGACGCCGCGGCCCATGGCGTGGCGGGCATCGATACCCGCCTGACGCCGACGGCTCGAGCACAGCTGCCCAAGGGACCAAGCTTGCTGCCTGCCGCGCCGGTGCGACTGAACCCGTCTGGTCTGGCCGAGACTGGTTGCGATGCTGTTTAGGGCCGCAAGTCACTCGTCCTGCACGCCCGATTCCAGCCACAGTTCGAGAAGTTCGTTGCCGCCCGGATCCAGGAGGCGACTGATCGCGGCGTCGCCCACGCGCGCAGGACTTACGCCGAGGCTGCCGGGGGCAGCTCGGCCGACGCCGGGTCGACCGCGGGCGGCATCGGAGGCAGGGGTGCCGAGCCGTCAGCGTCCGGCCCCACCGGCGCCGCCCCCTGCGCCCGGGCCAGCATCGCCTCTGCCTGCTCCTTATCGATCGTCAGCGTCTCGCCGCAGGCCGTGCACACGGTGAAGCGCCGGACGCCGATCGGGAACAGCGGGATGAAGAACAGCGTGAACTTGCGGGTCCGTTTCGCAAGGCGGTGCGCGGCGGTGTGCCCATTGCGGCAGACCAACGTCAGCATCGCCAGCGTCTGAACGTAGGACTTCGAACCCCAGATGATCACGGCATCCCCCAGCTCGTCGGTTGTGCGTGGACTATGGCAGCCGTACGGCGATTGGTCGAGGTCTACCGCGATGCGGGCGTGGGTCAGTTTGAACGTGCTGGCGGCCAATCGCGACCTGAGTGTGGAGACCATTAGCGGGAGGTGGCGGTAGGGAGGTGTGCCGCGTCGCACGGGACTGGGGCGACGGCGTACGCGGCAGCGCACGCGTAGTCCTCCGCACGCGCGCGCCGAGGTCCGCATTCGCAGGATTCGAGCGGGTTGGCTGGTCCGTTCAGCGACAGGACCGTATTCTGGTCATGTGACGACGACTCTGCCTATGGCGACGGTAAAGGCGACGCTCTCCCGCGTCCTGGACGACGTCGAGAGCACGCACGAGCGGGTGACCATTACCCGCAAGGGGATCCCCGCGGCGGTGCTGATCAGCCCTGCCGACCTGGCCGCGCTCGAGGACACCCTCGAGATGCTGAGGGACCCAACGGTCCGCGGCGAGATCGAGCAGGCGCGCGCCGAGCTCGCGGCCGGCGGCGGTGTTGCCGGTGAGGACCTGGCCGCGTTCATCGCTGCTGAACGTGCCCGCTGACCCCTGGCGCTTGATCGTCGCGACCAGCGCGGCCCGTTCGATTGCCGTCCGGTTGCCTGAGGGCGTCGCCGCCGCGGTGGTGGAGTTCATCACGGGCCCGCTGCTCGAGTGTCCTCGACGGGTCGGGCATGAGCTGGTGGTGGACCTGTTCGGAACGTGGTCGGCCCGTCGCGGCGCGTACCGCGTGCTGCATGAGATTGACGACGAGCAGCGGACGGTGAAGGTCATCCGGGTGGACCACAGCGCCGACGTGTACCGGCCGCGTTGAATCGCCTGTCACGACCTATCGCACCCTGGACGAAAACGTCCTGAAGGTGGATCGGGACCGCGCTTCCAGCGCGGGCCGCGCAGAAGGGCGTGTCCCTCTCGGTGCTCGCCCGGGAAGCACTGAAGCGCTACCTGGCCTCGTAGCGGCCCTGCTCTCACACCAGTTCAGGGTCTCGGAGGTCGGAAGGCTTGGCTCGGTCCGCATATGGAGGCCAACCTGACTGTCAAGGGATGAGCTGCACGGGTAGGCGTTGCTCGCGTCGGATGCCTCATGTCGGACTGCCCCCGCACAGCCCCCCCGCCGCCGACCGTCGTGAGCCAGTTCCGGGACTTGACGTACCCAGGGAGTCGGTCCAGATCGGGTGATCAGCTGTGCTTCCAGCCCACTCTGAACCTGTTGTGGTGCTTCCCTAGAGCGCTGGGCTCGGCCTGCACGACCCCGTTCTTCTCTTGGGTGATCGCTGAGGCATTGCCCTGACTGAGGTCTTGCTCATCGACGCCGGTGCCCGTGAAGGCGACGTTCCCGAACCCGGCAAGGGGATCGAACGAGACCTGGAGGCTACCGGTTAGGAACTGGTTGTCGATCTCTGCCTGTACCCCCTCGTTCATGTAAAGCTCGACGCCCGTGGTCTCGTCGGCAACGATGATGGTCGTCTCCGAGTCCTCCTCGTCGATGTATGTCTCGAACGTGTCCCCGGGGTTAGCGGCCGCGAGTTCGTAGTCGCCGTTGTGGGGGTCGCGGGCTTGCATCTGGACGGTGACCCTGCCGTGGCTGCATGCGACGTTGACGAGCGCCTGGGTGTTGTACTCGCTCGAACTGTTGAAGCCGACCGTGCCCAAGAAGGCGTACCCGTCCGCGGTGCAGTGACGAGGGATTGTGAAGTAGGAGTACATGGAGTGGGCCAGGCCCGGCTTGGTGAGGTACCCGGCCCCGAGCGTCGTCTTGCTCCCGTGTGACTCTGCCGCATAGCCGGTGATGGCCCGACCCTCAGCAGGCGCTGACGTGGAGGCCAGGTGTGCCGCCGCCCCGGCAGGGTTGGCGTGCAAGGCGAGCGTGAGCCCGAGACCTACTGCGGTGGCGGCGGGAAGCGTCTTGAACATCATGGGAACTCCTTCAGGTCTTCCACACGGACTGACTGCCCGTCTCCGAGTTAGAGTTCCGCCAGGCGCGCCTTGATACGGCGTCCGCGAGATGGATTCCCAGACACCTCTGCCGGCTCCGCTTCTCAGGGCGCGACACCCTCGGACGCCCGGGCGTGCTGGTGCGTCTGATCGACGCGTCCCCTGCGCCGGCAGTGAGGTTGTGAGGGTCATGGCAGGGGTGGATCCAAGTGGTGGTCGCAGCGCGGACGGTTCAGCTGTGTGCCAGCCGCTACGCAGCGCCCGGTCAGTTCCGGTGGCAAGGTCGCCGAAGGCTGCAACACGTGGGTTTCATCAGCGACTGCCGGAGCCCATGAGCTGGCGACCTTCTACTCCGAGGTGACCGGCCGCGATCTCATGGCGGTAGTTCCGACAACGCGGCATTCACTTCGCCGAGGTCGGTCTGACCTTCCAGCGGGTGGAGGACTACCGCCCTCCGCGGTGGCCCGATGACGAACACCCTCAGCAGTGCCACCTCGACTTCGACGTGGACCTGATAGAGGGCGAACAGCGTCGCGTCGTCGAGCTCGGCGATACTGCAGAAGAACTTCATCGAAGCCGACGGGTACGGGTGGCAGCATCGGCGGCGCCGAGCTGAGATCGGCCGAGCTGAGATCGGTCGTTCCCATGCCGGTCTCCGTTCCGTCAGACCTGTTGGAT
Source organism: uncultured bacterium (assembly GCA_964245825.1). Taxonomy (GTDB): domain Bacteria; phylum Actinomycetota; class Actinomycetes; order Mycobacteriales; family CAJCIY01; genus CAJCIY01. The sequence goes on along the minus strand of CAXTNT010000014.1, from coordinate 49,076 downwards.
CTCAGATCGCGAGCGCGGCCTCGTGGCCTTCTTTGAAGGCCTGCATCGCCCAGCGCGGCGCCACCGCGTCACCGGCGATCCGGAAGGGGATGCCGAGGCTCTCGAGCACCGGCACCAGGTCCAGGTTGGGCACCGGCGCGGTCACCGCCACGATCGTGTCGGGGCTCAACTCGGCGATCGGCTCACCGGCGACGGTGACGATGTGCGCGACCCCGTCCTCGACCATGCCGACCAGTCCGCTCGTGATGATCCGGTCGACCCGCCGGTAGAGCGTCGTCGGCAGCTGCACGCGGTGCAACTGACCGCCGTTCGGCATGACGGTCTCGTACGGCGTGACGAACGTGACCCGACACCCTTTGCCGGCCAACGCCTCGGCCACCAGCGTGCCCTCGTTGACGCCGGTCGTGTCATAGACCAAGACCGAACCGTGGAGATCGGCCTCGAGCGCGGCAGCGCTGTCCAGCGCGCCAACTGCTTCGGCACCGGGAAACGCGTCGTGCGGCATTGGTCGGCCGCCGGTCGCCAGGATCACCGCGTCCGGCGCGAGCTCGAGTAGCAGCTGCTCGTCGACCCGCACACCGAACCGCCCCTTGATCTGCTGGACGGCCAGCTCGTCGACGATGTGCTCGAGGCTAGCCACGAGGCTGGTCGCAGCTGTCTGGCCAGCGAAGCGCAGCCGGCCGCCCGCGGTCGGGGCTGCGTCGAACAAGCTGACCTCGTGACCCCGCAGCGCGGCGACTTCCGCCGCCTTGAGGCCCGCCGGACCGGCCCCGACGACGACCACCCGCTTGGGCACAGGGGCGGGCCGGATCTCCAGCTCGATCTCGCGCAGTACCTGCGGATTGTGGAGACAGCTGATCTCGGCGAAGCCGGCCAGCTTGCGGTTCACGCACACGTTCGCCCCTACGCAGGGCCGGATCCGCTCCGAGCGCCCGGACCGGGACTTGGCCAGCAGATCCGGATCGGCGATGTGCGCACGCGTCATCGCTACCAGGTCGCATGCACCCGAGGCCAACACCGACTCGGCGACCCCGACGGAGGCAATGCGGCCGACACCGATCACCGGAACGGTAATCCCGGCCGCCGCGCGCAAGCGAACGACGGCCGGGATGTTCGGGGCCTCGACGTGGCGATAGTCGGGGATCGCGCGGGCGTAGCTAGCGTTGCCGTCTCCGATGGTGGTGTTGAGCAGGTCGATGTCGCCGGTATCAAGCAGTCGCCGCACGATCTGCGCGCCGCCGGCGAATCCCATGCCGCCGTCGTCAGGGGAGACCATGTCATCGGTGGTCGTCCGGTAGGCGACAATTCCCTCGCCTATCTCTGCTCGGGCCGCGGCCAGCACGCGGCGGACGAACAGGGTGCGGTCTTGACCCCAGCGGTCCTCGCGCGAGTTGAACGACGGCGTCAGCGACTGCTGGATGAGATAGCCGTGGCCGCCGTGTACCTCGGCCCCGTCGAAGCCGGCAGCCACCGCAAGCGCGGCCGTCCCACGGTAGGCGTCGACCATCAGCTCGACCTCGTCGTCGGTCATCTGGTGGGCGGTCTCCCCGGCCTCCGAGCGGGTTGCCCCGAACCCCCACAGCGGCGGTCTGCGCACATCGGCATCCGAGCGCGCGAACGCCCCGAGGTGGGCGAGTTGCAGGATCGCCACGGCCCCTTCGGCCCGGATTGCCGCAGCGAGGGCCGCGTGCCGGTCCAGGCTCACCTGCGAATGCGGTACGCCGGGAGAAAAGAACGGTGGCTGCACGATGATCAGGCCGACGCCGCCGGCCGCCCGTCGCCGTAGGTACTCGATATAGGTCGCCGGCGACGACGCCGGGTTGCGGAAAGCCTCGCTGGCACCGTGGGAGGTGATCACCACCCGGTTGCGCACGAGCGTGTCCCGGATCCGGATGGGCTCAAACAACAGGGGCAGCTGAGCTGTGGGTGTCGTCGACATGGCAGCTCCGCGGGATCGGCCGCTCCTATCGCAGCGGCTCGGGCTCAAGCCTAACAGCGTTAGGTGATCTCGGACACAGCTGGGGTCGGCAACTCCCGATCAGCTCATCGCGTTGCCTTTTGATCTCCACGCGCGCCCCCGGGTGGGCGACGGGACAGGTCTATCGGCGTGATCACCATGGTCATCTGTCTCACCCGGCTGGCTGGCCTGAGCCCGGTCGATTTTTCCGCCTACTGGCGTGACCGGCATGCGGACCCTGTTCCGGGTGTACGCCGAATCGCTCAACGTCATCAGGTCTACGCAAACCCAGACGCTCGACATCTCGCTGAACGCTGCCGTACAGGCCGGCCGGGGTGCACCCGCGGCCTACGACGGGGTGACGCAGGTCTGGTTCCGCAGCATGGAGAACTTGCTGGCGGGAGTGACGAGTGCCGAGGGTGGGGCGGCCGCAGCCAGGCTGATCGAAGGCGAGAAGACTTCATCGTTCACAGGGATTCGCCGATCTGGATCGGCGAGCAGATCGACATCATCGGCTGAGCGGCGGTCAGGCCGCCGGCACCGCGGCAGCCAAGGCGCCGCGCCGGGTCAGGTCGGCGATCTCCTCAGCATTGAAACCAGCCTCTTCCAGCACCTCTGCGGTGTGCTCGTCGAAGCTCCCGGCGCGCGACCTGATCGGGAAGGCCTGCCCCGACAACCGCGGCGCCGGGGAGGCCTGCAGGGTTCCGTCGCGCATCACCACGGTGCCCCGGTGGGCCAGGTGCGGGTCCGCGGCGAGCTCGTCGATGTCCAGGACAGCCATGCCGCAGCCGTCGACATCGGCGAACGCCCGGCTCCAGTGTTCGCGCGGCTCACGCGCGAAGACCGAGGCCAGGCAGGCGCGCAGGGCGCCCCACTGGGCAGGATCGTCGCGATCGGGCAGCTCCGCCGGGTCCAGGCCCAGAACACCCAGCATCAGCAGGTAGAACCGATGCTCGATCGCGCCGACGGCGAACCAGCCGCCATCGGCGCAGCGGTAGACCGCGTAGAAGGGCGCGCACCCGCTCAGCACGCTGGTGCCGCGGCCACCCCAGAGGCCGGACGCGTGCTCGGCGAGCTGGGCGCTGAGCAACACGGCCGCACCGTCGACCATCGCCGCGTCGACCACCTGGCCCCGCCCGGTGCGCTCGCGCTCGAACAGCGCCAACATGATGCCGGTGACGGCGTTGACCGAGCCGCTGGCGAAGTCGCCGAGGATGTTCAACGGCGGGACCGGCTGGTCGTCGCCGATAACGCCGAGGGCACCGGCCAGTGCGATGTAGTTGATGTCATGCCCCGCCCGGCCGGCGTACGGGCCGTCTTGGCCATAACCGGTTAGCCGGGCGTAGACCAGTCGCGGGTTGTCCGCTAGTAGGGTCTCCGGTCCGAGACCGCGTCGCTCCATGGTCCCCGGGCGGTAGCCCTCCAGGAAGACATCCGCCGTCGACGCCAGCCGGCGGATCACCTCGGCCCCACCGTCGGCGCGCAGGTCCACGACGATGGAGCGCTTGCCACGCGAGAAGAAGGCGGACGGGTCGAAGACCTCCCGCTGCGGACGGCACACCGAGACCACGTCGGCGCCGTAGTCAGCCAGCAGCATCGAACAGAACGGACCCGGCCCCAGCGCGCTCACATCCACGACCCTGATGCCGCGCAGAGGGCTGTGGCGTAGGTCGCTCTGCGAATCCATGGGGTCCTCGGTTCATCCGCCTGGGCCGGAGTGCCGCCGGTGCGACGCCGGGTCCGGGGCTTGGCCCCACGGCCAAGCTAGTACCCGTCCGGAACATAACCCAACAACGGTTGGATTGACAGCCGTTGGGCTTGTCAGACCCCGAGAGCCCACTGCGTCCTCGTACGACTCGGCGCAGACCAGGCCTCGAGACATGTTTGACACGCTCGACATAAAGCGAACAATGTTAGGCCAGTCTACCGGGCCCCCGGCGGATCGGCCGAGGAGGGCTCGTCGTGGACGCAAGGGTACAACGGCTGTGTGTCTGGTCCGGTCTGCTGTTCATGGTCCTGTTCGGTGCGGGCTTCGCGCTCGCGGGGTTCATCCCGCCGCCTGCACCCACCGACAGCGCGCTGAAGATCGCGCACCTGTTCCAGGACCACACGACCCGGATCCGGGTCGGGCTGGTGCTGGTGTCGCTCGCGGCGCCGTTGCAGTTCACCTGGGCCGCCGTCATCTCTGTCCAGATGAAGCGCATCGAGGGTCGCTTCTCGCCGCTGGCATATACGCAGCTGATGTCGGGAGGTAGCAGCGCACTGCTGTTCCTCGTGCCCACGCTCATCCTGCAGGGCGCCATCTTCCGGCCGAACCGCCCACCGGACATCCTGCTGGCGCTGGACGACGTCTGCTGGGTGATGTTCATCGGCGCCACCACGTTTGCGCTGGTCCAGGGGATCGCGATCGGGGTGGCGATTCTTCGGGATCGTGGCGCGCAGCCGGTGTTCCCCCGCTGGGCGGGTTACCTCAACCTCTGGGTCTGCCTGGTCTTTCAGGGCGGCATCGCCGTGGTGTTCTTCAAGACCGGCCCGCTGGCCTGGCGCAACCTCTTTGCCTGGTGGATCCCGCTGACCGTGTTCGGCGCCTGGTTCATCGTCATGACCGTGCTGCTGCTCCGTGCTGTCCACGACCAGGAGACGGGCCTTGCCGCGCAGGGTACTTCCGAGCCGACCTCCGAGCTGCAGCCTGTCTGAGCAGTTGGAGGCGGTGGCCCCTACTCCGCCTATGGCCGGCCGGGTCCCCGGCGAGGTGGGGCTCTGGGTCCTGATCTTCGGGGACATGGTCGTGTTCGCGGTCATGTTCATCTCCTTCCTGGTCCAGCGGGCGCAGGCGCCGGAGCTCTTTCGGCGAGGTCAGGACACCCTCGACCGCGATCTGGCAGCGCTCAACACCCTGGTACTGCTGACCAGCTCGCTGCTCGTGGTGCTGGCGATGCGAGCGATCCGCGCCGAGGCCCTGCGCCGGGCACCACTGCTGGTGGGCGGCGCTGTGATCTGCGGGCTCGGCTTCGTCGCCATCAAGGCGGCGGAATGGGGGGAGAAGATTCACGCCGGGCTGACCCCGGCGACGAACGAGTTCTACTCCTACTACTTCGTGCTGACCGGACTGCACCTGGCCCACGTGGTGATCGGCATCGGCGTGCTGCTGGTCCTGCTGGTCCGCTCCAGACGGCCGCTGAGTGGGCCCGGCTCGCTGCGCGTCGTCGAGGGGTGCGCCTGCTTCTGGCACATGGTCGACCTGCTCTGGATCATGCTCTTTCCGCTCGTCTATCTGGTGCGCTGACCGTGCGTCTGCGTGCACTGCTCGGTACGCCGGTGACGGTCGTCTGGCTCGTGCTCGTCGCGGCGACCGTCCTGTCCTGGTCGCTCGGGGCCGAGCACTCCCTGCACGGTGGTGGTCGCATCGGCGTGAGCGTGCTGATCATCGCCGTGGCGCTGTTCAAGGTCCGCCTGGTGGGGCTGTGGTTCATGGAGCTTCGTGGGGCGCCGCGGCTGCTGCGACTGCTCTTCGAGGGCTATTGCGCGGTCGTCGCCATCGCCCTGATCGCCGCCTACCTGGCGGGTTCCTGACCGCCGATCGCACAGCAGGTGCAAACCAAACGCCGTTAGGCTATGGTTGCGTCACGTCAAGGAGGTTCAGACATGGGCATCGGCCTGATGACACTGGGTGACCTGGTCACCGACCCGATCACCAACACCCGCGAGACCCCCGCGCAGCGGCACCGGGCGATCGTCGAGGCGGCAGCCATCGCCGACGAGGTCGGCTTCGAAAGCGTGCACGTGGGCGAGCACCACGGCATGGACTATGTCTATTCGTCCCCGCCCGTGATCCTCTCAGCGATCGGGGAGCGCACCCGCCGCGTCAAGCTCAGCACCTGTGTCACCCTGGCGGCGAACCTGGATCCAGTCCGGGTTGCCGAGGACTACGCGACACTGCACGCCCTGAGCGGCGGCCGCGCCGAGATGGTCGTGGGCCGCGGCAACTTCTTCACCACGACGTACAACATGTTCGGCCAGGACCCGGACGACTCGCATGCGATGTTCGAGGAGAACGTGCGGCTGATCCTCGATCTGTGGAGCAAGCCGCAGGTGTCGTGGAACGGGGCTTTCCGCGCGCCGCTGGAGGAGTTCACCCTGCAGCCAGCGCCGAGCGCCGTCCCGAAGATGTGGATCGGCGGCGGGGCGTCGGAATCCACCACCGCACTGGCCGCGTCCTTGGGGCTCGACCTGATGCTGCCCAGCGCCTTCGGGAGCCCGGCCATGTTCGCCCCGACCGGCGAGAGCTTTCGACAGCTGTTCGCCGAGGCCGGTCACGACCGGCCCCCCCAGGTCGGGGCGTGCTGGCACGTGAATGTGGACACCACCAGCCAACGCGCACGAGAGCGCTGGGAACCGCGCTACCGCGCCTACTTCGAGCTCTTCGGGCAGATCATCAAGAAGGTCAACCCGAACCCGCCCCCCTTCGTCAACAAACCGTTCGACTGGGAGTGGCTGACCACCCAGGGCCCCGCCATCGTCGGCAGTCCCGAGGAGGTCGTGGACCGGCTCAACACCGTCATGCAGACCATCCAGGCGGACACGAACCTCATTTACATCGACATGGGCGGGCAGCCGACGGCGGACTTCTGCGACATGGTTGGTCTGCTGGGCACCGAGGTCCTGCCGAAGCTCAACTGAGCATGTGTCGACCGCGGCGGCGGACTAGGTGACGACGTCCGACGACGCGCGGGCCCTGTCGTTCACGGTTCCGACCGAGCCGCTCGTGCTCCGCGGTGACACCCGCGGCGAGGGCTCCGTGGTCGTGCTGCTGCATGGCGGAGGGCAGAGCCGGCACTCCTGGCGACAGCTGGCCCGGGATCTCGCTGCCCGGGGGCACACCGCCGTGACCTACGACCTACGCGGGCACGGCGACAGTGACTGGTCGCCGACGGGGACCTATGCCTTCACCACCCATGCCCTGGACCTGACAGCGGTCTTGGCCCAGGTCGGGCAACCGGCCCTGCTGGTGGGGGCCTCGATGGGCGGCATCGCGGCGCTCCTGGCTGCCGGGGGGCACCAACCCCCGCCCCTGGTACGGGGGCTGGTGCTCGTCGATGTGGCGGTCACCGTGGCCGACGCGGGCGTTCACCGGGTCCAGGTCTTCATGGCGTCGGCGCCCGACGGCTATGCCTCACTCGCGGAAGCGGCCGCGGCCGTCGCAGGGTTCAGATCGTCGGCCGGCCCGCGGCCGTCGGAGCAGCGTCTGGCACGCCAACTACGGCTTGGCGAGGATGGCCGATGGCGCTGGCGTTGGGACCCGAAGGTGCTGGCCCAAGTCGGTAACGGGCCCGCTCTGCACGCCCTTATGGCTGCGGCGGCCGGCCGGCTGCAGGTGCCGACGATGCTCGTGCGCGGCGCGAACTCGGACGTGGTGACCCCAGCGGGAGTCGCCGAAATGCGGCGGCTGATCCCGGGCCTGCGTTACCTGGAGATCGCGGGGGCCGGGCACACCATGGCCGGTCAGGAGAACGACGCCTTCACCGCCGCCGTCGCTGCCTTCGCTGCCGGCACATCGGGCAGCACCGGCCGCGACAGCCGGGTCTGCCATTCCTGAGCATCGTCGGCGCCGAGTTCGCCCCAGGAGTCGCTGACCGCCAGCGGTGCGGCCAGGGACATCCGGGCGATCGCGTCACGAGTCATCGCAGCCAGGTCCGCGTCCGAGGCGAGCGGCGCTAGTGGCGCCCTGCTGCTGCGCAGCAGGGTGGCGGCCAGCGCCAGGGTGTGCCGCCGTTCGCGCAGGCCGCGGCTGCTGCTGCCGTCGGTATCGCCGGTCAGCCCGAGCCGCTGCATCAACAGGTCCGCGATGTGAGTCATCGCGGTGTCCGCTGCGCCGCTGTCGTCCACGCCGTTGTCGGGCACGACGGGAGGACCGCCAGCGTCCTCGGCCAGCACCTGGCACAGCGCGACCCGGCTGACAGCGTCCCACCACAGCCGCTGCACCGCCTCGGCGTTGGCCGCACGCGGCCGGCGGGCGTCTCGGGCAATCCCGATGAGCATCACCAGGCAGGCGGCCACCGTGTACCAGTTGAGCACCTCGACGTCGACAGCTAGACCGGAGGTGTGCGCCCAGCCCTCGACAAGGGCCGGGTAGGCGCCGCTGGGGTAGAGCGCCTCCCGGTATCGCGCGTACGCCAGGTCGGACATCGGGTCCCCGATGTAGGCCAGCTCCCAGTCGAGCATGGCGCTCAGGCCGCTGCTGTCGACCAGGAACTGGTTCGCGCCCGCGTCCCCATGCAGCAGCACGGATCCTAGGGCGGCCGGCCGGTGCTCGCGCATCCAATCCAGCGCCAGGGCGAGCAGCGGGTCGGGGGGTGCCGCCCAGCGGGTGCTGTCCGCCACGACAGCGGCCAGCGGTCCGGGTAGGTGGGCGGGGCCGGCGGGGTCGTCAGCCAGCGCGCCCAGCCCCTCCTGGAGCCAGTCGACGGTGTGCACAGCGGCGAGCGCCGCGCCGTAGTCAGCCATCGCCGTGCTGCGCAGCGTGAGGTCGGGGATCGCCTGCAGTTCCGCGACGCCGGGCATGGCCCCGATCAGCAGCTGCTGTGCCTCCTGCCGGTGACCGACGAACCGTGGGACGCGCATGCCATGTGCCGAGAGCACCTGCAGGACGGCCGCCTCCCGGTCAATGCCGAAACGGCGGAGCATCTCCGAGCGTTCGGTGACGTGCTGGGGCGCCCGGGCATTCTTGAGCACCAGCTGGCGGCCGGGGGCCTCGCGGCCGACCTCTATCCACCAGGTCGGCCGCCACCGCTCCAGCCGCCGGACGCCGAGCAGCGGCGCCGCGCACACCTGCTCGATCCACGCCTGCGTCCCGAGGTCCAGTTCGTCGTCCATGGTGTCCTTGTCGAGACCGACCAAACAGTGTTAGGTTATTGCGGTGTCAACACCATACGTGGTCGGTCTCGGCGGCACACTGCGACCGGACTCCAGCTCCGAGTGCGCCCTGCAGATCGCCCTCGAAGGCGCGCGCGCCGCTGGTGCCACCGTGCGCGGCTTCATGGCGCGCGACCTGGACCTGCCGTTCTACGATCCCCAGACCGTCGATCGCTCGACGGGCGCGCGCGAACTGGTCGAGGCACTGCGTGCCGCCGACGGCGTCGTGATCGCCAGCCCGGGCTATCACGGCGGCATCTCCGGTCTCATCAAGAACGCGTTGGACTACGTCGAGGACATGGTCGATGACGAGCGCGTCTATCTCGCCGATATCCCGGTGGGGTGCATCGGGGTCGCGTACGGCAGCCAGGCAGCGGTCTCGGTGCTCAGCGGCCTGCGTGCGATCGTCCATGCGCTGCGCGGTTTTCCCACGCCCTACGGCGCCTCGGTGGTTGCCACCCCCGGCCTGCTGACCGCGGCCGGCTGCTCCGACGAGCAGGTCCGCGACCGGTTGTTGTTGGTGGGCCGGCAGGTGGCCGATTTCGCCCACTCCGGTCTGATCGGCAGCGCCGACGTCCTCAGCTCCCGCTGAAGGCCGGGCCCCGGGTTTCATCGTCGGGGGCGGCATCGGCGGCGAGGTAGGAAGCCCGGGTGCCGTCCAAGAAGGTCTGTCGTGCCTGCGCTGCCTCGCCCAGTAGGTTCAGTTCGTAGGTGTAGCTCAACTCCGCCCGGTAGCGCTGCCGAATCTGTTCGACCCCCGTGGTGCCGTTCATGGAAGACTTCAGCCGGCGTATCACTCCCGGGCGCTTCGCCGCGATGGTCGCGGCCAACCGATGCGCCTCGACCACCAGGTCCTGTTCCGGCACCACCCGATGGACGCTGCCGAAGGCCAGTAGTTCCTCGGCATAGAACGGCTCGCAGGTGAACATCGCCGATCGCATCCGCTTCTCGGGCAACAACCCCAGCGCTTGCACCGGACCGCTGGTCGCCCCGTTGTCCGCCTCGGCCAGGACGAACCGGGTGCCCTCGGCGGCGACCAGTACGTCGCACAGGCCCGCCACGAGCACGCCTACGCCGATGCAGAAGTTGTGCACCGCACCGATCACCGGCACCGCGCATTCGGCCACCGCCAGGGAGGACTCCAACGACCCGTTGGCCTGCCCGAGGATGCCCGCATGACCCGGCAAGGACTGGACCTCCTTCACGTCGCCGCCACCGCAGAACCCGCGCCCCTCTGAGCGCAGCACAACCACCCGCACGTCCGGATCGTCGCGGACCGCCTGCAGCCGGGTGCGCAGGGTCTCGAGATCGCCGATGGAGAAGGCGTTGACCGGCGGGTTGGCCACGACCAACTCGGCGATCCCGTCGTCGGCGAGCCGCCAGCGGACACTCATCAGGAGCCGATCAACGACTGCCGCGTGGCCCAGTCACGGACCAGCTCGGCGGCGGTGTCCAGATGCTTGCGCTGCTCCGCCCCGGCGCTGAAATAGTGGTTGGCCCCCTGGATGACGTGCAGCTCTTTGGCGTCCTGGGACAGCGCGTCGTAGAAGGCCTGCGGGTGGCTGGGCGGGCAGGCGTCGTCGGCGCTGTTGATGACGACCAGTACCGGTACCGAGATCCTCGGTGCGGCCTCCACAGCGTCGACCTGGGCGGTGTCCAGCCCCCACTGCGAGAGCCAGCCGCGAGTGGTGGTGAAACGGCCGAGACCGGCCGGTCCGTCGTTGGCCACCCGGGGATCGCCGAGATAGGACCACCCCGGACGGCGGTCGTTGGGCTCCACCGTCGGGTCGATCCAGCGCGGGTCGGCCATCGTGCCCTGCACCACGAAGCAGTGCTCGTCGTCGGGGCGTCCTGCCTCCTGCAGGGCCGCCAGCCGCTGCTGCGCCCGGGCGGTGATCCGGCGGTTGCGGGCCTGCTGGGCGCTGCGATAGGTCTGTAGGAAACCCGCGTCGTAGGGGGGCGCGTGCTTGGGGTCCGCGGCGTAGAGATCGAGCTCCGGGTCCCTGTTGTCGGGGTCGTCCTCGTCCAGGATGGAGGGGTCGAGGAACTCGGTGAGCAGCCGGTGGCGGCTGCGGTGGGCCGCCATCAGGACCAGCCCGTCAGGCTTGACCAGCTCCACCTCGGTCAGTGCGGTCGGTTCGCCCGCTGCGCTGAGCCTGATGACCCGCTGCTCGGACTCTGCCTGATAGCCGGCCATCAGCGAACCCCCACCGCTCCAGCCGGCCAGGATCACGCGCTGATAGCCGAGGCGCTCCTTCGCGTCCCGGACGCAGGCGGCCAGGTCGGTGAGGACGTTCTCCATCTGCAGGGCGGCGTCCCCGGTGGAGTAGCGGGTCGCACACGCGATCACATGGAAGCCGGTGCGGGCGAGCTGGCTGAACGCCGGGAGATAGCCGGGGGAGCCGATGGGATGCATGGCCACGACGACCGTGTCGGAGGATGCCTCGCCGCGCAGCAGCTGGGCCTGAACGACGACGTTGTCGTCGATGGACCCGTAGACATCCTTCCGCTGCGAGGAGACCCGGTGGACGATCAGGAACGGCGTCCGGGTGTAGTCGACGCGTGGACTGGACATCGGACTGGACATCGGGCGGCCTCCTCGGCCCGGCCCGTACGCTGGGCGGGACAGGACCGAAGGTACACCTATCGCTGTTCGGTTTGCCTCAGGCCGATTGCCTGCTGTGCGCCGAGCCGGTGACGGTGCGGCCGGTGGACTTCTTGGCGGGTGGGACCCGCGTCCGGGAACCTGCCGGCTTCTTGGTGCTCATCCCCTCCACCGCCTCGATGATGCGCATCACCACGGCGTCGAAGACCTCTTCGGAACCGATGTCCCGGGCGGCAGCGGCCCGGGCGAGGGTCGGGTGGTCGTGGTGGTTGAGGTCGGGGATGTCCTCGAGCCCATCGCCGCGGCTCGCCTGCATGGCGCTGGAGATCGCGAACAGCTCGAGGGCCTCGAGCAGTGGGACGATGGCGCCCAGCGGCAGCCCCTGCTTGTCCAGCAGGGTGGCCGAGGACTCCACCATGTCGGTGCCGATCCCCAGCGGCCCGCGGTTCATGATGATGGGAATCAGCCCTGGGTGCTGGATCAGCGCCGCGCGCAGGCGCTTGGCGTTGCGGGCCATCCAGTCGTGCCAGTCCTCGTCCCGGGCCTCGGGCGTACGCACCTCGGACAGCCCCAGCCTGGCCGCCCCCAGCAGGATCTCGTCCTTGTTCTGGAAGTGGTGATAGAGCGAGGCACCGTTGACCCCGAGTTCGTCCGCCAACCGGCGGATGCTCAGAGCGTCGAGACCTTCGGTGTCCATGATGGACAGGGCCGCCGTCAGGGCACTGCGGCGCGAGATCAGCGGCGTCTTGGGCCTGGCCAAGGAGTGCTCCTTTGGATGCGTGATCTTGAAGGATAGCCTCCGGGGGCGCTCCTGTGGGCGCCGACACGAGACCGAAACGTAGCGCCCGCAGCGGGTGCGAGCTTATCAAACGTTGTTCGGACCGAGGACGGGAGGCGGACATGACTGGTGTGCGGACGGAACGGTCGGACGGTCTGCTTCGGGTGACGCTGGATCGGCCGGCCAAACGCAACGCGCTCACGATGGACATGCTGGACGAGCTGGCCGCCGCTTTCAGCCTCGCGTCTGGCCCTGGGATCCGGGTTGTCGCCGTCACGGCCGAGGGGCCTGCTTTCTGCGCCGGCAACGACCTTGCGGACATGGCGGCCAACCCAGACCTCACCGACGACGCGCCGCCGACCCGGATGCTGCGAGCCCTGAGCACCCTCGACGCGGTCCTGCTCGCCGCGGTCGATGGGCCCGCCGTCGGCGTGGGGGCTACGCTGCTGCTGCACTGCGATCTGGTTTATGCGACAGCGTCGATGAGCATGCGGTTCCCGTTCACCGGCCTGGGCCTGGTCCCTGAGGCGGCCTCCACCCTGCTGCTGCCCCGGGTCGTGGGCCGGCAGCGGGCCGCGGAGGCATTCCTGCTTGGTGCTCCCGTCCCGGCCCTGACTGCCGCCGAGTGGGGGCTGGTCAACGAGGTCCTGCCCGGTCCCGCTCAGCTGCACGAGCGGGTCGAGGAGGTGTTGGCTCTGCTGCTGGCCCAGCCGCCGCAGGCCCTGCTCGAGACACGGCGACTCCTGGCCGACGAGGGCACACCGACGGTGGCCGCCCGTCTGCAGCAGGACGCCGGCGTGATGCGGGGATTGCTCGCCGCCCGCTATGGCATGACAGCGCATGACGCCCGAACGCTTGTCCACAGAACCGATTGGCGTTAGGTTCTCTGGGTGCAGAGCACTCTGGTGAGCCAGGTCACACCGCCGTCAGTGGCACCCGAGCGCGAGGTCGTGCTGGAGCTGGCGGGCCTCACGGCCGGCTATGGCGACCTGGCCGCCGTCCGGGACGTGGATCTGACGCTGGCGGCCGGTGAGATGGTCGCGCTGTTCGGTCCGAACGGGGCCGGGAAGACCACTTTGCTGCTGGCCACCGTCGGGGTGCTGCCACGGATGAAGGGCACGGTCCGCTGGCTCGGCGCCCCGACGAAGGCTGCCGTCCACAAGCTCTCGCGCGCGGGGCTCTTCTTCGTCCCCGAGCAGCGATCGGTGATCTACGGGCTGAGTGTTCGGGACAATCTGCGGCTGGGGCACGGCGAGGTCGACGCCGCCCTGGGACACTTCCCCGAGCTCGAACCGCTGCTGGACCGCTCGGCCGGTCTGCTCTCCGGCGGAGAGCAGCAGATGCTCACCCTCGGCCGGGCGTTGGCCTGCCGCCCCCGGGCGCTGCTGATCGACGAGCTGTCGCTGGGGCTCGCGCCGCTGGTGGTCGACCGGCTGATGTCCGCGCTGCGGGCCGCCTGCGACCGGGATGACTTGGCCGTGCTGCTGGTCGAGCAGCAGGCCCGCCGCGCGCTCGCCTCTGCCGACCGGTGGTATCTGCTGAGCAACGGGTGCGTGACCGGGTCGGGCCGCGGCGGAGAATCGGTCAGCGTGCTGGAGGCGGCCTATCTGGCGGACCTGTCCGGCGGTGAAGCCGTCGTGCCCGGCACCCCGGCCCAGCACAAGGCGGACGCCGGCCAACCGGCCCGGGGCGGGGCCACCCCGAGCAGGGCGCAGGGCAAGGCCGCCCAAGGTCAGGCGGCGCCGGAGAAGCCCTCAAATGGGTCCCGGTAACGACGCGGCGACCGACTGGGTCGCCCGCAATGCCCGCCGCTTCCCAGACGCCCCGGCGCTGGAGGACGGCGACACCGGGGAATCCCGGTCCTGGTCGCAGCTCGAGGATCGGGTGGGCCGGGTCGCGGGCCTGCTGCGCGGACGCTTCGGTGTCGGTGCAGGTGATCGGGTCGGCATCCTGGCGGAGGGTGACCCGCGCTTCTTCGAGGTGATGTTCGCCTGCATGCGGATCGGCGCCGTGATGGTGCCGTTCAACTGGCGCCTGGCCGTACCGGAGATCGTCGCGCTGGCCCAGGATGCGGAACTCGCCGTCCTGCTGCACGACGGGGTATGGGCCGATGCCGCCGGCAAGGTCGCGGCCGATGCCGGGGTCGAGCAGCTGGCGGCCTGGCGCTCGGCGGCGGACTCGCTCGACTTCGACGAACTCGTGGCGGCGTCTCCACCGCTACGCGCGGGCACCGAACGCCTGCTGTCGAGCCCGACCCACATCCTGCACACGTCGGGCACGACCGGGACGCCCAAGGGCGCGATCACCACCACCGGCACGATGACGTGGCACACCATGAACGTTGCCCAGGAGGCTCTGCTCAATGGGCCCGGGTCCCGGATGCTCAATCCGCTGCCGCTGTTCCATGCCGGCGGGCTCACCACGGTGGCCACCCCGATGCTGATGACCGGCGGCTGCGTCACGACGCTTCGCCGTTTCGATCCGGATCAGGTGATGCGGATGCTGGCCGACCCCTCGGTCGGCGTCACGCACTGGACGGCCGTGCCGATCATGTATCAAGCGCTCGCGAACACCGCGGCTTTCGCTACGGCTGATCTCTCCGGTCTGCGCTACGCGCAGGTGGCCGGTGGCGTGCCGGCGCTGGAGCTGCTGCAGCTGTGGGACACCAAGGGCGTCGTGATGCAGCAGGCCTATGGCGGGACCGAATTGGGACCGGCCGTCGCCACCATGCCGCGCGATGCGGTCGCCGCGCACCCCACCTCCTGCGGCCGGGCCGTCCCGCACACCCATGTCCGGCTGGTCACCGACGACGGGCGTGAGGCTGCGACGGGCGAGGTGGGCGAGGTGCACATCGCCGGCCCGAGCGTCACGCCGGGCTACTGGCGCCGGCCCGCCGGCACCGGGTTCTCCGACGGCTGGTTCCTCACCGGGGACGCGGCCCGCCGGGACGAGGAGGGATTCTTCTATCTCGTCGACCGGGTGAAGGACATGTACAAATCCGGTGGCGAGAACGTCTATCCCGCCGAGGTGGAGCGGATGATCGCCGAGCACCCGGACGTGGTGGAGGTGGGCATCGTCGGTGTTCCCGACCCGCGCTGGGGGGAGGTCGGCGCCGCCTACGTGGTGACCCGCGGCGGCGCCACGCTGACCCTGGCCGACATCGAGGCACACTGCGCCGGCCGGCTGGCGCGCTACAAGCTGCCCAAGTCGCTGGTCCTGCGCAGCGACGAGCTGCCTCGCAACTCCACCGGCAAGGTGCAGAAGCAGCTCCTGCGTCCTCACGGTCAGGCTTGACTCCAGAACCTAACGGTGTTGAATAAAGAGACGGGCCCGCTGCAACCCGCCGCGTGGCCGCCGGCCAGGAGGATCCATGGGTTTCCACCACGTAGCCATCGCTGTCAAGGACGTGCGGACGGCACACACCTTCTACACCGAGTCCATGGGATTCGAGCTCGTGAAGGTCGTGAAGCGCCAGACGCCCGAAGGTGGCTGGACCAAGCACATCTTCTACGACACGGGCAACGGTGAGCTCTTCGCGATCTGGGACCTGCGGGGCATCGAAGGCGTCGTCATCGACGCCGACTGGAAGGGCGGGATGTCCACCGGTGCGGGCCTGCCTTACTGGATCAACCACATCGCTTTCAGCGCAGAGGATGTCGAAGACCTGAACCTGAAGAAGCAGCGGTGGCTCGACAACGGTCACAACGTGGCCGAGGTCGTGCACGAGTTCATCCACTCGATCTACACGAAGGACCCCGACGGCACGCTTGTCGAGTTCACCTTCCCGACCATGCAGCTGGGTCGGACGGACTACGAAGAGGCCCTGAATCTGCTCGCGGACGACACCCCCGCCACCGAACCGGAGTACGAGGGCGTCCTGCACAAGTCGCCCAGCCGTCGGGCCAAGGAAGAGCTCGTCGAGGCTGGCGCAGCGGTCTGATGCAGGCGACCGGCGAAGCCGGGCCGGACTCGAGCGAGTTCGATCACCACGGCACCGTCTTTGCCGGTAGTTGGCGCGATCAGCTTGCCACGCTGCGGGACACCTGCCCGGTGGCGCGCACCACCGCCCATGGCGGGTACGTGGTGGTCACCCGATTCGCCGATGCGACCGCCGTGCTCCGCGATCCAACCACCTTCAGCGCCGACCGCACGGTCGTGGGGCCGATGGGCACGACGGTCCAGGGCGGCGTCACCATCCCGCGCAATCCGGTGCGGATGGGGATGATGGAGATGGACCCGCCGCAGCACACGGCTTACCGGAAGCTGATGGCGCCGCGGTTCTCGGCCCGGGCCGTCGAGGCCTGGGTGCCTCGGCTGGGCGTGCTGGTCGACTGGACCCTGGACCGGGTCTGTGCCGGCGGCGTCATGGATGTCGTGCAGGACATCTCCCATGTGCTGCCCGGAATTGTGATCCTGGACGTCCTCGGGCTGCCGCTGGACCGCTACGAGCCCTATGCGGCGGCACTGGGGGGCGCGGCCTACTACCAAAAGGGCTCGGTCGCCGCTCTCCGGGCCCTGATGGCCGATCTGTCGGCGCTGGTGAGGGCCGAGCGGGCGACACCGGTGCCGGGCAGTTTCCTGACCCAGCTGTTGGCCGCGGAGGTCGACGGCGCCCCGCTGCCGGACGACATGGCGGTCGAGCTTCTGTTCATGCTGCTCAACGGGGGCTTCGACACCTCCAGCGCTCTCATCGCGCACATGGTGCTGCACCTCGACGCCCATGACGCCGACCGGGCGAAGCTCATGGCCGACCGGACCCTGGTGCCGTCGGCGGTGGACGAGATGCTCCGCTATTACTCGCCGGCGACCGGGGTGGCCCGCACGACCGTGCGAGACATCGTTATCGGTGACTTGTCGGTGAGGGCCGGGGAGCGCATCCTGGTTGCCCTGGGCTCGGCGAACAACGACCCCGCGAAGTTCCCCGACGCCGACCGGTTCCACCTCGATCGTTCGCCCAATCCGCAGATCTCCTTCGGTAGCGGGGTGCATCGCTGCATCGGTGCCGTCCTGGCCCGCGAGGAGCTGGTGATGTTGCTGAACCGCTTGCTCGACCGCATGCCGGACCTCACCGTGGAGGGCGGTTCGGTCGAGGCCCACCCCACCTCGCCGCTGGTCAACGGCTACCGCCGGATCGTGGCCCGGTTCACCGCCGGCCGGCGGGTCTTGGACGAGACACAAGACGGCCTCCCGCCCCCGCGCGCGATGGACCCGGCCTGTTCGGCCGGTCGTCTCCCCTGACGCCACAGCCGGTCCCGCGGTCAGCGACGCTGCTGCTTGCCGCTGCGCAGGACGCCCGCGAACTCCTGACGGCCATGGCCCGGCTGCCTCCCCGGGTGCACGGTTGGGAGGTCGTGAACCCGGCCCTGCCGAAGTTCGATCCGTCCGGTCAGCACCTCGCGACGGTGGTCTCGCCACACCACGCCGTCCTCGATATCGGCGTGGGCCAGGAGGATCAGGGCCTCGGCCAGCTTGTCTGCGCACTCGTCGATGCGCTGGGGCCCCAGCTCGACCGCGAGGCCTGTTCGGCATTGACAGGCGCGCGACACCTGCTCATCCCCGGGGACGGGGACGCCGCCGCGCAAGCGTGCGTGGTGCGGCTTCCCGCGCTGCCCGCCGCCGACTTCCGTGATCACTGGCTGCATCGGCATGCTCCGCTGGCCACTTCTGTCAGCGGCGCCTGCGGCTATCAGCAGCTCCACTCCGACGGTTCCGCGACGCGGGTCCTGAACGCCCGCCTCGGTTTCGGCGGACCGGACTTCGACGGGATCGGCCGGCTCCTCTTCCCGACGACACCGGCGATGTACGCAGCCCGCGCCACCGACGAGGTCAGGGCTGTCGCGACCGCGGATGAGATGCGATTCATCGACCACACCCGCTCGCAGGTAACCGCCCTGCGGCGCATAGGCCCTACCCGCCCGTGAGGAAGCAACTTCACGGCGATCCCTTGCGTTATCGAACCTGACACCGTTAGGTTATCGCGCAGACCCACCTACTGTGACAGGAGCCACATGTCCACCAAAGTCCTGCGCTCGGCCCGCATCCTTGCGGCGGCCCTGGGCGTCGCCGTGCTGGTCGTCGCCTGCGGCAGCAGCAAGAGCAGCAAGGGGCCGACCACCACGTCGTCCGGTTCGTCGGCAACGAGCGGGACGCCGATCCGCGTCGGCAGCCTGGCGTCGCTCTCCAACCCGGCCTACAGCACGCCGCAGAACAAGGCCGGCATGCAGGCCGCCATCGATGCGATCAACGCCGCCGGCGGTGTCAACGGTCACGCACTGAGCCTCGACTTCTGCGACACCAACTATGACGTCAACAAGGAACTTTCGTGCACGCGGCAGCTGCTGGGGGATCACGTCAGCGCGGTGGTGAACCCGGCGATCCTGGCGGACCAGACGGGTCGGGAATACACCCTGGCGCAGGCCGCGCACACGGCCTTCATCGGCGGCGAAGGCCTGACGCCAGCAGCACTGACGAACCCGATCTCCTTCCCGCTGTCGGGCGGGCTCGCCGGCTGGTTCGCCGGCGCGGCGAAGGTGCTCGCCGAGAACGGCGCCACGAAGGTCTCGATCATCACGACGTCGGACCCGACCAGCGAGGCCGCTGCCCAGCTGACCAAGGCCTACGTCGCGGCCCAGGGCATGGAGTTCGGCCAGATCGTGACCGCCAACCAGCAGGCCGACCCGACCCTCTCGGCGGCCGTGGCGAAGGCGACAACGGACGGCGTCAACGGCCTGATCCTCACGAATGCGCCGCTGCTCATTCCCAAGCTGCTGCAGGCGATCAAGTCCTCTGGCTACGCCGGCAAGACCGCGTCGATCACGGCGCTGTTCGCCCCGGAGCTCATCAAGGCGTCCGGCTCGGCCGCGAACGGCGTGCTGCTCTCCAGTCAGCTTGCGTTCACGACGGACACGTCCAACTCGGGGATCGTCTCGTTCCTGGCAGACATGAAGAAGTACGAGCCCAGTGCGGTGATCGATGAGTCGACCGAGTTCTCCTGGGCGGCGACCGAATTGTTCGCCAAGGTGGCGGCGACGGCGTCCAGTACCGACGCCGCCGGCATCCTGGCCGCCATGAACGCGCTCAGCACGCCGATCGACATCGGTGTTGCCGCGCCCTACGCGGTGGTCGGCAAGACGTCGCCGGTCCCCGGCTTCACCCGGATCCTCAACCCGACCGGGCAGTTCGGCGCCATCCAGAACGGTGCGCTGGTGCCGGACGGCAAGGGCTTCCAGGACCCCTTCACCAAGGCGTAGACACCGCACCTGTCCGACGGCCGCTGGGCCGGCAGCACCCCGACGAACGGAGCTTCCCGTGCAGATCTTGCGCTTCGCCCTGCTGGGCGTGGCAACGGGCGCCGTCTATGCGCTGCTGGCCCAGGGGCTGGTCCTGGTCTACCGGGGATCAGGGCTGCTCAACTTCGCCCAGGGCGCGCTCGCCATGGTCGGGGCGTACGTGTATTACGAAGTGAGCGTCGAACACGGCCAGCCGAAATGGCTCGGCCTGATCGTCGCGCTGATCTTCACCGCGGCACTCGGCGCTGCGATACACCTGGTAGTGCTGCGGCCGATGCGAAGATCCTCGCCGCTGAACCGGGTGATCGCGACGTTAGGGCTGCTGCTGGTCCTGCAGTCCATCGCCTTCCTGGTCTACGGCCACGATTCGCGGGCGGTGCCCTCACTGCTGCCCACCGGCACCGCGCGGTTGTTCGGCAACCGCAACCTGATCATCGGCCAGGACCGGCTGTGGCTGCTCGGCATCGGCGTAGCGCTCACCGTAGGTCTGATCCTGCTCAACCGGCTCACCCCGTTCGGGCGGCTCACGACCGCGGTGGCCGAGAATCAGCTGGCGGCGGCGACGCTCGGGCATTCCCCAGACTTCGTGGCCGCGGGCAACTGGGCGCTCGGCAGTGCGCTGGCCGGCCTGGCCGGCGTGCTGCTCGCCCCGATCATCTATCTCGAGCCGACCAGCCTGGTCCTGCTGGTGCTGCCAGCCATGTCAGCCGCCCTCGTCGGCGGTTTCAGCTCCTTTGCCATCACCGCCGTGGCCGCGATCGTGCTCGGCATCGCGCAATCGGAGATCGGCCGCTACGTGTCCGAACCTGGCTGGCCGACCGCCGCCCCATTCCTGGTGGTGATCGCGATCCTGCTGCTCCGGGGGAAAGCGTTGCCGCTGCGGGGGTTTGTGCTCGATCGGCTGCCGGCGGTGGGTACCGGCCGCATCCGGATAGGCCCGGTCGCCGTCCTCTATGCCGTGCTGGCCGTCGTCGTGCTCAAGGCGAACGACGACTGGTCGGTGGCCATTGCCACCACCTTGTCGCTCGCGGTCGTTGCGCTGTCCGTCGTCGTGATCACCGGTTACGCGGGCCAGCTGTCGTTGGCGCAGGCGGTCCTGGCTGGCGTGGGCGCTCTGATCGCGGCCAGGTTCGCGGCGCATATGCCCTTCGTGCTGGCGGTGATCCTGGCTGCGCTGCTCACGGCGCTTGTCGGTGGGGTGGTCGGCCTGCCGGCGCTTCGTACGCGCGGCATCACCCTTGCCATCGTCACCCTCGGTCTCGGCGGGGCGGTCTACGACGTCGTCATCGGCAATCCGAAGTACACCGGGGGGGTCGACGGGATCACGGTGCCGTCGCCTCATCTGTTCGGCTGGTCCCTCGACCCGCTCCTGCACAGCAGCCGTTACGCGTTCTTCACGCTGACCGTGCTGGCGCTGATCGCCGTCGCCGTGGCCAATCTCCGTCGTGGGGCGACCGGGCGACGGCTGCTCGCGGTCCGGTCAAACGAGCGGGCCGCCGCAGCCCTCGGGGTGAACAACGCCTGGATCAAGAGTTACGCCTTCATGATCGGGGCAGGCATCGCCGCCGTCGGTGGGGCGCTGGTGGCGTTCCTACAGGGATCGGTCGAGATCAGCCAGCCGGGCGCCCCGTTCGACGTCTTTACCTGCATCGTGATCGTGGCGGTGGTGGTCGCAGGGGGCGTGGGATCTGTGGGCGGCGCGCTGCTCGGCTCGATGCTCATCGCCGGCGGCATCGCCAGCCAGCTGTTCTCCAGCTGGTCGTCGATCAACGACTATCTCCCGCTGATCGGTGGCCTGGGGCTGGTTCTGATCCTCATGTTCGACCCGGACGGGCTGTTCTCCATCAACCTCCGGATGCTGACCCCGGCGATTGCTGCCGTCGACCGCCGGCTTGTTCGATTTGCCCGGCAGCGCCCGGCGACGCCTGCATCGGTCGCCGCCCGGGTGGTCGCTCCGAAGGCGCTGACCGTGCAAGGGCTGTCGGTCTCCTTCGGTGGCGTGCACGCCGTGCAGGACGTCTCCTTCGAGGTACGGCCCGGTGAGGTGCACGGACTCATCGGCCCGAACGGAGCTGGCAAGACGACTGTGATCGATGCCATCACCGGTTTCGTCAGCGCGCAGACCGGGACCGTGACGCTCGGCAAGGTGGCCCTGGGCCGGCTCTCGCCCCGGCGCCGCAGTACCCAGGGACTGTCCCGGTCCTTTCAGACCCTGGAACTGTTCGACGACCTGTCGATAGTGGAGAATCTCGCGGTCGCGGCGGAGCGGCCGTCGCCGTGGCGGGGGTTGCTCGACCTGGTCCGGCCCGGGCACCTGAAGCTCTCTCCGGCGGCTCTGCTGGCCCTGCGCGAGTTCGAGCTGGAGGGCCTCGCGGAACGCAAGCCGCGAGATGTCTCCTTCGGCCAGCGCAAGACCGTGGCGATCGCCAGGGCCATCGCGGCAGCCCCCTCGATCTTGCTCCTCGACGAACCGGCGGCCGGGCTCGATGACCACGAGGCAGCTGAGTTGGGCCGGCTGATCCGGTCTCTCGCCACGGACTGGGGGATCGGGGTTCTGCTCGTCGAGCACAAGGTGGACCTGATCATGGCCGTGAGCGACCGGGTCACCGTACTGCAGAACGGGGCGGTCCTCGCCAGCGGCTTACCGCAGGAGATCCGCCGGAACACCGCCGTTCTCGACGCCTATCTGGGCACCTCGGGTGCACTGGAGGACGACGCGCCCGCGGCGATGTCGTGAGCGCACGTGCCCTCCCGGCGGCGGTCGACATCGTCATCGTCGGTGCCGGGCACAACGGGCTCGCGTGCGCGGCCTATCTGTCCCGTGCCGGCCGGCAGGTGCTTCGCTTCACCACCGTGATGACCGACCTGTGGCGGACGGCCGCGCCGTACCTCCAGGGTCACCCGACGCGGATACGTCCCGCCGCCCTGGCGCGCAGCGCGAAATCACGCAGCCGTTCGACCGACTAGAGCACGTCCTGCGCGGGATCGCCGAGCCGCAGGAAGCTCGTACGCGACGAGTGGATCAGACGGTCGCCCGGAGCGGTCAGGGCGGCCGCCCGCGTTCCCTGCGCTATGAGCTCGCCGCCGTAGATGCGATCGAAGGACTGCGCCGAGCGCCGGCCCACGAAGGCGTCGTGCGCCGCCGGCCGTAGATCCAGGACGCTGCCGAGCAGTTCGGCGAGCGCGCTCGTGCCTGCCCTTTCCTGCACGCACATGTCAGATCGCGCTGCCACTCTGGCCGAAGCGCACGCCCGGCCAGTGCTGTGTTCCGCCCGGCTCGAGCGAGCGCACCGCGTTGTTGCCCTCGAACACGGCGGCCTCCAGCAACCGTGGCCCAACCGCGTCGCCGATCACGCGGACGTCCACGCCGTCGGTGTCGAGCAGGGCCTCCTGCAAGGTCCGGTCCGGCACGCTCCCGGAGAGGAAGACATGGCTGTCGACGTCGATGCTCTCCACCGCGTGCCGGGCCTCGAGCGGCGCAATCTCGGCCCGGCCGGGAGCGACGGACACGACCATCGAGCGCGGGCGGAGATCGAAGGCGCCCTTGAGGAATCGGGTCACGTGGACCGCGCCGACCATCTCCCAGCGCATCTCGAGGTTGGCCGCGATCGTCGAGAACCGGGTCACGAAGTGCACCTCGTGCCCGGACTCGACCAGGTGCTCCGCGACGTCGAGGGATTCGTAGTGCCCGATCTCGTCCAGCACCAGGACCCGTCGGCCGACCGGCGCGCCGGACAGCACGTCCCACCCGGTGAGCAGGTCGATCTGCTCCACACCGGGTAGGGCCCGGCCCGGCAGCCAGGTCTGGAAGGCGTCCCGCCGGGGCGTGGCTCCGGTGGCCACGATGACGGCGTCCGGCATCAGCGCGAGCGTCTGCCGCGCGGTGAGCCGCTGCCCGAGCCGCACGTCCACGTCCAGCCTGGCGAGCTCGGAGACGAACCACGGCACCACGTCCGCGATCCCCGAGCGGTGCGGGGAGTGCCGGGCCAGCCGGAGCTGGCCGCCGAGTTCGGCTGCCGCCTCGACCAGGGTCACCCGGTGCCCCGCGAGCGCGCCGACGCGGGCCGCCTCCATCCCGCCCGGACCGCCCCCCACGACCACCAGATGGCCGGGACGGTCCGATCGTTGGATCGTCGCGTCGCCGTGGGTCAGCTCGCGGCCGGCCCCGGCCGAGACCGTGCAGGTCACCTTGCCGCGGGTGGCCAGGCCCCCGGCACATGCCTGGTTACAAGCAATGCACGGCCGTACCTCGGCCTCCCGTCCGGCCAGCGACTTGCGAACGATGTCCGGGTCGGCGATCGTCGCGCGGACCATCGAGACCAGATCGGCGACCCCGCTGGCCAGCAGCGCCTCGGCGTCGGCGAGGGTCTGCATCCGGCCGGTCGCCATGATCGGCAGCGCCGTACGGCCGCGGACGGCCGCCGCGACGGAGGATTGATACCCGGGTGGCTCGTGGGTGGCGCCCATCAGCAGGTCCCGCTGGTAATGACTGCCGAACGAGACGTTGACGAAGTCGATGAGCCCCGCCCTGTCGAGGAGAGCCACGACGTCGGCGACATCAGCGGTCGTGGTCTGGTCCTCGGGGCCGTCTGGCGAGACCCGTACGCCGACCGGATAGTCCGGCCCGACAGCTTCGCGCACGGCGGCCAGCGTCTCGACGAGCAACCGCATCCGGTTCTCCAGCGGGCCACCGTACTCGTCCGTGCGCTGGTTGGTCGCGGGTGACAGGAACGCGCTGAACAGATAGCCGTGGCCGGCGTGCAGCTCGATGCCGTCGACGCCGCCGCGTTGCAGTCGCGCCGCCGCATCGGCGAAACCACGGACGACCTCCGCGATCATCGGCCGGGTCAGCGGGATCGGCAGCATGCCCAGACCCGGATCGGGCGCATTGCTGGCCGACCACGGCGCCGACCCGTCGAGCGGAATGTTGGTCGGGCCGCCGTGCATGATCTGGGTGAAGACCTTCGAGCCCTCGGCGTGGATCGCGGCGGTCAGAGTCAGCAGCCCCTCGACCACCTCGTCGCGAGTCGTGTCCACGAAGGCGGGCGAGCTCCAGTGCGCGGCCGCGGGGTCGGTATAGATCAGCCCGACCCCGCCACGAGCACGCGCCAGGTGCCAGGCGAGTGAGGCCGGTCCGATCATCCCGGCCACGTTGTGGCCGGTGCCCTGAGAGGTCCGGATTATCCGATTGGGAAGGGCGACGCCTCTGAGCTCGAATGCCTCGCGGACCCGAGAATAGGTGGCGCCGACCGACATGCTGGCTCCGCTCTACCAAACGCCGTATGGTTATCGAAACCATAGCAGCGGAAGAGAGCGAGGTCACAGGTGCGGCTCGGGTCGGTCGGCGTCTGGAGCGGGGCCTTCCGCGGCAAGGACACCGATGCCGTTGCCCGTTCGGCAGCCGAGCTGGAGGGTCTCGGTTTCGGCACCCTGTGGTTTCCTGGCGGCCTGCACAGTGCTTTCGACGTGGCTGGTCTGCTCTTGGCAGCCACCAGCAGTGTCACGGTCGCCACCGGCATCCTCAATGTCTACGTCGATGCCGCAGGCACCGCGGCGGATCGCTGGGCCGCCCTCTCCGATGCACATCCGGACCGCTTCCTGCTCGGGATCGGCATCAGCCACCGACCGATGGTCGACACCCTCAAGCCGGGGGAGTGGGGTGCGCCGATTGCGACCATGTCGGCGTATCTGGACGAGCTGGATGCCGCCGTCCGGCCCGTACCGGCCGCTGCGCGTGCCGTGGCCGCGCTGGGGCCGAAGATGCTCGACCTCGCGCGAACCCGGAGCTGGGGTAGCCACACCTATCTCGTGACCCCGGAGCAGACCCGTGAGCACCGCGCTGCCCTCGGCCGCGGGCCGCTGCTGGCGCCGGAGCAGGGGGTCGTGCTCGAGACCGATCCGGCCGTGGCCCGGGCCACGGCGCGAGCCGGGCTGGCGATGTATCTGGGCCTCCCGAACTATCTCAACAGCTGGCGCAGAGCAGGTTTCTGCGAGGACGACTTCGCAAGCGGGGGCAGCGACCGGCTGATCGACGCGCTGTTCGCGTGGGGCGACACGGACGCGGTCGCCCGGCGGGTACGGGCGCACCTGGACGCCGGCGCCAACCATGTGTGCCTGCAGGTCCTCGGTGGCCCGCCCGGAAGCCTCCCGCTACCCCAGCTCAGGACACTCGCGTCAGCGCTCGATCTGCCCACGTCAGAGAAATGAGGACTTCCATGCACACCTCCATCGATGGCTCCAAATGCCAGGGTCACGGGCGCTGCGTGATGACCGCGCCGGACGTCTATGACGTCGACGACATGGGAAACGGCATGGTTCTGCTGGCCGAGGTCCCCGCCGATCTGGCAGAGGACGTCGCCAAGGCGGTGGCGAGTTGCCCGGAACAGGCCATCAGCATGTCGTGACCGCCGGGGGCGGGCGGTCGGCCGGTCAGGTCTGTCGCGCCCTGGAGGCCCTGCGGTCCGGCGGTGTGGTGCTGCTGTGCGCTCCCTGGCTGGAACGTGGCGCCCGCGGGAGCGCCACGGCCGTGTCAGTCGATGCGCGCTCAGGCATCGGCACTGGCATCTCCGCGCACGACCGGGTCCTGACGCCGCGGTGTTCGGCCGCCCTCGACCACCCGGCATGCTCGGGGACCCCTCCTGCGGTTGACGATCGGCGCTCCTCCACGACCTTGCGGCAGTCGGGCGCAACGGGGACGGTGTGCTGATCATGCTGCGTCAGCAGGCGGGGGAGAGCGCCCCGGCAGCAGCCGGCAGACGAATGGCGTCGAGGCGAGCAGGGTCACTGCGTGCGTGTCGAGAACACCGACGTCGGTGGGTGTCACAGACTCTGGTCGACGACAGCGTCGATATCGCCTCGCAGGAGCCGCGGGCACACCGGCGGCAGGTGACGGAAACGGGCGACCAGCGCTGCTGCCGTCAACGGCGGACGGCCGATCGGCTCGAGCCGGGGCTCGGGCTGCCATCGCCGGTCATCGTCACGCTCGGACGATAACGCTGCCGGCCCGCAGTTCGGCCAGTAGATCCGTGCCGAGCAGGTCGCCCCAGATCTGGTCGTCGTCCGCGCCCAGCATCGGGGCGCCGATGCCGGCGTCCCCGGGGGTGGCCGAGAGCTTGGGCACGATCCCGGGCATCGCCACCGCCTCACCGCCCAGGGTGGGCTGCGGGGTGCGGACGATCATCTCCCGCGCGGCGTAGTGCGGATCGGTCGCGATGTCCGCCGCGGTGTAGATTCGGCCCGCGGGCACACCCGCCTCGTCCAGGCGGGCCAGCAGGTCTGCTTCGGCGATGCCGGCCGTCCAGCCGGCGATCTCGGCATCGAGCTCACCCTGGCGCTGCCCGCGACCCAGGTGGGTACGAAACGGATGCTCGGGCCGGATCCAATCCTCGCGCTGCATCAGGATCGCCAGCCGGCGGAACACCCCGTCGCCGTTGCCGCCGATGACCACCCACCGCCCGTCGAGGGTGGGATAGACACTCGACGGCGCGATCCCCGGGAGCAGCGCTCCGGTGGGCCCGCGGCTCTCGCCGAGCTTGTCCCACTCGGGGAGGATGCTCTCCATGTACATCCACATGGCTTCGTAAAGACCGACGTCGATGACCTGACCGCGTGGCCGCCCCGGGTTGAGGGTGGCTGACAACAGTGCCATGAGCGCGCCGGTGAAGCCCTGAGTCCCGGCCAGCGCGTCGGCCAGCGATATGCCCACGCGTACCGGGCGGCGCCCGGGTTCACCCGACAGGTGTCGGAACCCGCTCATCGCCTCGCCGATGGAGCCATAACCCGCGCGGTCGCGATAGGGCCCGGTCTGCCCGTACCCGCTGATTCGGACGATCACCAGATCGGGATCGGCGGCATGCAGACCCTCCGGTCCAAGCCCCCACCGCTCCAATGTGCCGGGCCGAAAGTTCTCGATGAGTACGTCGGCTGTCGCGATCAGCCGGCGGACCGCATCCTGTCCTTCGGGCTTACGCAGGTCCGCTGTCACCGAACGCTTCCGCCGGCCTATGACGGGCCAATAGAGCCCGACGCCCTTGTACATCCCGCCCCAGTGCCGCATCGCGTCGCCGCCTGGTGGTTCGACCTTGATGACCTCGGCGCCGTGATCGGCGAAGAGGTGACCGCAGAACGGGCCGCTGATGATCTGGCCCAGCTCGACCACGCGCAGCCCCGTCAGCGCGCCCGTCACGAGGCGGTGGCCAGGTCCGCAGACCCGGCGGCGGAGGTTCGCATCAGCTGCCCGGGGAGAGCGAAGCCGAGTTCACCCTCGAGCCACCGAGCAGCGCCGACGAGCGCCGGTAGATCGGTGCCCGTTTCCAGCCGCAGGGAATGCAGCAGGTTCACGAGGTCCTCGGTGCAGATGTTGCCGGTCGCACCGGGGGAGAACGGGCACCCGCCGATACCGCCGATGCTGGCGTCGAACAATCGCACCCCGGCGTCCAGGCCGCTCATCACGTTGACCAGTCCCAGGCCGCGGGTGTTGTGGAAATGGAGGCCGATCCGTACGTCCGGCCCAACCTGCGCCACCACGGCGGCCACGACCCGCGTCACCGCGGTCGGGGTGGCCATCCCGGTGGTGTCAGCCAGGGTGATCTCGGTGAAGCCGGCCCTGGCCAGATCCCAGGCCACCGACGCGACCCGGGCGACCGGAACCGGCCCCTCATAGGCACAGCCGAAGCTGGTGGCGATGTCCACGACGGTGTCCAGGCCGGCCTGCTGGGCCAGCGCGCGGATGTTGATCGCGGTGTCCAGCGCCTCCCGGGTCGAACGCCGGACGTTGCGTCTGCTGAAGGTGTCGCTGGCGGCTACCACGGTCACCAACGCGTCGGGCCGGGCCTCGATCGCCCGCCGGGTGCCGCGTTCGTCCAGGACGAGGGCCTCCAGCGCGCTGCCTGGCCGCCGCTCGACGTTGCTGAAGACCTCGTCCGAATCGGCCATCTGTAGCACGGCCGTCGGGCTGACGAACGAACCCGCCTCGATCCGGGGGATGCCTGCCGCGGCCAGCCGGCTCACGAGCGTCGCCTTGACGGCTGCCGCGGGCGAGGCGGCGACGCTCTGCAGGCCGTCCCTCGGACCAACGTCCCGGATGCTCACGTCGACGGTCGCCAGGGTCATGCTGGCAAGCGTACCTAACTTAGATTGGTTTAGGGAGTCGGCGTTCACTCGTCGGTCCGACCCGCCGTCACGCCTGGCCCGGTCCGCCGCCGTGGATCCCGCCGAAACCCGCCCAGGCAGCCGGCATCGTGCCGGTCAGCAGACCTCCAGGTCCCCCAACCGTGACCTGGCGGCGAGTGATCCGCCAGCCGTAAGAAAACCGGTGAAACTCGTCGTCATAGGTCGCTACCAGCACACACTCACAGGCACGCACCGGTCCCAGCCGGGCCGTCGCGGCGAACCAGTGGCAGGCCTGCACCCGGCTGCTGGCCCGCGCGTCCTCACCGTCCAGGCGGATGACGACATTGCTCAGCAGGTGCACGGTGGCCTCGAGCACGCCGAGGGCGGCCGTGAAATAGTCCTGCAGCTCCTCCGTTCCCTGCCGCAGGGTGCCCCGACGGCGGTCGTCGACGGCATCCGGTGCGTAGACCTCGGTCACCAGCAGATCGGGACGGCGGTTGTCGAGCAGCGTGCAGTACAGGTGCAGGACATCCTCGATGTCGCTCCTGTCGTCGACCGCGGTCGTGGGTGCTATCGCCACGGGGAACTCCTTGGTCGCAGGGTGCGGCGGTGCTCAGCCTAACGCCGTTGGATTCATGGACGTTCAGCGCCGGCACGTTTGACTGATTCCCGTGGCCGGGACAGGCTCCCGCTTCATGGCAACGGCAGTTGTGACCGCGGTCCTGGACATTCCTGTGGAGCTGGCATGGGAGCGGGTCGGAGACTTCGGGACGTGGCACACGTGGAACCCACGCATCGCGGCCACGGAATTGACGGGCGGCACCGGACACGGCCCGGTGGGCGCTGTCCGGCACCTCGTGCTCGCGGACGGGAGCACGGTCGAGGAACGCCTCGAACGCTACGACGCGATCGACCGCTCGCTTGCATACAGCTTCTTCGGGCCCTCTCCGTTCCCGGTTCGCGACTATCTCGGCCAACTGCGGCTTCGGCCTCTCACCGCGGGAGGGACCTTCGTCGAGTGGTGGGGGACGTTCGACGCAGAGTCGGCGGACGAGGGTCGCCTGATGCGAAGCTTCGAGAAGCTCTATGGCATCTTCATCGAGGCCCTCGGAGCTCCGTGATCGCCCCGACGCCGCACTTCCGTAACCTAACGACGTCGGGTAACGTCTCGGGCGGAGTCCTCACCCTCGGCTAGCGCGCGCCGGTCACCCAAGGAGAAACCATGCCGAACATGACCATCGGAGGGCGGCAGGTCGCCACCAGCGCGACGTTCGATGTCGTCAACCCGGCCACCGGAGCGGTCTTCGCCCAAGCACCGGAGTGCACCCCCGCGCAGCTGGACGAGGCCTTCGCCGCCGCGAAGGCAGCGGCGCCCGGTTGGGGCGCCGATGAAGGGGCCCGCACCAAGGCCATGCTGCTGCTTGCCGAGCGGCTGGCCGGAGCAGGCGAGGAGCTGGGCGGCCTGCTGTCCCAGGAGACTGGCAAGCCGCTGCCGCTGGCTGGCATGGAGCCGGCCATCGCTGCCATGTGGTTGCAATACTTCGCCGCGCTGGACATCCCCCGGCAGCTGTTGCAGGACGACGCCGCCGCCAAGATCGAGGTGGCCCAGCGCCCGCTCGGTGTGGTCGCGGCCATCACGCCGTGGAACTTCCCGATCGGGCTGTCGATGTGGAAGATCTCGGCCGCGCTGCGGGCCGGCAACACCGTCGTGCTCAAGCCGTCACCGTTCACGCCGATCGCGACCCTGCGCATGGGGGAGTTGATCGCAGAGGTCCTGCCGCCCGGCGTCGTCAACGTCGTGAGCGGCGGTGATGCCCTGGGCGCCGCGATGAGTTCGCACCCGGTGCCGCGCAAGATCACCTTCACCGGATCGGTAGCCGCCGGCATCAAGGTCAACGTCGCCGCCGCCCCGGACCTCAAACGGGTGACCCTGGAACTGGGCGGGAACGACGCTGCCATCGTGCTCGCGGACGTCGATGTCGCCGCTACCGCGCAGAAGATCCTCGGGACCGCTTTCTTCAACACCGGCCAGGCCTGCGCGCTGCCCAAGCGGATCTATGTCCACGAGAGCATCCATGACGAACTGGCCGAGGCCATGGCCGTGATCGCCGGCGCCACGCTGGTGGGCGATCCCACCGCAGCCGAGACCCAGATGGGACCGCTCTCCACGAAGCCACAGTTCGAGCGGGTCAAGGCTCTGGTCAGCGAAGCTCTGGGTAACGGGGTACGGGCACTGTCCGGTGGCGCACCGATCGACGGTCCGGGCTTCTTCTTCCCGCCCACCATCCTGGTGGGGGCCTCGGAGACCGAGCGCATCGTGGCGGAGGAGCAGTTCGGCCCCGCGCTGCCGATCTTGCCGTTCAGCGACCCGGAGGACGCACTTCGGCGGGCCAACGACACCACCTTCGGTCTGTCCGGCTCCGTCTGGTCGGCCGACTCCGAGCGCGCCCAGCAGCTGGCCGAGCGGCTCGAGTGCGGCTACACCTGGGTGAATACGCACGCGGCCCTGCTCCCCCACACGCCGTTCGGCGGTGTCAAGCACAGTGGCCTCGGCGTGGAGAACGGGTTGGCTGGTCTGCTCTCGTTCACTCAGGCCCAGACCGTGCACGTCGAGCGCTCGACCGGGGCGACCATCACCGCCTAGGCCGCACTCCCGCAGGTGACACCATCCCGTTGCTAAACCAAACGCCGTTCTATATCTTGTGAGCAGGAACACACGAAGGGAAGGGGTCCGTCGGTGAAGACGCAGGCAGCCATTCTGTGGTCGGGGGAGAAGCGCTGGAACGTCGAGGATGTCGAGCTCGATGATCCGCAGCCCAACGAGGTCCGGATCAAGCTGGCCTCGTCGGGGCTCTGTCATTCCGACGACCACTCCGTCAAGGGCGATCTGCCGACCGGTCTGCCGATCGTGGGCGGTCACGAGGGCGCCGGCATCGTGGAGGAGGTCGGCTCGTCGGTCAGGCGGCTGAAGGTCGGCGATCACGTCGTGATGGCCTTCATGCCGGCCTGCGGGCACTGTCGCTGGTGCGCGAGCGGCATGTCGCAGCTCTGTGACTACGGAGCCGTGATCATGGAGGGGCTGCCCATCGACGACGGCAAGTTCCGGGTACACGCGCGCGGCCAGGGCGTCCACACGATGTCCTTGCTCGGCACCTTCAGTCCCTATGTCGTCGTTCACGAGGACAGCTGCGTCAAGGTCGACGACGACATCCCGCTGGAGATCGCCTCCCTCGTCGGGTGCGGGGTCACCACCGGATTCGGTGCGGCGGTCAACCGCGCCGGGGTCCGACCGGGGGACACGGTCGTCGTGGTCGGGACCGGAGGGGTTGGCTCCAGTGCCGTCCAGGGCGCGCGGATCGCGGGCGCAGACACGATCGTGGCGGTGGATCCCTACGAGTACCGCCGCGAGGGCGCCAAGATGGTGGGTGCGACGCATGCGTGCGCCTCCATGGAGGAGGCCATGCCGCTCGTGCAGGAACTGACCCGCGGCGTGATGGCCGACCGCACGATCATGACCGCGAGCCTGATGACCGGGGACATGCTGATGCCCCTGATGCTGCTGACGCGCAAGGGCGGCCGGGCCTGCCTCACCTCGGTGGCCAACCCCACGATCAGCAACGTCGACGTGGTCCTGATCGACCTGATCCTGTCGCAGAAGGAGATCGTCGGGAACGTCTTCGGTGGCTGCAACCCGCACGCCGACATCCCGATGCTGCTGCGGCTCTACAAGCGCGGACTGCTCAAGCTCGACGAACTGGTCACCCAGACCTATCAGCTCGAGCAGATCAACGAGGGCTACGACGACCTCCTCGGCGGCCGGACGATGCGCGGCCTGATCGTCTACGACAACTGATCGCGGTCCCTGCACCGATCCCCACCCTGCACCGATCCACCCTGCACGACGAGACCCGCACGACGAGAGAGCGAGCTTCTTGTGACCGAGGCACCGGCACGGCCCAGCTATCAGTTGGACAACACCGACCAGGAGTTGTTCGGGCATCTGTTCGAGACGCTCAACGACATGCGCGAGACGTGCCCGGTGGCCTGGAGTGACACGGGGGGTGGCTTCTGGGCCCTGTCCAAGTACAACGACGTCGCGTTCGCCGCCCAGAACCACGAGATCTATTCGGTGGCGCAAGGGATCATGATCCCGCCGACCGGAGCATCGATGCCGGTCATCCCGGCCGAGCTCGACCCTCCGCAGCACACGAAGTACCGCCGGCTCGCGCTGCCGTTCTTCACCGAGCGGGCCCTCGCGCCCTTCGTACCCGGGATCCAGGACATCGTCAGGGAGGCCTTCGACAACGTCTTGCCAGTCGGCAAGGCCGATCTGGTCAACGATGTCGCGCTCCCCGTCCCGGTGCTGGCGATCTCGCTGATCCTCGGCCTCGACCCTTCCGAATGGCGGCGCATCCGCGACCTCGCCTCCGCCTTCCTGGCGGCTGTCGGACACGACCGCACCCAGGCCCGTGCCCGGGCGCAGGAACTCGAGGCATTCCTCGAGGAGCAGATCGAGGTCCGCCGCGGCAAGGAACCGCAGGACATCCTGGGCCGGCTCGTCAACTCGACCATCGACGAGCAGCCGATCGGGGAGCGGGAACTGCTCGGCATGGTCCAGCTCATGGTCGTGGCGGGCCACGAGACCACCGTGAACGGGATCGCGACGGCGGCCTACCGGATCGCCGCCGAACCGGGCCTGCGGGACAGGCTGCTCGCCGACCGTTCGCTGATCCCCTACGTCATCGACGAGAGCTTGCGGCTGCACCCGCCGGTCTGGAACATGGCCCGCACCGCCGTCGTGGAGACCGACGTCCGCGGCGAGACGATCTGCCCCGGGGAGAAGGTCATGCTGACGTACGGAGCGGCCAACCGCGACCCGGATCGCTTCGAGAACCCCGAGAAGTTCGTGGTCCCCCGCGAGGCCAACCAGCATCTGGCCTTCGGCAGCGGCCGGCACCGCTGCATCGGGGAACCGCTGGCCAGGATCGAGCTGACCCTGGGCATCGAGGCACTGCTCGATCGCATGCCCGATTTCGAGCTCGACGGCGAGCCGGTGTGGGGCGGTGGCACCAATCAGCACGGGCTGCACTCCCTGCCGGTGCGGTTCACCCCCCGCGCGCTCTGAGGTGTCCGGCCCGCTCGTCGGCCGGGTGGCGTTGGTCACCGGCGGCGGCTCCGGCATCGGCGCCGCCTCGGCACACGCGCTGGCCCTGGACGGAGCAACCGTCGCGGTCACCGACATCAACGAGGCGGCCGCGAAGGCGGTCGCGGCCGCCGTGGTGGATGCCGGCGGGGTCGCGGTCGGTCGGCAGCTGGACGTCGCTTCCGAACAGGCCTGGGCGGAGGTCGTCCCGGCGCTCGCCGCCGAGTTCGGCCCGGTGCGCATCCTGCACAGCAACGCGGCGCCGACCGGCGGCGAGTTCATGAGCCGTGATCTCGATGTCGTCACGATGGACCTCGGCCTGTGGCGGGCCGTGCTCGACGTCGCCCTGACGGGAGGCATGCTCGCCTGCCGTCAGGTCCTACCCGGCATGATCGCGGCTGGTGGCGGCGCCATCGTGATCACCTCCTCGGTCAAGGGCAGCACGGGGAGCAGCCTGCGTACTGCCTACAACGCCTCCAAGGGCGGCCTCGAAGCACTGATGCGCACGGTGGCGACGCGCTACGGCAAGCAGGGGATCCGCTGCAACGCGGTTGCGCCGGGGATCGTCGAGACCGACGGTCTGCGCGAGACCGTGCCGCCGGAGCGCCTGCAAGAACTGTTGGACGCACACCTCACCCCCGCCCTCGGCCGAGCCGAGGATGTGGCGGCGCTGGTGGCTTTCCTGGTCTCGGATGCGGCCGCGTTCATCACCGGCCAGGTCGTCAACGTCGATGGCGGCCTCTCCGCCCACACTGCCGCGCTCTCTCCGGCCGGCAGCCGCTGATGTGCCCGGGCACCCGGCCTGTGGAGCGGTGAGTACCGGGACCACGTCGCCGCGCCCGCTGGCGCTGGTCACCGGTGCCAGCCGCGGGATCGGCGCCGCGACCGCGGTCCGGCTCGCGAACGATGGGTACGACCTGGTGCTCGCGGCCCGCTCTGCCGCGGGCTTGGCCACGACTGCCGAGCAGGTGCGGGCCGGTGGCGGGCGCGCGATCGCCGTCCCGACCGATCTCGTCGATGCCGCCTCCGTCGATGCGCTCGTCGAGGTGGTACTGGCCGAGGTCACGGATGCCCAGCATCCTGGCTGGCGGATCCTGGTCAACAACGCGGGACTGCTGCCGGCGACCAGCCGTAGCGAGAAGTACTCCCGCGCCGACTGGGACGCGGTCCTGGACCTCAACCTCACCACTCCCTGGTATCTCGCCTGCCGGGCCAAGGAGGCGATGACGTCCGAACGGGCCGGTGAGAAGGGCGGCGTCGTCGTCAACATCGCCAGCACCGCGGGCTTCTATCCCTCCCGCGGGCTCACCGCGTACAACGTCAGCAAGGCCGCGCTGCTCATGCTGACCCGGGCGCTGGCCCTCGAGTGGGCCCGCGACGGCGTACGAGTAGTCGGGGTCGCCCCCGGCAAGGTCGACACCGAGCTCGTGGAGCCGATCCTGGCGTGGGTCGAACGGACCGGATCCCCGCTGAATCCGCTGGACCGGATCGGCCGGCCGGAGGAGGTCGCGGACCTCGTCTCCTTCCTTTGCGATCGGCGTGCGGCCTACATCACGGGCACCATCGTCACTATCGACGGTGGCGAGCTCCTCGCCACCGGGACGGACCTCGCTCGATGAACCTCTCGGGCGCCAGCGCGGTCGTCACCGGCGGCGCCGGCGGCCTGGGCCTGGCATGCGTGGCGGCCCTCGCCAAGCGCGGGGTTCACACCGTGGCTGCGGACCTCGACAGCCCGGGCGCCGCCGAGCGGGTCGCCGCGGTGGGCGGGCGGCTGGTCGTCACCGACGTGCGGGACGGAGACGCGATCGATGCGGCCGTCCGGGTGGCGGGAGAGGCCGGGCCGGTGCGCTGCGGCGTCGCGTGCGCCGGCGTAATTGCGGCGGGCAAGGTGCACGGCAGCCGCGGGCCGCTGTCGAGCGCGGCCTTTCTCGCCGCGCTGGAGATCAACGTCCTGGGCAGTTTCCACCTCGTCCGCGCCGTCAGCGGTGCTCTTGGCAGCGTCGATCCGATCGGGGGTGAGCGGGGGGTGCTGGTGCTGACCTCCTCCGTCGCCGCCTACGACGGTCAGGTGGGCCAGGCGGCGTACTCCGCGAGCAAGGCGGCGATCGCGGGGATGGTGCTGCCGCTGGCGCGCGAGCTGGCCGAGCAGCTGATCCGGGTGGTGGCGATTGCGCCCGGATCGTTCGACACCCCCATGCTGGCGTCATTGCCCGCCGCGACTCGGGAATCGCTGGCCGCCGCGGTCCCGCACCCATCGAGACTCGGCGACCCCGCCGAGTTCGCGGCCCTCCTGTGCCATGTGACGGAGAACCCGATGCTCAAC
This sequence comes from uncultured bacterium, assembly GCA_964245825.1. GTDB lineage: Bacteria > Actinomycetota > Actinomycetes > Mycobacteriales > CAJCIY01 > CAJCIY01. Next base: position 12,958 of record CAXTNT010000014.1, on the reverse strand, counting down.
GGCACCACGATCCGGCTCGACGGCGCGCTGCGGATGGCGGCCCGATGACGCCGGGCGCACGCGCGGTGACGACGCACGCCTCGGAAACGGACCCGCCTGGGCTGGCGGCGCTGGAACAGAGTGCTGAGCTCGAGGCGGCGCGGCTCGAACTGCGCGCGACCGTACGCCGTCTGTTCGAGCGGACCGCACCTGAGCAGGACGTCCGGCGGGTCATGGACGGCCCGGAGCCCTTCGACGCCGCGCTCTGGTCTCGGCTGTCCGGCGAGCTCGGCGCCCTCGCCCTGCTCGTCCCCGAGGAGTTCGGCGGTGCGGGTTACGGCCCCCGCGAGCTCGGCGTGGTCTTGGAAGAATCCGGCCGGGCCCTGGCCTGTCTGCCGCTGCTGTCGACCGGTCTGCTCGCGGTGACGGCAGTGCTGCTCGCGGGCGACACGGAGTCGCACACCGCCGTCCTGCCCGGCATCGCCGACGGTTCGACCACCGTCGCGCTGGGCCTGGACGCCGGGACCGGACGCTGGTCCGCGCGGGACCTGCCGGTCGCGGCAGAGACGTCCTCCGGCTGGGAGCTGACCGGTGTGGTGCCTTTCGTCCTGGACGGCGCCGGCACCGATCTGGTGCTGGTGCCTGCCCGGGACGGGTCGCTGACCCGGCTATTCCTGCTCGCCCATCATGGCGGCGGGCCCGGGACCAGCTGGCACCCGTTGCCCCCGATGGATCTCACCCGGCCGCTCGCCCGGCTGGAACTTCGGGCCGCGCCCGCGACGCCCCAGGGCCCGTCGACGGACGAGTCGTGGCTCGGCCGGTTGTGGTTGCACGCCATCGCAGGCCTAGCCGCCGAGCAGGTGGGGTGCATCGACCGGGTCCTGGAGATGACCGTCGACCACGTGCAGACCCGGATCCAGTTCGGCCGGCCGATCGGTTCCTTCCAGGCGGTGAAGCACCGCTGCGCCGACATGCTCGTCGCCGCCCAGTCCGCGCGATCCACCGTGGACGCCGCGCTGCTGGCGGCATCGGCCGCCGCACCCTTCGGTGTCGGCGACGGGCCAGCGGGCGGTGAAAGCCTTGCGGTGGCAGCCACCCTCGCCGGGGCGACCTGCTCTGAGGCCCTGACCCAGGTCGCGGGGGATGCACTGCAGCTCATGGGCGGGATCGGGTTCACCTGGGATCACCCGATCCACCTGTTCCTCAAGCGGGCCAAGACCTCCCAGCTGCTCTTCGGCAACCCCGCCCTGTGCCGGTCGGCGCTGGGGGACGCACTGGGCATCCCGCAACCGGGCCGCGCGCAGCCCGACAGCGCCCAGCTTGACAACCCTCAGCGTGACAACGCCCGGCTGGGCAACACGCAGCCGAGCAGCCGGTGAGCCCCATCGCGCCGCAGCCCGCGCCGCTCACCGCTGCCGAGGTCCAGGCACTGGAGGAGATCGCGGAGCGGGTGCTGTGGCTGGCGGTGCGCATCGTCGACGCCGCCAACCACGACCGGCCGAACAACGACGGCATCAAGGTAGGCGGCCATCAGGCCTCCAGCGCCTCGATGGTCACCTTGATGACGGCCCTGTGGTTCGCCCACCTCGACGCGAGCGATCTGGTCAGCGTCAAGCCGCACGCCTCCCCGGTCCTGCACGCCATCCACTACCTCCTGGGGGGCCTGGAGGAGCGCCACCTGCGCGAGCTGCGCAGCGCCGGCGGCCTGCAGGCGTACCCGTCCCGCAGCAAGGACCACGACCGGGTGGATTTCTCCACCGGGTCCGTGGGTCTGGGCGCCACTGCCCCGTTGTTCGCGGCCGCCGCGCGCCGCTATGTCGATGCCCATTTCGGCGAGCGCCCCAGTTCGCGCTTCGTGTCGCTGCTGGGCGACGCCGAACTCGACGAGGGGAACATCTGGGAGGCGCTGCTCGACCCCTCCCTGGCAGGGCTGGGCAACGTGCTCTGGGTCGTGGATCTCAACCGGCAGAGCCTCGACCGGGTGGTGCCCGGCATCAAGGTCACCGGCCTCCAGCGTGCCTTCGCCGATGCCGGCTGGCAGGTCCTCGAGGCGAAGTACGGCCGGCGCCTGGAGGAGGTGTTCGCGCGCCCGGGAGGCGAGGCGCTTCGCCAACGCATAGACGCCATGCCCAACGACGAGTACCAGGCTCTGTTCGGGCTGGCCGGGTCCGCTGCGCGTAAGGCGCTCTGCCAGGCCGATCCGGCGCTGGTGGACCTGCTCGCCGATGTGCCGGACGAGGACATCCCGGCGCTGGTCACCAATCTCGGCGGTCACGATGTCGCCGCTCTGCTCGAGACGTTCCGGGCCGCGGACCGGACACCGCACCAGCCCACGGTCGTGTTCGCGTACACCATCAAGGGCTGGGGTCTGGAGATCGCGGGAGACCCGCTCAACCATTCCGCCCTGCTCACCACCGAGCAGACCGACCGCCAGCGGACCGCGTCTGGGCTCACCGTCAGCGACGAGTGGTCCAGGATGCCCCCGGACTCGCCGGCCGGCCGGCTTGTCGCTGCCGCTGCCCTGCGGTGGGGGAATCTGGCCGCGCGCCGCAGCTGGCCGCGTACCCGGGCCGCCCCCGCCGGGGTTCCCGCCTCCGTGCTGAGCCCGCCGAAGGCCGGGCAGGTCCTGTCCACCCAGGAGGCCTTCGGCCGGGCCCTGACCGCGCTGGCACGCGAGGCCTGCTCGGACCGGATTGTGACCGTCGCGCCCGACGTGGCGGTCTCGACCAACCTGGGCGGGTGGATCAACAAGGTGGGTGTGTTCGCCCCGGCCGAGCTCACCGATTGGCTCGGCGAGGCCAGAACCCTGCGGTGGAAACAGAGCCCGGCCGGTCGGCACATCGAGCTCGGCATCAGCGAGATGAACTTGTTCTCCGCGCTCGGCCAGCTCGGTCTGACGTGGGACCTTTCCGGGGAGTTGTTGCTGCCGATCGGCACCGTCTACGACCCGTTCGTCTGCCGCGGGCTCGACGCCTTCATCTATGCCGCTTACAACGGCGCCCGGTTCGTCATCGCCGGCACGCCCAGTGGCGTCACCCTCGGGCCGGAGGGCGGGGCGCACCAGTCCACGGTCACGGCCTCCCTCGGCGTCGAACTCCCCGGCGTGACGATGGCGGAACCGGCGTACGCCACTGCCCTGGACTGGCTGCTCTGCGACGGGTTGCGGGAGCTGTCCGACCTGGACCGGCCGGCCCGGTCGCTCTATCTTCGGCTGTCGACCCGGCCATTGCCGCAGGAACCGTTCGCGGCAGCGCTGGACCGGATCGGTGCCGACGACCTGCGGACCGCGGTGCTCGCGGGTGGCTATCTGCTGCGCGAGGTCCCGGCCGAGGGCGGCCCCCGGGTGCAGCTGATCAGCTCCGGCGCCGTGACGCCCGAGGTGCTGCTCGCCTCGGAGACCCTGCAGGACGAGGGGATCGAGGCGCCGGTAGTGGATGTCACCTCCCTCGACCGGCTCTATCGGGGCTGGGTGGGGGCGCGGCGCGCGCCGGTGCGGGACCTGGCTGTTCGGGCGCAGCGGCCGCACGTGGCGGGGCTGCTGGAGCCCGGTGTGCCGATCGTCACGGTGCACGACGCGGCCTCACATGCGATGGCCTGGCTGGGGGCCGTGCACGGCAGCCGTACGCTGCCGCTCGGTGTCGACGACTTCGGCCAGTCCGGCAGCATCCCCGAGATCTACCGGGCGTTCGAGCTAGACACCGATGCCGTCGTCAATGCGGCTCTGGTCGCCCTCGGCTGAGCCCGGCGCGGAGGCCTCGGCGGCTCCAACCGGTCACAGCTTGGAGTGGTCCCAGGATCGGTAGCGCAGCGGGGTGAAGACCAGGCCGACCCGCTTCGCGGCCTGCCGACGGACGCCGTCCAGCACGTTGCGGGCCGAGCTGTGGGCTGGCGCTCCGGGATATTTCGCGTTCAGCTCCAGCCCCAGTGCCAGGACGTCGTCGGGCGCGTCCAGCAGGCTCGCGGTGGCGTCGATGGCGACCCCGCGCAGGGTGTCGTAGGTCTGACCGGTCTCCACGAGCAGGGTCGCTCTCGGGTCACGGCGGAGGTTCAGCACCTTCTGGCTGCGCGCGTACGTCCACATCGCCAGCTGCTGTTCGTGGGTGACGTACCACAGCGAGCTGAGGTGCGGCAGCCCGTCTGGACCGATGCTCGCCAGCACCACAGTGCGCGGGGCGGCCAGGAAATCCGCGATCTCCGCGTCCGTCATTGTCACGGCCGAGCGGGTGCCGGTCGGCGTCACATCGACATCCCGCCGTCGACCGGCAGCACCGCGCCGGTGATATAAGACGCCTCGTCAGAGGCCAGAAAGGCGACCGCTGGGGCGATCTCGGCGGGCTCGGCGAAACGGCCGGCCGGGATCGCCTCGGTCAGGGCGGCCAGCTGCGCCGGCGAAACGGCGGCGACCATGGCGGTGGCGGCATTGGGGGAGACGGCGTTCACGGTGATGCCGAACCTTGACACCTCCTTGGCGACCGCTTTGGTGAACCCGACGATCCCGGCCTTGGCGGCTGCGTAGTTCGACTGGCCGATGTTGCCGTGCAGGCCGGTATAGCTGGTGACATTGATGATGCGGCCGTGGCCGGCTGCCCGCATCGCCGGGATCGCGGCCCGGGTCATGGCAAAGGTGCCGAACAGGTGCACGTCGAGCACGCTCTGCCAGGCGGCGTCGTCCATCTTCCACACCACCCCGTCCCGGGTGATGCCGGCGTTGTTCACCAGGATGTCCACGCCACCGGCCCATCGCGATGCCCCCGCCACCGCCGCGACCACGCTGTCGGCGTTGCTGACGTCGACGGTCACCGGGAGCACCCGCTCGCTCTCGGGCCAGGCACCGCGCAGCACCTCGTCGTTGAAGTCGGCGGCGATGACGCGCGCTCCGCTGGCGTGCAGCAGCTGGGCGATCGCGTGGCCGATCCCCTGCGCCGCCCCGGTGACGAGGGCGCTGCGTCCGGTCAGGTCGAATGTGGTGGGCACGGGGCTCCCTCGTCGAAGGCTACCAATCGGTGTTAGGTTAGCCGTCGACACCGGGCCCGGGAACACTGCCCGAAAGGCTGTCGAGGACGGAGTGCGATGACCGCGGTCGCGGACCTGCCCGGCGCCGGGCTCCTCCCGCCCGAGCTGCGCCGTGATGTAGCCGAGCTTCTGCTCGAGCTGCCGCCTGCGATCACGGACGACCGGCTGCTGCGCGAGGCCCGCTTCGACCGTGGGCTGGCCTTCCCGCAGCTGCCGGCCGGCGACGGTGGCCGCGGTCTCGACTCAGCGCTACAAGCGCCGGTGGAGGCGATGTTCCTGGCCTCGGGGTGTCAGGACTGGCGCGACCGCAACGTCATCGGCCTGGGTATGGCGGCACCGACGATCTCCGCGCACGGATCGCGCGAGCAGCGCGCCCGTTGGCTGCGCCGGCTGTTCACCGGCGAGGAGATCTGGTGTCAGCTGTTCTCCGAACCCGGGGCCGGGTCCGACCTCGCCGCTCTGGCCACTAGCGCGCGACGGGACGGCGACCAGTGGATCGTCAACGGGCAGAAGGTCTGGACCACGCTGGGGCACGTGGCCCGCTGGGGCCTGCTGCTTGCACGCACCGATCCTGGCGTCGCCAAGCACAGTGGGCTCACCTTCTTCTGCCTGGACATGCACAGTCCCGGCGTGGACGTCCGCCCGCTGCGGCAGCTGACCGGCGAGGCCGAGTTCAACGAGGTCTATCTCACCGACGTCGCGGTCGACGAGGAGTGCCGCCTCGGCGAGGTCGGGGCCGGCTGGCGCGTGGCCATGACCACCCTGATGAACGAACGGGTCTCCCTCGGCGGCAGCGTCACCGAGCGCGGCGCCGGGCCGATCGGCCAGGCGGTCACGCTATTCGAGGAGCTGACCGCGCAAGGCCGGACGAGCGCCCTGGACCGCGACCGGCTGCTGCGCCTGTGGTCACAGGCCGAGGCGGCCCGGCTCACCACACTGCGGGCGGCGACCGCCCGGGCAGCGGGCGAGCCCGGCCCCGAGGGCTCCGTGGCAAAGCTGCAGATGGCCGAGTCGAACAAGGCGGTCTACGAGTTCTGCGTGGACCTGATGGGTCTGGCGGGGGCGCTGGTCAGCAGCTATGCCGAGACCCGGCCCGATGCCGCTGCCGTGCATGGCGGCACCGAACTGCCCAAGGCTTATCTCCGGTCGAGGGCCAACTCCATCGAGGGTGGGACCTCCGAGATCCTGCGCAACATCCTGGGCGAGCGGGTGCTGGGCCTGCCTGCGGAGCCGCGTGTCGACAAGGGCAGGCCTTGGAACGAGGTCCCCCGCTCGTAGTCGGACCCGTGGGCGGAGCAGACCCGACCAGGTTGTCCTAACCAAACACTGTTTGCTACGTTGTGGTGAGCGTCACCCGCCGGAAATTAGGGAGTGGTCATGACCAGGACCGTAGAAGAGATCCTCGAGCGGGTTGACGTGTTCGACGACGATCAGCGGGAGAACTTCGTCGAGGCGCTGGTCGAGGCCCGCAAACGCTGCCCGGTGCTCCACACCGAGGCCGACGGGGGCTACTACCTCATCACCAAGTACAACGACGTCCGCACGGTCTGTGAACACCCGGAGATCTTCAGCTCGGCCAACCCGGCGCTCAAGGGTGCCCTGCCGCTACGGCTGATCCCTCTGGATGCCGACCCGCCCGAACACCGCGGCTTCCGTCAGCTGCTCAACCCCTACTTCTCCCGGTCCTTCCTGCTGCGCTACGAGCCGGACATGCGGGCGATCGCTCGCGAGGCCCTGGCCAAGGTGGTCGAAAGCGGCGAGATGGAGTTCGTGCACGACTACGCGATCCCGTTCAGCGCCGGCTCGCTGGCCAGGATCGTGCTGGTGACCGAGAACCAGGATTTGGTCGACCGCGGCGTCGAGGCCGTGAAGCGCACAGCCGTCGAGAGCACTCCCGAGACGTTCACCGGGGTGGCCATGGTGGCCATGGAGGCCATGGCCGAGGTTGAAGCGGCCCCGCCCGGCCGGGAGGACGTCCTGGCGGCGATCGTCAAGGCCGAGTTGGACGGCGTCCCCTTAACCCCCGAGCAGCGCCTCGGAATCGTGACCACGCTGTTCCTCGGCGGTCTCGACACCACGCGGGGGATGCTGGTCAACATCGCGAATCACGTCGCGACCGACCCTGCGATCGAGGCCAGGCTGCGACAGCCGGAGTGGTGGCGCAGCGATCTCGATGAGTTCCTGCGTTTCGAGCCGACGGTGTCGTTCATGGCCCGGACCGTGATGGCGCCGACCGAGCTCAGCGGGGTCAAGCTCGAGCCGGGTGACCGGATCGCCATCGATTTCTACTCCGCCAACCGCGACGAGGACCGCTTCGACAACGCCGGCGTCCTGGATCTGGACCGCGCGGGGAACGCGCACGCGGCCTTCGGCATGGGAATCCACCGCTGCCTGGGATCAAACTTCGCCCGCATCCAGCTCGCCATCGCCTTCGAGGAACTGCTCGCCCAGGTGAAGAACATCCGGCTCACGCCCGGCGCGGAGATCCCGCGGCAGATGGGTGTCCCGTTCAACAGCCCGGAAGTGCTGCACCTGAAGTTCGACCGGAGGTGACGTCAGACGCGCGAGCGGCCACCCTCGTCGACTGGGACTACTGGCACAACGTCTGGCCGACCGGCCAGGCGCTGCTGAGCCGGGGGAACTCCGCCGACGGCTACCCACGCCCACTCACCCCGCTGACTCAGGACCTGGTGCTCCGCTTCGAGAGCGACGGCCTGCACGACTTCCTGGAGCAGACCCTCAAGGTGCAGGCACCCGGTGGCCCGCGGCCGCCGTTCTGGCTGGCGCTCTGGGGCTATGCGGTGGTCGACGCGGACATGCATGCCCAGCTCGGCGCCGCGATGCCTGGGAACTCCAAACGGGCCACCCTGCAGCGTTACATGGGCCTCTCGCCCGACCCGGCGCAGGACGGTGAAGCGCTCTCCTGGCCGCAGCGGCTGCGGCAGGCTCCCGCGCGGGCGGCGGTCACAGCCCGCATGATCAACACCGGTCGCCGGGCGCAGCGCCGCATCGACAACCAGCGCGCCGCAATCCGGGGGATGCGCCGGGACCCGGCCGGGCTCGACGAGTTGGGCTCACTGCGCTGGATCGAGGATCTCGAGACGATCCACGCGGCCGCCTGGCAGACCCTGATGATCGGGGCCGGCATCGCCGGCACCGCCTTCACGGTCACCACGACCTTGGTCCGCTGGGCCACCGCCGGGCCGCCGGGCGACCTCGTCAACCGGCTGCACGTCGGTGTCGGCAACAACGAGAGCGCCGAGATGGCACACATGGTGCGCCGGCTGGCCGATGCCGCCCAGCAGAACCCCGCGCTGGGGGTGGCAATCACCCGCGGAGCGGACCTGCCGGAGATCCGATCGCTGGATGCCGGCTTCGCCGCGAGCTTCGACGCCGCGCTAGAGCGGTTCGGGTTCCACACCGCGCCGGAGCTGGAACTGGCCCAGCCGACCTGGCGGCAGGAACCCCGGCAGCTACTGGAGCTGATCGCCCGCGAGATCAGACGCCCTTCCGAGGCCGCAGCCGCCGCGGCCTCGACCCGGCCCGCGGCGGAGGCCGATCTGCGTGCCCGGGTCGGGCCACTGCGGCGCGCCCCGATCCTGCTCGCGCTGCGCGGATCCCGGCACATGATGGGGGTGCGGGAGAACTCCAAGGCGCCGGCGGTGCTCCTGTTCGACGAATTGCGCCGGGTGCTGGAGACGGCCGGGCCGCTGCTCGCCGCCCGCGGAGCGCTCCCCGAAGCCGGCGATGCCCTGTTCCTTCGCTACGACGAACTCAAAGCGCTCCTCGCCGGCGACCCCGGACCGTCGGCCACCGAGATCGACGACCGCAAGCTGGCGCACCAGCGCTGCGCCCAGGTGAGCCTTCCGGACCTGTTCGAGGCAGAGGCGGGATGGATCGGACTGCCCTCGGCACAAGCGATCCGGTCCCGAGGGATGCTGCCGCCCCACGCCGCGGACGTCAGCGACCGCGTGATCCGCGGCGTCGCCGCGTCACCAGGCCGGTTGACCGCCACGGTGCGCGTGCTGGACGACCCGTTCGACGACTTCGAGCCCGGCGACGTCCTGGTCACGCGGACGGTCGACCCGGGCTGGTCGGCCGCACTGGCGAGCGCCGGCGCGATCGTGCTCGACCTCGGTGGGCCGATGTCCCACGGCGCCATGGTGGCCCGCGAGCTCGGGGTGCCCTGCGTGGTGGGCACCAAGGTTGCCTCCACCCGGCTGGTGACCGGGATGACCGTCACCGTCGACGGTTCGCTGGGCGAAGTACTCGTATCCTGAAAGGGTCAACACGATGGTGCACGAATACGCCTACGACGACGAAGGCACCCACCCGGACAACGGCCACGAGTGGTGGCAGGAGAGCGTCTTCCTGCACTGGTACGACCGAGACGCGGGCGTCGGTGGCGTGCACCGCCTCGGTCACGAACCGAATCGCGCGGGCGGCCGAAACGCCCTGCAGTGCGGAGTCTTTACCCATTCGGGTAAGCGGTTCCGGCGCGATGACTACCAACTGCCCATCGCGACACCCGAGTCCCCCCGGGGGTTTCGCTCGGGCGGGAGCAGTTGGCAGGTCGACTCCGGTGTCCCGCGGTTGCAGGTGCATGAACCCGGGCTCGACCTGGACCTGGAGATCAGCAATTTCTATCCGCTGACCTCGTTCTTCCCTACCGGCGGTTCGCTGGTGGACGACTTCGCCAAGAACCATTACGAGACCTCCGGGCGGGTACGCGGCAGGGTCGTCATCGACGGTGAGAGTTACTCCGTGGACGGCCTGAGCCATCGGGACCATTCCTGGGGAACCCGGCTGCCGAGCACCTTGCTCTCGCACCGCTGGGTATCGGGCACCTTCGGCCCGCAGCTGTCGTTCGGCTCGATCATGTGGCACGCGATCGATGGTTCCTACGTCAAGACCGGTTACGTCGTGCGCGACGGCGAGGTCACCTTGGCCCAGGACATGGACGTGGTCGTGTGGCTAGAGGCCGACGGCCTGACCGGCCGGGGCGGGGAGATCACCTGGTTTCTCGCCGACGGCACCGAGCTGCACCTGGTCGCCCGCCGGATCGACGGCTATGTCTGCCGCAAGCACAATGTGTATTACGTCGACACCCACTGTGCGGTCGAATACGACGGGCAGATCGGTTACTGCGACCTCGAGATGAGCAACAACGCCCGCGGTGGCTCGGGCGACGTCACTTTCGCGCTCGGCGCTAACATCACCGACGGGCTGTCGCGGCGTCTCTGACGGCGGTGAGCAACGCCTCGCCTTGCGCCTTGCCGAGCCATTGTCCGACGGTCAGCAGGTCGAGGTCGTCGGGCATCGCGGGCAGCACCGGCAGCAGCCCGGCGTAGACATGCCCCGTCGAACCGCTCACGGTGACTTCTCGCCCGGCCAGCGCCGTCACCGTGCCGCTCCCGCAGCCCACCACGCATGGCCGCCCGAGTTCGCGGCTGACCACGGCAGCGTGTGACGTCGAGCCGCCGAGTTCGGTGATGACCGCGCGAGCGGCGATCATGCCGTGTAGGTCGTCCGGATCCGTGGTCGCTGTCGCCAGCACCACGTCCTGCCCGTCATCCGAGCGGTCCTCGGCCTCCTCGCTGCTGGTCACGACGACGCCGGCGGCGATGCCGGGGCAGGCCGGCTCACCCGAGGCAAGCACGGCAGCGCCGACGAGAGCGACCGGGTCGATGCGGGGGCGGAGCAGCGCGGCCACGCCGTCCTCGGTGATGCGTTCGAGAGCCTCGGTCTCGGTCAGCATCCCCTCGCGTGCCATGGCGACCGCCAACCGCACCGCCGCCTCAGGTGAGCGCTTCGCGGACCGGGTCTGCAGCAGCCACAGGACGCCGTCCTCGACTGTGAACTCGATGTCCTGCACGTCGCGGGCGTCGCGCTCGAGCAGGGTGGCGGCCTCGATCAGCTGGGCGTGGACGGCGGGCAGCGTGTCCGCGAGATCAGCCAGTGCCGACGGCGTCATCCGCCCGGAGACGACGTCCTCACCCTGTCCCCCGGGTAGCCACTCCCCGAACATGCCGGCGGATCCGTCGAGCGGGTTCCGCGTGAACAGCACGCCGGTTCCGGACCGGGGGTTGAGGTTCCCGAAGACCATCGCCTGGACGGTGACCGCCGTCCCGCCAGCGTCGGGCAGGCCATGGTGATGGCGGTAGGCAAGGGCTCGCGGCGAGTTCCAGGACCGGAAGACGGCGTGCACCGCGGCGATCAGCTGATCGCGGGCCTGCGCTGGCGGTGCGGAGCCCACGATCCGGCTGAACAGATCCGTGAAACGCAACTGCACATCCGCGGCGAAGTCAGCACCGTGCGCGACCGCCAGCGCTGCGAGCGAGGCCTCGGTCGTCCCGATGTTCAGGACGGTGTCCATCATCCCGGGCATGCTCTGCTGCGCTCCCGACCGGACAGACACCAGAAGCGGACGGACCGCGGCCCCAAATCCTCGGTCAAGAACCGACTCGAGCCGGCGGATGCCCTCATCCAGAGCGCCGATGGCGGCCGTTGGAAGGACACCCTCGGCGATCGTTGGGTGACACAGGGAGGTGTCGAGAGTGAAGGCCGGCGGGACCGGGAGCCCGAGTGCCCGCAGGTGGTTCACCGCCCAGGCCTTGCCGCCTACATCTGCCCGGTCCACGTCGACCGTCCCGTCCAGATAGATCGGCGCGGTCATTCGGCGAGACCCTCCATCTCCTCGGCCACGCGATCACGGCCGAGCAGCCCGAGCAGATCCTCGTGCAGCTCGAACCACACCTGGTGATAACTGTCCACCAGAGGATTCGCGACGAACGTGCCCTCGCCAGCCCGGGCTCGGTCCAGAGCGTTCCCGAGCCTGGGCGGATAGTGCGCCAACCTCGGCGCCAGGTCCACGAAGTTGGCGATCAGCGGCAAGCTCTGGTGGTGGGAATCAGCCAGCCGAGCGACGACGGCTGCGTCGTAGGCCGGGTCGGTGTGGTCGTTGACCGTGCCGTCGGGGCGTACCTGCCACGTCGATACCGTCGCCTTCACGACGGTGTTGGGCACGTCGAACTCGAGATAGAGCCGCCCGAGAGCCGATTGGTCGATGTGCTGGTGCTCCAGGGACAGCAGCTGCGCCAGATGCTCCCGCCCCTTCAGGGTCAGCCGGGCGCCGCTGGTGCCCAGTTTGAGGAGCCCAGAATGCTCGAGCTGCTTCAGTCGGTCGAGATCCGCTCCGAAGGCCGCCGCGGTCATGTCCTGGAGGCGCCCCTTGAGCCGTGCTGTCTGCAGGAGAAGAAGATCCCCATCAATCCCGGCCAGGGACGGGCCGTTGGCATCGGGCATGTGAGCCTCCGGAGGGCGAAGATTTCCAAGTCGAAGACATAACCCTACAGTGTTAGGTTCTGACGTGCTGCCTCTTGGGGGCCACCCACGCAGCACTCGGCGCGTTCGGTTAGATCAGTGTCGACCACTCGGCTCCGGATGACCCCGCTGCGCTCGACAGGTACTCATCGGGCGCCCCGCTCGCGGCTGCGTTTGATCGCGTCAGCGCCCACGACCGGATCTGCGCGTCCGGGTTGCTGCGCGCGAAGGAGCAGGCCACCTTCGTTCCCTCTCGGTGCTCAGCGCTACGCGACCGTCTCGCTATGTGCGGGCTGCGGCGGCATGGACCTAGGGGCGGAGCTCTCAGGGCGCGCTCGCGTTGTCTGGGCGATCGACAACGAGCACTGGGCTGTCGAGACGTACCGACGAAACCTCGGTCGCCACATCGTTGAGGGGGACGTCACCGAGAGCCCGGTCCCTGATGTTCCCTGCGACATCGTGCTAGCGGGGCCACCGTGCCAGGACTACTCCACGCTATGGCATCACGATGGGTCCGAGAACGGCTCGCGGAAACCTGTCTCGACAGGTCGCGCGATCACCCCCTCGCGGTGCGGGGCCAGCTGGGCGTCGGTCGCGTCCGGCGGGGTGGTGTGTGAGTCGGTCACCGCATGATCTTCGGGTT
>CAXTNT010000013.1:8322-69506 GCA_964245825.1 uncultured bacterium | reverse complement strand
GGTTGGGGTGTCGCTGGGGGTGGGCGTCGGCGTGGGCGTCACGGTGCAGGTCGGCACGGTGATGATGTTGGAGTCGAGCGTGACAGCGGCGTTGCTCGCCAACAGCCGACCGGTGATCGCGGCGCCGGCATCGGCGGTCACCGAGCTGGCGGCCATGACGGTGCCGACGAAGGCCGAGCCGACTCCGAGCGTCGCCGAGCTGCCGACCTGCCAGAAGACGTTGCAGGCGCTCGCCCCACCCGTAAGCGCGACGGTGCTGGTCGTGCCCGTGGTGAGCGTGCTGGTGCTCTGCAGGATGAACGCCGCGTTCGGATCCCCTTGCCCGTCGAGCGTGAGCGTTCCGCTGAGCCCCAGGCTGATCCCGCTGTACACGCCGGGGCCGAGGGTCTGACCGCCGAGGTCAGTCGTGATGGTTGCGGAGCTCGGAGTCCCTGCGGCGGTGTTGTAGGCCGTCGTCAGATCCTGCTGCGCCTGGGCGGCCGCGCTGTCGGCGCTGTGGATGCTCCCGGTGGTGACGACCCCCGGCGGGAAGCCGGTCACCGCCGTGCCTGGGCTGACGCCGAGGTCCCCGCCGATCTCCGACAAGCCGGTGTTGGTCACGGTGCTGCCGGCGAGGACGGCGAAGGTCGCGGACGTACCCAGGACGGGTGCCAACGCGGCTCGCGCAGGGGAGCCCCCGGCGATGGCGAAGACCACGCCGAGCACCGCGACGAGCGCGATGCCCGGAACAGCGGCGAGACGAATAGACATCAGACTCCAGGCGCGTGCCGTCGCCTGGAGGGCGAAAGCTACCGTGAGCATCGACGCGGGAAGGCCCGGTCTGGAACGGCGTCAGGCTGAGGAGGGTGCCGGGCGAGTGGCCCGGCTGTTGGGCCCGCCCCCGGCGAGGCAGGGACATAGGGTCCCGGGCATGACCCCGGAGCGTGTCGCGTACTCGCTGGTGGTCCCGGTCGGCGTGGAGCAGGCGTACAGCCGCACGCTGCCGATGCCGCTCCCCCTCCTGTTTCGCCGGTGGTACGGGCCGCTTCCGCCGATCAAAGAGGTACGCGACCAGGACGGTCCGTGGGGCACTCCGGATCAGACCCGCACCGTCGCCCTTGTCGGCGGCGCGACCATGCGCGAACAGCTGACCGAGACCGATCCGCCGCGGTCGTTCGCGTACCGGTTGACGGACATCACCGGCGCGCTGGGTCTGCTGGTGGATCACGTCGACGGGCTGTGGGCGTTCGGGTCCACGGAGGCCGGCACCGAAGTCCGCTGGCAGTGGACTCTGTATCCCAGGTCGGCCCTCACCCGGCCCGGGGTCGTCCTGCTCGGCAAGCTGTGGAAGGGCTACGCGCGGCAGGCACTTCAGCAGCTGTCCGAACAGCTAGTGGCCGGCAGCGGTGGATCGAAGGCGTCTTCGCCGGAGTAGGGGTATGCAGCTTTCAGACCTTGCAGCGTCTCGTCGAGGCTCGCCGTAGCATCACCGCCTGATATGACGACCGTGAGCACGACCCGACCGTGACCACCACCAGCGAGCTGCTGCTCGACGGCTTCGAGCGGATCAAGGACTCACTGCACCGGGCCGTCGAGGGTCTGGATGAGGCCGCCCTGACGACCCGCCCGGCGGCCGGGGCGAACACGCTCGCCTGGCTCGCCTGGCACCTGACGCGGGTTCAGGACGACCATGTGTCCGGGCTCGCCGGAACCGAGCAGGTCTGGACCTCAGGCGGCTGGTCCCGGCGATGTGGTCTGCCCTTCGAGGACGGGGCGATCGGGTACGGCTTCGACACCGAGCAGGTGGGCCAGGTACGCGTGCCGGCGGACCAACTGCTGGGCTACCACGATGCCGTGCACAGCGCGACGGTGCGGTACGTGCAGAGCCTTTCGGACGCGGACCTCGACCGCGTCGTCGACGAGAGCTGGGACCCGCCGGTGACGGTCGCCGTCCGGCTCGTGAGCGTGCTCAGCGACGACCTGCAGCACGCCGGCCAGGCCGCGTACGTGCGGGGCATCGTCTGCTGACACCCGCGGCAGGCGATCGGTGAACACGCCTGGCCGGTGACCGATCGGCGCCGGCGCCCGGAGGTCAGCGCAGCCGAGCCTTCAGGACGGTGGCCACCGACGGCCATTCCTCGGCGATGATCGAGTAGTACGCGCTGTCTCGTACTTGTCCGTCGCTCGCGACGTGATGGACGCGCCGGATGCCCTCGAAGCGGGCGCCGAGCCGCTCGATCGCCACCCGCGAGGCGCGGTTGCGGGCGTCGGTCTTGAAGGTGACCCGCCGCACCTTCCAGACCTCGAATGCGTGCGTGAGCAACGTCAGCTTGACGTCGGTGTTCACGCCGGTGCGCTGCGCGGATGCGGCGTACCAGGTGCCGCCGATCTCCAGCGCGGTGGGTGGCTCGCTGTCGCTGGGCCGCCGACCACCGGGCACCCGGGGCGGCCACGGTGGCTGGCCCGTGAACACATCGAGATCGAGGTAGCGGGTCGTGCCCACGAGCCGTTCGTCGCTCAGCCGGCGCACCGCCCACGGCACGGCGCGGGCGGCGGCGTGGTCCTCCAGCGCCAGCCCTACGTACGCGCGCGTCTCCGCCATGCCGTCGGGCACGGTGGTGTACGCGAAGGACGACCGGTCCTCCGCGGCAGCGGCGACGAGGCCCTCGACGTGATCGTCTGAGAGCGGCTCCAGTCGCGTGAGGCGGCCGACGAGCCCGAAACGGCTGAGCATGCGGCCACTATCTCAATCTCGTCGCCGCCCGGGGAGTGATGTTCGGCGACGCAGAACAGCTTGCCCTCGGGGGTCAGCCATGTGGTCCAGTCGACCCAGGGCACCTCTCCCAGAACATCCCACCGACCTTCGGCATCAAGCGTGGTCAGGCGAGCGACTTCCCTTTCTCGTACGCCAGGCGCCGCGGTGAGGTCGAGACGTGTGGTGGCCGTCCCCGGTTTTGCTGCGTCGATCGGCTGGATGAAGAACGGGATTCCGTCTGGTGGCGGCCCGTCTACTCAGCCGCGACGGCGATCAGTTCGGCGCGTGGGGTGCCTTGGCGTCGGGCCCGATCTGTGACTGGTCTCGCCACAGGTCGATGTGCGGGTCGTCCGTGGCGACCGTGTCGATTGCCGCCAGCTCTGCTGAGCTGAACTCGAGTTGTTCGATGGCCGCGACGTTGTCCTCGAGTTGCTGGACTGAGCTTGCGCCGACGACGACGGAGGTGATGCGCGGGTCGCGCAACACCCAGGACAGCGCCATCTGTGCCAGCGACTGTCCGCGTCCGGCCGCGAGCCGATTGAGCTCCCGCAAGCCCTGCACGTGTTGCGTCAGCACTGCTGAAGGCATCGTGGAGTTGTGTGCCGCTGCCCGCGAGTCCGCCGGGATGCCGTCGAGGTATTTCGGGGTGAGCAGGCCCTGCGCCAGAGCCGTGAAGGCGATGCAGCCGGCTCCGATGTCGGAAAGCACGTCGAGCAGGCCGTCCTCGACCCAGCGGTTGAGCATCGAGTACGAAGGCTGGTGAATCAGCAGCGGCGTCCCGAGGTCGCGCAGGATCGCAGCGGCCTGCCGGGTCCGCTCGGGACCGTAGGAGGAGATGCCGACGTAGAGCGCTTTGCCTTGCTGGACCGCAGTATGCAGCGCGCCCATCGTCTCCTCGAGTGGCGTCGCCGGGTCCGGTCGATGGGAGTAGAAGATGTCGACGTAGTCCAGCCCGAGCCGCGAGAGCGACTGGTCGAGGCTGGCAAGCAGGTATTTGCGTGACCCGTGGTCGCCGTAGGGGCCTGGCCACATGTCCCAGCCCGCTTTCGTACTGATGATCAACTCGTCGCGGTACCTCGCGAAGTCCTCGGCGAGCAGTCGCCCGACATGGGTCTCGGCGACGCCGTACGGCGGGCCATAGTTGTTGGCCAGATCGAAGTGTGTGATGCCGAGGTCGAAGGCTCGTCGCACGATCGCCCGCTGGACCTCCATCGGGCGATCACCACCGAAGTTCTGCCAGAACCCCAGTGACACCAGCGGCAGGTCAACGCCGCTGTGCCCCGACCGGCGGTAGGCCATCTTCTCGTACCGACTGCTGTCAGCGTCGAATGTGGTGACTGTGTCCATCGGGCTTGCCCTTCTGCTTGGTCTGGTCTTGTCTAGTTGACGGTCGCGACAGCGGAGACGTCGTCACGCGCGTGGCCGGCGTCGACCGCCCGCTGCAGCCGTTGCTCGACTGCGTGCACGAGCGGCCGCTGCTGGCCTTCCGCCTGCTCGATGAGGCGGATGTCCTTGAGTGCCAGCTCGACCGGGAACCCGGCGGTGAACTCACCGTCGGTCATCAGCTGAGCCTTCTGCAGTGCGTAGGGCATGGCGAGCGGGCCACCCGCGAGCACCTCGAGTAGCGCCGATCGCGCGACGCCGAGCCGGTCGGAGGCAGCGAGCGCGTCGGCCATCGCGACGGTCGCCGCGGTCATCCAGGCGTTGACGACGAGCTTGAGCCGGCTCGCCTCCCCGGCGGTGCCGACGACGATGACTCGTTCGCCCAATGAGTCAAGTACGGGTCGCGCCTTATCGACCGCGGTGGCCGGGCCGGCGATCAGCCAACTCAGGGTCCCGTTCCGCGCCGGCCCGGTGCTGCCAGATACTGGCGCGTCCAGCATCGTTCGGCCGTCGGCGTCAGCGAGGGCGCGCAGTCTGTCGGCCCACTCGGCCCCTACGGTGGAGGCCTGCACCCACACCGCATCGGAGCGCATCGCGGGCAGCATCTGCTCGGCGAC
This sequence comes from uncultured bacterium, assembly GCA_964245825.1. Taxonomy (GTDB): domain Bacteria; phylum Actinomycetota; class Actinomycetes; order Mycobacteriales; family CAJCIY01; genus CAJCIY01. The sequence continues at coordinate 64,772 of CAXTNT010000013.1, read as the reverse complement.
GGCGTGGACGGCTTCCCCGTGGGTCACCATGGTGATGACGACCGACGCCTCGGCAACTGCAGACGCCGGGTCGGCTGCGACGGGGACACCGGCGCGGCGGGCGTGATCCGGGTTGCGGGCCCAGATGGTCACCTGGTGACCGGTTGCCGACAGCCGCTCGGCCATCGCAGAACCCATGCCGCCAGCCCCGAGCATCGTGACATTCATGTGTGGTCCTCCTCTTGATGCACGTGCGCGTCGTGGTTTACGGGACGCTACGTACCGTATCATAAAGGTCTACGCTGCAGCCCATGAGCCGACCTGTTGCTTCACCCCCCGCGCCAAGAGGCCGACCCCGCAGTGAGCGCTCGCACCGCGCCATCCTCGACGCCGCCAACGAGCTGCTCGCCGAACGGGGTTTCGTCGACCTGACGATCGACGAGGTGGCCCAACGAGCCGGCGTGGGCAAGACCACGATCTACCGGCGGTGGCCGAGCAAGGGCACGCTGGTCTTTGAAGCGTTCGCCACCGAGTTCCTCGATCGACAGCCGCTCCCGGACACCGGATCCCTTCGCGGGGACCTGCTCGCCGCGCTTCGCGCCTTCATCAGAGTGGCCAAGGGGACGGTGACGGGCCGCACCCTGGTGGGGTTGATTGCGGAGGTCCAGCGGGACCCGGAGCTGGCCGAGATCTGGCGCGAGGGCTTCGTCGGGCGGGTGCGGACTCAGCACCGCGTCATGGTCGATCGGGCCGTCGAGCGAGGAGAAGCCTCGCCGGACACCGACCCGGAGGTCGCCCTCGACCTACTCTTCGGCGCCGCCTACCACCGTCTCTTGCAGTCCCACCTCGTGCTCAGCGATCGTTTCGCGCAGACTGTCGTCGACACCATCGTCGCTGGCGTGCAGCCAACTGGGCGCGCACGTCTGGCCTCGCTCCATGGAGAAGGTGCTCCACGCCATTGAGACTGACGATCTGTCGGTTGTGAAAGTAGTCGTCCTCCCGGAGCACCGTGATGCCCCCGGGGCTGCTACGGATGTTGATGAAGCCCGTCGACTCGATGGGCATACCTACCCACGCGGCGACCACGAAGGTCAGTGCGAAGCCGTGGGTGACGATCACGACGTGCTCGCCCGTGCCGGACAGGGCTCGATCGACGGCGGCGTAGACGCGAGTGGCGAGGTCCCGTCTGGTTTCTGCCCCCGAAATGCCCTCGAAGTGGCCCATCCGATCGCCACCGATCGGCGGAGGAACGAACCGCGCGTCGAGCCAGGTCTGTGGCTTGCCGTCGGCCTCGCCGTAGGACTTCTCACGCAGATCGGAATCCTCGACGACCGCCGCCGCCAGCCGGTCCGAGATCGCCGCGGCGAGGGCGACTGTCCGTTTCATATCGGAGGAGTAGAGGTCCACCGCCGCGCCAGCCGGAATCAGCGATCTGATCGCCTCGGCGATCAACGCAGCATCCCGCTTGCCGTCCTCGGTCAGTTCGGAGTCACACCACCCTCCGACTGTCTTGTCGACGTGATGACTGGCCTGCGGATGGGTGATCACATACATCGTCCGCACGTTCGCGCCCTCCACTCCGTAGTCCGGGCGCTGCCTAGCCGCCGCTCCAACTCTGGCCGCCGTCCTCGCGCTGCCGGCCGCCGGATGTTGTCATGGTGAGATCTTCCCGGTGGATCGGGACCTCACCTCCCATGACACCGGGACAGCAGCCGCGACAGCCTGCCGATGGCGCGGGAGACGTGCCGACATCGACAAGGGAGAACCGTCATGATTAGGCAGCACCCGTATCGCGTCCTCGGCGCCACCTCGCTCCTGGCCGTCCTGTTTCTCGCACTGTCCTTTCCGGGACGGAACGACACCTCGGGCGCCTGGTACTACATCAGCGCCGTGGGCTGGTTCGGTTTCATGATCACAGTCCTGCTGCTGCTGGTCCTGCTCGTCCTGGCGGTCGTGAGCCGCCGTGGGCGGGCGCACGACCGCCTGAGCAGCTGACCGTCGGGAGCGAGCATGACTGGCGCGGCCACGCGGCGAAGGCTGACCGTGGACCGCGTCGCCCATCGTCTGCTGCACTTCCTGGTGCTCGCCGGGCTGCTCCTGATGGTGGCCGTGGTCATCGTGCCGCTGGCGAAATCTGACCATCCCGGGTACGAGGCTCCGCTCCTGACCGCCGTACCGCTGGTCATCGTCGCCCAGGTCATGAGTTCACGGGTGGGGAAGTTCGTGGACTGGCTCCTGTACGGACTCCGTGACAACCCGTCATCGGCGACGTGGCACGTGGCTCGGGAGCTCGAGACCGTGGCGGAGGACCAGACTCTGCCGACCCTGCTCGAGGCCATGGCGGAGGCGCTGAGGCTGTCCTTCGCCGAGGTCCAGATCGGTTCCGGTGACGACGCGCAGATCGCTGCCACCTACGGCACACCGGGCGATGGCCACAGCTCGCTGGAGCTGCGGCACGCCGGTCAGCACCTCGGGATGCTCGTCGCGTCCCGGCGTGGCCAGCCGCTCAGTCCCGAAGACGATCAGGTCCTGCGCGTGCTGGCCGCTCAACTCGCCGTCGTCGTACACGCCCAACGATTGAATAAGGAGCTGCAGGGAGCACGGGAGAGTCTCGTGCTCTCCCGGGAGGATGAGCGGCGGCGACTGCGACGCGATCTGCACGACGGGGTCGGGCCGGCGCTGGCGGGAATCGCTCTCGGCATCGAGACGGTGAACGCCGCGATGGTGAAGGACCCCGACCGTGCGCACCTGCTGCTCGAGGAGGTCCGTGCCGAGATCGCCGAGGTCATCTCCGACGTTCGGCGGGCCGTCGACGGCCTGCGACCACCCATGCTCGACGAGGTCGGTCTCGGCCCGGCCGTGGTGCAGATCGCCCGTACGTTCGCGGACAGGACCTGCGTCGAGCTCACCCTCGACGTCAGCCCGCCGGAGCGACTTCCCGCCGCCATCGAGGTCGGCGCCTACCGGATCGCCGTGGAGGCGCTGACCAACGCCGCACGGCACGCTCGAGCCCGCTGCTGGACCGTACGGTTGCGCCTGCACGAGCAGGTGCTGCTCGTGTCGGTCGCGGACGACGGCGTGGGTACGGGCGCGGCGGCGCCGGGCAACGGCATCGCCTCACTCCGGGAGCGTGCCGACGAGCTGGGCGGCGAGCTGGAGGTCACGAGCGACGAGGCAGGGACGTGCGTCCTGGCACGCATCCCTTGCGGGCAAAGGGAATCGTGACCGACGTACTCAAGGTCCTGGTCGTCGACGACCACCCCGTGTTCCTGCGCGGCATGCAGGCGGTTCTCGCCGAGCTGGGCACGAACGTCACCGTCGTCGGCGCCGTCGCCACAGGCAGCGAAGCGGTGGAGCAGGGACTGTTCGCCCACCCGGACGTCGTGCTCCTCGACCTCAACCTGCCAGACCTCGACGGGATCGAGGTCACGCGCCGGCTGTACGAACAGGGCTTTACCGGCGCGGTCCTCATCCTCACCATGTACGACGACGACGCCGCCCTGGCGGGGGCGCTGGCCGCCGGCGCGCGCGGCTACCTCCTCAAGGGCAGCTCGGCAACGGAGGTTCTGGCGGGGATGCAGGCCGTCGCCAGCGGCGGAGTCGTCTTCGGGGCCACGATCGCCGCCAAGGTGCTCTCCGGTCTGCAGCGCCCGTCGACGCCTGCGTCCGTACCCGGCCTCTCGGCCCGTGAGGTCGAGATCCTCACCCACATCGCGCACGGCATGACCAACGACGGCATCGCCCGCCGGCTTTTCCTGAGCGAGAAGACCGTCCGCAACCACATCTCCAGCATCTACACGAAGCTCGGGGTAACGAACCGGGCCGAAGCCACCGACATAGCGCGCGCAGCCGGCCTGTCTCGGGACGAGAGCGGACGGCTGCCCTGGCAGTCCAGCTGACCGCTGCTCGGTCCTTGGGGGTGGCTCGCCGCCCACGCTGGAGTGGCTGTCAGCGAACGGGCTAACGTCGGAGACGTGGACACGTACCCCCTCGGCCCCTTCACCGTGCAGCGCATCGGCTTCGGCGCGATGCAGCTCCCCGGGCCCGGCGTCATGGGGCCACCGCGCGATCACGACGAGGCCGTCGCTGTGCTGCGGCGCGCGGTCGAGCTCGGCGTCGACCACGTCGACACGGCTCAGTTCTACGGGCCCGACGTCTCGAACGAGCTCATCCGCGAGGCGCTGCACCCGTACCCCGATGACCTGGTGCTGGTCTCCAAGGTGGGCGCGTTTCGCGACGAGCAGGGCGGCTGGCTGCCTGCCCAGCGGCCCGAGCAGTTGCGCTCGGCCGTCGAGGACAACCTGAAGAGCCTCGGCACCGACCGGCTCGGCGCCGTGAACCTCAGGTTGACGGAGGGGCACGAGCTGCCCGCCGACCAGCGCGTGCGGCTCGAGGATCAGCTGGCCGAGATGGTCGCGATGCGGGAGGAGGGCATGATCGCCGGCGTTGGCATCTCCACCGCCAGCCGTGCTCAGGTCGAGCAAGCCATCGCGCAGGCGGACATCGTGTGCGTGCAGAACGCGTTCAGCCTGGTCGACCAGAAGGACGCCGACGTGCTGGACCTCTGCCACAGCTCCGGCGTCGCCTACGTGCCGTACTTCCCGCTCGGGTCCGCGTTCCCGGGCATGCCGAAGGTCAACGAGAACGCGGCGGTGCGGGCCGTCGCCGAGCGGGTCGGCGCATCGCCGGCCCAGGTCGGTCTGGCCTGGCTCCTCGCGCGTCGGGACAACGTGCTGTTGATCCCGGGTACGTCGAGCGTCGCGCACCTGGAGGAGAACATGAAGGTAGCCAGCGTCAGCCTCTCCGACGACGACATCGCCGAGCTCGAGGTCAGCGTCCGCCCGTCCTGAGGCGTCTTTCGTGGCGTGCGGCCTCGCAAGCTCAGCCGCAACCCGCTTGCGTCAGCTGTGTTCCCAGACGAGCCCGAACCTCTGCTTCTTCTTGTTGTAGCTCTTTGGCTTGATCTGCGCGACGCCGTTTGTGTACTGCGTCAGCTTCTTGGCGAGCGCGCTGGTGATGCCGTCGCTGTTGAAGCTTGGGTCGTAGAACGTCGTGCTCCCGAAGTCCACGACTGTGCGATAAGCGGAGTCGTTCAGGCTGCCGATGAGAAGCTGCGCGCCCTCGGTCGAGTCGCCACTCTCGGTGAGCTGGGCATCCTTGCCTGAGGTGGTGTCGTACGCGTCCATGTAGGTCTGGCTGCTGTCATCTTCGAGAGTGATCTCCACCAAGTCACCGGCACTAGCGGTTTCGGACGCTTGGTAGAACTGATTCTCGGCCTCGTAGTCGCTGGCGATGAAGTACTGCGCGGTGCCGTTTTGGCAGTCCGAGATAGCTTGGGCCTCGACCTTCCCATCAGCCCGGAAAGCGAACGCGCCCAGGGACACTTCGGCGCTGTCCTCTCCGTTAGGGCAGGTCAGGGCCGGGATCGTCACATAGGTCTGCGCCTCGTGGGTTACGCCAGGCTTGCTGAGGTACCCGCCGCCAACGGTTGTCTGGGGCTTCTTGCCCGCGCTCACCGCTGGCCCAGCAGAGCCGGAGGCGCCCCCGAGCCCGACGCCCGGGTGTGCCTGCGGGTGCACCGGGCCCGCGATAGCGGTACTTGCGGTGAGCGCCACCCCGACGAGGCTGACACCGGTCAGGGCGCAGAGACGTACTGCTCTCATGCCGACTCTTTCTCTATTCTCCGAATCCAGTGGCGCAGTATTCCAGCCCCCACCCCCCTGGTCTGTAGTGCATCCGGACCAATCGCGGGTCAACGGCTTCGTGGCGGCATCGGCGGCTGGACGGTCACGTCGCCTGGGCTGGCGAAGACCAGGCAGATCTCCTCGAGTGCGCGCCGCGGTGGTTCGGCGCTCCAGCCGGCACCTGACGGATCAGGACTCCACGGTCAGTTCGCCGCGGCGGCGGGTCAGATGTCGGACCTCGGCCGGGTTGCCGGCCAGCTCGATCGCCCGGGTGTAGGCCGCGCGCGCCTCCCGCGGCCGGCCCAGACGACGCAGCAACTCCGCCCGGGTTGCGTGGAACGCGTGGTAGCCGGCGAGCGGCAGCGCGTCGACGGCGGCGAGAGAGACCTCCGGCCCGTCCAGCTCAGCGGTGATCACCGCCCGGTTGAGGGCGACCACCGGCGCCGGCTGCAGTGCGTAGAGCTGGTCGTACAGGGTGGCGAGCGCCCTCCAGTCGGTGTCCTGGAACCGCGGCGCCGACGTGTGCACGGCGTTGATCGCCGCCTGCAGCTGGTAGACGCCCGGCCGGTTGCCCTCGACGCACGCGCGTACCAGCGCGTGGCCTTCCGCGATCAGCGCCGGGTCCCAGCCGGATCGGTCCTGATGCTCCAGCGTCACCAGCGCGCCGGCTCCGTCGACCCGGGTGGCTCGGCGGGCGTCGGTCAGCAACAGGAGCGCGAGCAGACCGGTTGCCTCGGGCTCGTCCGGCAGCAGGCCGTGCAGCAGGCGGGCCAGCCGGATCGCCTCGTCGGAGAGGTCGACACGCAGCTCGTCGCCGCCGCCCGGGAGATAGCCCTCGTTGAAGATGAGGTAGACCACGGCCAGCACGTCCGGCAGTCGCTCCTCGAGACGTTCGGGGACCGTGAACGGGATGTGCGCCGCCTTGATCTTCGCCTTCGCGCGGGTGATCCGCTGGCCGATCGCCGCCTCGCTCGACAACAACCCGCGGGCGATCTCCCCGACGCTCAGGCCGGCCACCAGCCGCAGCGTGAGGGCCAGCCGTGCCTCGGGCGCGAGCGCGGGGTGGCAGCAGGTGAAGACGAGCCGGAGCTGGTCGTCCTCGACTGCGTGCGCGGGCTCCGGTTCGGCGTACCGCATGAGTGCCTCGATCTGCTTGGCGTCCCGCTTCGACTCGCGCCGCAGCCGGTCGATCGCCTTGTTGGCCGCGGTCGTCATCAGCCAGCCGCCCGGGTTCGCCGGCAGCTGTTCGCGCCACGCGGTCACGGCGGCGAGGACGGCCTCGCCGGCCGCCTCCTCGGCCAGGTCCAGGTCACCGAAGCGGCGGCGCAGCGTGGCCACGACACGCGGCCACTCGGCGCGGAAGACGTCCTCGATCATCGACTGACGATCACCCGGCGAACGGGCGTACCTCGACCTTCCCGCGGCATGCCCGGGAGCCTTCCGCGGCCAGTTCGAGCGCGACGTCGAGGTCCGGGGCGTCGATCACCCAGAACCCGCCGATCCACTCCTTGGTCTCGAGGTAGGGCCCGTCGGTGTACGTGGGCTTCTCGCCCGTGCCGTCCACCACCGTGGCGGTGGACGCCGAGCGGAGTCCGCCGGCAAAGACGAAGTGGCCCGCGGCGACCAGCTTCTCGTTGAACACCCCGGTCGCGGCCATCGCCTCCTCGGCCTCCTCCTCCGACGAGTACGAGCCGAACTTGCCCGCCGCCGGGTCGTAGTCCGAGTCCGCGCCGTGCACGGACAGCAGGTACTGCGGCATCTCAGACCTCCCCCGCCACAGCGGCCGCGCGGTCGGCGTCCGGCGTCGGGATCTGCTCGGGGCTGCGGAACATCCGCACCTCCTGCGGCCAGTCGCAGGCCACCGCGATGCGCCCCGCCCAGTCGCGGGCCGCGGCCTCGTCTGGCACGTCCACGGCAGCGAACCCGCCGAAGATCTCCTTGGTCTCGGCATACGGCCCGTCCGTGAAGACAGCCGCGCCACCACCGTCGGGCGCGGCGTGGAAGACCGGGCCGTCGTTGTAGAGGCCGCCGGCGAAGAGGTACACGCCGGCTGTCTTCATGTCGTCTATGACGGCACGTGCGTCGCGCGCCCGCTGCTGCCACCCCTCGTCGCTGGTCTCGGTCACCCACTCGTCGTTGAAGAAGATGAGGTACTCGGCCATGTCAGACCTCCCTTGTCAGGTGATCGGTCGTGCCTGCTGCGACCGTCACACTGTCCACGAACGTGGTCAACCGAATCCGACACCGCGGCGAGGGAAAGTCGGGGCAACCGGTCACTGCGAAGACGACCACGACGTTGCTCGGTGCCTCTACCGCGGTCCGGGCAGGACTGGACAAGCGGCTGGGATCGGTGAGCGCACGCGTAGGCGTGGGTGTCCAGCGGCAGGATCGTCACGACCAGACAGCGACTTCGCTCTCGTCGAGCGAACCAAAGCGCTCGTCGGGCGAGGGTAGGTCGAGGAACCCCAGGACGCGCGCTACGGGCGCCGTGACCGGCACGAGCCGCACGAGTGGCTTGCCGGCGCGCGCGACGATGACCTCGTAACCCCTCAGGGCTGCATCGAGTAGTTGCGACAGGTGCGCCTTGGCGTCCGCCATGTTGTGTACGGCCATGTTGGTCAGGCTAGTGACCATGAACGTCGTCGTGAGCGTAGGCAGCACGCGAGCGACGCCGGGTGCGGTGCGGATCCCGCCCCGGCCGCGCACCCAACGCAACGTCGCGTCCGGCCGCTGCAGGCTAGAGGTTCGCCAGGGAGGGCTGGGCTCCGGGTCGTGCGCCCGGCAGGACTCGAACCTGCGACCAAGTGCTTAGAAGGCACCTGCTCTATCCGCTGAGCTACGGGCGCTGGACAGGCCCGAGGGTAGTGCCAGGCTGCCCGCGTGGACGCCGACATCGCAGCGTTGCTGCAGGCTCGGGGCGCCGCGGACATCGCCCATCCGGGCGGCACGCTGCTCGCCCACCTCGGGCGCGTCGCCTCGGTCCTCGACGGGTGGGGCGCACCCGCCTCGGTCGTAGGGGCCGGGGCCGCGCACGCCCTCTACGGCACCGACGGCTTCGCCACGGCGCTCGCCGGCCTGGACGAGCGTCCGGCGATGGCCGCGCTGCTCGGCCCGGAGGTCGAAGCGCTGATCTACCTGTACGGGAGCGCCGACCGCCGCGCGACCTACCCGACCGTCGGCACCGATGCGCCCAAGCACCACGACCGCTTCACCGGCGTCGTCACCGCACTGGACCCGCTGCAGCACAGCGCTTTCGTCGAGATCACGTACGCGAACGAGCTCGACGTCCTCGGCCACAGCGACCACGCTGACGGCACTGCCCTGCGAGGCCTGTTCACGCGCTGGGCGCCCTGGGCCAGTGCGGCGGCCTACTCGGCGGCGCGGTACGCGGGGGGGTAGCGCTTCGGCGTGTAGTCGCCGTTGTCGGTGTCCTCCCGCCGACCGCCGGCATAGCACCGTCCGGCGCTGACCTGGTCGAGGATGGCATCCACGCAGGCCAGGTCCCCACGGTCGACGACCTGCACGCGTCCGTCGCTGTCGTTGCCGCCCGCCGGACCGCTCAGGCCGGTGAGGGTGGCGCCCACCGGCAGCGCCACCCGGGCGGCCGCCAGTCGGCTGAGCAGCCCCGGCTGACTCGCGTCCGGGTGCGCGTCCAGCCAGCCGAGGTACGCGTGGGCCGCGGTCTGGGCCGCGCCCGGCTCGACGACGGAGGCGACCTCGGCCGCGCCGGCCGCGCCGGAGGGGACGGGCGCCGCTGGCAGCGCGCGGTCGGCGGCCAGCTGGCGGACGAGGGCGAGATCGGCGGGGTCGACCCCGGCGAGCGCGGTCGCCTGGCCCTGGCGGCGACCGGCATCCACCCCGCTGTGGTGGCCGGCGAAGTAGGACCCGCCGCCGACCGCGAGCACGACGACCGCGCCCGCGGCGGCGAGCAGTCGTCTCACGTCAGCTCCAGCAGCGGGAAGGCGCGGTGGGCGCGAGGCGGCGACAGGAAGTTCTGCCGACGGGTGGTGGTGATGAACCGCTCGATGCTGTTGTCGCGGTCCAGGACACCGTAGCGGCGGACGAGGTCGAGACCCGCGCCCGCGCGGCGCATCGCCACGAAGTCCGCCGCGGTGGGCACGTACATGGAGAAGTGCAGCTTGGGCATCCGGCTCCCGTCGGGCACGTCGATCGCGTCGAAGCCGGCGCCGTCCACCCGGATGTGCAGCGGCACGCCGGCGCTGGTGCGGGACGCCCGTTGCAGCGACGCCACGTGCCCCAGCCGCGGGGTCGCGTCCGGCACGTCGATGCCGCGGGCGCCGGTCACCGCGTTCGTCGGCCCGAGGTAGTCGTTGGCCAGGTACGTCGGCCCGCCGCCGTTGCTGAACTGGTCGGCCGCCCCCCGCGACGGCGGGTTCGCGGCGCGGTACATGTACTGCACCCGCTTGAGGTACGTACCGTCGTCGTCCTCCGGGAAGGCCGGGTCGGGCAGGTAGTACTGCTCCAGGTCGAGCAGCACGTGCGAGAGGTGGACGACGGAGGCGAGGGCCAGGTAGTCGCCCGCGGTCGCAGAGGTGCGGCGGACACCCTCCCCGCCCGCGAAGGTCGTCACCGCCGCCGGCGCCGACGACGCGACCTGGTGGTCGGCGAAGCCCATCCAGAGCCGTGACTGCGGGTGCACGCGGTCGGCATAGTCGGTGCTGGCCGCCTCGGCGAGCTGGCGCGGCAGGCCGGGCACGTTGGTGATCAGCCGCGAGGACGTCGGCCGCAGCAGCGCCGCCAGCCCGCTCACGGACCGTCCGCCCGGCAGCGGCTTCGCGCCGAGCAGCCAGTCGCCCGCCGCGACCACCTCGGCGAGCGTGTCGCCGCGCAGCGTCAGCAGGATGTCGTTGGCCTCGATGGCCACCGGGGTGTTGAAGCGGAGCTTGCGGACCGACCCGCCGGCCGTGACGTCGGTGGGCTGGGGGGTGGCCTCCTCGAAGGCGCGGTGGGTGGCGTCGCTGAGCACTGTCGGCAGGTGCTGGGCCACGAGCGCCGACGGGAGTCTGCGCAGGTACGGCTGCCCGTACGCGATCGCGGTCAGGACGCCGCCGGCCGCGAAGGCCCAGTGCGTCTCCACCGCGTCCAGCGCCGCCGCGAGGGCGGCCTGGTCGGCACGGGTCGGGTCCCGGGTCAGCTCTGCGGTGAGCAGCAGCGTGTACGCCGGCCCGAACCGGAACTCCACCCCGCCCTCGCTGACCGCAGGCGCGACGTACGCGTCGACGTCGTGCTGGATCGCAGGAAGTCCCTGCGGCGCAACGGATTTCACGCTTCGGCCGACCGGGATCGCGGCCCCGCTCCGGGTGGCCCGCTCGATCACGACGGCCGTCGCCGACGCCAGCCCGGCCGCGCCGAGGCCCAGCACGCTGCGGCGGGAGAACTCGGACACGGCCCGAGGCTACGTGCCCGCGGCCGGTGCCGTCGCCCTCCGGCCGGCTTGTCGCACGCGGAGTCAGCCCACCCGGTTGTCGGCGAGCGCCGCGCCGCCACGATCGACCAGCGCGCCGACCAGACCGTCCATCGACCCGAAGTCCTGTCCGCCCATCGCGCCGCCGGCGATCCTGGCGACGATTCCCTGCACCACCACAGCGAGCTTGAAGTAGCCGAAGGCCACGTAGAACGGCAGGTCGTGCACCTCGCGGCCGCTGGCCTTGGCGTACAGCTCGGCGATGCCGGCGCGGTCCGGGAACCCCTCCATCCAGCTGACGCTGGGGGTGAGGCCGCCGAGCGCCGTGCTCTCCCCGGCCGCCCGCCAGTAGACCAGCAGGATGCCGAGGTCGGCGAGCGGGTCGCCGAGCGTGGACATCTCCCAGTCCAGCACCGCCGCGATGCGTCCCACCTCGTCCGGGTCGAGGATCGTGTTGTCGAGCCGGTAGTCCCCGTGCACGATCGCGTGCTCCGAGTGCGCCGGTACCCGCGCCGCGAGGTCGCCCGCCAGTGCGTCCAGCGCCGGCAGGTCGGCCGTGCGGGTCGCCTCCCACTGCGTGGACCAGCGGCGTACCTGCCGCTCCATGTAGCCGGCCGGCCGGCCGAAGCTGCCCAGCCCGCAGGCCTGCGGATCCACGGCGTGCAGGTCGGCGAGGGTGCCCACGAGCCGTTCCGCGACGGTGGCCCGCTCGGCGGGGGTCTGCGCGTACCCGGCCGGCAGCTCGTCGCGGACGATGTGTCCCACGACGCGCTCCATCACGTAGAACGGCGCGCCCAGGAGCTCGCCGGTCTCCTCTACGGCGATCAGGCCGGGCACCGGGACCGGCGTCGGCGCGAGGGCGCCGATCACCCGCGCCTCGCGCAGCATGTCGTGCGCGGTGGCCAGCACATGGCCGGTCGGCGGCCGGCGCAGGACGACCTGCCCGGCGGTGCTCGCCACCACGTACGTGAGGTTGGACTTGCCGCCGCTGATCAGCGCGACCGTCGCCTCGCGCCAGGCGGCCTCGCCGGTACGGGCCGCCAGCCAGGGGCCGACGACGTCGGCCGGCGCGCCCTCGCCCTCGGTCACACGGTCACCGCGGCGGCGGCCTCCGGGACCGTCACCACGGCGCCGTCGCGGCTCGCCCCCGGCACCCCGCGGAACCGGTACGGGGCGGGGGCGTGGCCCGGCTGGATCAGCCAGCACTCGCCGCTGCCACCGGCGGGCTCGAGCGCCCGCAGGATCGTGTCGACCACCGTGGCCACCGGGATCAGCGGGAAGTCCTGCGCCGCGAAGGCCTCCCGCAGCGGGTCGACCATCGGCGTGTCGACGAAGCCGGGGCAGACCGCGTTGACGGTGATGTGCTCCGCCGCCAGCTGCGGGCCGAGGGTGCGCACCAGACCCACGACGGCGAACTTCGTGAGGGAGTAGAGCGGGTCGCCGACCGCGGGGGTGAGCCCAGCGAGCGAGGCGAGCGCGACGATGCCGCCGCCGCCGGCCCGGCGCAGCGCGGGGGTCGCCGCGCGGATCCCGTGCACCACGCCGGTCACGTTGACCCCGAGCAGGGTCTCGTACGCCGCCAGCTCCACCGTCTCGGGAGTGCGGCCCATCGTGGAGGCGAGCCCGGCCGAGAGCACCGCCCGGTCGACCGAGCCGAAGCGCTCCTCGGCCTCGTCGAACGCGGCCTGGACCGACGCCGGGTCGCGGACATCGGTCTGCCGGTACGGGAGGTCGCCGGCGGGCGGCCGCAGGTCGGCCACCAACACGCTGCCGCCGGTGGCGGTGATGCGGGCGGCCACCGCGGCGCCGATGCCGGAGGACCCCCCGGTCACGACCGCGTTCACGCCGCGGTCCCGAGGATCGCGTCGGCGAGTGCGGCCCGCTGCACGCCGCGGCCGCCCTCGAAGGCGTCGAGCCACTGCGCGCGCTTGTAGAAGCGGTGCAGCTCGGAGTCCCAGGTGAAGCCGAGACCGCCGAGCACCTGGATCGCCTGCTCGCAGGCCAGCACGGCGCCAGGGCCGGCCGCCGACTTCGCGGCGGCCGCGGCCACCGCTGCCGAGGGGTCGCCCGCGTCGATCGCCCAGCACGCCCAGATCGCCAGCGACCGGGCCAGCTCCAGCTGCACGTACATGTCGGCCACCTTGTGGCTGACCCCCTGGTACGTGCCGATGACGCGGCCGAACTGCACGCGGGTCTTCGCATGCGCGGCGGCGACCTCGAGCGCCCGGCGTGCGACGCCGACCGCTTCGCTCGCGGCCAGCGCGAGCATCGTGGTGCGGGCCGTGGCGAGGTCGACGTCGGGCAGCGCCTCGGACGGCGTGCCGGCCAGCACCAGGTCGCCCAGCCGGCGGGTGCCGTCGAGGGTGGAGTGGACGGTGACCTGTGCGTCGGCGAGCGCGATCAGCCGCTGCCCGGAGGTGGTCGTGACGACCGCGTGCGAGGCGGTGCCGAGGTCGGGCACCAGCACCTTGTGCCCCGTCACCCGGCCACCGGCGTCGATGCTGGTGGCGACCGGGTCACCGAGGCGGGGCGCACCGCGCTCGGCCCAGGCCAGCGTCGTCGGCCTGGCGGTGTCGGCCCCCAGCGGCGCGGCCAGCGCGACGGTGCAGAACAGCGGCGCGGGCAGCAGTCCGTACCCGGTCTCCTCGAGCAGGACGCCCGCGGTGACGGCGCCGTCGGCGGCGGCCTCGACCCAGCCCAGCTGCTCGAGCCGGGACCAGATGTCGGGGTCGGCGCCCGGCCCGTCGGCGAGCGTGGCGAGCCGGTCGGGCGGGTAGTTCTTGCGCAGCCAGTCGCGGGCGCCGTCGCGCAGCAGCAGCTGCTCGTCGGAATGGGCGAAGTCCATGGGTCTCCCTTGGGTGGGGTGTCAGCGCGAGCGGGGGAGGCCGACGACGCGCTCGGCGATGATGTTGCGGAGGATCTCCGAGGTGCCGGCCTCGATCGTGTTGCCGCGGCTGCGCAGCTGCTGGTAGGTCCAGAAGCCGTCCCAGACCGCGCCGTCGGCGTCGAGCTGCGCCGCCAGCCCGGAGATCTCCTGGGCGAGCTTCGTCAGCGCCTGGTTGGTCTCCGACCAGTGCAGCTTGGCGATAGAGCCCTCGGGGCCAGGGACGCCGGTCTTCTGCAGCGCCGAGAGGGTCCGGTAGTTGGTGAACCGCAGCGCCTGCAGGTCCACCCAATGCCCGGCGATCCGGTCCCGGACGAGCGGGTCACGGTCGGCGCCGGTCTCCTTGGCCAGCGCCAGCAGCTGCGTCACCGACTGCTCCAGCGCCGCGGTGAGCGAGAAGCCGAGGGTGCCCCGCTCGTGCAGCAGGGTCGTCATGGCGACCCGCCAGCCCTCCCCGGGCGCCCCGAGGATCGAGGTCGCCGGCACCCGCGCGTCGGTGAAGAAGATCTCGTTGAACTCGGGATCGCCGGTGATCTGCCGCAGCGGCCGGACCTCGACCCCTGGGCTGTGCATGTCCACCAGGAGGTACGACAGGCCGCGGTGCTTCTCGGCGTCGGGGTCGGTGCGGACGACGAGGATGCACCAGTCGGCGATGTGGGCGTACGAGCTCCAGACCTTCTGTCCGTTGACCACCCACGCGTCGCCGTCGCGGACGGCGCGGGTCCGGGCGCCGGCGAGGTCGGAGCCGCTGCCCGGCTCGGAGAAGCCCTGGCACCAGATCTCCTCGCCCTGCAGCAGCGGCTCCAGGTAGCGGGCCTTCTGCTCCTCGGTGCCGTGCGCGATGATCGTCGGCCCCGCCATGCCCAGCCCGATGACGCCGATGTGCTTTGGCGCGCCGGCCCGCGCCTGCTCCTCCAGGAAGATCCCTTGCATGGTGTGCGGCAGCCCGCCGCCGCCGTACTGCTTGGGCCAGGTCAGCCCCACGTACCCGCCGTCATAGAGCTTCCGGCTCCAGACCCGGGCCTCCTCGTCGCTGTACCGGCCCACCTGCGGAGGGCGTTGGGCCCAGTCCGGCGGGAGGTTCCGGGCGAACCAGTCACGCAGGTCGCTGCGGAACGCGGCCTCCTCGGGCGTGTCTCGGAAATCCATGTGACGCACGTTACCGAAGCGGGTTCGGTAGCGGCTACGGTCAGGGCATGGACTTCGCGATGTCGGCGCGCGCCACCGACTACCTCGGCCGTCTGCAGACGTTCATGGACGAGCAGATCTACCCCGCCGAGCCGGTGTACGAGGCCCAGCGCGAGGAGGCGGCGAGACGCGGCGAGGAGCACGCGTTCCCGCCGGTGATGGAGGAGCTGAAGGTCGAGGCACGCAAGCGCGGGCTCTGGAACCTGTTCCTGCCGGATGCGACCGAGCCGGCGCACGGGCTGGCGGTGCACGAGTACGCAAGCCTGTCGGAGCTGACCGGCTGGTCGCCGCACCTCGCGCCGCAGGCGATCAACTGCAGTGCTCCGGACACCGGCAACATGGAGGTGCTGCACCTGTTCGGCACCGCCGCCCAGAAGGAGCGCTGGCTCGCGCCGCTGCTGGACGGGCAGATCCGCTCCGCCTTCGCGATGACCGAGCCCGACGTCGCCAGCTCCGATGCGGCCAACATCTCGATCTCGATCGTCCGCGACGGCGGCGACTACGTGATCAACGGCCGCAAGTGGTGGATCTCCGGCGCGGCCGACCCCCGCTGTGCGTTCTTCATCCTGATGGGCAAGACAGATCCGGCGGCCGCTGCGCACCGGCAGCAGTCGATGATCCTGGTGCCGACCGACACCCCCGGCGTGGAGATCGTCCGGGCGCTGCCGGTGTACGGATACCAGCACCAGGAGGGCCACTGCGAGATCACCTTCACCGACGTACGGGTGCCCGTGGCCAACCTCGTCGGCGAGGAGGGCGGCGGGTTCATGATCGCGCAGGCCCGGCTCGGCCCAGGCCGGATCCACCACTGCATGCGGGCGATCGGCAGCGCCGAGCGGGCGCTGAAGCTGATGTGCCAGCGCGCCGTCTCGCGGACGGCCTTCGGCCGGACCCTCGCCGAGCAGGGCACGGTCGCGCAGGACATCGCCCGCTCCCGGATGGAGATCGACCAGGCCCGGCTCTACGTCATGCAGACCGCCTGGAAGATCGACACGTACGGCGTCAAGGCGGCCCGGACGGACATCGCCGGCATCAAGGTGGTCGTCCCGAACATGGCGCTGGCCGTCATCGACCGGGCGGTCCAGGTGCACGGCGGCGCCGGCGTCAGCGACGTGACCCCGCTGGCGGCGATGTGGGCGGGCACCCGCACGCTGCGGATCGCCGACGGACCTGACGCCGTGCACGAGCGTTCGGTCGCTCGCGCCGAGCTCGCCCAGTACCTCCCGTCCCGTTGAGCACATCGATCCCGAGGAGCACCATGACCATCGACCGCGACAAGATCTTCATCGACGGCAGCTGGATCCCTTCGACCGGCAGCGGCCGGCTCGAGGTGGTCAACGCCGCGACCGAGCAGGTCATGGGGTCGGTCCCGGACGGCTCCGCCGAGGACGTGCAGAAGGCCGTGGCCGCCGCGAAGGCGGCGTTCCCGGCGTGGAGCGCGACCACCCGCGAGGAGCGGGGCAAGTACCTCACCCGCATCAGCGAGGAGCTGACCGCCCGTACCGACGAGCTCGCCACGCTGATGGCGCAGGAGGTCGGCACGCCGTTCTTCCTGGCCAAGGCGATGCAGGTGGGGCTCCCCGCGGCGACCTTCGGGTCCCAGGCCGGTCTGCTCGACGCGCTCGGCGAGGAGGAGAAGATCGGCAACGCGCTGATCGCCCGCGAGCCGGTCGGCGTCGTCGGCGCGATCACCCCCTGGAACTATCCGCTGCACCAGATCGCGGCCAAGGTCGCACCGGCCCTCGCCGCCGGATGCACCGTCGTGGTCAAGCCCTCGGAGGTCGCGCCGCTCAACGCCTTCGTGCTCGCGGAGATCGTCGAGTCGATCGGCCTGCCGGCCGGCGTGTTCAACCTCGTGTCCGGCGTCGGCCCGGTCGTCGGTGAGGCCATCGCCGTCCACCCCGACGTCGACATGGTGTCGTTCACCGGGTCCACCCTCGCCGGCAAGCGGATCATGGAGCTGGCGTCCCAGTCGGTGAAGCGGGTCGCCCTCGAGCTCGGCGGCAAGTCGCCGCTGGTGGTCATGCCCGACGCCGACCCCGCGGCGGCCGCCGCCCGCGGCGTGCAGGCGGCGTACCTCAACTCGGGTCAGACCTGCTCGGCGCTGACCAGGATGGTCGCGCCGCGCTCCAGGCTCGCGGAGATCGAGGCGGCGGTGGCCGCCGCCGTCGAGCAGGTCAAGGTCGGCGACCCCTTCGCGGAGGGCGTCTTCCTCGGGCCGCTGATCAGTGAGCGGCAGTGGGACCGGGTGCAGGGCTACATCAAGCTGGGCACCGAGGAGGGCGCGCGGCTCGTGGCCGGGGGCGAGGGCCGGCCCGAGGGTCTGGAGACCGGCTACTTCGTGAAGCCGACGGTCTTCTCCGACGTGACGCCCGAGATGCGCATCGCCCAGGAGGAGATCTTCGGTCCGGTGCTCGTCATCGAGCCGTACGACGACAGTGCCGGGGACGTCGAGGACGCGATCCGCATCGCCAACGACACCCAGTACGGCCTGGCCGGCGGGGTGTTCGGCACCGACACCGACGCAGCGGTGGCCGTCGCTCGTCGAATCCGGGCTGGGCAGGTCGAGGTCAACGGCGGCGCGTTCAACCCGTTCGCCCCGTTCGGCGGCTACAAGCAGTCGGGCATCGGCCGTGAGCTCGGGAGCCACGGCCTGGAGGAGTACCTGGAGACCAAGGCGGTGCTGATGTGACCCTGGGGTTGCCGCAGGACTTCGTCGGCAAGGTCGCCCTCGTCACCGGGGGTACGCGGGGCATCGGCCTCGGTATCGCCGCCGAGATCGTCGCGCGCGGCGGGCGGGTGGCGATCACCGCACGCAAGCCCGACGAGCTCGAGTCCGCGGTCGAGCAGCTCGGCGGCGAGGAGCTGGCGGTCGGCTGGCGTGGGTCGGCCGATGACGGGGTCCACCAGGCGGAGGCAGTGGCAGGAACCATCGAGCGGTTCGGCTCGCTCGACTGCCTGGTGAACAACGCCGCGATCAACCCGCACTTCGGGGCGACCCTCACCGCCGACACCGGTCTCTTCGGCAAGACGCTCGGAGTCAACGTGGTCGCGCCCTTCGCGTGGGTGAAGCTGGTGTACGAGCAGTGGATGGCCGAGCACGGCGGCACGGTCCTCAACATCGCCTCGGTCGGGGGCCTGCGGACGGGCACTCCGCTCGGCCTCTACGGCGTGTCCAAGGCGGCGCTCATCCACCTGACCGGGCAGCTCGCGGCCGAGCTCGGGCCGGCGGTGCGCGTCAACGCCATGGCACCGGCGGTGGTCAAGACCCGGTTCGCCCGGGTCCTGTACGAGTCCGACGAGGCGGGCGTCGCCGCCACCTACCCGATGAAGCGGCTGGGCGTCCCTGCGGACACCGCCAAGCTGGCCGCGTTCCTGCTCGGCCCGGACTCCAGCTGGATCACCGGCGAGTGCGTGACCATCGACGGCGGGAGTCTCGCCGGCCCCTGAGGCATGGCAGGCTCGGGCCATGACGAGGACCGATCGGCCCTGGGGGAACTACGTCGTGCTGGACGAGTCCGGTCCGACCTGGAAGGTCAAGACCATCCAGGTCGAGCCGGGGCATCGGCTGTCCCTGCAGTCCCACACTCGGCGCAGCGAGCACTGGTTCGTCGTCGCCGGTACGGGTGTGGTCTGGCTCGACGACGAGCGGATCGCGGTGCGCACCGGGGTGGCGGTGGATGTGCCGCTCGGTGCCCGGCACCGCGTCGAGTGTTCGGGCGAGGCCCCGCTGATCTTCGTCGAGGTGCAGTCCGGCACCTACTTCGGTGAGGACGACATCACCCGGTACGACGACGACTACGGCCGCGCGGCATCCTGACGCGCGGGGCGCGGGGAGGCTCGATCGCACGCCGCCTTGCGACGCGGCCCAGGGGTGGTACGCCGCCATGAGTTGACGGCCCGGGCGGTGGGGTGGTCGTGAGCAGGGTCCGGACGGTGGGCTAGCGGAAGGCGGTGACGCCCGTCCGCGTCCCGATCAGCAGCAGCCCCAGCCCGGTGCTCGGGCTCGCGAAGGTGGGCACCGGCGCACCGACGCTGACCGTGTGGATCGCGTGGCCCGAGCGGGCGTCGTACCCGGTGATGGTCCCGGTGGGGTACTGCGCCGCCCACAGCTCGGTGCCGACCAGGATCGGCGCGCCGTTGGCGCCGGCCAGCCTGGGCCCGACGGTGCGGGTCGCGAGGTCGACCTCCTGGATGCCGCCGCCCTTGCACGGCACGAAGATCCGGTCGGTGGCGGCGTCGTAGGCCGGACCGCCGTCCGGATCGCTGCCGCAGATCCCCGTGATCGCCGCGACCTTGGCCAGATTGGCCTGGCGCAGCACATAGCCGACATCGGTCTTCCCGATGGCGAACACGTCGCCGTCGGGCAGCAGGACCGGGTTGCCGGTGGCCAGGTCCTCGTCACCTCCGGCGATGACGTCCTTGAACGCCGCCAGCGGCAGGAGCCGGGGGCTGAGCTTCACCACGCTCTCGGTGTAGCGCTTGGGGTCCGGCCCGCCCTGCGGGGGATCGGGGTTGGCGTTGCCGGTGGTCACGTAGAGGTTCCCGGCGGCATCGACCGCCGGCGCTCCGCCGGCCTCCCAGACCGCGCCGCCCTCCCCGTCGGCGGCCACCTCGAACGACACCATCGCGGGGGCGCCGTGCTCCGCGACGCCCACGACCCAGCCGTGGTAATGGCCGCAGTCCCCGTCATTGCCGCCGTAGGCCACGTACACCCGGCCGTTGGCGAGGGCCAACCCCGCCCGCTGCAACAGGTTGGCCGCGCGCTCGCCGGCCGGCAGCGGTGGGTCCACGTCGTCGGACACGACCACCGCGCCGGTTGCCGCGTTCAACCCCTCGAGCTGGTGGTGGACCGCCCCGTGACCGTCGCTGACCTCGCCTACGACGTAGAGGACGCCGGTCGCGACATCCAGCACGGGGGTGCTGGTGATGCCCAGCGGGTCGATGTCTCCGCAGCCGGCCACCGCGTCGACGTCGGTCAACGGACGACCAAGCGACGCGGACCACTCGACGGCGCCCGTCCGCGGGTTCAGCGCCACCACCCGGTCGTTCTCGGTCGCCGCGTAGATGCGCCCGTCGCCCACCACCGGCTGCCCGTACACGGCGCCGCCCAGATCTGCTGACCACGCCTTCGTGGCGGTGGCCAGGGCAGGGTCCGCGGCGACCGCCCCCGTCCGCGCCGGGTCCGCGTGGTAGCCCAACCAGGTGCTCGTCCCCGGCGCGGTGCTCGCAGCCGACGTGGTGCTCGCAGCCGACGCGGTGCTCGACGCGGCGGGTGTGGTGCCCGACGCGGGCGTGGTCGGCGAGGTGCTCGGAGTCAGGGCCGCGCTGCCCCGGCTGTGCGCGCCGCACCCGGCCGCCGCCACCACCACCGCTGCCCCCGCAGCCACTGCTACCGCCACCCGTACCCGCATGCCCTCACCCTGCCCCGCCCGCGCCCTGTCCACCCCCGCCCCGCTCCGCCCGACGCCCCCCTCCCGCGTCCCCGCCGAGATGCGGCGAGTTCACCGCGACACGCCGGTACGCACGTACATCTGCCACATCTCGGCCGGGAAGGCGGCCGGGGGAGGCGGCCAGGGGAGGCGGCCAGGGGAAGGCGGCCAGGGGAAGGCGGCCAGGGGAGGCGGCCAGGGGAAGGCGGCCAGGGGAGGCGGCCAGGGGAGGCGGCCAGGGGAGGCGGCCGGGAGGGCGGCCGCGGGACGGGGCGATGCGGACGGGGCGATGCCTCGCACGTGGCGCTGTGGATGTCGGGGCAGTCGTCCACAGATCCGGATCGCCTGCCGCACAGGCAGTTCCGCCGACGCATCGTCATCGGTGGACGCGGGAGCACAGGCCCCCGCACCGGAGGCAATGGAGGCCTCGCCATGCAGGAGTTCACCACCACCGTCGTCGGCAACCTGGTCGCCGACCCGCAGCTGCGGATCGTCGGCTCGGGCGCCGCGGTCTGCAGCTTCAGGATCGGCGTCACACCCCGACACCGCGAGCGCGACACCGGGCAGTGGGTCGACGGGACCTCGATGTTCCTGTCGGTCAGCGCCTGGCGCACCCTCGCCGAGAACGCGCACGAGTCGCTACACAAGGGAGACCGGGTGGTGGTCGTCGGCCGCATCCGGCAGCGGTCCTACACGACCCAGGCCGGCGAGGAGCGGGTCGTCTGGGAAGTGGACGCCGATCTCGTTGCGCCCGACCTCACCCGCCACACCGCCGTGCTGGCCCGCCCGCCGCGGCGTACCGCCAGCCCCGAACTGCCGGCCGGCCACCCGACCGGGCAGCCAGGAGACTCTGCGGATCAGCAGGGGCGCGAGCCGGTCGCGGCCTGACGGGGTCGCCTGGTCGTCCCCGCGCCGGGTCAGGCGGTGCGGGGACGGCCGGCGAGCGCGACTGCCGCGATCACCGGCGTCAGCACCGCGGCCACCACGAAGGACAGGATCGACGCGCTCATCCACGACGCGGGGGTGAACCCGATCGCGCTGTCGAGATGCCCCCACGCCGTGGCCCACCAGACGATGTAACCGGGGTTCACCATCTGGTACGCGACGAAGCCGGCAACCCAGGGCACCACGCGCGACCACCGGGCCGGGGACGTCCGCGCATAGTCCCACCGGCTGCCGGACAGCAGGAAGAAGTCGACGATCAGCACCCCGGCGAGCGGCACGAACACCGAGCCCAGCAGCACCAGGAAGTTCTGGTAGCTCTGGTACCCGGTTGCGTTCACCGCGAGGGCGAGCCCCGTGGTCGCCGTCCCGATCAGCAGGCCGAGCACGCGCCGGTCCCAGCGCGGCCCGAGGTTCTGCAGCGACACCGCCGTCGAATACACGTTGGCGAAGGACTGGTCGAGTTCCCGCAACGCCAGTACGGCGAAGGCCAGCGTTCCGAGCGGTACGGCGATGAACGCGCCGTACACATCACCGTCGCGGGCCACCGTCACCAGCGTGATGAACCCGAGCACGTAGCAGAGCACCTGCGTGAGGCCGTAGCCGACGAAGGCCGCGGAGAAGGCGCCGCGGGGGCTGCGCGCGTGGCGCGTGTAGTCACCGGCGAGCGGGACGAACGACACCGCCGCGGCGACCACCGTGTCGGTCGCCGCCCAGAACCCGGCCCAGGTGCCTCGGCCGAACGGGGGCAGGGGCTGGCGCAGCAGCTGGATGAGGAGGTAGCCCACGGCGAGGACCATCAGCACCGTCACGTACCGGCGCAGCACGCGGATCGCGCCGAGCGGCCGGATCGTCAGCGCGGTCGTGACGGTGCCCGCCACCACCACGACCGCCCAGGTCGGCGCCCACGCCGCGACCGTGTGCGTCGCCACGGCGATGGTGAAGATCTCGAACGTGCCCCAGCCCAGGCACTGCAGCACGTTGAGGACCGTCGGCAGGTACGAAAGCCGCGCCCCGAAGAGCCCGCGGAGCAGCATCATCGCCGGCGCCCCGGTCCGGGCCCCGGGTACCGCGCTGGCGGCTAGCGCGAGCGTGCCGAGCGCGGTGCCGAGCACGATCGCCGTCACCCCGGCTGCGAGCGACATCGTGGTCGAGCCGTCGCCCGGGTGCAGCACGAACAGCGCCCCGGTGAACCCGAGCAGCGAGACCCCGAGGTTGCCCCACAACCCGAGCTGGTCGAAGAACGACAACGTCTGGGGGACGGGGGATTCCAGGGTGGGCCCGACGTCCGCGTGGCGGTCGGTGGTCGTCGGCAGGACGGTCGACCGGTCGGTGACGGATGCGCTCATGAGGACTGCTCCCTACGCCGGCATTACCCGGTCAGGTTCGAGCGGTCGGTGGCGCGGACCATGCGGGCGCCTGAGCCCGACGGTCGGCCACCCTCTCAGCCCGGTGACGCCCGAGCTCCCGCGGTGTGCGGCGACCGTACACCGGCGGGGACACCCGTAGGCTGGAACGCATGCCGCAGTTCATCTACACCATGGCGAAGGTCCGCAAGGCCCACGGCGACAAGGTGATCCTCGACGACGTGACGCTGGCGTTCTACCCGGGCGCAAAGATCGGGGTGGTCGGCCCCAACGGCGCCGGCAAGTCCTCGGTGCTCAAGATCATGGCCGGGCTCGACCAGCCCTCCAACGGCGACGCCATGCTCGACAAGAACGCCAGTGTGGGCCTGCTCGAGCAGGAGCCGACGCTGGACGCGACCAAGGACGTGCGCGGCAACGTCGAGGACGGCGTCCGCGAGATCCGCGACATCATGCGCCGGTACGAGGAACTCAACGAGAAGATGGCCGCGCCGGACGCCGACTTCGACGCCATCCTCACCGAGCAGGCCCCGCTGCTCGACGCCATCGAGGCCGCCAACGCGTGGGAGCTCGACAGCCAGCTCGAGCAGGCGATGGACGCCCTCCGGCTCCCGCCGGGCGATGCCGACGTGACCGTCCTGTCCGGCGGGGAGCGACGCCGGGTGGCCCTCTGCCGACTGCTGCTGGCGGCGCCCGACCTGCTGCTGCTCGACGAGCCGACAAACCACCTCGACGCCGAGTCCGTCGACTGGCTGGAGAAGCACCTCGGCGCCTATCCCGGTGCGGTCCTCGCCGTGACCCACGACCGGTACTTCCTGGACAACGTCGCGCAGTGGATCCTGGAACTCGACCGCGGCAAGGCCTATCCGTACGAGGGGAACTACTCGACCTACCTCGAGACCAAGCAGCAGCGGCTGAAGGTCGAGGGGCACAAGGACGCCAAGCGGCAGAAGGCTCTCGCGCAGGAGCTGGAGTGGGTGCGCTCGAACGCCAAGGCGCGGCAGACCAAGAGCAAGAGCCGCCTCGCCCGGTACGAGGAGCTGGCCGCTGAGGCGGAGAAGAGCCGGCCGCTCGACTTCGAGGAGATCCAGATCCCGCCGGGCCCGCGCCTGGGCAGCACCGTCGTCGAGGCCGACCAGCTGACCAAGGGCTTCGGCGACCGCACCCTGATCGGCGGCCTCGGCTTCAGCCTGCCGCGCGGCGGCATCGTCGGCGTCATCGGTCCCAACGGCGTCGGCAAGACCACGTTGTTCTCGATGCTCGTCGGGGAGCAGCAGCCCGACGCCGGCACGCTCAAGATCGGCGACACAGTCAAGATCAGCTACGTCGACCAGAGCAGGTCCGGCCTGGACGGCAGCAAGACCGTCTGGCAGGCCGTCTCCGACGGCCTCGACCACATGAAGGTCGGCCAGCGGGAGATGCCCAGCCGCGCGTACGTCGGCGCATTCGGGTTCAAGGGTCCCGACCAGCAGAAGCCCGTCAAGGTCCTGTCCGGCGGTGAGCGCAACCGCCTGAACCTGGCCCTGACGCTCAAGGAGGGCGGCAACCTGCTGCTGCTCGACGAGCCGACCAACGACCTCGACGTGGAGACCCTCCGCTCGCTGGAGGACGCACTGCTCGAGTTCCCGGGCTGCGCGGTCGTCATCAGTCACGACCGGTGGTTCCTGGACCGGGTCTGCACGCACATGCTCGCCTGGGAGGGCACGGACGCCGACCCCGCGCGATGGTTCTGGTTCGAGGGCAACTTCGCCGACTACGAGGCCAACAAGCTCGAGCGGCTCGGCGCGGAGGCCGCGCGCCCGCACCGCGTCACGTACCGCAAGCTCACCCGCGACTGAGAGCCGCTGGACCGGCTGTTTCCGTGCACGCCGACGAGGTCGTCGCCGACGAGACCACGGTCCGGCGACTGCTCGCCGAGCAGCACCCACGGTGGTCGCACCTGCCACTGCGCCGCGTCCCCTCTAGCGGGACCGTGCACGTGCTGTATCGCCTCGGCGACGACATGGTCGTCCGATTGCCCCGGATCCACGGTGCCCTCGGCGAGGCCGAGCTGGAACGGACGTGGCTCCCACGGCTCGGCCCGTCCCTGCCGCTCGCGGTGCCGGAGCCGCTGGCGGCCGGCGAGCCGGGCGCGGGCTACCCCTGGCCGTGGTCGGTCTACCGCTGGCTCGAGGGACGGGAGGCTGGTCCGGACACGCTCGCCCTGCCCGCCGCCGCGGCGGACCTCGCCGATTTCGGGCGGGCGCTCCGCGCAGTCGACGGCACCGGCGGCCCGCAACCGGGCGACCGAAACAACTGGCGCGGCGCGTCTCTCGACGTCCGGGACGCGTCGTACCGGGAGGCGCTGGCGCAGCTGGCCGGCGACCTCGATGTCGCGGCGGCAGAACGCGTCTGGGACGAGGCGCTCGCGGCCGGGCCGTGGATCGGGCCGCCGGTGTGGGTGCACGGTGACCTGATGCCGGCCAACCTGTTGGCGGTCGACGGCCGGCTGACCGCGGTGATCGACTGGGGCTGCCTGGCGGTGGGGGACCCGGCCTGCGACTTCTACCCGGCCTGGGGGCTGCTCGATGACGTGGGCCGGGCTGCGTTGCGCGAGCGCGCCGGCCTCGACGAGGCAACCTGGGTACGCGGCCGCGGCTTCGCGCTCTCGCAGGCAGTGATCGCACTGCCGTACTACCGCGACACCAACCCGGGAGCGGTCGCACAGGCGCGGCGGACCGCTGCCGCTGCGCTGCACGGATGAGACCAATGTCCTAGGTCAGGACGACGCCGGTGGGGAAGGTGGTCACCAACGAGGCTGTTGATCGTTCACATGCGAACGAACGGATCCGACCGGTGACGACCACGATCGACCCGTCGACGACGCGGGATCTCGCGGGCATCCAGCACCGGCACCACCGTTTCGTCAGCCCGTACGCGCTGGCGGTGGCCCTGAGCCTGCTGGCCCTCTCACCGTTCATCGTGCTCACGATCGCCACCAACTCCGTGACGGCACTGATCAGCCACGACCTGCACGCCTCGACCACCACGCTGCAGGTGGGGTCCGGCTTCGCGAACGCCGGCTACGCGCTCGGCGCGGTCCTCGCCGCCGACCTGGCCCAGCGTTTCGTCCAGCGGCATCTGTTCCTGATCTACGAGGCCGTCTTCGTGGCGGCCTCGCTGCTCGCGGCGTTCGCGCCGAACACCTCGGTCTACCTCGTCGGGCACATCGTGCAGGGCATGGCGACGGGCCTGCTGCTGGTGGGTGCGCTGCCGCCGCTGATCCTCCGCTTCCCGCCATCCAGGCTCCCGCTGACGGTGGCCTTCGTGAACATCGGCCTGTTCGGCGCGATCGCGCTCGGCCCGTTCCTGGGGGCCGTCTTCGCGCAGGCCGGTACGTGGCGCTGGATGTTCGTGGCGGCCGCGGCGCTCGGGGCGCTGGGCTGGGTGGCGGGCTGGTTCGGCTACGAGACGTTCCCCCCGTTCAACCCGGATCTGAAGGTGGACTGGAAGGTCTTCCCACTCGCCGTCGGCGCGACGTTTCTGCCGTTCCTGGGCAGTGCGCTCGCCGGGAAGGTCGGTTTCGGGGCCGCGCTGTTCTGGGCGCCGATCGCCGTCGGGGTGCTCGTGCTGGTCACGATGATCGCGTACCAGTACCACCACCACGGCGATCCGCTGATGCCGGTGAAGGCGCTGTCCTCGGCGCTGCCGGTCGCCGGCACGCTCGGCGCGATGCTCGGTGGCGGCGCCTTCGTCGCGGCCCTCGCGCTGACCACCGAGGCGCTGCGGCAGCGCGGGGTCTCGGTGCTGATGGGCGGGGTCGAGCTGCTGCCGCTCGTCGTCGGGGTCATCGCCAGCTCGGTGCTGTTCCACCGGTACATCACCCGCAAGCATCTGCCGACGCTGGCCGCGTCCGGGCTGGCCTCGATCGTGGCCGGCATCGGCGTCCTGCTCCCCGTCACCTTCTCGGCGAGCCCCGCGTGGGCCGTGCCGGTGGCGGGCGTGCTGCTCGGCTTCGGTGCCGGTTCGGCGGTCGCGCCCGCCCTGTTCCTGGCCGGCATGGGAGTGGAGGCGCAGAAGCTCGGGCGGGCGTTCGCGCTGATCGAGCTGCTGCGCAGTGAGGCGGCGTTCCTGATCGCCCCGGTCCTGGTGGTGCTCGCCGCCCACGTCGGGGGGCTGGCCGGCACCCGCGAGGCGCTGGTCGTCGCGATGGTCATCGCCGCGCTCGGCCTCGCGATCTTCGGCCTGGTGTACGTGGGCAGCGGCACCCGTACGCACGATCCGGACATCCTCGGCTGGCTGACCGACGGCAAGCAGGCGCTGCACTCGCCGCCGGTCCTGGCCCGTCTCCGCGGCCTGCCGACCGACTGACCGGCGCCAGGGGGCCGTGGCCTGCCGAGTGGGGGTTCACGCCGGGGCAGGGCCGTCCTCGGGTTGGTTCTGCAGCATCTGCGCGGCGCCGACGAGGTACTCCATCAGCTCGTCGCGCTCGGCACCGGCCAGCCCGAGCGAGTCGACGGCCGCGGTCATCCGCGTCAGCCAGGCATCGCGGGCCGCCGGCCCAATCGCGAACCGGGCGTGCCGCATCCGCAGCCGGGGATGACCGCGCTGCTCCTGGTACGTGCGCGGGCCGCCCCAGTACTGCTCCAGGAACATCCGCAGCCGCTCGGGCGCGGCGGCGAAGTCCTCGTCCGGGTAGAGCGGGCGCAGAACCGGGTCCTGCGCGACTCCGGCGTAGAAGCGGTCGACCAGCAGGCGGAACGTCTCCGCCCCGCCGACCCGCTCGTACAGCGACTCCATGGGCCCATCCAACAAGACGGGCCGCACCACCTCGGCGCGGGGCGTGGGCGTGCATGGCGACGAACCGTTCGACCCTGTGCACAGCAGACCGGCCCGTGGGCGTGCACAAGGTCGAATCGCACGACCTTGTGCACGGCAGATCAGCGCGTGGGCGTGCACAGCCGCGAACCGCTCGTTGTGCACGGGATGGCACCACCAGCAGCGGGATCGGGGTACGGAACACCCTCCCCGGGCGAGCCGTTGCAGGCGACATGCCCGTTCCGCTCTCCGTCCTGGACCTTGCTCCCATCTCGACGGGCAGCACTGCCGCGGCCGCGCTCGCCGCCAGCACCGAGCTCGTACGCGTCGCCGAGACACTGGGCTACCACCGGTACTGGGTCGCCGAGCACCACAACATGCCCGGTATCGCGAGCACCTCGCCGGCCGTCCTCATCGCGCACCTCGCCGCGGCGAGCGAGCGCATCCGGGTGGGTTCCGGCGGCGTGATGCTGCCCAACCACCCGCCGCTCGTGGTCGCCGAGCAGTTCGCCATGCTCGAGGCGCTGCACCCCGGCCGCATCGACCTCGGCATCGGTCGCGCCCCGGGCACCGACCCGCGGACCGCGCTGGCGCTGCGCCGCACGCCCGAGGGCCTGGGCGCCGAGGACTTCCCGCGCGAGCTGGTCGACCTGGTCGCCTACCTGCGCCACTCCGCCGACGGCGACCCGGTCGACTTCGCCCCGGTCGCCGGCGCCGTCCCCGCGATCTGGCTGCTCGGCTCCTCCGGCTACTCCGCCCAGCTCGCCGGCCTGCTCGGGCTGCCGTTCTCCTTCGCCCACCACTTCAGCGCGCAGAACACGCTGCCGGCTCTGGAGCTCTACCGGTCCAGCTTCCGCCCCTCGACCGTGCTCGAGCATCCGTACGCGCTGATCGCCGTGTCGGTGATCGTGGCCGACACCGAGGCGGAGGCCGTCCGCCAGGCCCGCTCGGGCGAGCTGTCCTTCGTCCGGCTGCGCGGCGGCCGCCCCGGCACGCTCGCCAGCCCCGAGGAGGCGGCGCAGTACGCATTCACCCCGGCCGAACGTCAGCTGCTCGCCGGCCGGGGCGACGCCCAGATCGTCGGCGACCCGACGCAGGTCCGCCAGCGGCTGGCCGACCTACAGGCCCGGACCGGCGCCGCCGAGTTGATGGTCACCACGATGGTGCACGACCCTGCGGTGAGGCTTCGTTCGTACCAGCTGTTGGCGGACGCGTGGGCGCGGACCGAGGCAGTCGCAACCCCGCAGCCGCTGCCTGTGTAGGACGGCAAGCCGCTGCCTGTGTAGACGTCAGGCCGCTGCCTGTGCAGGACCTCAGGCCGCGATCCGCTCCGACCCGTCGTCGTCGGGTGTCCGCTTCGCCGCGATGGCGATGTTGCGCAGCATGCCGCCGAAGATCACGCCGTGGAACGGCTTGATCGTCCACCAGTACGCCTGGCCCGCCAAGCCTCGGGGGTGGAAGATCGCCCGCTGGAAGTAATGCGTGCCGTCATCCTCGGTTCGGACGCACAGCTCGAGCCAGGCGCGGCCGGGCACCTTCATCTCCGCCCGCAGGCGCAGCAGCCGCCCGCGGGTGATGTCCTCGACCCGCCACCAGTCCAGCACGTCGCCCGCACGCAGGTGCCGCGGGTCGCGCCGTCCACGGGACAGCCCCACACCGCCGGTGAGCTTGTCCAACCAGCCGCGCACCGACCAGGCAAGCGGCCAGGAGTACCAGCCGTTCTGGCCGCCGATGCCCTCGATGACCGCCCACAGCTGGGCCGGCGTTGCGTCGACCAGTTCGTCCCGCTCGTCGACGTAGAGCGAGCCGCCGGCCCAGTCCGGGTCCGAGGGCAGCGGGTCAGAGGGCGAGAGGCTCCACGACGCTCCCGACCAGGAGGTCTCGACGTCCGCCTCGCGTACCCGCTTGATCGCCAGCCGGATCGCGTCGGCCAGCGGCAGCAGCCCCTCCGGCGGGTCGGGGATGTAGGCCGCGATGTCGTGGTCGTGTGCCACCACCTCGTTCACGAGCGACTCGACCAGCGGCGCCGCGATCGAGCGCGGCACCGGCGTGATGACGTTGACCCAGTGCGCGGAGATCCGCGGCGACAGGATCGGGACCCGCACGATGAGGCGCTTGTGCAGGCCTGCCACCTCGGCGTACGTCTGCATCATCTGCTCGTACGTGACGACGTCCGGGCCGCCGATGTCGAAGCGGCGGCTCACCTCGGCGGGCAGCTCCGCCGCACCGACGAGGTAGCGCAGGACGTCGCGGACGGCGATCGGCTGGATGCGGGTCTGGACCCAGGTGGGCGTGACCATCGCCGGCAGCCGCTCGGTGAGGTACCGCAGCATCTCGAAGGACGCGCCGCCCGAGCCGACGATGACCGCGGCCTGCAGCACCGCGGTCGGGACACCCGAGTCGAGCAGGATCTGGCCGACCTCCTGCCGGGAGCGCAGGTGGGTGGAGAGCCGTTCGTGCTCCGGCGCCATCCCGCCGAGGTAGACGATCCGTGCCGCGCCGGCCGCTGTGGCCGAGGCCGCGAACGTGGTGGCGGTCTCGCGGTCCTTGAGCTCGAAGTCGCCGGCCCCGATGGCGTGGATCAGGTAGTACGCGACCTCGACCCCCGCCATCGCCGGCGCGAGCGCACCGGCGTCGCCCGCATCCCCCCGCGCCAACTCGACCTGGTCGGCCCACGGCACGTCGCGCAGCTTCCCCGGGTCGCGGGTCAGGCAGCGGACGGCGTACCCCGCCTCGAGCAGTCGAGGCACCAGTCGGCCGCCGATGTACCCGGTGGCACCCGTGACGAGGACTCTTCGCACCATGCGCCGGGATCTGCCCGCGCCTGCCCGCGCCTACGCCTGGAGCCCGATCCGGAGGTTCGTCCGGCGATTGGTTCTCGCCAGACGCGCTCGCCCCGGCGCAGAATGGGCGCGGCCGCCCCGCCGTCCCGGTCGCCAGCCGGGTGCCCGGACTCCGGAGGCAGGTCCGGGAGGCCGCGTGTCCGACGCTCTGGTGCTCAACGCCACGTACGAGCCGTTGTGCGTGGTGCCGTCGCGGCGCGCGCTGGTACTGGTGATCACGGCGAAGGCGGTCGCAGTCGAGGACTCGTCGGTCGTCATGCACGCGGAGCACACCGCGGTGGCCGTCCCGGCGGTCGTGCGGCTCTCCCGCTTCGTTCGGGTGCCCTACCGCGCCGTGGTGCCGATCACCCGCAAGGGCGTGCTCGCCCGCGACAGCCATCGCTGCGTCTACTGCGGTGCGACCGCGACCAGCCTCGACCACGTCGTGCCCAAGGCCCGCGGTGGCGGCCACAGCTGGGAGAACGTCGTCGCCGCCTGCGGGCGGTGCAATCACGCCAAGGCCGACCGGCCGTTGCACGAGCTGGGGTGGCGGCTGCCCCGCCCGCCCCGCGCGCCGACCGGGGCGGCCTGGCGGATCCTGGGCAGCCGCCGGCTCGACCCCTGCTGGCTGCCGTTCCTGGCCGCGGCGCCCGACGAGCAGGCCGCGGCGACCGGTTGAGTCACCCGGTCGTCCGCACCTCCAGCGCCACCAGCAGGCCGAGCCGGGCAGCGGGGTCGTCGACGGCCTCGCCGAACAGCTCGCGAAGCCGCCCCAGTCGGTAGCGCACGGTCTGCGGGTGTACGTGGAGATCCTCGGCCGTGCCGGCCGTCTCGCCGCCGTGCCGGAGCCAGACCCGCAGCGTCGCCGCGAGCCGCTCCCGCGTCGCGGGCGGCTGGTCGGCCAGCGGCGCCAGCACCCGGTCGGCCAGGTCGCGCGCTGCGTTGTCGTCCGCGTGCAGCACCAGCGGCAGCAGGTGTTCGTCGCTGTCGACCGGGACCTCGAGGCCAAGCTCGAGCGACGTCCGCCGGGCGAGCAGCGCCAGCGCCCGGTCGCGCGAGGTGGCGGCGCCGTCCAGGGGGCGCAGCGGGCCCAGCACCGCACCCGTCCCGGCCAGCGCAGCCAGCAGCTGCTCGGCCGGCGGCGGATCACCCACGATGGAGATCACGGGGTCGGTGTCACGGACGAGCGTGCGACCTCCCAGCCGTACCCCCAGCGGCGCCCCGACCGGCGCGACCACCGCCCGCAGCCGCGTCGGCAGGCGCCAGGCGGCTGGCTGCGCAGCCGCCGCGACGGACTCGAGGTCGACGGCAGGGGCGAGCAGCAGGCTGAGCAGCGTCTGCCGGGCACGGTCGCGCTCGCCCGCCAGCTGGCTCTGCTGCTCGGCGTATCCCCGCGCGGAGGCTGCCGAGAGCGCGTCGATGTGCGCGAACACGAGCTCCGCGAGCGTGATCAGCTGGTCGGTGTCCAGGCCGGCGGCTGCGCCGACGGTCGCGAACGAGCGCCAGGCGACGCGCGCACCGACCCGGTAGGCAGCGAGCAGCGCCTCCAGCGGGCGGCCCTGCCGGAGCTCGCCGGCGCCGAGCTCCTCGTACACCCCCACCCCGCCGGTCTCGCCGTGGCCACCGGTGGAGACCATCACGCAGAACTGGCGGAGTGCCTCCGTCACGCCCAGCCGGAGGCCGGCGCCGAAGGAGCCCTCGAGTGGGCGCCGGTAGAGCGGCACCTCGGTGCGCAGCGTCTCGATCATCCGGTCGGCGACCTCGTCGAGGGAGCCGACCAGGACGGGTGCGAGCGACGGGGGCAGGACCGCCCATCGTGGGTCGGGCTCACGTTCCGGCCGAAGCTCCACCCCACACCTCCGCGAAGTTGTCACCAGCGTACAAATTCTGCGGTGGATGCGTTGCCTGCGGGTCTAGATCCGCCCGGTTCCGGCCGACGAACATCAGAGCATGACCACGTACGCCCGCCCGGCGAGGAGATCCGCGTGACCATCACCGCACCCGAGCAGACCCCCGAGCTCGACCCGGCCCTCGACCCAGCCGCCGCGACGCTCCTCGACGTCCCGGGCCGGAGCAGCGGAGTGCCCGCCGACGCGGAGGCGCTGGGGCCGGACATCCGGCCGTGGTGGGAGCAGGCCCTGCTCTACGTCTTCGTCATCGGGCCGTTCTTCGCCCTCATCGCCGGCATCGTGCTGGCCGGTACCACCCGGTTTGGACCGACCTGGCTTGACCTCGGTCTGGGGCTGGCCTTCTACGCGGTCAGCGGCCTGGGCATCACCTGTGGTTACCACCGCTTCTTCACGCACGGCAGCTTCAAGGCGAACCGCTCACTCAAGATCGGCCTCGCCAGCGCCGGCTCGCTCGCCGTGCAGGGCCCCGTGATCCGCTGGGTCGCCGACCACCGCAAGCACCACGCGTTCTCCGACCGCGACGGCGACCCGCACTCGCCGTGGCGCTTCGGCACCGGCCCCCGGGCCCTGACCAGGGGCCTGTGGTGGGCGCACACGGGCTGGCTCTTCGACCGGGAGCAGACCTCGAAGGAGCGGTACGCGCCCGATCTCGTGGCCGACCGCGACCTGCGCGTCGTGCACGCGCTGTTCCCGGTGTTCACGGTCGTCACCTTCCTAGCGCCGATGCTGATCGGCGGCCTGGTGACGATGTCCTGGGTCGGAGCCTTCTCCGCGCTGCTCTGGGTCGGTGCCGTCCGGGTCCTCCTGCTGCACCATGTGACCTGGTCGGTCAACTCGGTCTGCCACGTGTTCGGTGACCGGCCGTTCGCGACGCGGGACAAGGCCGCCAACGTCTGGCCGCTGGCCATCGTGTCGTTCGGCGAGAGCTGGCACAACCTGCACCACGCCGACCCGACCAGCGCCCGGCACGGGGTGGACAAGGGCCAGATCGACCTCACCGCGGGCTTGATCCGGGGCTTCGAGAAGGCAGGCTGGGCGACCGATGTCCGCTGGCCGAAGCAGGAGCGGCTGGACCGCAAGCGCGTCGCCTGACGTTGCCCCGGCCCCCTACGTACTCCATCACGACGTACGGGATGCCGCCCCCAATTCCCCTGTCCAGCTTGTCGATCCTGCCCCTCCGGCGAGCTGTCGAGATGTGGGAAATGTTCGTACGGGGCGGCGTGTCGCGGTGAACACGCCGCATCTCGGCCACGAGGTCGATGGCTGAGGCGCGGCGGGCGTACGGTCCGGCGGCATGGCCGCCCTGCACGACCTGACCGCACTCGAGCAGGCCGCGGCCGTTCGCAGCCGCGAGGTCTCGCCGGTCGAGCTGGTCCAGCACTATCTTGCCCGCATCGAGCGCCTGTCCGACGATCTCGGCGCGTTCGTCACCGTCACCGCGGACTCGGCGCTGACCCAGGCCCGCGCCGCCGAGGCGCAGGTGGCCGCCGGTGGTGACCTGCCGCCGCTGCTGGGCGTACCGACCGCGATCAAAGACCTGAACTTCACCGCCGGCGTGCGTACGACGTCGGGCAGCGCCCTGTTCGCCGACCGCGTCCCGGACGTCGACGACCACGTCGTGACGCTGCTCCGGGCCGCCGGCACGATCAGTCTCGGCAAGACCAACACGCCCGAGTTCGGGCTGCCCTGCTACACCGAGCCCGAGGTGGCGCCGCCCGCCCGTACCCCCTGGGACCTCACCCGCAGCGCCGGTGGCTCCTCCGGCGGGGCAGGTGCGGCGGTGGCCGGCGGCCTGGTGCCGTTCGCCCAGGGCAGCGACGGCGGCGGCAGCATCCGCATCCCCTCGAGCGTCTGCGGCCTGTACGGGATCAAGCCCGGCCGCGGTCGCGTCAGCAACGGCCCGCTCGGCAACGACACCAGCGGCCTGTCCGGCTGCGGACCGATCGCGCGCACCGTCGCCGACGCCGCGGCGATGCTGGACGCGCTCGCCGTGCCCCAGCCGGGCGACCCGAGCTGGGCCCCGCCGTTGCCGGCCGGGGAGACGTTCGGCGGCCAGGTCGGCCGAGACCCCGGTCGCCTGCGCATCGGCCGGTACGTGGACAACATCCTGGGCGCCCCGGTCGACCCCGCCTGCGTCGCCGCGTGGGAGGAGGCCTCGCAGCTGCTCGCCGACCTGGGCCACGAGGTGGTCGACGTGCCCACGCCGGCGCTGGGCGAGTTGTACGCGTCGTTCGTGGTGCTGTGGTCGGTCGGCGCGGCCAGCATCCCGGTCCCGCCCGAGCGCGAGTCCGAGCTCCGTCCGCTCACCCGCTGGCTGCGCGAGCGGGGCCGGGGGTACTCCGGCTTCGAATACCTGCAGGCCGCCGGCGCGCTCCAGGTCGTCGCCCGGGCCCACCTCGCCGCCACCTGGGCCTACGACGCGGTGCTGACGCCGACGCTCGCGCAGCTTCCTGCGCTCGTCGGCGGCCTGCGGAACGACGCCGACCCGCAGGCGGACTTCGCCGCGCAGGGCGCGTTCACCCCGTACACGGCGATCTACAACATGACCGGGCAGCCGGCGGTGAGCCTGCCGCTGCACCGGACGGCGGCCGGCCTGCCGGTCGGTGTGCAGCTGGTCGGGCGGAGCGCGGACGAGGCGACGCTGATCCGGCTCTCCGCGCAGCTCGAGTCGGCGCGGCCATGGGCCGGTTTCCGCCCACCCTGCTGGGCCTGACGCCCTACCCGGCCGGTCCGCAGGCCCGCCGGGTTGGTCCTGACGCGCGGCGCGTTGGTCCTGACGCGCGGTCAAGGTTGCGCTCCTCGGCGGCTGCGCAGCGGCGCCCCGTGCCGAACACTCGGCAGATGCAGGGCGGCGTGCCGGCCGGGGGTCGGCACGCCGCCTTTCGCACCCCCGTTCGCATCCGCCAGGTGGTCCCCCTTTCGACCCGCCCCTCGCACTCGCCTGCCGGTCCCCGCTCCCGCCCGCGGGGTCCGCGCCGACGGGCGCCAACGGCCACGCCTCGGCTATCGTCGCCGCGTGACCAGCGCCCGCCCAGGCCGCCCCGAGTTCACCCGCCATCCGGCTGGGCGTCGACGGCTCCGTGCCCTCGCCATCGGCCTGCCGCTGCTGATGCTGAGTTGGCTGCCGGCCCTCGCCTCGGCCGCGCCCACCGACGACCTGCCCGGCCACGCCGGCACCTTCACCGTCGTCGACGGCATCCTGATCTTCGGTGTGGCCCCGGTCGGAGTGTTCCTGCTGGTGGCGCTCGTCGTGATGCGGCCCGGCTCGGCGCCCAAGGCGCAGCGCTACCGACCGGGCCGGGACTGGACGGCCGCCCCGAGCTGGAGTGGGCTGCAGCCCCGGCAGGCGACCGGCGGTCCGCTCGCGCTCGGCGACGGCGGGCGGGAGGACGGGCAGACCATGCCGGTCATGGACGGTGCCCACGACGCCGGGCACAGCAACCCGGCCAGCGACGCGCCCCGCGGTGCGTCCGACTCCCCGCACCGGCCCGACGACGCCGGCCGCACGGGTGGTGCCAGTGGCAGCTGGTGAGGCGTTCTCGTTCGTAGCCCGGCAGCGGATCGACGTCGCGGTCGACGGTTTCGAGCGGCAGACCGGAATGGCCGCGTCGGTGTACGTGGGAACCACCGACGGAGCCGACACAGCGGCGTTCGCCGACGCGGCGCTGGGCGAGTTGCCCCCCCACCACCGCGGCGTCGTGCTGCTGGTCGTCGACCCTGGCCGCCGGCACACCGTCGTCCGTACCGACGCCGCGGCCCGACTCCGCCTCACCGACGAGTCGTGCGCCCTGGCCACCCTGTCGATGACCACCAGCTTCGGTGCTGGCGACCTCGTCGGCGGCATCGTGACCGGGCTGCGGATGCTCGGCGACGCCGCCGCCCCGACCGCCCGCGAGCGGGGCAGACCGACCCCGACCTCCTCGACGGTCACCCGCCGCTGAGCTCAGGAGTCGGCCGCGGCGGCCGTGTCGAGGGCGCGGGCCCGGCTCGCCCGCAGCAGCCCGTCCCGGCCCTCGGCCAGCAACCGGCGCATGCCGGAGCGCGCACCGCCGGCCGCCGCGATCGCCGCGTCCGTCGCGGCGACCGTGGCCTCCGCGACGACGGCGGCGGGGAAGAACAGCTCGGTGATGGTGTGGGCGGTCTCGCTCGACCGCGTGTCCCAGACCGCGGGCAGGTCGGCGAAGAAGCGGTCGACGAACGGGCGGACGACCTCGAGCTGCGCCGGCCGCCAGAAGCCGGCCATCGAGGCCATGGTGAGGTGGTTGGACAGCTCCGGCCGCAGCATGACGGCGGTGTACGCCTCCTCCTTGCCCGCCGCCGTGGGGCGGGCGGTGCGCGCCGTGGTGGCTCTCTTCTCGCCGGCCGCCGTCGCGTCGCGCGCCGCCTCGTCGTCGATGGCGGCATCGCCCAGGGCGCCGTGGGCGACCAGCTCGGTGAGCAGCGTCCAGCGCAGGTCGGTGTCCAGGGCGAGCCCCGGCAGCACGTCCGCACCGGTGAAGATCGCCTCGACCGCCGCGATCTGCGCGTCGCTGGTCGCGCTCTGCGCGAAGGCCGACGTGAATGCCAGCTGCAGGTCGCCGCCCGGCTCCGCGGCGCGCATCAGCTGCTCGCAGGTGGTGGCCAGGGCCGTCGTGGCCGCGGCCACGTTCGCGGGGTCGCCGTAAGAGGAGATGGCCAGCTGTGCCTTGGCCAGCAGCGACTGGACCACCCCGACGTCGGTCTCCGCGCCCACCCCGCCGCAGACCAGCGCGAGGTAGTCGCGGGCCGGCATCTCCGCGTCCCGGGTCATGTCCCAGGTGGCCGCCCAGCACAGCGTGCGCGGCAGCGATTCGGCGAACCCGCCGATGTGCTCGCGCACGACGGCGAGCGAGGCCGGGTCGAGCCGGATCTTGGTGTACGACAGGTCGTCGTCGTTGAGCAGCAGGACGTCCGGCCGGGTCACCCCGTGCAGCTTGTCGACCTCCGTGCGGGCGCCGACGACGTCCAGCTCGACCCGGTCACGGCGTACCAGAATCTCGCCCTGCAGGTCGTAGAGCCCGATTGCGATCCGGTGCGAACGCAGCGTGGGATGCGCCTCCGGCGCCTCCTGCTGCACCGCGAACGTGGTGTAGGCGCCCTGGTCGTCGACGGCGAAGTCGGGGCGCATGGTGTTGACGCCGGCGGTCCGCAGCCACTCGGCCGCCCAGTCGCCGAGGTCACGGCCGGAGCTCTCCTCGAGTGCCGCCAGCAGGTCGCCCAACGAGGTGTTGCCGAACGCGTGCCGCCGGAAGTAGGTCCGCAGGCCGGCGAAGAACTCCTCGGTACCCACCCAGGCCGCGAGCTGCTTCAGGACACTGGCGCCCTTGGCGTACGTGATGCCGTCGAAGTTGGCCTTGACCATCTCGATGTCGTGGGCGTCGGCGGAGATCGGGTGGGTCGAGGGGAGCTGGTCCTGCCGGTAGGCCCACGTCTTCTCGGTGTTGGCGAAAGTCGTCCAGGCGTTCGTCCAGCGGGTGGCGTCGGCCTGCGCGGTGACCGACACGAAGGTCGCGAACGACTCGTTGAGCCACAGGTCGTCCCACCAGCGCATGGTCACGAGGTCGCCGAACCACATGTGGCCCAGCTCGTGCAGGACGGTCTCGGCCCGCCGCTCGTACCGGGCATCGGTGACCCGGGACCGGAAGACGTAGTCCTCCAGAATCGTGACCGCGCCGGCGTTCTCCATCGCGCCGGCGTTGAACTCCGGCACGAACAGTTGGTCGTATTTGCCGAAGGGGTACGGGTAGTCGAAGACCCGGTGGTAGAAGTCGAAGCCCTGCCGGGTGACCTCGAACAACGCGTCGGCGTCCAGGTGCTCCGCCAGCGAGGCGCGGCAGTACAGGCCCAGCGGGATCGGCCCGAGTGGACCGGCGCACTCGTCCCGAACCTCGTGGTAGGGGCCGGCGATGAGCGCGGTGATGTACGGCGACATGGGCTCGGTCGTGGCGAAGGTCGTCCGGCCGGGCCGGGCGCTGGCGACCGCCCCGTTGGACACCGCGAGCCAGTGCTCCGGCATCGTCACCGCGACCGTGAAGGCGGCCTTGAGGTCGGGCTGGTCGAAGCAGGCGTACATCCGGTGCGCGTCGTAGGTCTCGAACTGGGAGTAGAGGTAGACCTCGCCGTCGACGGGGTCGACGAACCGGTGCAGCCCCTCGCCGGTGTGGCTGTAGACGCACTCGGCGACGACGGTCAGCTCGTTCTCGGCCGCGAGGCCGACGAGGTCCAGGCGCGCGCCGTCGAAGTCGGACACGTCCAGGGGCGTGCCGTTGAGGACGGCCGAGGAGAGCGCGCGGGCGGCGATCTCGACGAACGTGCCGGTGCCGGGCACTGCGCTGAACCGCACGGTGGAGCGGGAGCGGAAGGTCTCGGGCCCGGTGGTGAGGTCCAGGTCCACGTCGTAGGACCGGACCGACACGACCTGGGCGCGGCCGGCGGCCTCATCCCGAGTGAGGTTGCTGTCGCTGATCACCGATCGAGTGTCGCAGACGGAGCCCGGGGCGATGCGGCGTACAGGACGTCGGGAAGAGGGAGGCGGCGGGCGCGGTTGGCGGCGGAAGAGCAGCCGCCGCGACCCAGACCGTCCGTCAGGAGAAGCCCGTGACCGCACAGACGCTGACCGCCCCCGTCGTACCCGAGCTCGAGCTCGCCGTCGAGCCCGCCCTGGTCGCGGCCGGCGCCGAGCGCAGCCGCGCCGACTTCTGGTTCGACCCGCTGTGCCCGTGGGCGTGGATGACCTCGCGCTGGATGCTGGCGGTCGAGCAGGTCCGCGAGGTCGACGTCCACTGGCACGTCATGAGCCTCGCGGTGCTGAACGAGGGCCGTGACCTGCCGCCGGAGTACGCCGAGATGATGATCAAGGCCTGGGGACCCGTGCGGGTCTGCATCGCCGCGGCGCAGCAGCACGGCGAGGAGGTCCTGCTGCCGCTCTACACGGCCATGGGCACGCGGATCCACCTCGGCAAGGAGGGGGGCCCCGAGATGATCGCCGCCGCCTTGGCCGAGGTGGGACTGCCCGCCGAGCTGGCGGCGGCCGCGGACTCGACCGACTACGACGACGCGTTGCGGGCGAGCCACCACGACGGGATGGACCGCGTCGGGCAGGACGTCGGCACCCCGGTCATCAGCGTGGAGGGCGTGTCGTTCTTCGGCCCCGTGGTGACCCCGGCGCCCAAGGGCGAGGCGGCAGGCCTGCTCTGGGACGGCTGCCGGCTGGTGGCGGCGACGCCCGGGTTCTACGAACTCAAGCGCAGTCGCGAGCAGGGCCCGATCTTCGACTGACCCCCCCCGCCCCACCCCGCGCCCACCCCCCCACCCCCGATCAGTCAGAACCAGGCGCCGCTGTGACGGCGCCACGCTCTGACTGATCGCCCTGGACAGGGCGAGCCGCGCCGACCCCCGCCGTTCAGCCGGCGATGCCCATGAGCAGCCCGTGGGCGTCCCGCTCGGGGTCGTCGGGCAGCAGCAGCGCGGTGCCGGCCAACCACCGCTGCGCCGTCCAGGCGCAGACCAGCGCATCCAGGACGTCGTCACGTTTGGCGCCGCGCAGCCAGGGCCCGGTCGCCGGCAGCGGCCGGTCGAAGACGGTCGCCAGCAGGTCGGCCCGCACGTCGCGGCCCGCCACGGTGTGCTTCGAGCCCAGCCGCCCGCCGGCGAGGAGCCGGAACGCGATCTCGGGGTGCGCCTCGAGCAGCCGCCGCTGGACCGCCGCGGTGACGACGCCGTCCACCGCCGCGATGCGTGGGTAGATCCCGTACGCCTGGATGCTGATGCCGCGGCCGGTCAGCCGCACCGACGCCGCGGTGGTGGCCGCGTGCGTGCCGAGCCCGAGTAGCGCGCGCGACGGGGCCGGGAACACCGATGACCCCTGCCGTCCGAGGTACGCCCGGGCCGCCGCGTCGCACGCCCGCGCCGCGCCGGTGGCCGGCAGACCCACCGGGATGTCCACGGCGACGAGGTCCACGTCGACCGCCAGCGCCTCGGTGAGACCCGCGGCCAAGCCGTCGAAACGGCGCAGCTCGACCGACCGGCCCTCGACCAGGGCACCCGCCCAGCCGCCGGGGCAGCCGTCCAGGCCGAGCACGCGCACGCCTGCCAGGATGACGGACATGCGGGTGCACCTCGGCTCCGACCACGCCGGCCACGAGCTGCGGCTCCTGCTCATCGCCCAGGTCGAGGCCCGCGGCGGCACCGCGATCGACCACGGGCCGCAGGCGTACGACCCGGAGGACGACTACCCGCCGTTCTGCCTGGCGACGGGGGAGGCGGTCGCCGCCGACCCCGGCAGCCTTGGCGTGGTCATCGGCGGCTCGGGCAACGGCGAGGCCATCGCGGCCAACAAGGTCGACGGGGTGCGCTGCGCGCTGGCCTGGGACGAGGACGCGGCCCGGCTCGGCCGCGAGCACAACGACGCCAACGTGCTCTCGCTCTCGGCCCGGCTGTACGACCCGCAACTGGCCGGCCGGCTGCTCGAGGTCTTCCTGGCCACCCCGTTCTCCGGCATCGAGCGGCACGCCCGCCGGATCGCGCAGCTGACCGCGTACGAGCAGAGCCGGTAGATGCCCGAGGGCCACACCCTGCACCGCATCGCCACCGCGCACGAGGAGACCTACGCCGGCCACGTCGTGCACGCCGACAGCCCGCAGGGGCGCTTCACCGAAGGCGCGGCCCGGATCGACGGCCGGGTGCTGACCCACGTCGAGGCCTACGGCAAGCACCTGCTGTACGAGTTCGCCGGCCTCGACGACGCGCTGCACGTCCATCTGGGGCTCTACGGGAAGTTCCGCGAGGGCAGCCTGCCGTCGCCGGAGCCCACCGGTGCGCTGCGGCTGCGGCTCACCGGCAATGGTCGCTGGACCGAGCTGCGCGGAGCCACCGCAGTCGAGCTGCTCGCCCCACCGGGGCAGGAGCGGCTGCTCGCCCGGCTCGGGCCCGACCCGCTGCGTCCGGGGGCCGACCCGGCCGCCTTCGTGACCGGGGCCAGCCGCACCCGCGCACCGATCGCCGCCGTCCTGATGGACCAGACCAAGCTCGCCGGGATCGGCAACGTGTTCCGTGCCGAGGCTCTCTTCCGCGCCCGCCTCGACCCGTACCGCCCGGGCCGCGACGTCGGGACCGACGCGCTAGCCGCGCTCTGGGACGACCTCCGGACGCTGCTGCGCGCGGGTGTACGGAGCGGGCGGATCGTGACCACCAGACCGGCCGACCGCCCGCGCGGGGGACGGGTCCGCGCCGCCGACGCCCACTACGTCTACCGGCGCGCCGGCCTGCCCTGCCGGGTCTGCGGTACGGAGGTCCGCCGGGCGTTGATGGCCGGGCGCAACCTCTTCTGGTGTCCGCGCTGCCAGGCGTGAGCGCTCGGCTAGCGTGGACGTGGTGACCCGCATCCGAGCCACCCCAGTCCTGCTCTCCCTCTCCTTCGGGGCCGCCGTCACCCTCGCCGGGTGCGGCTCGACGAGCCCGTCCGTCGCCGCCAACACCCCGCCGGTGAGCACCACCACCAGCAGCCCGGCCGTCACCGGGCCACCTCTGGTCGGGGCGTCGGCGGTGCCCGCCGTCAGCGGCGCGCTGGGGTCCAAGCCGACCGTCGCGAAGCCCACCGGGGCTCCGCCCACGACCCTGCTGGTCCACGACGTGGCGACCGGCAGCGGCGCGGTCGCGGCCGACGGGGACCAGCTCACGGTCCAGTACGTCGGCGACCTGTACGCCACCGGGAAGCAGTTCGACGCTTCCTGGGACCGAAACCAGACGTTCCCGTTCACGCTCGGCCAGCAGATGGTCATCACGGGCTGGGACGAGGGCCTGGTCGGGATGAAGGTCGGCGGCCGACGGGAACTGGTGATCCCGCCGGCCCTGGGCTACGGCCCGGCCGCGAACGGCCCGATCCCGGCAAGCTCGACGCTGGTCTTCGTCGTCGACCTGGTCGCGGTGACGCCGGCACCCTGAGTCCGGCGGCATCGGTACGTTTGCGCGCATGAGGCCAGGTCAGCGCGTCCGGGCGCTGCTCGCGGACCCGCGGGCGGTGCTGGTAAGGCGCGGCGTCTGGGGCCAGCAGGGTGCGCTGGCGCTGCTCATGGGGTTGGTGGTCCTCGTCTACCTGGGCACCGCAACGATCGGGTCGCATCCGCTGCCGCTCGCCGCGCAGGCCGTGCCCATCGTGCTCGGCAACCTGCTGCTGGAGCTGCGGGCGCTGCGGCGGCTGCTCGCGGTGATCCTGGCGGTCGTGATCCTCACCCTCCTCGAGCTCGGCATCCAGGAGACCCGGGTCGGGTCGGTGGTCGTCGTGGCTCTGACCGCCGGGATCGTCTATCGCACCGCCCTGACCCGCAGCCGACTCGGGCTGGGCGGTGTCCGCGGCGACGCCGTGCTCGCCGACCTGCGCGACCGGCTCGCACCGGGCTCGGTGGTGCCCACCTTGCCGGCCGGCTGGCACGCCGAGAGCGCCTTCCGGCTCGCCGGCGGCTCGGCGTTCGGGGGAGACTTCCTGGTCACCGCCGAGTCCGGTGGCCAGGTCCAGGTCGTGCTGGTCGACGTCTCCGGCAGCGGGCTGGCGGCCGCGACGCGCGGGCTGCAGCTGTCCGGCGCCTTCGGCGCGCTCGTCGGCGCCGTGGCGCCGGCCGACTTCCTGGCGGCGGCCAACCGCTACGTCCTGCGGCAGGACTGGGACGACGGTTTCGCGACTGCCGTGCACATCACCGTCGACACCGCCTCGGGTGCGTACGTGCTGGGGTCGGCTGGGCATCCGCCCGCCGCGTTCTTC
Organism: uncultured bacterium; assembly: GCA_964245825.1. Classification (GTDB taxonomy): domain Bacteria; phylum Actinomycetota; class Actinomycetes; order Mycobacteriales; family CAJCIY01; genus CAJCIY01. The sequence goes on along the minus strand of CAXTNT010000013.1, from coordinate 21,571 downwards.
CTGGCCGGGGCCGGCCGATGGTCGTTGTCGGGCGCGTCCGGCCCGGCCCTCGGTCTGCTGGCCGGCGCCGCGTACCAGGCTCAGAAGGGCGTGCTGGGCCGGGGCGACGCGGTGCTCGTCTACACCGACGGCCTCGTGGAGGTCGCGGGTCGGGAGCTGGAGCAGGGCATCAACCGGCTGCTGGCGGTGGCCAACACCCTGGTGGTGAGCGGCTTCGCCGGTGGCGCGCAGCGGCTGCTGGACGGCGTACCCGACAAGATCGGCGACGACCGGGCGGCCGTGCTGCTCTGGCGCGACTGAGCGGCAGCGCGGGTCAGCCGGCGGGGACGGTCTCGCGCAGCGCGGTGTCGGCTTCGTCGAGGGGGATGGTCAGGCGCATGAGCGTGCCGCCGCTCTCGGTGCGTTCGGCACTCACGGTGCCGCCGTGCTCGCGCGCCGCCTGCGCCACGATGGCCAGGCCCAAGCCGCTGCCCGGCTTTTCCCGCGAGGTCGTCGCCCGGTAGAACCGCTCGAACACGTGCGGCTGGTCCTCGGCGGCGATACCGGGCCCCTGGTCGGCCACCACCAGCTCGCCCCCTTGTAGGCCGACGAAGACCTGGCCGCCCGGCGGGCTCCACTTCACGGCGTTGTCCAAGAGGTTCGCGACCGCCCGCTCGAGCTGCTGCGCCCGTCCGTGGACATGGCTGGGATGCAGTTCGGTGACCACCGAGACGCTGGTCGCCCGCCGGCGTACCCGCTCGACCGCCCGCTCGGCGACCTCCGCGAGGTCGAGGCTCTCGGGCTCGCTCTGCGTCGAGTCCTCGCGGGCCAGGTCGGTGAGGTCCCCGATCAGGCTCGCCAGCTCGGCGGTCTGGGCGGTCAGGTCCGCGAGCAATCGTTCCCGGTCGGCCGGGGCGAGGACCCGGCCGCTCGCCGGGTCCTCACGGGCGAGCAGCTCGATGTTCGTGCGCAGGCTGGTGAGCGGAGTGCGCAGCTCGTGGCCGGCGTCGGCGACCAGGGCGCGTTGCCGCTCGCGGCTCATGGCAAGCGCCGCGAGCATCCCGTTGAAGGCCGACGCGAGGCGGGCGACCTCGTCGTCCGGCGACTCCCGGCCGGAGAGCTCGATGGGCGGGCCGAGGTCATCGGTGCGGGCAACGCGTTCGGCGGCGGCGGTGAGGTCGCGTACGGGCCGCAGCCCCGTCCGGGCCACCAGCATGCCCAGCGCGGCCGCGACGGCGGCGCCGGCGGCGCCGACGAACAGCAGCAGGAGCGCGAGCTTGTGCAGGGACCGCTCCTGCGCGGAGATGTTCTGGCCGACCTGCAGCGCGAGGCCGGTGCCGGGGACGGGGACGGTGATCATCCGGTAGTCGGTGTCGTTCACGGTGACGGTGCGCAGCGCGTACGAGCGCCGGCCCGCGGCCACGGCGAGGTCCTGCGGACCGGTGGGCAGGTTGACGCGGTTCGCCGCGGCCGCGAGCCGGGGGCCGCTGGAGTCGTCGAGCTGGAACGGCAGGAACAGGGCCCGGACCCCGGGCGGGTTGACCTGCGTCACGTTGCCCCCGAGGGCGACGAGCAGGTTCTGGTCGGCGGCGGCCGAGGTCGCGACGTTGATCAGGCTCTGGTCGGTCTGGTTGAGCAGGTAGTGCCGGCTGTAGAGCCAGGCGGCTGACCCGACGGCGACGACGACGGCGAAGACGCTCCCGGCGACCAACGCGGCAATGCGTCGGCGCAGGGAGAACGAGCGCATCACGTGGGCTGTTCGCGCATGACGTAGCCGACGCCCCGGACGGTGTGGATCAGACGAGGCTCGCCGTCGACCTCCAGCTTGCGCCGGAGGTAGCCCACGTAGACCTCCAGCGAGTTCGACGAGTACTCCAGCGCGAACCCCCATACCCGCTCGACGATCTGGCCACGGGTCAGCACCTGGCGCGGGTGCTCGAGGAACATCTCCAGCAGGTTGAACTCGGTCACCGTGAGGCTGATCGCCCGCTCACCCCGCTTCACGTCGCGGGTGAGGGGATCGAGGCTCAGGTCGGCGAAGGCCAGGCTGCGGTCTGCCGCCTCCTCGTCCGGGCGGCGCCGGAGCAGGGCACGGATCCGTGCGAACAGCTCCTCGAGGGCGAACGGCTTGACCAGGTAGTCGTCGGCGCCGGCGTCGAGACCGACCACCCGGTCGGCGACTCCGTCGCGGGCGGTCAGCATCAGGATCGGCACCGACTCCCCCCGCGCACGCAGCTGACGGCAGGTCTGCAGGCCGTCCAGCCGTGGCATCAGGACGTCGAGCACCACGACGTCGGGCTGGTCCGCAGCGACCCGGGCCAGCGCCTGCTCCCCGTCGGCCGCCAGGCTGACGTCGTAGCCTTCGAAGCGCAACGAGCGCTCCAGCGACTCGCGGACCGCGGGCTCGTCATCGACCACCAGTACGTGCACGGTCCCAGGATGACACCGCGGAGCCCCGCGTCGACGCCCGCTTCAGGGCGTTCTCATCGCGACCTCACGGGGCGCTCACGGCCTCGTGGCAGGGTCGACGGTGCACGGGTCCGCCCCCGGCGGGCCAGCAGATGAGGAGAGTCGTGACGCACGACGGGCGCGAGAGCGACGCGGACTCCGGTCCGGGTTCGCAGCCGGCTTCCGGTCCGGTCTCGGAGCCGGGTTCCGACCCGGCCCGGGAGCACGGTGCCGGGCAGGGTTCCGAGCCGGGCGCCGAGCCGGGCGCCGAGCATGGGTCGGGGCAGCCGTGGTGGGGTCAGCCGTGGGGCGGTCAGGCACCGACGGGCGGAGCGACGGGCGGAGCCTCAGGCGGAGCGCCGTACCCGGGACAGCTCGACGCCCACCCCGGTGGGCCGGACGGCCGCGGCCCGGGTTCCGGCGGCCCGGACACGCCCTCCACGCGTGGCTCGCATCGTCACGTCGGTGTCGGCGGGATCCTGCTCGTCGCGATCGTGGCGCTGCTGGCGGGCGGCGGGGGGGCGGCCCTCGGAGTCGGTTTCGGGCGCAACCACGTGACCGTGAAGCAGGCCGCGGCGGTCAGCCCGTCGGTGGTGGGCGCCGCCTCGAGCAGTAGCCAGACGGCGCTGGAGGCCGTGGCCGCCGCCGCGGCCCCGACAGTCGTCCTCGTGACCGAGCGGACCAGCAGCGAGATCGGCACGGGGTCGGGCATCGTGATCGACGCCGCCTCGGGCTATGTGCTGACCAACAACCACGTCGTCAGCGGGTACGCGACGGACGGCGGGACCCTCACGGTGACCACGAGCGGCGGCACCACCGTCCCCGCCACCGTGGTGGGCCGGGACCCGACCGCTGACATCGCCGTGATCAAGGTGACGCTCGCCGGTCTGACGCAGGCGCGGATCGGCGACAGCACCGAGCTGCGGGTCGGCCAGACGGTCGTGGCGTTCGGCTCTCCGCTGGGGCTGCAGGGCACCGTCACCTCGGGCATCGTCTCCGCGCTCGACCGGCCTGTCTCCACCCAGGACTCCGCCAGCGGGGATGCCAGCGCCACCCAGGCGACCATCGACGCGATCCAGACCGACGCGGCCATCAACCCCGGCAACTCCGGCGGTCCGTTGGTGGATCTGTCGGGTGACGTCATCGGGGTCAACTCCGCCATCGCCAGCGTGTCGGGGGCCAGCGGGGATGGCCAGTCGACGGAGGCCGGCAACATCGGCGTGGGCTTCGCGATCCCGATCGACGAGGCGATGTACACCGCCGACCAGCTGATCAAGACCGGGCACGCCGTGCACGCGGTGATCGGCGTCTCCCTGCAGGCCGACAACGACGCGTCCAGCACCGCCGGCGCGACCGTGAGTGCCGTGCTGGGCGGGGGGCCGGCCGCGAAGGCGGGCATCCAGCCCGGGGACGTGCTCGTCGCTGTGGACGGCAAGGCGATCCCGGACGCCGACTCGGCGATCGTGGCGATCCGCGCCGACCACAAGCCGGGCGACGTCGTGCACGTGACCATCCAGCGGGGCGGTCAGCAGCGGACCGTGTCGGTCACGCTGGGAGCGTCGGCCCCGTCCTGATCAGGTGGGCGGCAGACCCCATCGGGCGCGGGTGTCCGCGTCGAGGCGGCCGGGTGCGGCGGCGGGCTCACCCGCCCGGCCGGGTGTCCGGGAGAGCCGGGGCGCCGCGGCCGGCGTGGCCACGTCCCCGGTGAGCACCTGCGAGCCACGTGCCGTCAGGTGTGGGTGGTGCGGCGCCTCGGCGAGCGTGAGCACGGGTGTCACGCAGGCGTCCGTCCCGGCGTACACCTCGCTCCACTCGTCCCGGGTACGGGAGGCGAAGGCGGCCGCGATGGCGGTCTCCATCTCGGGCCAGCGGGCGCGGTCTTCCTGCGGCGGCAGCTCCACCCCGATGAGCGCGGCGAAGACGGCGAAGAACTGCGACTCGAGGCAGCCCACCGCGACGTAGCCGCCGTCGCGACATTCGTACGTCCGGTAGAACGGCGCGCCGCCGTCGAGGAGGTTGGCGCCGCGCTCGTCCGCCCAGATGCCGAGCGCCCGCATCGACTGCGCCATCGCGAGCAGGGAGCTCACGCCGTCGACCATCGCCGCGTCCACGACCTGGCCCCGGTCGCTGGACTGCCGTTCGACCAACGCCGCCAGCACGCCCATGACCAGGTAGAGCGCACCGCCGCCGAAGTCGGCGACGAGGTTGAGCGGTGGGACGGGACGCCGGCCCGCCTCGCCGATGGCGTGCAGGCCACCGGTGAGCGACAGGTAGTTGATGTCGTGACCGGCTCGCTGCGCCAGCGGCCCGTCCTGGCCCCAGCCGGTCATCCGGCCGTACACCAGCCGCGGGTTGCGCGCCTGGCAGTCGGCGGGCCCCAGGCCGAGGCGTTCGGTGACGCCCGGCCGGAAGCCCTCGACCAGCACGTCGGCCCGGTCCACCAACTCGAGTACGGCTGCCCTGCCGGCCGGCGTCTTCAGGTCAGCGCCGAGCGCCGGGCGACCCCGCAGCAACGTGTCGAGCGCCAGCACGCGGGCGCCCGGCCGGGTGACCCGGACGACGTCGGCGCCGAGGTCGGCCAGCAGCATGCACGCGAACGGCCCCGGGCCGATCCCCGCGAGCTCTACCACCCTGATCCCGGCCAGCGGGCCCATCGTCGCCTCCTGCGCTGCCGGCACCGGCGTTCCAGCAACCTGCCGCAGGCTAGCGGCGCACCAGGATCCTGGGTCGCCGCTTCGCACCGATCGACATGTTCCGTGGAGCGGAAGGCGGTGTGGAGCGGGCGGCGGGAATCGAACCCGCGTTGCCAGTTTGGAAGACTGGGACTCTGCCATTGAGCTACGCCCGCAGCAGGCGCTCACGCAGCGCCCACGGTGCACGTCCGGTCGTACGATGGTCGCCCACACGCGGGGCGTAGCGTAGTGGCTAGCGCGCCTGCTTTGGGAGCAGGAGATCGGGAGTTCGAGTCTCCCCGCCCCGACCCGGCCCGACGAGCAGCCCCAGCGCACCGTTCGATTCCCCGCATCCGCATCGACAGGAGACCGCACGCCCCGATGAAGGCCGTCAAGGAGGCGCTGGGCCCGACCCGCGTGAAGCTGACCGTGGAAGTCCCGTTCGAGGAGCTCCGGCCCAGCGTGGACGCCGCGTACCGCAAGATCGGCAGTCAGGTCCGCGTGCAGGGCTTCCGTCCCGGCAAGGTGCCGCCGCGGATCCTCGACCAGCGCGTCGGGCGGGGCGCCGTGCTCGAGGAGGCCGTCAACGAGGCCCTGCCGCGCTTCTACTCCCGCGCCGCCACCGAGCAGGAGCTCGAGGTCCTGGGGCGGCCCGAGGTCGACGTCACGTCCTTCTCCGACGGCGAGCCGCTGGTCTTCACCGCCGAGGTCGACGTCCGCCCCGAGATCGTGCTCCCCGCGTACGACGCGCTGCCGGTCACGGTGGACGCGGTCGCTGTCGGCCCCGAGCAGGTCGATGCCCAGCTCGACACGCTGCGCCGCCGGTTCGGCACGCTCGAGGGCGTCGACCGCGCGGTGGAGGACGGCGACTTCGCCGCCATCGACCTCGCCGCCGCCCGCGACGGCGAGCCGGTCCCCGAAGCGGAGACCACGGGCCTGTCGTACGAGGTGGGCTCGGCCTCGCTCGTCGACGGGCTCGACGAGGCGCTCGTCGGCCTGGTCGACGGCGCCAGCGCCACCTTCACCAGCGACCTCGCCGGCTCACCGGCCGAGATCACCGTCACCGTGCGGGGGGTGAAGCGGCAGGTTCTGCCCGACCTCGACGACGACTTCGCCACCACTGCCAGCGAGTTCGACACGCTGGCCGAACTGCAGGCCGACATACGTGGCCGGTTGGAGCGGGTTGGGCGGCTCGAGCAGGGGATCGCCGCCCGCGACCGCACGCTGGACGTGCTCCTCGAGCAGGTCGAGGTGCCCGTGCCGCCGGCGGCCGTCGACGCGGAGTACGAGGGCCGACTGCACAACCTCGGGCACGAGCTGGAGCAGCTAGGGCAGACCCTCGACTCCTACCTCGCGCTGCAGGGTCGGGACAAGGACGAGTTCGATGCCGAGGTGCGCGCGACCGCGGAGCGCTCCGTCCGGGCGACGTTCGTGCTCGACGCCATCGCCAAGAAGGAGGAGCTCGGGGTCGACGACGCCGAGCTGTCCGCGGAGGTGGTGCGGCGGGCGCAACGCAGCGGTGTCGACCCCCAGGCGTACGTGGACCAGCTCGTCCGCGGTGGCCAGCTGCCGCTGCTGATGGGCGAGATCGTGCGGGCCAAGGCGCTGGCGCTCCTCCTCGAGGGCGCGGTCGTCACCGACACCGACGGGGTCCGGGTCGACCTGAACGCGATCGACGCCGCCGAGTCGGGTGACGCCGACCACGACGACACCCCCGACCACGACCACGACGCGCACGACCACGACGGCACGCCCAACCAGCAGGACGACGGGCACGCGGCCGCGGCGTCGCCTGCCGAGGACGCCGCGGAGTCGTAAGCCCCGGCGTACGCCGTCGGCGAACGTCGCCCTTTCGCGGCATGGCGTGTCGTGGCCGCCGGTTAGTGTCCGCAGACGAGGGCCGCTCCGGCGGTGTGCCACACGGCCGGGACCTCGCGATCGGTCAGGACGGGAGAGCCATGGGCATCGAACACGCACCCACGCTGCGGGTTCCGGGCGGGGGGATGAACCTCGACGACTCCGTCTACAACCGGCTGCTCAAGGAGCGGATCCTGATGCTCGGGTCGCAGGTCGAGGACTCGATCGCCAACGCGATCTGTGCCCAGCTCCTGCTGCTGTCGGCAGAGGACCCGGAGCGCGACATCTCGCTCTACATCAACTCGCCCGGCGGCTCGGTGAGCGCCGGCATGGCCATCTACGACACCATGCAGCTGGTTCCCAACGACGTCTCGACCGTGGCCATGGGCTTGGCCGCCAGCATGGGGCAGTTCCTGCTGTGCGCCGGCGCCGAGGGCAAGCGCTACGCCACCCCGCACGCGCGGATCATGATGCACCAGCCCTCCGGCGGCATCGGCGGCACGGCGAGCGACATCGCGATCCAGGCCGAGCAGATGCTCTACACCAAGCGCACGATGCAGGAGCGCATCGCCCACCACACCGGGCAGACGGTCGAGCAGATCGAGCGTGACTCCGACCGCGACCGGTGGTTCACGGCCGACGAGGCCAAGGACTACGGCTTCGTCGACCATGTCGTGGCCACCGTCGGCAGGGTGACGGAAGCAGTGCCCGAGACGAGCGCGAAGTGACCGCGGTGGGCCAGCAGTCGGGTTACATCATCCCGAGCGTGGTGCAGACGACCGCGCGTGGCGAGATCAGCGGCGACATCTTCAGCCGGCTGCTCCGCGACCGGATCATCTTCGTCGGCACGCCGATCGACGACGGCTTCGCCAACGTGGTCATGGCCCAGCTGCTGCACCTGGAGTCCGAGGACCCCGACCGGGACATCTCGATCTACGTCAACTCGCCCGGCGGCTCGTTCACGGCGCTCACCGCGATCTACGACACGATGCAGTTCGTCCGGCCCGACATCGCGACCTTCTGCATGGGCCAGGCCGCGTCGGCTGCGGCCGTGCTGGTCGCGGCGGGGACGAAGGGCAAGCGGCACGCGCTGCCGCATTCGCGCATCCTCATCCACCAGCCCTACACCGAAGGCGGCGGACAGGGCTCGGACATCGAGATCCAGGCCCGCGAGATCCTGCGGATGCGCACCCAGCTCGAGCAGATGCTCGCTCTGCACTCGGGCCGCACCGAGGAGCAGGTGCGGGTGGACATCGAGCGGGACAAGATCCTCACCGCCGCGGAGGCGAAGGACTACGGCCTGATCGACGAGGTGCTCGGCAGCCGCAAGGTCGTCGCGGCCGCGCGCTAAGGATCGACCGCGCAGCGCTGGCCGACCAGGTTTCGACGCCCCGCCGACGCGCCGTCGTTCCCCCCCCGCAGGGGGACCCGGGGCGTAGTGTCGGCGGACGAAGGCGGGATCCCCGCCTGGCCGTCCCCGTAGGAGAGGACCGGACCCACACGTGGCACGCATCGGTGACGGTGGCGACCTGCTCAAGTGCAGCTTCTGCGGCAAGTCGCAGAAGCAGGTCAAGAAGCTGATCGCGGGCCCGGGCGTCTACATCTGCGACGAGTGCATCGACCTCTGCAACGAGATCATCGAGGAGGAGCTCTCCGAGTCCTCCGACGTCAGCTTCGACGAGCTGCCCAAGCCGCGCGAGATCTTCGAGTTCCTCGAGCAGTACGTCGTCGGCCAGGAGTCGGCCAAGAAGACGCTCTCGGTGGCCGTGTACAACCACTACAAGCGGGTGCAGGCCGGCGGCGAGCGCAACGTCGGGGAGCGCGCGCTCGAGCGGGGCGACCGGGTCGAACGCGGCCGCGACGAGCCGGTCGAGTTGTCGAAGTCGAACATCCTGCTGCTGGGGCCGACCGGCTGCGGCAAGACGTTCTTGGCGCAGACGCTCGCCAAGCTGCTCAACGTCCCGTTCGCGATCGCCGACGCGACTGCGCTCACGGAGGCGGGGTACGTCGGCGAGGACGTCGAGAACATCCTGCTGAAGCTGATCCAGGCCGCGGACTACGACGTCAAGAAGGCCGAGACCGGCATCATCTACATCGACGAGATCGACAAGATCGCCCGCAAGAGCGAGAACCCGTCGATCACCCGGGACGTCTCCGGCGAGGGGGTGCAGCAGGCCCTGCTCAAGATCCTCGAGGGTACGACCGCGAGCGTCCCGCCGCAGGGCGGCCGCAAGCACCCGCACCAGGAGTTCATCCAGATCGACACCACCAACGTGCTGTTCATCGTCGGCGGCGCCTTTGCCGGCCTGGACAAGATCGTCGAGTCGCGGGTGGGCAAGAAGTCCGTCGGCTTTGGCGCCATGCTGCACGCCCGCAACGACGACGAGCCCGACGACACCTACGCCAAGGCCATGCCCGAGGACCTGCTCAAGTTCGGCATGATCCCGGAGTTCATCGGCCGCCTGCCGGTGATGGCGCACGTCGACAGCCTCGACCGAGATGCCCTGCTCAAGATCCTCTGCGAGCCGCGCAACGCCCTGGTCAAGCAGTACCGCCGGCTGTTCGAGCTCGACGGTGTCGAGCTGGAGTTCGAGCCGGCGGCGCTGGAGGCGATGGCCGACCTCGCCATCCTGCGGGGCACCGGGGCCCGCGGCCTGCGCGCCCTGATGGAGGAGGTCCTGCTCTCGGTCATGTACGACGTGCCGAGCCGCAAGGATGTCGCCAAGGTCGTGATCAGCCGGGAGGCCGTCCGCGAGGGCGTGAACCCGACCATCGTGCCGCGCGAGGCGCCCAAGCGGGAGCGCCGGGAGAAGTCCGCCTGAGCCTGCGGGCGCACGCCCGACGGGCGTACGCACGGACTTCAGGGGTCCCGGTAGGCGGCGAGCTGCCGGGCCTGCGCCACCACCGCGCCGGTGCCGGGGTCCCACAGCGTGCAGTCCTCGTCCAGCAGGCCGCCGGCCAGCAGGGTCCCGGACTGGCGGGCGACCAGCCATCCCGCCGGCGGGACCCGCCGCAGGAGCACCTGCAGTTGCAGCGTGGGCACCCAACCGCGCAGCGCGAGGTCGAAGGTGATCGGCGGCGGCGCGTCCGCCAGAATCAGCGCCCCGAGCACCGGGTCGGGCTCTGCGCAGCGCACCCAGGCGCGGAAGTCCCCGACCCCCCCGGGGCCGTACGGCGGGGGAGCGGTGGCCGGCTCGAGACGGATCGTCATGCGCTCCTGGGGGCGCGGCTCCCGCCACGTCTCGTGGTCCTCGCCGCAGAGGCACTGCTCGGGCGGCGGCAGGAGCGGTACGGGGGTGGTCCCCGCGTCCCACCGAGCCCCCTCGTCGAGGCCCGGCAGCCGGCCGGCGGTCAGCAGCACCTCGACGCACGTGCGCCCGTCCTGCTCGAGGCGCATCGCGTACGTGGCGACGGTGCGCCCGGCGCGCAGCGCCCGCACCGCCACGGTCGCCGCACCGGGCACCGGGTTGGCCACGTACAGGGCCGAGGCGGCGAGCGGGTACGGGTGCAGCTCGCGGTCCGCGCCCCGCATCGCTGCGCCGACCGCGGTGGCCAGCAGGTACCCGCCGTGCACCTTGTCCTGATAGCCCCAGCCGGCCTGGATCTCCACCGGCACCTCGACCCGCCGATCGGCGGTCACGGCGGCGAGGCGGCGAGCGTGACGTCCACGGTCACCGTCTGACCGCCGCCCGCGTCCTGGACGAAGACCAGCTCCTGCACCGAGCCGGCGCGGGCGAGGTCACCCGCCGCGGCCTCGACCCGGGCCTGCTGCTGGGCGGAGCCACGGACGACCGCGTGCGCGACGGGCGTGCGCTGCGAGACGTTCGCCTGCGACTTGGCCTTCCGGAGCGCGGACATCACGTCCGCGGCGACGGTGAGCAGCTGCGGGTCGCCGGCGCGGGTCAGCCCCTCGGTCGTCGGCCACGGCTGGCGGTGCACCGAGCCCTCCTGCCACCACGACCAGACCTCCTCGGTCACAAACGGCACGAAGGGCGCGAACAGGCGCAGCAGGGTGGCGAGCGTCGTGGCGAGTGCGGCCCGCGCCGAGGCGGACGCCGGCCCGTCGTCGTACGCCCGGAGCTTTACGATCTCGACGTAGTCGTCGCAGAACGCCCAGAAGAATTCCTCGGCCGCCTCGAGCGCCCGGGTGTAGTCGTAGCCCTCGAACGCGGTGGTCGCCCGCTCGACCACACCGGCCAGCCCGGTCAGCAGCGCCTCGTCGAGCGGCTCGGTGACGGCCGCGCCGCTGTCCGTCGCGCCGAGCCCCAGCACGAAGCGACTGACGTTGAGCAGCTTCATCGCCAGTCGCCGGCCGACCTTCATCTGGCCCACGTCGAACGCGGTGTCGGTCCCCGGCCGACCGCTCGCGGCCCAGTAGCGGACGGCGTCCGAGCCGTGCTCGGCGAGCAGCGACAGCGGCGTGGTCACGTTGCCCTTGGACTTCGACATCTTCTTGCGGTCGGGGTCGAGGATCCAGCCGTTGATCATCGTCTGGTGCCACGGCACCGAACCGAACTCCGCGTCCGCCCGGACGATCGTCGCGAACAGCCAGGTGCGGATGATGTCGTGGCCCTGCGGGCGCACGTCCATCGGGAAGACGCGGTCGAACAGCTCGGTGCCCCACCGCCCGGCCACCTGGGGGGTCAGCGAGGAGGTCGCCCAGGTGTCCATGACGTCGGGGTCGCCGACGAAGCCGCCGGGCACCCCCCGCTGCCCGGGCTCGTAGCCGGGCGGGCACTCGGTGGCCGGGTCGACCGGCAGCGCCGACTCGGCGGCCGCGATGGGGTCGTCGTAGACGGGCTCGCCCGCCGCGTCCAGGCGGTACCAGAGCGGGAAGGGCACGCCGAAGAAGCGCTGTCTGCTGACCAGCCAGTCGCTGTTGAGGCCGCCCACCCAGTTGTCGTACCTCGACTGCATGTACGGCGGGGACCACGACAGCTCGCCGCCACGCGCGATCATGCGGGCCCGCAGCTCGGGGTCGCGGCCGCCGTTGCGCAGGTACCACTGCCTGCTGGCGACGATCTCCAGCGGGCGGTCGCCCTTCTCGAAGAACTTCACCTGATGCGTGATCGGGCGCGGCTCGCCGACGAGGTCACCGCTCTCGCGCAGCAGCCCGACCACGGCCTCGCGGGCGGCGAACACGGTCTTGCCGGCGACATCGGCGTACGCCTTGACACCGGGGTCGGACAGGCCGGGCGGCGGCTCCGGCAGCAGCCGGCCGTCGCGACCGAGGATCGCGCGGGTGTCGAGCGCGAGCTCGCGCCACCAGACCACGTCCGTGACGTCTCCGAACGTGCAGATCATCGCCAGCCCCGAGCCCTTGTCGGGGTCGGCCAAGGGGTGCGCGCGGACCGGCACCCGCGCGCCGAAGACCGGCGTGGTCACGGTCTGCCCGAACAGCGGCCGGTATCGCTCGTCGTCCGGGTGGGCGACCAGGGCCACGCAGGCGGGCAGCAGCTCCGGCCGGGTGGTCTCGATGAAGACCGCCGCGTCATCCGGGCCGGCGAACCCGATGCGGTGGTACGCGCCGGGACGCTCGCGGTCTTCGAGCTCGGCCTGGGCCACCGCGGTCCGGAAGGTGATGTCCCAGAGCGTCGGCGCTTCCGCGGTGTAGGCGTCGCCGCGGGCGAGGTCGTGCAGGAACGCCCGCTGCGACACCGCCCGGGCTTCGGCGCCGATCGTGGTGTACGCCAGCGACCAGTCGACCGACAGCCCGAGTCGACGGAACAGCTCCTCGAAGGCGCGCTCGTCGGTGGCCGTCAACTCCTCGCAGAGCGCGACGAAGTTGGGTCGGCTGATCGGCAGCTGATCCTTCGGGGGGGACTCGGGGGGGCTGAACGCCGGGTCGTACGGCAGCGAGGGCTCGCACCGCACGCCGTAGAAGTTCTGCACCCGGCGCTCGGTCGGCAGTCCGTTGTCGTCCCAGCCCATCGGGTAGAACACCGCCCGGCCGCACATCCTGCGGAAGCGGGCCACGCAGTCGACCTGCGCGTAGCCGAAGACCGTGCCGACGTGCAGCGAGCCGCTGACGGTCGGTGGCGGGGTGTCGATGGAGAAGACCTGCTCGCGGGTCGCGGTGCGGTCGAAGTCGTACGTGCCCTGCTGCTCCCAACGCGCCGACCACTTGTCCTCGAGCCCCTCGAGGGTCGGCCGCTCCGGCATGCCGGGGGCGGCCGTCGCCGAGCTGTCCATGTCCGCGATCCTAGGGAGGGCCGCTCGCGGCCCGACCCATGTCGCCGAGGGCCGCTCGCGGCCCGACCCATGTCGCCGAGGGCCGCTCGCGGCCCGACCCA
>CAXTNT010000013.1:0-8222 GCA_964245825.1 uncultured bacterium | reverse complement strand
TGTCGTTCTCTCGTTAGGCTCGCCGCTCGTGCCCACCGACGTGCCCGCAGGCGAGGCTGACGACCCGGTCGCCCGGGTGGCCGCGGCGCTCACCGCCCGGCACCCGCACGTGATGCTTCCCGACCTGACGCGGATGACCGATCTGGTCGACCTGCTGGGCAGCCCGCAGCGGGCGTACCCCTCGATCCATCTCACCGGCACCAACGGCAAGACCTCGACCGCGCGGATGACCGACGTGCTGCTCCGCGCCCACGACCTGCGGACCGGCCGTTACACCAGCCCGCACCTAGAGTCGTTCACCGAGCGGATCGTCATCGACGGTGACCCGATCGACCCGCTGCGCCTGGCGGAAGTCTGGGACGAGATCGCGCCGCTCGTCGCGCTGGTCGACGCACGCCACCCCGAGCCGATGACGTTCTTCGAAGTGGGGACCGCGCTGGCCTTCGCGGCGTTCGCCGATGCTCCGGTCGACGTGGCCGTCGTCGAGGTGGGCCTGGGGGGGACGTGGGACGCGACCAACGTGCTCGACGCCGGGGTGGCGGTCGTGACGCGGGTGAGCCTGGACCACACCGAGATGCTCGGCGAGACGGTCGCCGACATAGCCGGCGAGAAGGCGGGCATCGTGCATCGCGGCGCGACGCTCGTCCTGGGGGCACAGGAGCCTTCGGCGCTGGAGGTGCTCCTGGCGCGGGCCGAGGAGGTCGGTGCGCGCGTCGTCGCCGAGGGCCGTGACCTCGGGGTGGTGGAGCGCCGGCTCGCCGTGGGCGGCCAGCTGCTCACGCTGGGCACCCGCGCCGCCACGTACACCGACGTGCTGCTGCCGCTGCACGGCGCGCACCAGGCCCACAACGCACTGCTGGCCCTCGGTGCGGTGGAGGCGTTCCTGGGGGACCGTCCGCTGGACGCGGACCTCGTCCGGGCCGGCTTCGCGGCGGCCGACTCGCCCGGTCGGCTCGAGCTGATGCGGACCAGTCCCACCGTGCTGCTCGACGGTGCCCACAACCCGGCCGGGGCCGGCGCGCTCGCCGCGGCGCTGCAGGAGTCCTTCGACTTCGCGCAGGTGGTGGTCGTGGTGGGCGTCCTCGCGGACAAGGACGCGGTCGGCTTCGTCGAGCAGCTGGCGCCGGTGGTCGACCACTTCGTGGCGACGCAGTGCTCCTCTCCCCGGGCGCTGCCCGCGGGCGACCTCGCCTCGATCGCGGCCGACATCCTGGGCGAGGACGAGGTGACCGTCGAGCGGTCACTGCCCGACGCGATCGACCGCGCCGTGGCGCTAGCCGACGTCGCCTTCGCCGAGACGGGTGAGGCGGGCGGGGTCGGCGTGGTGATCACCGGTTCGCTGATCACCGTGGGCGAGGCGCGGACGCTGCTGCACCGTCGCTAGGCTCGCCACGTCGACGACGACCCTGACGAGGAGAGCTGTGAGCGAGCGGACGCTGGTCCTGGTCAAGCCTGACGGCGTCCGCCGCGGCCTGGTCGGGACGGTCCTGCAGCGCATCGAGGCGAAGGGTTTCATGCTCGTCGCCGCCGAACTGCGCACCCTCGACGAGCGGACCGCCCGGAGCCACTACGGCGAGCACGAGGGCAAGCCCTTCTTCGCCGGCCTGGTGGAGTTCATCACCGGCGGCCCGACCTTCGCGGCCGTCGTCGCCGGGTCGGACGTGATCGCGCAGTGGCGCACCATGATGGGCGCGACCAATCCGGTGAACGCCACGCCCGGCACCATCCGCGGCGACCTCGCCAGCGCGATGCCCGACAACCTGACGCACGGGTCGGACAGCCCCGAGTCGGCGGCCCGCGAGATTGCGCTCTTCTTCCCCCGGCTGGCCTGACAGCCGGCACGGAGCCGGCGAACTCTCCGCCGTGGGTTTCCCCGCGGACCCCGATGGGGTTTAGCATCAGCACTGCGCCGGTCGAGGCTGGGTCGGCGATCCTCCCCGCGCCGCAGCCCCGCGCAGGCCCGCCTGCGCACCCGTCCCGGAAGGTCCGCTCACCTATGGCGTCGTCCAGCACCCTGTCGTTCCTCGGTCGTGACATGGCCGTCGACCTCGGCACCGCCAACACGCTCGTGTACGTGCGTGGGCGCGGCATCGTGCTGAACGAGCCGTCGGTGGTGGCGATAAACACGAGCACCGGCGGGATCCTGGCGGTCGGCTCCGAGGCCAAGCGGATGATCGGGCGTACCCCCGGCAACATCGTCGCGATCCGTCCCCTCAAGGACGGCGTGATCGCCGACTTCGACACCACCGAGCGGATGTTGCGCTACTTCATCCAGAAGGTGCACCGTCGGCGGCGCTACAACCGGCCGCGGCTGGTCATCTGCGTGCCCAGTGGCATCACCGGGGTGGAGAAGCGCGCCGTCACCGACGCCGGCTACGCGGCCGGGGCTCGGGACGTGCGGATCATCGAGGAGCCGATGGCCGCGGCGATCGGCTCCGGGCTGCCGGTGCACGAGCCGACCGGCAACATGGTCGTCGACATCGGCGGCGGCACCACCGAGGTGGCGGTCATCTCGCTGGGCGGCATCGTCACCAGCCAGTCCATCCGCACCGGCGGCGACGAGCTGGACACGGCGATCATCTCGTACGTGAAGAAGGAGTACTCGCTGATGCTCGGCGAGCGCACGGCCGAGGAGATCAAGATGACGATCGGCTCGGCCTTCCCGGCACCCGACGAGCCGCACGCCGAGATCCGCGGCCGCGACCTGGTCAGTGGCCTGCCGAAGACGATCGTGGTCAGCGCGGAGGAGATCCGCAAGGCCATCGAGGAGCCGGTCACGGCGATCGTCGATGCCGTCAAGACCACGCTGGACAAGTGCCCGCCGGAGCTGTCCGGCGACATCATGGACCGCGGCATCGTGCTCACCGGCGGGGGCGCCCTGCTCACCGGGCTGGACGAGCGGCTGCGCCACGAGACCGGGATGCCGATCCACATCACCGACAACGCGCTGCACTCGGTGGCGATGGGTTCGGGCAAGTGCATCGAGGAGTTCGAGGCCCTCAAGGGCGTCCTCATCTCCGAGCCCAAGCGCTAGTCGGCCGAGGCATCGGGGCCGCCTGCGGCTCCTGCCCGAGGAGCGTCGACCGCTCCGTCGGCACCGTCGATGAACCGTGACCCGCGCCGACTGCGCATCATCCTGGCCCTGCTCGTGCTGACCGCCTTCACGCTGGTCACGCTCGACTACCGAGCCGGCAAGAGCGGACCGCTGAGCACGCTCCGCAACGCCGTCGGCGACGTGTTCGGACCGGTCGAGTCCGGGCTCACGACGGTGTTCCGGCCGGTCGGGCACTTCTTCGGCGACCTCGGCCACGCCGGCAGCCAGGGCGACCGGGTGCGCACCCTGCAGCAGCAGGTGGCCACTCTGCAGGCGCAGCTGCGGACGCAGGCCGACGCCGCCGTCGCACAGCGGCAGCTGGGTCAGCTGCTGACCTTCGCGGCCGGCCAGCGTTTCGCGATCATCCCGGCCCGGGTGGTGGCCATCGGCGACGCGTCCGGATTCGACGACGCCGTGACCCTGGACATCGGGTCCGCCGACGGCGTCCGCGCCGAGATGACGGTGATCGCCGGGACGACGCGGGGCGGCGGCCTGGTCGGCCGGGTGGTGGCGGTCGGCCCACACACGGCCACGGTCGCGGTGGTGACCGATCCGGACGTCCACGTCGGCTCCCGGCTCGCCTCCGCCGACCTGCAGTCCGGGATCACCAGCGGTCATGGCCTGGCGCCGCTGACGTTCACCCCGACCGACCCCTCGGTCCGTCCCGCCAGGGGTCAGGTCGTGGAGACGCTCGGCAGCGGGCAGTACGCACCCGGGATCCCCGTCGGCACGGTGACGTCGATCGGGCCCACGCCCGGGCTGACCACCGTCACGGCCCAGCTGACGCCGTTCTTCGACTACGACGGGCTGGACGTCGTCGGTGTGGTGGCCGTGCCGGCGACCGGCCGGGCCGCTGGGCCGGTCCTGCCCACCGTGACCGTGTCGACTCGCGTCACGGTCACCCGTACGCCGGCACCCAGCGTCCCGCCCGGCGGGTCCACACCCGCAGCGTCGACGGCGGCGACGCCCACTTCGTCGCGGCGCCCCTGATGCGTCACGTCCTGGCCGCGGTGGCGGTGGTGACCGCCCTGCTGCTGCAACTGGTCGCGGTCGACCGCTTCGGGCTCCCCGGCGGTCCGCCCAACCTGGCGCTGGCCGTCGTGCTGGTGCTGGCGCTGCTGGAGGGCCCCGGCCCCGGGATGGTCTACGGCTTCGCGGCCGGACTGCTGGGCGACCTGCTCTCCACGCACGCTCTCGGCCGGCTGGCGTTGGTCTGGACGGTCGCCGGCTACCTGGCCGGCCTGCTCGCCCCGGAGGGCCGCGGCGGCGAACGGTCCCCGCTGCTGCCGATCGCGGCGGTGGGTGCGCTCAGCGCGGCCGCGACGCTCGGGTACGCGGCGCTGGACGTCGTCGTGGGGGCGGCCCACGAGGCGTCGCTGCACATCGCCCGGCAGGCCGCGGCGGTCGGGCTCTACGCGGCGGCGCTGACCCCGTTCGCGTACCTGCTGCTGCGCGGCATGCTGCGCCGGCTGGAGGGGTCCCGGCCGTGAGGCCCGGCGAGCCTGGGCGTGTCGGGCGCCGCGCACGTACAGTCGGAGACCGCCCCCACCCCGACCGTTCTGGAGGCTGCAGCCTGTGAACGACCGGGCACGGCAGCGCGTGTTCGTCCTGCGGGTGCTGGTCATCTCCCTGGTCGCGACCCTGCTCGGCCGGCTCTGGTACGTGCAGGTGCTGTCGGGGCCGACCTACCGGGCGGCCGCAGCGGCCAACGAGGTGCGCGCCCTGGTCACCCCCGCGCCGCGCGGCGAGATCGTCGACGACGAGGGGCGACCGCTGGCCGAGGACCGCTACGAGTACGTCGTCACCGTCGACTCCTACACCGTGTCGCGCCAGCCCGACGGCGGCGCGGCGGTCCTCGCCCGGCTCGCGCCCGTGGTGGGGGAGTCGGTCGCCGACCTGCGCACCAAGATCCGGCTCTGCGGCAACAAGGACAGCAAGGGCAATGTGATCAAGCAGCCCTGCTACCCCGGCTCTCCGTACCAGCCGGTGCCGGTGAAGGACTTCGACCCCGGGGACGTGGCAGGCCTGCAACGGGCGCTGGTCGTGGAGGAGCGTTCGGAGCTGTTCCCCGGCGTCACGCTCTCCGAGCAGCAGGTGCGGAGCTACCCCTACGGCTCGCTCGCGGGGCACGAGCTGGGCTATCTCGAGGCCATCGACGCGAAGCAGCTCACCGAGCCCAAGTACAAGGGCTACCAGAACACCGACCTGGTGGGCCAGACCGGGCTGGAGGAGCAGTACGACGCCCAGCTGCGCGGCACGGACGCGGTCCGGACCGTCAGCGTCGATGCCACCGGGCGGGTCACCGGCACCCTCAGCCAGACCCAGCCAGTGCCGGGCGACACGCTGGTGACCAACCTCGACGCCGGTTTGCAGCAGGCGGTCGAGAAGGAGCTGGCGAACGGGATCAAGCTCGCGCAGAGCAACGGCCGGCTGGGCACCACCGCCTCGGCGGTCGTGATGAACGTGCACACCGGCGCGGTGCTTGCGTTGGCGAGCCTGCCCGACTACGACCCGAACGAGTTCACCGGCGGCATCTCCACGGCGAACTACGCCGCTCTGCAGGACCCGAATGCGTCCAACCCGCTGATCAGTCGTGCCTACAGCGCGGCGTACCCGCCGGGCTCGACGTTCAAGATCTCCAGCGCGGCCACCATCCTGCAGAACGGCCTGGCGACCGCGTCGACCCCGGTGGAGTGCGGTTCGAGCTTCAAGCTGGGCAGCTCGACCTTCCACAACTTCGAGAGCGAGTCCAAGGGCGAGATCAACCTGATCCAGGCGATCCAGTACTCCTGCGACATCTACTTCTACCGGTTCGCCGCCGCGCAGTGGTACGCGGACGGCAACCTGCGGCTCACGCCCGCCGAGAAGGCCGCGCCGGACAACGAGTTCTTCGCCCGGATGGCCAAGGCGTTCGGGTACGGCAGCCCCACCGGCATCGACCTTCCCAACGAGTCCAGCGGCATCCTGTACGACCGGGCGCAGACAGCCGCGGCTGCGGCGTACCTGCACAAGCAGGCGTGCCTGGGGATGACCAGGCACCCCGAGAACCCGGCCGAGGAAGCAGCTGACCGGACGGTCTGCGAGACGCCGCTCGCCAGCTACGAGGCGCTCACCGGGGGCGACGCGATCGACTTCGCCATCGGCCAGGGCGGCCAGGTCAACGTCACGCTCCTCCAGCAGGCGGTGGCCTACGCGGCGGTCGCCAACGGGGGGACCCGGGTGGTCCCGCGGATCGCGAAGGCCTTCGTCAGCCCGACCGGCGTCGTCACGGAGGTGGGGCCGAAGAGCGCCGGGACGCTGCCAGTCAGCGCGGCCAACCTCGCTGCGCTCCGCGCCGGGTTCCTGGCGGTCACGCACTCTCCCGGCGGCACCGGGGCCGGCCTGTTCCCAGCGGCGCTCGACGTGTCCGGCAAGTCCGGGACGGCCGACGTGGCCGCGCCGGGAACGGTGCTGGCCAACGAGCCCGAGTCCTGGTTCGCCTCGTACTGGCCGTCGACGAGCCCGCAGTACGTCATGGTGGTGATGGTCGAGCACGCCACCCAGGGCGCCCGAGAGGCGGGCCACACCAACGCGAACATCCTCGACGACATCTACGGTCTGGCCGGCCACACCGCGGTCTGGCCGGGCGGGCGGCCGCCCACCGCGCTGCCGAAGATCTCGCCGAGCGGCGCGATCACCGCGCCACAGACGGGGATCATCGCGGTGACCCGGAGCCCGGCCCGGCCCGGCGGCACCCCGGACCCGGTCGCGGTGCAGAACGCGCTCGCAGCGGAGGCCGCGGCTCGAAGACCCGGGGCCCGGGCATGACCGACATCACCACGAGCCGCCAGGCGCCGCCGGTCGTGCAGCGGGGCCGCGGCGGTACCCGGGACGTCCTGGACGACCAGGTACGCCGCCTCGACTGGGTGCTGCAAGTGGCCGTGCTCGTCCTCGTCGTCCTTGGCGCGCTGCTGGTCTGGGCCGCCACCAAGCAGGGCCAGGTGCGCGGTGGCCTCGACCCCAACGCGTTCCTGAAGAAGGACATCCTCAACGCCGGGATCGGGCTCGTGCTGGGCGCGCTCGCGGCGCGCATCGACTACCGGGCGCTGCGGACATACGCCCCACTGCTGTACGTGGCCTCGCTGGTCGGCCTGGTGGTGGTGCTGTCGCCGCTCGGCGCGACCATCAACGGCGCGCACTCGTGGATCGTGCTCCCCGCGGGTTTCCAGATCCAGCCGGCCGAGTTCGCGAAGGTCGCGCTGGTGGTCGGGATGTCGCTGATCCTGGCCGAACGGCGGGACGGCGAGAGCGGGCCGCGTGGCACCGACGTGCTGCTGGTGCTCGGGGTGGCCGCCGTGCCGATGGGGCTGATCATGCTGCAGCCCGACTTCGGCACGATGATGGTCTTCACCTTCATCATCCTGGGCGTCATCGCCATCTCCGGAGCGCCGGCCCGGTGGACCGTCGGCCTGGTCCTCGCCGGGGTGCTGTTCGGGGCGGCGATCCTGAGCTTCCATCTCCTCAAGCCGTACCAGGAGGCGCGTCTCACGAACTTCGCGCACGGGTCGAGCAACGTCGGCGGTACCGGCTACAACGTGGATCAGGCCAAGACGGCGGTCGGCGACGGCGGCCTGTTCGGCAAGGGGTTGTTCCACGGCTCGCAGACCAACGGCGGGTACGTGCCCGAGCAGCAGACCGACTTCGTGTTCACCGTCGCCGGCGAGGAGCTCGGCTTCGCCGGCTCGGCGCTGCTGCTGTTGCTGCTGGGGACGGTGCTGTGGCGCGGCACCCGGATCGCGGCGCGGGCCACTGACCCGTTCGGGCAGCTGGTCGCGGTGGGGATCGTGTCCTGGTTCGCGTTCCAGAGCTTCATCAACGTCGGGATGACCCTCGGCATCATGCCCGTGACCGGTCTGCCGCTGCCGTTCGTGTCGTACGGCGGCTCGTCGATGTTCGCCAACATGATCGCCATCGGGCTGCTGCAGAACGTGCATCTCCGCTCGTCCGAGCGTCCCCAGTAGGCAGTTCGTACCCTCGCTCGTCGCTCGTCGCTCGTCGCTCGTCGCTCGTCGCTCGTCGCTCGTCGCTCGTCGTTCGTCGTTCGTCGTTCGTCGTTCGTCGTTCGTCGTTCGTCGTTCGTCGTTCGTCG
>CAXTNT010000012.1:0-80229 GCA_964245825.1 uncultured bacterium | reverse complement strand
ACGACTCGGGGATGCCCGGCTCGGGGATGTTCTCGCCCTTGACGATCGCCTCGTAGACCTTGACCCGGCCCAGGACGTCGTCGGACTTGATGGTCAGCAGCTCCTGCAGCGCGTAGGCCGCGCCGTAGCCCTGCATGGCCCACACCTCCATCTCGCCGAAGCGCTGGCCGCCGAACTGCGCCTTGCCGCCGAGCGGCTGCTGCGTGATCATCGAGTACGGACCGGTCGACCGGGCGTGAATCTTGTCGTCGACGAGGTGCAGCAGCTTCAGGATGTAGATGTAGCCGACGCTGACCGGCTCGGGGAACGGCTCCCCCGTCCGGCCGTCGAGCAGCCGGGTCTTGCCGTCGCCGCCGATGATGCGCACACCGTCGCGGTTGGTGTGCGTCGAGGCCAGCAGGCCGGCGATCTCCTCCTCGCGGGCGCCGTCGAAGACGGGCGTCGCGACGTTGGTGCCGGGGGCGCCGGAGTGCGCGCCGATCTCGGTCAGCTGCTTCTTCCAGCCGGCGTCCTTGCCCTCGACCTCCCAGCCGGTCTTGGCGACCCAGCCCAGGTGCGTCTCGAGGATCTGGCCGATGTTCATCCGGCGGGGCACACCGTGCGGGTTGAGCACGATGTCGACCGGGGTGCCGTCCTCGAGGAACGGCATGTCCTCGACCGGCAGGATCCGGCTGATGACGCCCTTGTTGCCGTGCCGCCCGGCGAGCTTGTCGCCGTCGGTGATCTTGCGCTTCTGCGCCACGTACACGCGGACCAGCTCGTTGACGCCGGGGGGGAGCTCGTCGCCGTCCTCGCGCGCGAACACCCGGACGCCGATGACCTTGCCGGACTCGCCGTGCGGCACTTTCAGCGAGGTGTCGCGCACCTCGCGGGCCTTCTCCCCGAAGATCGCACGCAGCAGCCGCTCCTCCGGGGTCAGCTCGGTCTCGCCCTTGGGCGTGACCTTGCCGACCAGGACGTCACCCGGGACGACGTCGGCGCCGATGCGCACGATGCCGCGCTCGTCGAGGTCGGCGAGGACCTCTTCGGAGACGTTCGGGATGTCGCGGGTGATCTCTTCGGCGCCCAGCTTGGTGTCGCGGGCGTCGACCTCGTGCTCCTCGATGTGGATCGAGGTGAGGACGTCGTCCTGGACCAGCCGCTGGCTGAGGATGATCGCGTCCTCGTAGTTGTGCCCCTCCCACGGCATGAACGCCACCAGCAGGTTCTTGCCGAGCGCCATCTCGCCGTCGTCGGTGCAGGGCCCGTCGGCGATCACGTCGCCGGCCTCGACCCGCTGGCCCTCGTTCACGATCGGGCGCTGGTTGATGCAGGTGCCCTGGTTGGAGCGGCGGAACTTCGAGAGTCGGTACGTGCGCCGCGAGCCGTCGTCGGCCATCACGGTGATGTAGTCGGCCGACAGCTCTTCGATGACGCCGGACTTCTCGGCCAGCAGGACCTCGCCCGCGTCGTGGGCGGCCTTGCCCTCCATGCCGGTGCCGACCAGCGGCGCCTCGCTGCGCAGCAGCGGGACGGCCTGGCGCTGCATGTTCGAGCCCATCAGCGCACGGTTGGGGTCGTCGTGCTCGAGGAACGGGATCATCGCGGTCGCGACCGAGACCATCTGCCGCGGACTGACGTCCATGTAGTCGACGTCGTCCGGCGCGAGGTAGTCGACCTCGCCGCCCTTCGTCCGCACGAGCACGCGCTCCTCGGCGAAGGCACCGCCCTTGGTCAGGGGCGAGTTGGCCTGCGCCACGACGTGGCGGTCCTCCTCGTCGGCGGTGAGGTAGTCGATCTGGTCGGTGACCTGGCCACCGACGACCTTCCGGTACGGGGTCTCCACGAAGCCGAACGGGTTGACCCGGGCGAACGTGGAGAGCGCGCCGATCAGGCCGATGTTGGGGCCCTCGGGGGTCTCGATCGGACACATCCGGCCGTAGTGGCTGGGGTGCACGTCGCGGACCTCGAACCCGGCCCGCTCGCGGGACAGACCGCCCGGGCCGAGCGCCGAGAGCCGGCGCCGGTGGGTGAGACCCGCCAGCGGGTTGGTCTGGTCCATGAACTGCGAGAGCTGGCTGGTGCCGAAGAACTCGCGGATCGCGGCCACCACCGGACGGATGTTGATCAGCGTCTGGGGGGTGATCGCCTCGACGTCCTGGGTCGTCATCCGCTCGCGGACGACGCGCTCCATCCGGGACAGGCCGGTGCGGATCTGGGCCTGGATGAGCTCCCCGACCGTACGGAGGCGACGGTTGCCGAAGTGGTCGATGTCGTCGACCTCGTAGCCCGCCTCGCCGGCGTGCAGCTTCACGATGTACTCGATCGTGCCGAGGATGTCCTCCTCGGTGAGGACCCGGCTGGTGTGCGCCGGGTCGAGCGTCAGCTTCTTGTTGATCTTGTAGCGGCCGACCTTCTGCAGGTCGTAGCGCTTGTCGTTGAAGAACAGGTTGTTCAGCAGCGTCTGCGCGGCGTCGCGCGTCGGGGGCTCGCCCGGACGCAGCTTCCGGTAGATGTCGAGCAGCGCCTCGTCCTCGCCCGCGGTGTGGTCCTTCTCCAGGGTCGCCAGCACCGACGGGTAGTCGGCGAACCGCTCGCGGATGCGCTCCTCGGTCCAGCCGAGGGCCTTGAGCAGGACGGTGACGCTCTGCCGACGCTTGCGGTCGATGCGGACGCCGACCGTGTCCCGCTTGTCGACCTCGAACTCGAGCCAGGCACCCCGGCTCGGGATGATCTTGGCACCGTAGACGTCCTTGTCGGTGACCTTGTCCAGGCTGCGGTCGAAGTAGACGCCCGGGCTGCGCACGAGCTGGCTCACCACCACGCGCTCGGTGCCGTTGATGATGAAGGTGCCCTTGTCGGTCATCATCGGGAAGTCGCCCATGAAGACTGTCTGCGACTTGATCTCGCCGGTCGTGTTGTTCATGAACTCGGCGGTGACGAACAGCGGGGCGGCGTAGGTCTGGTCGCGCTCCTTGCAGTCCTCCACCGACATCTTGACGGGCTCGAAGCGGTGGTCGCGGAACGAGAGCGACATCGACTGGCCGAAGTCCTCGATGGGGGAGATCTCCTCGAACATCTCCGCGAGGCCGGAGATCGGGGTGCTCTCGCCGTTGGCGCGGGCACGCTCGACGAAGGCGTCGTTCCCGACGAGCCAGTCGAAGCTGGTGATCTGGAGGGCGAGCAGGTCAGGGACGTCGAGCGGCTCGACGATCTTGGCAAACGAGACGCGCTGTGAGGCGGCCAAGGTGGTCCTTCCGGCGGTGGTCATGCGGCGTCCGCGCGGGCGGCTCGGACGCGGCCCGGGCTACGGGCGTGAACTCGGTGGTACGAGGGGGCGAGGTGCGCTGGATGCTGGGTGGGCGCGCGAGGGCGCGCCTGCCGGCCGGCAGGCGCGCAGAGGTGTCGATCTGGCGTGGGCGGGAGACTGCACGCTGCGCAGCGGCACGCCGACGGACCCGAACCTGAGTCCTGAAGTTCGGGGCCGTGTGATGAGTGCAGCGCAAACAGGCAATGTAGCTAGTATGCTACACCGCTGTCCAGGCGCCTGAACACGGGGGCCGGCGCGTGGCGGCGCTCGAGGCGTCCGCGCTGCGGGACAGGAAAGCCCTTCCGGCTGGCGTCGTCAAGCCATGCCGGCCCTCGCTGTGGAGCGCAGGTCAGCCACCGGGGCGCGGGCGGCGACCCCGTCTGGACACCAGAGGGCGACCCTCGTCGCCCGGGGTCGGCTCCACGTAGAGGTCCTCGAGCGGGACCTCGTCCGCGACCTCGACCGGCGGGCGTTCGAGGACCGCGGTGCCGGCTGCGGTGCCGCTGGCGCGCACGTTGCCGCGCGGCACCGGGCCGCTGTCGGGAGGCTCCGCCGAACCGCGGGTGGCCGCGACGATGCCCGGGATGCGCTCGGCGCCGATGATCTCGCCGCTGTCATCGCGCTCGAACAGGTCACCCCCGTCGGACGACCCGTCCGCGATGTCCGACAAGACCTCGCGGACGTCGTCCACCGGCGCGCTGTGGGCGAGCATCGGCCCGCGCTGCGAGGGCCGCGTGCTGCCGTCGGACGGGGTGATCTGGGGCTGCAGCGGCGGGAGGTCGGGCGCCTTGCCCCCCGCCTGCGCCTCGGCCTCGAGCGATGCGGCGTCCTTCTCCTCGGCCATGCCGATCGGACCCTCGCGACGGCCGTTCAGGAACTGCCGTACCACCGGCTCGGAGCTGGTGAGCAGTTGCAGGCGGGGACCGAACATCGCCAGGTGCCGGCGGTAGAGCAGGCCGATGTTGTCGGGCAGGGTCCGCGCGGTGTTGATGTCGTGGGTGACGATCAGGAAGGTCGCCCCGATCTGGGTGTTGAGGTCGACGATCAACTGGTTCAGGAACGCCGTGCGGACCGGGTCGAGACCCGAGTCGGGCTCGTCGCACAGGATGATCTGGGGGTCGAGCACCAGGGCGCGGGCCAGGCCGGCCCGCTTGCGCATGCCGCCGGAGATCTCGCCCGGGAGTTTGGTCTCGGCGCCGCCGAGGCCCACCATGTCGATCTTCTGCATGACGATGTCCCTGATCTCGCCCTCGCGCTTCTTGGTGTGCTCGCGCAGCGGGAAGGCGATGTTGTCGAACAGGGTCTGGGATCCGAACAGCGCCCCGTCCTGGAACAGGACACCGAACAGCTTGCGGGTCTCGTACAGGTCACCCTCCTTCATGTGGGTGATGTCCTTGCCGTCGATGAAGATCGACCCGGCGTTGGGCTTCAGCAGGCCGATGAGCGACTTGAGGAACACTGACTTGCCGGTGCCCGAGGGTCCGAGCAGGACCGAGATCTCGCCGCTCGGGAGGGTGAGGCTCACGTCCTCCCAGATGGTCTGTCGGCCGAACCGCTTCGTCAGGCCCTCGACACGGATCTCGACGCCCATCCGACACCTCACCGGTTCGTGCCCCGTCACGGAGAGCCACGGCCGCCGGGGACCGGCGTGTGACTGGATGCACACTAGGGGATGCGCGCGGAAACGCTACTCCGAGCGGACTGGGGCGTCTTCCGCCTGCGGGGGCCGGGACGCGCCGAACCCCGGCCGCGAGTGGCGACCGGGGTTCGGGTGTTGCCGAGCTACTTGACGCTGACCGTGGCGCCGGCGCCCTCGAGGGCCGCCTTCGCCTTCTCCGCGGCCTCCTTGGTGACCTTCTCCAGCACCGCCTTGGGGGCGGCATCGACGAGGTCCTTGGCCTCCTTCAGTCCGAGACTGGTGAGGGTACGGACTTCCTTGATGACGCCGATCTTGCCGCCGCCGGCGGCCTCGAGGATGACGTCGAACTCGTCCTGCTCGGCCACCTCCTCGGCCTCCGCGCCCCCGCCGCCGGCGGCGGGCGCTGCGACGGCGACCGGTGCGGCCGCGGTGACGCCGAAGGCGTCCTCGAACTGCTTCACGAACTCGGACAGCTCGAGCAGCGTCATCTCCTTGAACGCGTCGAGCAGCTCGTCGGTGCTGAGCTTCGCCATGGTGTTGGTTTCCTTCCGTACGGGATGAGCTGCCCTGTCGGGTGGCTGTTGGTCGTGCTGGGTGACGTGCTGGGTGACGTGCTGGGTGACGTGCTGGTCAGTCAGTCGGTCGGCTGGTCGGCGCCCGGCTCGGGTCGAGGCGCCTCCGGGTCGGCCACGACCGCGCTCGGGCCGGGGGCCTCGTCGCCGGCCTCGTCGGACACCCGGTCGGACACCCGGTCGGAGGCCCCGTCGGCGGTCGGGGTCTCGGCCGGACCAGGTGACTCCGCTGCGGCCGGGGGCGCACCGGCGCCACCGCCCAGGATCGACGGGTCGGCCTGGGCCTTCGCCTCCAGCGCCCCGACGAGCCGGGCGACCTGCGCCAGCGGAGCCGCGAACAGGCCGACGGCCTGCGAGAGCGTGCCCTTCATCGCACCGGCGAGCTTGGACAGCAGCACCTCGCGCGACTCGAGGTCGGCGAGTCGGGTGATGTCGCTCGGGCTCAGCGGTCGGCCGTCCAGGACGCCGCCCTTGACCACCAGCAACGGGTGGTTGCGGGCGAAGTCGCGCAGGCCCTTGGCCGCCTCGACCGGGTCGCCCTGGACGAACGCGATAGCCGTGGGTCCGGAGAGCATCTCGGCCAAGCCGTCGACCCCGGCCTCGGACGCGGCGATCTTTGTCAGGGTGTTCTTGACGACCGCATAGCGGGTCCCGGCACCCAAGGCGCGGCGCAGCTCGGTGATCTCGCTGACGCTCAGGCCGCGGTACTCGGTGAGCACCGCCGCCGAGGAGGCGCGGAACGACTCGGTGATCTCGGCGACCGCCGCGGTCTTCTCGGCGTTGGCGACGTTGGCCACGGGGCTCCTTCAGGCATCGGAGCGCCGGTATCACGGAGGACCGGGGACGCACGACGCCCGGCGCAACGCGCTCGAGCGTGGCTGCGATGGCGGCGGGGCCACGATCGCAGACCAGCCAGGGCACCTGCGCAGGACGCCCGGCGAGCGGGCCTTCGGCCCCCCGAGGGGGACGACCGGCGGTCTGGGGTGGTGGGTGGTGCAGACGTTCTCGGGACCGAGACTACCAGCCCTCGCGGCTAGACCGTCGCGTTCTCGTCCTCAGTCAGCCCGCGCAACCGGTTGGGGTCGACGGGGATGCCGGGGCCCATGGTGGTGGCGACGGTGATCTTGCGCAGATAGCGGCCCTTGGCTGCGGACGGCTTGGATCGGACGATCTCGTCGACCGCGGCCGCGTAGTTCTCGACCAGCGCGGTGTCGCTGAAGCTGACCTTGCCGATCACGAAGTGCAGGTTGGACTGCTTGTCCACCCGGAAGTTGATCTTCCCGCCCCTGATATCGGTGATCGCCTTGGCGACGTCGTTGGTCACGGTCCCGGTCTTGGGGTTGGGCATCAGGCCGCGCGGTCCGAGCACCCGGGCGATCCGCCCGACCTTGCTCATCTGGTCGGGCGTCGCGATGGCGGCGTCGAAGTCGAGCCAGCCACCCTGGACGCGCTCGATGAGGTCGTCGGCACCCACTGCGTCGGCACCCGCGGCCTCGGCCTCGGCGGCCTTGTCCCCGGCCGCGAAGACGATCACGCGCACGGTCTTGCCGGTGCCGTGCGGCAGGCTGACGGTGCCGCGGACCATCTGGTCCGCCTTGCGCGGGTCGACGCCGAGGCGCATGGCGACCTCGACGGTGGCGTCGTAGGACGTGGTGGACGTCTGCTGCGCGAGCCGCACGGCTTCGAGCGGGCTGTAGACGGTGTCCGGGCTGATCTTCTCGGCCGCGGCGCGGTAGGACTTGCTGCGCTTCATGATCTCTCCCTGCTGCGGCGCCCGACGGGCGCGGTGGCGGCCCGCAGGCCGGTGTGGTGTGACGGGCCGGGACGGCCCTCCCACGTTGGTCGTACCGGCGCCGTCAGTCGGTGACGGTGACGCCCATCGAGCGGGCGGTGCCGGCGATGATCTTCTCAGCGGCGTCGAGGTCGACGGCGTTGAGGTCGCTCATCTTCGTCTCGGCGATCTCGCGCACCTTGCCCCGACTGATCGCGCCGGCAGACACGGTGTGCGGGGTCGGGCTGCCCTTCTCGAGGCCGGCGGCCTTGAGGATCATCCGCGCGGCCGGCGGGGTCTTGGTGACGAAGTCGAACGAGCGGTCCTCGTACACGCTGATCTCGACCGGCACCACGGACCCGCGCTGCGACTCGGTGGCGGCGTTGTAGGCCTTGCAGAACTCCATGATGTTGACGCCGTGTTGTCCCAGCGCAGGCCCGACCGGAGGCGCCGGGGTGGCCGCGCCGGCGTTGATCTGCAGCTTGATGACGGCGGTGAGCTTCTTCTTCTTCTTCGGAGGCATGTCGGTCTTCCTGTGACGTGAGTGCGTGCGGCTCAGTGTGGCGTACGCACGAGGTGGGCGGGTCGGCATCGGGTCGGGGACTGGTTCGGGCCCCCGGGTGGGGACTGGGTCTGGGACTGGGTCAGATCTTGGCGACGTCGCCGAACTTCAGCTCGACCGGCGTCTCGCGGCCGAAGATCGAGACGAGCACCTTCAACCGCTGCCCTTCGGCGTTGATCTCGGTGATCGTGGCGGGGAGAGAGGCGAAGGGACCGTCCATCACGGTCACCGACTCGCCCAGGACGAAGTCCACGAGCGTGACCGGCGCCGACCCCGCCCCGCCCGCGGTCGCTGCCGCGCCCCCGCCCGCCGCGGCCGTCTTCTTGGGGGCCGCGGGCTCGGCGAGCACGGAGGCCACCTCGGCGAGCGACAGCGGGCTCGGCCGGTTGGTCATCCCCACGAAGCCGGTGACGTTCGGCGTGTTGCGCACGACCGACCAGGACTCGTCCGTGAGGTCCATGCGGATGTAGACGTAGCCGGGGAACTTCTTCTGCTCGACGGTCTGGCGCTTGCCGTTCTTGAGGACCAGCACCGTCTCGAGGGGCACCTCGACCTGGTAGATGTAGTCCTCCATGTTGAGGGAGGCCTTGCGCTGCTCGATGTTCGAGCGCACCCGGTTCTCGTAGCCGGCGTAGGTGTGCAGGACGTACCAGTCGCCGGGCTGCGCGGCGAGCACCGCCCGCATCTCCTCGATCGGGTCCAGCTCCTCGTCGGCGTCCACGAGGGCCTCGTCGACGGTGGCGTCGACCTCTGCGGACAACTGCTCGGCGCCACCGGCGTCGGCGTCGGCAACCAGCGCATCGGCGTCCGGGTCGTCCGTGAGCGAGTCGGGCACCTGATCCTCCTGCTCACCGAGGCGTGCGGAGATGGCCGTGTCGGCGTCGACGACCTCCATCGCGAGCTCCTCGGCCGGCGGCCCCTCGACGACCAGGCCGTCGTCGGGGTCGTCCTGCTGCGTCTCCGGCCAGCTCACGTCGCCGTCGACGGCCAACCCGGAGGGGTCGTCCAGGCCGGTGGCCGACGGCGGCACCGGCGTGGAGTAGGTGGACTCTCCACCGGGCTCGGCACCCGGGTCGTAGGTCTCGTCGGTGGTCAGGTCGTCGTCGGGCACGCGTGCGTTCCTGTCTGCGTCAGCGGGGGGGTCAGGTCTCGTGCCACCGGTGGGGCGGCGGAAGCGGGTCGGCTCAGCCGAACACCTTCAGGTCGAGCCGGGTGAAGCCGTAGTCCAGGCCGGCCACGATGGCCACCATGATCGACACGAACACCAGCACCACGACGACGTAGGTCACCAGCTCACTGCGGGTCGGATAGATCACCTTGCGCATCTCCGCGACGATCTCGCGGTAGTAGTTGCGGAGGCGGGCCAGCGGCCCGGGTCGCCGGCCACCGCGAGCGCGTGTCCCGGGCAGCCCGTCGGACGGCTCGCCGCCGGGGGCGTGCGTCTCGGCCGTCACGGTGATCCCTTCGTCCTGCGCTCAGTCGTGCGGGTGCGTCGGCCGGTCTCCCGGCCGCCTGCGGCCGAGCACCGGCCGGCAGGGGCGGGAGGACTCGAACCTCCAACCGCCGGTTTTGGAGACCGGTGCTCTGCCAATTGAGCCACGCCCCTCGGCCACCAGGCCGCGCGACCACCTGCCCCGCAAGCCCCATCGAGGGCACGCCGAGGAAGGGCCGTCCCGACCCGGAGGCGCCAGTGTACGTCCTGGGCGAGCCGTGCCGGAAACGACGATGCCCGCCCGGGCGGGCAGATGGGACCATGGCCGCATGAGCACCGTCACGAGCAGCCCCGCCAGCACGGCCCCGCCCGCACGCGTCTCCCGCCGCGTGGGCGGCATCGCCGAGTCGGCGACCCTCGCCGTCGACAGCAAGGCCAAGGCCCTCAAGGCGGCCGGCCGCGACGTCATCGGCTTCGGCGCAGGGGAGCCGGACTTTCCGACCCCTGAACACATCGTGGCGGCGGCCGAGGCCGCCTGCCGGGACCCGAAGATGCACCACTACACGCCCGCCGGCGGGCTGCCCGAGCTGCGCGCGGCCATCGCCGCCAAGTCGGTGCGCGACTCGGGTCTGACGGTCGGTGCGCAGAACGTGCTGGTGACCAACGGCGGCAAGCAGGCCATCTACGAGGCCTTCGCCGCGCTGCTCGACCCGGGCGACGAGGTGTTGCTGCCGGCGCCCTGGTGGACGACGTACCCGGAGTCGATCCGGCTCGCCGGCGGCGTCCCGATCAGCGTGGACACGTCCGTGGAGCAGGGCTACCGCGTCACCGTCGAGCAGCTCGAGGCGGCCCGGACAGCGCGGACGAAAGTGCTGCTGTTCTGCTCGCCGTCCAACCCGACCGGGGCCGTGCACTCGCCGGCCGAGGTGGTCGAGATCGGGCGATGGGCGCTCGAGACGGGCCTGTGGGTGGTGGCCGACGAGATCTACGAGCACCTGGTGTACGCCGGCTCGGAGTTCGCCTCGATGCCGGTCGCGGTGCCCGAGCTGGCCGACCGCTGCGTGGTCGTGAACGGGGTCGCCAAGACGTACGCGATGACGGGCTGGCGGGTCGGCTGGCTCATCGGCCCGGGCGACGTCGTCACGGCGGCGACCAACCTGCAGTCGCACGCCACCTCCAACGTGGCCAACGTGTCGCAGGCCGCGGCGCTCGCGGCGGTGAGTGGTGACCTGGTCGCCGTCGGGCAGATGCGCGAGGCGTTCGACCGCCGACGGCGCGCGATGCACGCGGCGCTGGCCGCGATCCCGGGCGTGACCTGCCCCGAGCCCCAGGGCGCGTTCTACTGCTTCCCCTCGGTGGCCGGCGTGCTCGGCCGCACGGTGCGTGGCCGCACGCCGACCACCAGCGCCGAGCTGGCGGAGCTGGTGCTCGACGAGGTCGGAGTGGCCGTGGTGCCCGGGGAGGCGTTCGGCGCTCCCGGGCACTTCCGGTTGTCGTACGCCCTGGGGGACGACGACCTCGCCACCGGTGTGGGCCGCCTGGCGGAGGTACTCGCCGAAGCCCGCTGAGCCGGCGCCCGCTGAGCCGGCGCCGCTGGGCCGGGCCGCGCAGAGCGCGGGTCAGGCCAGCCGGACGACGGCGCGGGCGCCCTGCAGGACCGCGGCCCCGTCGACCCGGGCTGTCAGCACGACCGTCGCGGTGCTGGCCGCCTCGTCGAGGGACTCGACCCGGCCGTCGACCACGAGGGTCGCGCCGCGGTCGTCGTCGGGGACGACCACCGGCCGCGAGAAACGGACGCCGTACTCGAGCACCGCGCCGGGGTCGCCGACCCAGTCGGTGACCACCCGGCACGTCTCGGCCATCGTCAGCATGCCGTGGGCGATCACGTTCGGCAGGCCGACCGCGGTCGCGATGCGCTCGTTCCAGTGGATCACGTTGCCGTCGCCGGAGGCGCCCGCGTACCGGACGAGGTCGGCCCGCCGGACCGGGAAGCTCACGGCGGGGATCTCGTCGTCCACGTGCACGTCCGCGAAGGCGCGACGCCCCATCACGACTCCTTCGCAGGGGCGGTGCCACGGCTGACGATCGTCGACACCAGCGTCGCGACGGGTTCATCGTCCTCGGCCCGCACCTCGGTACGGGCGCGGAGCAGCTCGTTGCGGCCGGCGGCCCGGATGTCGTCGAGGTAGGTCGTGCACAGCAGCCGGTCCCCCGCATGGACGGGACGGTGCGCCACGAAACGCTGTTCGCCGTGGACCACCAGCGAGTAGTCCAGCCCGAGTGCCGGGTCGACCAGCGGACCTTCGGCGGCGAACCGGAACCCCAGCACCGTGAGGAACGTCGGCGGGGCGATCACATCGGGGTGGCCGGCGGCCCGGGCAGCGACCGGGTCCACATACACCGGGTTCGGATCGCCGATGGCCAGCGCGAAGTCGCGGATCTTCTCCCGGCCGACCTCGTAGGCCTCCGGCGCCGGGTACGCCTTCCCGACCAGCTCCACGTTGAGCGGCACGGTGAACGGCTAGCGAGTCTCGCGGTGCTCGGTGTGCTTGCGGCAGTGCGGACAGAACTTCGCCAGCGCGATCCGGTCGGGGTCGTTGCGACGGTTCTTGCGCGTGATGTAGTTGCGGTTCTTGCACTCCTGACAGGCCATCGTGATCTTCGGTCGGACGTCGGTGGCGGCCACGGGAGCACTCGCTTTCGGAACGGAGCGGGGCGGGCGCAGGGCGCTCCGGCCACGGTGAACGGTCAGACAGACGGCACGCCGGCTGCGACGACGCCGTGCCAAGTGTAGCGGTGGCCGGACTTGAACCGGCGACACAGCGATTATGAGCCGCTTGCTCTGCCAACTGAGCTACACCGCTGAGGGCGTGCCGGCCCGGGGGGGTTGGGCCGGCACGCGGAGCCCCCTTACGGAATCGAACCGTAGACCTTCTCCTTACCATGGAGACGCTCTGCCGACTGAGCTAAGGGGGCGTCGGTCGGTCCGGCCACGAGCGCCGTCCGCGGACGCGAATCTACCGCACCGGGGGCACCGGAAAACAGCGATCAGCGGCGCCGGCGCCTGGCCGCCACCACGGCGGCGGCCACCACCGCGATCAGCGCGGCGCCCGCGATCCCCAGCCACAACCCCGCCCGGCCTCCGTTGCCGGGCTCGGCGGACGCGGCGTCGGGCACGAACGAGGGTGTCGATGCGATCGGGGTCGCGGACGAGGGCGGCGGGCTCGAGGAGGTGGTGGGGCCGCCGGCCGCCGACAGCGGCTGGGTCCGACCGCTGGTGGCGGCCACCAGGGCCGGGACGAACCGACCGGCGTCGACCGTGCCCAGCCCGGTCGAGAGGTCGTAGCCCGGCACCGCCCGATATCCCGGTACGGGGTTGGTGACGCCGCTGCCGTTCACCAGGTCGTTGCTGCCCCGGGTCACGTCCACGATGCCGCTGCCGGTCCGCGCCAGTGCCCCGTACAGGACGTCGTTGAGGTAGCCGACGCGCGCCCCGGCCTGCTCGTCGGCCAGCGCCACGATGCCCGCGAGGAGCGGCGCCGCCTGGCTGGTTCCGCCGCCCACGGACCAGTCGCTCCCGGCGTACGAGCTGTAGGTGATCAGGCCCGAGGACGTGGCGGAGTCCAGCGCGATGTCGGGCACCCCGCGGCGGGCGCCCACCACCCCACGCACCGTGTCCTGGAAGGCTGGCCGGGGGAAGACCGTGCTGAGACCGCCGCCGCCCGCGCCACCGTTCGCCCGACCGCCCCAGGCCGCGTCGGGCGTGGCCCGGTTGCCGTCGCTGCCGATGTCCAGCATCGTGCCCCCGACCGCGGTCACGAGCGGGTCGGAGGCCGGCCAGTCGACCTGTGGCGTCGTGTAGAGCGTCGACTCGTCCAGCTTGACGTCGGTGGGTCCGCTGTCGCCGCTCGAGGACAGCACGGTCACGCCAGCGGCCTTGGCAGCGGGGTAGACCTCGGCCGACAGTTGCCGGATCTGCGCCGGCGACGTGAACGTCGCCTCGGTCGCCGCGAACGACTGCGACAGCACGTCCACCAGGTGGTGGCTGATGACGTAGTTCTCGGCCTGGATGATCTGCGGGAAGCCCGCCAGCCCCTCGGTCTCGCTCGTCGGGGTCTCGATCAGCAGGATCTTCGCGCCGGGGGCGACGGTGTGGGCGACCTCCACGTCCAGCGTCGTCTCCCCCGCCCACCCGGCCATGTCGCCGTCCGAGCGCCGGAACGCAGGCGGCGGGCCCGCCGGCGTAATCACCTGCAGGTCGACGGCCGGGAGCCCGTACCGCTGGTCGTAGACACCGATGTCGTGGGCGATGGTCGGGGAGCCGAACGAGTCGACGATCCCGATCGTCACGCCGGCGCCGGTGGTGCCCGCGGAGTAGAGGCCGTCCAGGCCGTACGCCCGGCGCAGCCCGGCGGGGTCCAGGCACCGGCCGCCGGTGAAGGTGAGGCACTGCTGGGGCGTCGGCGGGGTGGTCAGCCCGGCGGCGAGCGAAGCGGCGGCCGCGGTCCGGTCAGCGCCGAGCACGGGCGCCAGCGCGGCCAGGACCACCCCGGCGGCGAGCAGCGCCACCCGCGGCGGGCGGTGGAGGGACGGCTGCACCGGACGAGCCTGGCACACCACGGCGCCCGCGCCAGGCCCTTTCGGACTCTCCTCACCGGCGGCGGCCGGCCCGCCCCGAGGGGGAGCCGGCCGCGCTGGCGGTGGCGGGTGCAGGGTTCGAACCTGCGTAGGCTGAGCCGGCGGATTTACAGTCCGCTCCCTTTGGCCACTCGGGCAACCCGCCGGGTGTGACGCGGGGAGTGACGATAGCGGGCCGCCCCCAGCCGTACGCACCGGAAGCGCGCGACCGGCCGGACCGGCGGCCCCGGACCCCGGAGAGGCGGCGCGACGTGGCAGACCCGTCGTTCGACATCGTCAGCAAGGTCGACCGCCAGGAGGTCGACAACGCCCTGAACCAGGCGGCCAAGGAGGTCGGTCAGCGGTACGACTTCAAGGACGTCGGAGCCTCGATCGCCTGGTCGGGCCAAGAGGCGGTGGCCATTGCCGCCAACAGCGAGGAGCGCGCGAAGGCCGTCCTGGAGGTGTTCAAGGAGAAGCTGGTCAAGCGGCAGGTGTCGTTGAAGTCGATCGACGCCGGCGAGCCGAAACAGTCGGGCAAGGAGTTCCGGCTCGCGGTCGACATCCGCAACGGGATCGCCGACGACAAGGCCAAGGACATCGCCAAGATCGTGCGCGCCGAGGGCCCCAAAGGGGTGCAGGCGCAGATCCAGGGCGACCAACTCCGGGTGAGCGGCAAGAAGCGCGACGACCTGCAGGCGGTGATCGCGATGCTGAAGGGCCGGGACCTGGACGTCGCGCTCCAGTTCACCAACTACCGCTGAGGAGACCGGCGCCCGGCGACGTCGCGGCGGAGGTACCCCAACTGATCAGGCCCGCCTGCGGCGCGCCCAGAGCGTCCGGCCGCCTTCGATGAGCCCGGCTCCCAGCAGAGCAAGGCCGAAGGCGACCACCAGCGCCAGCCCCGTGCGACCCTCGAACGCCGCGCCGCCGATCCGGCCGAGCAGCGTCGCGTAGGTGGCCCAGACGGCCGCGCCCAGGGCGTCGACGACGAGGAATCGCCGCAGCGGGTAGCCCACCGCCCCGGCCACGAAGGTGATGGCCGTCCGGCCGCCGGGGACGAAGCGCGCCAGCACGATGATCGACGCGCCGCGCTCGTCCAGGGCCCGCTCGGCCCACTCCAGGGTCCTGTGCGAGCGGGCGCCACGGAACAGCGTGCGCCGCGCCCACGGCCCGGCCCAGTGGCCGATCGAGTAGCTGATCAGATCCCCGAGCCACGCGCCGACGGCGCCGGACAGGACGATCAGCCACAGGAGCATGACGTGCTGCGCGGACAGCACACCGGCCGTGACCAGGATCGTCTCGCTGGGCAGCAGCGGCAGCACGGCGTCGCCGAGGCACACCGCCAGGATCAGCGGGTACGCCCACCACGCTCCCGAGAGGGCGTTCGTGATCGAGTCGAACACGGCTCAGCGCCCGCCCCGCCGGGCGGCGCCGGCTCTCAGCGCAACGGCTGACCGGCCATCGCCTCCAGCCTCGCGATCCGCTCGGCCATCGGCGGGTGGGTGGAGAAGAGCTTGCCGATGCCGCTGCCGCGGAACGGGTTGGCGATCATCAGCGAGGACGTCGGCGCGAGCTGCGCGGTCTGTGGCAGCGGCCGCGCCTGGGTGCCCAGCTCCAGCTTGCGCAGGGCGGACGCCAGCGCCAGCGGGTCACCGGTGACCCGGGCCCCGGAGGCATCGGCCTGGTACTCGCGGTTGCGGCTGATCGCGAGCTGGATCATCGTGGCCGCGAGCGGTCCCAGGATGATGAGCAGCAGCTCGCCGAAGATGTTGCCGCCGCGGTCGTCCCGGCCCCCGCCCATCCCGCCGAAGATCATCGCGAACTGGGCGAAGTGCGCGAGGTAGACGATCACTGCGGCCAGCGTGCCGGCGACGGACGAGATCAGGATGTCGCGGTTGGCGACGTGGCTGATCTCGTGGCCCAGGACGCCGCGCAGCTCGCGCTCGTCCATCATCTTCATGATCCCCTCGGTGCAGCAGACCGCGGAGTGCTGCGGGTTGCGGCCGGTCGCGAATGCGTTCGGCGCCTCCGTCGGCGAGAGGTAGAGGTCGGGCATCGGCATGTTGTTGGCCACGGCCAGCTCGTGCACGATCCGGTACAGGGCAGGCTGCTGCGCCTCGGTGACCGGGTAGGCCTTCATGGACCGCAGCGCGAGCTTCTCGGACATGAAGTAGGAGAAGCCGTTCATCCCGATCGCGATGACCAGGGCGATCCCGAGGCCGCCGCTGCCGCCAAAGCCGTACCCGGCGGCCAGGATCAGTGCCGACAGCAGGCCGAGCAGTGCCGCGGTCTTGACGCCGTTGCCGTAGCTGGTGTGCACAGACGTTCATCCTCCTGAGCCAAGGGCCCGTTCCGGTGTTCTGTACCCGAGCCAACGACAGGACGGTTCCCGCACGTTCCCGGTTTACCTGAAGGTACGCGGAAACCGCGCTCAGGTGGCCGATCGGGCAGCGGTCACCTCCTTTGCCTCCTCGCCGCGGGGGTCGTGCGGCGGCGGCGGCGGGACGGCGGCCAGCGCCGCCCGCAGCAGATCACGCTCGTGCACCAGCCCCGCGCGGGTCGTCGCGACGGCGGTCGGCTCCGGCGCCCAGAACAGCGCGTCGAACGGACAGACGTCGATGCAGATGCCGCAGTAGAGGCAGAGCCCGAAGTCGATCGCGAAGCGGTCGAGCAGGTTCTGCGTCCGCGGGCGGCCGCCGCCCGGCACCTCCCGGAGCTCCGCGTGCGCGTCGATCGTGATGCACCAGTCGGGACACTCGCGGACGCACAGCATGCAGACGGTGCAGTTCTCCTCCAGCAGGGCGATGGACCCCCGCGACCTGGGCGGCGGCGTGGTCATCCGGCTGCGCCCGGCCAGGGCGTCTCGAGTCGGCGCGTCAGCGGCGCGTCCTTGCGCAGCGGGTGGCTCGGCGCTCCCGGCGGGGGGTCGGGCAGCAGCAGCGGCCCGGGGCGCGGATGGCCCACGAAGACCACCCCCAGCATCTCGGCGGTCTCCCGCTCGTGCCAGTCGGCGCCCGGCAGCAGCGGGGTGATGCTGGTCAGCAGCGGCGCGGCGGTCGGCACCTGCGTCCGCAGCAGCAGTCCCTCGCGGCGGCCCGGGCTCCACAGGTACGCCACGACGCCGAGGGTCTCGCCGTCGTCGGTGCCGGTGAGCATGTCGAGGTACGTCAGCCCGAGCCGGTCGCGCGCGAACTCCACCGCCGCCGCCCACCACTCGGCCGGGACGGTGACCACGGCGTCGCCGAACTCCACGGCGGGGACCGCCCCGGAGACCCCCGCGGCCAGCTCGTCGGCGAGGGTCATCCGGCGAGCAGCTCCTCGAGCCGGGCGAGACCGGCGAGCAGCGCCGCCGGCCGCGGCGGACACCCCGGCACGTACACGTCGACGGGCAGGATCTCGTCGACGCCCGCCACCACGGCGTACGAGTCCCAGTAGGGGCCGCCAGTGTTGGCGCAGGCCCCGAACGACAGCACGCGACGAGGCTCGGGCAGGGCGTCGTAGAGCGCCCGCACGGACGCGGCCTGTGCGGTGGTGACGGTGCCCGCGACCACCAGGACGTGCGCGACGGGGTCGGCGGCCGCTCCGGGGGCGAGCAGGTCCGGCCGCGCGGAGGCCGCTGCGAGCACCTCGACGGCGCAGCAGGCCAGCCCGACCTCGACCACCGTGAGGGCGTACGCGCGACCCCCGTGCAGCACCAGGGCGCCGGACAGGGCGGGGATCGGCATGCAGCCGAGGCTAGCGACGGCGCACGCCACGTGACCATTCCCACACCGCGCGATGGCGGACGGGCTGAAACACGCGGTAAACTCGACGGTCGAGCCCGAAAAGGCCAGCAGGGCAGCGCCCTATCGAGAGGCACCGCGTGACCACGTACGAGAAGCCGGTCGAGACCATCAGCCGGGTGGTGATCCGATTCGCGGGCGACAGCGGCGACGGCATGCAGCTGACCGGAGAGCGCTTCACCGCCGAGACCGCCAACCTCGGCAACGACATCGCCACCTTCCCCGACTTCCCGGCGGAGATCCGGGCCCCGGCCGGCACCGTGCCCGGCGTCTCGGCCTTCCAG
Source organism: uncultured bacterium (assembly GCA_964245825.1). Taxonomy (GTDB): domain Bacteria; phylum Actinomycetota; class Actinomycetes; order Mycobacteriales; family CAJCIY01; genus CAJCIY01. The sequence continues at coordinate 62,278 of CAXTNT010000012.1, read as the reverse complement.
CTGCAGTTCGCCGACTCCAAGGTGCTCACCGCCGGCGACCACCCGGACGTGCTGGTGGCGATGAACCCCGCCGCGCTGATGTCGCAGCTGCCGATCACCCCGCGCGGCGCGACCATCGTCCTGAACACCGACGAGTTCACCCGGCGCAACCTCGCCAAGGTCGGCTACGCGACCGACCCGCGCACCGACGAGACGCTGTCGTCGTACCAGGTGCACGAGGTGCCGATCACCACCCTGACCCTCGGTGCGCTCGAGGGCAGCGGGCTGGGCAAGAAGGACGCCGAGCGGGCCAAGAACATGTTCGCGCTCGGCCTGATGAGCTGGCTCTACAACCGCCCGCGCGAGGGCACCCTGCGCTTCATCGAGACCAAGTTCGCCCGCAAGCCGGACGTCGCCAAGGCCAACATCACGGCGTTCGAGGCCGGCTGGTCCTACGGCGAGACGACCGAGACCTTCGCGGTCTCGTACGAGGTCGCCCCGGCACCGATGCCGACCGGCCTCTACCGCAACATCACCGGCAACCTGGCGCTGGCGTACGGGCTGGTCGCGGCCGCGCAGCAGGCCGGCCTGTCGCTCTTCCTGGGCTCCTACCCCATCACCCCGGCCTCGGACATCCTGCACACGCTGTCGGGCCTGAAGCGCTTCGGCGTCCGCACCTTCCAGGCCGAGGACGAGATCGCCGGCGTCGGCGCGGCCCTGGGTGCGGCGTTCGGCGGCGGGCTCGGGGTGACCACCACCAGCGGTCCGGGCGTCGCCCTGAAGACCGAGGCGATCGGGCTCGCGGTGTCGCTCGAGCTGCCGCTGGTGATCGTCGACGTGCAGCGCGGCGGCCCGTCCACCGGGCTGCCCACCAAGACCGAGCAGGCCGACCTGTTCCAGGCGGTGCTCGGCCGCAACGGCGAGTCACCGGTGCCGGTGGTCGCGCCCCGCTCGCCAGCCGACTGCTTCGACGCGGCCATCGAGGCGGTCCGGATCGCGGTGACCTACCGGACGCCGGTGTTCCTGCTCTCGGACGGCTACCTCGCCAACGGCTCCGAGCCGTGGCTGGTGCCGTCGGTGGCGGCGCTGCCGACGCTCGATCCGGCCTTCGCGACCGGTCCGAACGGCGACGACGGTGCGTTCCTGCCGTACCAACGCGATCCGGAGACCCTCGCCAGGCCGTGGGCAGTGCCCGGCACCCCCGGGCTCGAGCACCGGATCGGCGGGCTGGAGAAGGCCGACGGCACCGGCAACATCAGCTACGACCCGGCCAACCACGACCGCATGGTCCGGCTGCGCGCGGCCAAGGTCGCCGGCATCGCCCGCACGATCGCGCCGCTGGAGGTCGACGACCCGTCCGGCGCGGCCCGGGTGCTCGTGCTCGGGTGGGGCTCGACGTACGGGCCGATCGCCGCGGCGTGCGCGGACGTCCGCGCGAAGGGCAAGCAGGTGGCCCAGGCCCACCTGCGGCACCTGGCGCCGTTCCCGGCCAACACCGGTGAGGTGCTGCGGGCGTACGACACCGTGCTGATCCCGGAGATGAACCTCGGCCAGCTTGCCCTGCTGATCCGCGGCACGTACCTCGTGGACGCGGTGGGCTTCAACCAGGTGCGCGGGATGCCGTTCACGGCCGCCGAGCTGACCGACGCGATCGAGGGGCTGCTGTGAGCCCGGCCGCGCGAGACGACACCGCGAGCACGAGGGAGACCCGATGACCGTCGACGTCCAGCTCACCAAGAAGGACTTCACCTCCGACCAGGAGGTGCGGTGGTGCCCGGGCTGCGGTGACTACGCGATCCTCTCGGCGGTCCAGGCGTTCCTGCCCGAGCTCGGTCTGCCGCGGGAGGACGTCGTGTTCATCTCGGGGATCGGTTGCTCGTCGCGGTTCCCCTACTACGTCGACACGTACGGGATGCACTCGATCCACGGCCGCGCGCCGGCGATCGCGTCCGGCCTGGCCCTGTCCCGGCCGGACCTGAAGGTCTTCGTCGTCACCGGCGACGGCGACGGGCTGTCGATCGGCGGGAACCATCTGCTGCATGCGCTGCGCCGCAACGTCAACCTCACGATCCTGCTGTTCAACAACCAGATCTACGGGCTGACCAAGGGCCAGTACTCACCGACCTCCGAGCAGGGCAAGATCACCAAGTCCACGCCCATGGGGTCGCTCGACTACCCGTACAACCCGATCTCGCTGGTGCTCGGGGCGGAGGCGACCTTCGTCGCGAGGTCCATCGACTCCGACCGCAAGCACCTCACGTCGGTGCTCCGCGCAGCCTCGCAGCATGCCGGCAGCGCCTTCGTGGAGATCTACCAGAACTGCAACATCTTCAACGACAATGCCTTCGAGGTGCTCAAGGACGGCGACACCCGCGACGCGGCGACGATCCGGCTCGAGCACGGGCAGCCGCTGCGGTCCTCGACGCAGTCGGTCGTCCGGGCGCCCGACGGCTCGCTGCAGCTGGTCGACGGCGAGGCGGCCGACGCGGTCGTGCACGACGCGCACGCAGTGGACCCGTCGTACGCGTTCTCGCTGTCGCGGCTGACCTCGCCGACGCCGATCGGCGTCTTCCGCGCGGTGGAGCGACCCTCGTACGACGCGTTGCTGGCCGAGCAGATGGCGACCGCCGCGCGCAGTGCGTCGGATGACTCGGCCGCGATGCTGCAGACGCTGCTGACCGGCGCGGACACCTGGACCGTCGCGTAGCGGTGGCAGTCGAGCTCCTCGCGCGGCTCGCCACCAACCTGGCCGCCAAGAACGCCGCGCTCGACGAGACGCTGGCCGTCGTCGGCCGGCCCACCGGGAACCGGGTCTGACCATGCGTATCGCGGTCGCCGGCGGGACCGGGCTGGTGGGCGCGATGGTCGTCGAGGCCGCCCGCGCCGCGGGGCACGACCCCGTGGTGCTGGTCCGCTCCACCGGCGTCGACCTCGTCACCGGCCGTGGTCTGGACGAGGCGCTGGCCGGGGCGGATGCAACCATCGACGTGAGCAACGTCCGGACGGCGCTCCGCCGGCGGTCGGTCGCGTTCTTCGACGCCGCCGGTCGTCGGCTGCTCGCCGCTGCCGGCCGGGCGGGGGTCGGCCACCACGTCGTCCTGTCGATCGTCGGCGTCGACCGGGTCGACCTCGGCTACTACGCGGGCAAGCTCCGCCAGGAGGAGCTGGTCGCGGCCGGCGGTCCGCCCTCGACGGTGCTGCGCGCCACCCAGTTCCACGAGTTCGCCGGGCAGCTGACGCTGGGTTCGCTGGGACCTTTCGTCCCGGTGCCGATCATGCGCAGCCAGCCGGTCGCCGCCGTCGAGGTCGCGGCGCAACTGGTCGCGCTCGCGGTCGCGGCCCCGGGTGGTCCGATGGTCGAGATGGCTGGACCGGAGATCGCGATGATGCCGCGGCTGACCCGGGACCTGCTGCGCGCGCGTGGCCGCCGCGCCGTCGTGGTCCCGATTCGGGTGCCGGGTGCGGCGGGCAGGGCCATGCGCGGTGGCGGTCTGCTGCCCGGCGCCGGCGGCCTGCGCGGCACCATCACGTTCGCCGAGTGGCTGGAGGGGGAGCGCCGCACCCGCTAGCGCGGCCCCACCGCCACCGCCACCGCCGCGCCCGCGGCGCCGATGCTGCGAATGTGGCCGTTGCGTCCGGCAGATCGGCCGATAGGCGGACGTAACCCCGACTTTCCCGCCGCCGCCGTGTCCACCCCCGCAGCCGGCCCCCCGCGGCCGCGCACCGCCCACCGCCCACCGCGCACCCCGCCGATGCCTGCCGCGCTTGCGGCCTGCCGCGCACTGCGCCGATGCTGCGAATGTGGCAGTTGCGTCCGGCAGATCGGCCGATAGCCGGACCTAACCCCGACTTTCCCGCCGCCGCCACCCCAACGACAGGCCCGCCGCTGCCGCCACCGCGCCGATGCTGCCCATGCGGCGGTGGGAGGGGGAGCGCCGCACCGGCTGGCGCGCAGACGGCGGCTCAGCCGGTACGGGTGACGACCAGGTCGCACAGCGCGTCGAGCGCCGCCCGTGCCGGCGAAGGGGGCAGGTCGGCGAGCGAGGCGCGGGCCTGCGCGGCCCACTTGGCGGTCATCTCGCGGGCGACGTCGATCGCGGGCGAGCCCCGGAGGGCGGCCAGCGCGGCGTCGAAGGCGGCGCCGGTGGACAGGTCGGCGCGTACCTGGGCGAAGACCGGCGGGTCGACCGTCGCGGCCACGACCACCGGCAGCGACAGGATGCCCTCGCGCAGGTCGATGCCCGGGGTCTTGCCCGATTCGGCGGTCTCGCTCACGACGTCGAGCACGTCGTCGGACAGCTGGAACGCGACCCCGAAGAACTCGGCGTACCGGGTCAGTGCGGCCGTCACCGGGGCGGTCGCACCGCCGAACATCGCGCCGAGCCGGCCGGCGGTGGCGATGAGCGAGCCGGTCTTCTCGGTGACCACCCGCAGGTAGTGCTCGAGCAGGTCGCCGCCCTCGGGCGGACCGACGGTCTCCCGGATCTGCCCCTCGCACAGGACCGCGATCGTGCGCGCCAGGATCCGCGTTGCCTCCGGGCCGAGGTCGGCGGTCAGCTCGGAGGCGCGGGCGAACAGGAAGTCGCCGGTGAGGATCGCGACCGTGTTGCCCCAGCGGTGGTTGGCAGCCTCGGCGCCGCGGCGCACCGTCGCCTCGTCCATGACGTCGTCGTGGTAGAGCGTCGCGAGATGGGTGAGCTCGATCGCGACCGCCGCGGCCACGACGTCGTCGCGGTCCATCCGGCCCGCGGCCTGCGCCGCGAGCAGGGTGACCAGGGGCCGGTAGCGCTTGCCCCCCGCGGCCACGAGGTGGTGGCTCGCCTCGTCCACGAACGGGTACTCGCTGCGGACGGTGCCGCGAAGCAGGTCCTCGACCCTGGCCAGCCCGGCCCGGACCGCGGCCTCCAGCGCCGGGTCGTCCAACTCGAGCCCCTGCAGCGCCGTCGGCACAGCGGCGAACGCAGGGACCGTCACCACAGCAGCGTACGGGTCAGCGGACGAACTGGGCCGCGTTGTGGGCGATGGTCATCACCGACGATGGCGCGATGCCGAGCACGAGCGTCACGGCGAGGCCCGCGCCCAGCGCCCCCGCGGCGAAACCGCCCGGCAGCATGATCGTGGGCGCGTCCGCGCTCGGCTCGGCGAAGAACATCAGCACGATCACCCGCGCGTAGAAGAAGGCCGTGATCGCCGAGGCGATGACCGCGACCACCACGAGACCGGCCGCCCCCCCGGAGACCGCTGCCTGGAACACGTAGAACTTGGCCATGAACCCGCTCGTCAGCGGGATGCCGGCCAGCGCGAGCAGGAAGAACGCGAATGTGCCCGCCAGGAACGGCGCCCGCCGACCGAGGCCGGCCCACCGCGACAGGTGCGTCGCCTCCCCGGACCCGTCCCGGACCAGGCCGACGACGGCGAACGCGCCGATCGTGGTGAAGCCGTAGGTGAGCAGGTAGAACATCGAGCCGGCGAGCCCCTGGCCGTTGGCCGCGGTGACTCCGACCAGGATGAACCCGGCATGCGCGATCGAGGAGTACGCGAGCATCCGCTTGACGTCGGTCTGGGTGACGGCGAGGACCGCGCCGACGAGCATGGTGAGGATCGCCACCACCCACATGACCGGGCGCCAGTCCCAGCGGACCCCGCCGAAGGCGACGTAGAACACCCGGAGCAGCGCGCCGAACGCCGCGACCTTCGTGCCCGCCGCCATGAACGCCGTGACCGGCGTGGGTGAGCCCTCGTACACGTCGGGGGTCCAGGCGTGGAACGGTGCCGCGCCGATCTTGAACAGCAGGCCGACCGCGAGCAGCGCCATGCCCAGGAACAGGTACGTGTCGGACTGGCTGGTGTTGCCGGCGGCGGTGAAGATCGCGCCGAACTGGACCGAGCCGGCGAAGCCGTAGATGAACGCGAGCCCGTACAGGAAGAAGGCCGAGGAGAACGCGCCGAGCAGGAAGTACTTGAGTGCGGCCTCCTGGGACAGCAACCGGCGGCGGCGGGCGAGGCCGGCCATCAGGTACAGCGGTAGCGAGAGCACCTCGAGCGCGACGAACATCGTGAGCAGCGAGTTCGAGGAGACGAACAGCATCATCCCGGCGACCGAGAAGCTCATCAGCGGGAAGGCCTCGGTGACGGTCTCGGTGCTGGCCAGCAGCGAGCCGGCCTCGCGGGTGCCCGGCAGCGCGGCGGGGTCGGCGACCAGCGCATCGGTCGCCCCGCCGGAGCGTTCGGCGAGCAGGAACAGGGAGCCCATCGCCAGCAGCAGGATCGTGCCCTCGAGGAACAGCGCCGGGCCGTCGACCGCGACCGACCCCGAGGCGACGATCTCCTTCGCGTCGTGGTTGACGCCCACCATGATGAAGGCGGCGACGAACCCCCCGCCGGCCAGCGCCACCTGCACGGAGCGCCGGAGCCGGGCCGGCGCGAACGCCTCCACGAGCACCCCGACCAGCGCCGCCCCGAAGACGATCAGCATCGGCGACAGCTGCCGGTATGCGACGCTGGGGGCGGTGATCGCCCCCGGCACCGCAGCCGTCAGCGACAGGTGGGCGGCGATCACGGGCAGGCTCCGGTCAAGATCGTCGTCGTGCTGGAGTACGTCGAGGTCGTCGCGAGGCAGGGCGCGGCCAGCGGGGGCGGGTCGCTGCGGTGCGCCAGCTGGTAGGTCGCGGTGACGGACGGCTTGATGATGTCGATCAGCGGCTTGGGGTACACGCCGAGCACGACGACCAGGCCCAGCATCGGCGCGATCACGGCGATCTCACGGGCGTCGAGGTCCTTGACCGCCGCCAGGCCCGCCTTGAGCGGGCCCTGCATCGTGCGCTGATAGGCGATGAGGATGTAGAGCGCCGCCAGGATGATCCCGACGGTCGCGACGATCGAGGCGACCCGGTAGCGCGTGAACGAGCCGACCAGGACCAGGAACTCCGAGACGAAGGTGTTCATCCCCGGCAGCGCCAGCGAGGACAGGCCGGCCAGCAGGAAGGCCCCGCCGAGCAGCGGCGCCTGCTTCGCCGTACCGCCGTAGTCGCTGATCTCCCGGCTGCCGCGACGGGCGATCATGAAACCGACCACGAGGAACAGCGCGCCCGTCGACAGCCCGTGGTTGACCATGTAGAGCACCGCGCCGGTGCCGCCCTGGCTGGTGAAGGCGAAGACGCCGAGGGCGATGAAGCCGAAGTGCGCGATCGAGGTGTACGAGACCAACCGCTTGAGGTCGCGCTGGGCCATCGCCACCAGCGCGCCGTAGAGGACCCCCACGACGGCCAGCGCGACGACGTACGGGGCGAAGGTCTTGGACGCGTCCGGGAACAGCGGGATGCAGTAGCGCAGGAAGCCGAACGTGCCGACCTTGTCCAGCACGCCCACCAGCAGCACGGAACCGCCGATCGGCGACTCCGCACCGGCGTCCGGCAGCCAGGTGTGGAAGGGCCACAGCGGCGCCTTGATCGCGAAGGCGATGAAGAAGCCCAGGAAGAGCCAGTCCTGCAGTCCGGTCGACAGGTGCAGCTTCTCCAGCTCGAAGATCGAGAAAGTCCCGTGCGCGAACTGGTGGGTGGACTGCACGTACAGGCCGACCATCGCGACCAGCATCAGCAGGCCGCCCACCAGCGAGTAGAGCAGGAACTTCACCGCCGCGTACGACCGCTGCGGGCCACCGAACGCCCCGATCAGGAAGTACATCGGGATGAGCATCGCCTCGAAGAAGACGTAGAACAGGAAGACGTCGGTCGCCGCGAAGACGCCGATCATCATCGTCTCCATCGCGAGCACGAGCGCGAAGAATGTGCGGACGGAGGTGGCCTGCGGGCGCACCGACTCGGCGTCGTGCCAGGAGGCGAGGATCACGACCGGGACGAGCACGGCGACGAGCAGGATGAGCACCAGGCCGATGCCGTCGGTGCCGACGGCGTACCGGATCCCGAACTGCCCGATCCAGCTGGTCGACTGCGCGAACTGAAAACCAGCCTTGGTGGTGTCGTACGCGGCCGTCATCACCGCGGTCCAGCCGAGGGTGATCAGCGAGACCGTCAGCGCGATCCGCTTGACTGCCAGGTCGCGGCCGGCCGGGATGAAGGCGATCACCAGCGCACCGACGAGTGGGATCAGCCCGATGATCGTGAGCCACGGGAAGCTGTCGTGGTAGACGGTCACCCGAACCTCACCAGCAGCAGCGCGCCGACCAGCAGCACGGCCCCGAGCGACATGGACAGGGCGTACGAGCGGACGAACCCGGTCTGGGTGCGCCGCAGCCGCGCGCTGCTGCCGCCGACCAGCGCGGCCAGCCCGCCGACGGCCCCGTCGATGCCGCGGCCCTCCAGGAACACCAGCGCCCGGGTGAGGTACTGACCGGGGCGCATGAACACCGCCTCGTTGAACGCGTCGCCATAGAGGTTGGCGCGGGCGGCCGTCACGAGCGCGCCTGCCTGCGGCGGGTGCCAGGGGATCCGGACCTTCGCGCGCCCGAAGACCATGTACGCGGCGCCGATGCCGCCGGCCACCACGACCAGCGTGATCGCGCTGAGGACGGGCTTGCTGACCGTGTGCACGCCCTCCTCCGCGGATTTGCCGAGCACGGGGGTGAGCCAGTGCTGGACGCCACCGCCGAAGATCAGGAGATAGCCGCCGACGGTCGCGCCGACCGCCAGGACCGCCATCGGGACCCACATCGTGGCCGGCGACTCGTGCGGGTGCACGCCCTCGGTCCAGCGCCGCTTGCCGAAGAACGTCAGGATCATCAGCCGGGTCATGTAGAACGCGGTGATGCCGGCGCCGACCAGGGCGATGATCCCGAGCAGGTACCCCGAGACGCCGCCCTTGTCGAACGACACCTCGATGATCTTGTCCTTGGTCCAGAAGCCGGACCAGAACGGGAACCCGATGATCGCGAGGTAGCCCATCGAGAAGGTCACGAACGTGATCGGCATGACCGAGCGCAGGCCGCCGAACCGGCGCATGTCGACCTGGTCGTCCATGCCGTGCATCACCGAACCGGCGCCGAGGAACATCGTCGCCTTGAAGAAGCCGTGCGCGACCAGGTGGATGATCGCGATCGCGTAGCCGGCCGGCCCGAGGCCGACGGCCAGGAACATGTAGCCGATCTGGCTGACAGTGGAGTAGGCCAGCACCTTCTTGATGTCGTCGTACGCACAGCCGCAGATCGCGCCGTACAGCAGCGTCACCGCGCCGACGATCGTCACCACCAGTCGCGCTTCCGGCGCCAGGTCGAAGATCGGCGCCGAGCGGGCGATGAGGTACACGCCGGCGGTGACCATCGTGGCCGCGTGGATCAGCGCCGATACCGGCGTCGGGCCCTCCATGGCGTCGGGCAGCCAGCCCTGTAGCGGCACCTGGCCCGACTTGCCGCACGCGCCGAGCAGCAGCAGCAGCGCGATGACCGTGACGTCGGCGTGGCCCGCTTGGCCGACCGTCCCGAAGACGCCGGCGAAGTCGACCCGGCCGACCGCGGCGAACATCAGCATGATCGCCAGGCTCAGTCCGACGTCGCCGACGCGGTTCATCACGAAGGCCTTCTTGGCCGCCGTTGCCGCGGTGGGCTTGTACTGCCAGAAGGCGATCAGCAGGTACGAGGAGAGGCCCACGCCCTCCCACCCGACGTACAGGCCGAGGTAGGAGTCGGCGAGGACCAGCAGCAGCATCGCGGCCACGAACAGGTTCAGGTAGCCGAAGAACCTCCGGCGGCCCGGGTCGTGCGCCAGATAGCCGAGCGAGTAGATGTGGATCAGCGAGCCGACCCCGGTGATGAGCAGCACGAACACCATCGACAGCGGGTCGAGCAGCAGCGCGGCGTCGGCGTGGAAGGTGCCGACGGAGATCCAGGTGAACAGGTGGTTGTCCACCGCGCGGCCGCTGTTGGGCTGGGACTTGAGGTCGAAGAAGAGCGCCAGGGCGAGAACGAAGGAGGCGACGGGCAGCAGGGTGGCGAGGTAGTGGCCCCAACGGTCCACGGCCCGGCCACCGAGCAGCAGCACCGCCGCGCCCGCCAACGGCAGCGCGAGCAGCAGCCACGTGCCGGCGAACAGGCCGGTGGCGTGCGTGTAGGTCATCGGATCCTTCGTCCCGGTGGGCGCGGCGCTAGTACTTGAGCAGGTTGGCGTCGTCGACCGAGGCCGAGCGGCGGGTGCGGAAGATCGTGACGATGATCGCGAGGCCGACCACGACCTCGGCCGCGGCGACGATCATGACGAAGAACGCGATCACCTGCCCGTCGAGGCTCCCGCGCAGGCGGCTGAACGTGACGAGGGTGAGGTTCGCGGCGTTGAGCATCAGCTCGATGCACATGAAGACCACGATGGCGTTGCGGCGGATCAGCACGCCCACCGCGCCGATCGTGAAGATGATCGCCGCGAGGACGAGGTAGTTGGCCGGGTTCACGGCGTGTTCTCCGTGCCGGGCGTAGGCGCGTCGCCCGCGAGCTCGGCGTACACCGACGCCAGGTCCGGCGCCCCGCTGGGCAGCAGAGCTGGCCGGGCCGCGGAGTCGCCGTACGCGAAGACGCCCGGCGCCGAGTGCGCCGTCGGCGGCTCGGGCCGGCGGAAGCGCTCGCGCATCAGCTGGGCCTGGGTGGGTCGGGCCTCGAGCCGCTCGCGGTGGGCCAGCACCATCGCGCCGACGGCGGCCACGATCAGCAGCGCCGAGACGACCTCGAACGGCCAGAAGTACGTGGTGAAGATGAGCCGCGCGAGCGCCTGCACGTTGCCGCCGTCGTTGGCGGTGGTCAGGCCGACCGCCGAGGCGTGCGCGATCGTGTGCGCGATGACCCCGCCGACCAGGGCGACGAACGCGATCCCGAAGGACGCGGTGGCGAGCCGCTGGCCGCGGATGGTCTCGACCAGCGAGTCGGACGCATCGACGCCCACCAGCATCAGCACGAACAGGAACAGCATCAGGATCGCGCCCGCGTACACGATCACCTGGACGACCGCGAGGAACGGCGCGTCCTGCATCGCGTAGAAGACCGCCAGGCAGAACAGCACTCCCACCAGCGAGAGCGCCGCGTGCACGGCGTTCCGGGCGAACACGACACCGAGCGCGGCGACGATGGCCACGGCGCCCAGCAGGTAGAAGACGGCCGACTCGCCGGCCCGCGTGTGCGTGATGGGGGCCGCGGCGGCGGCCGCCAGGGCGGCGTTCACGAACCCGACCCGTTGTAGTAGCTGTCGGTGTCGCCGAGCAGCATCGGGTGCGGCGGCGCCTGCATGCCGGGCAGCAGGGGAGCCATCAGGTCTTCCTTGGTGTAGATCAGGACCTGGCGACTGTCACTCGCGAGCTCGAACTCGTTGCTCATCGTCAGCGAACGGGTCGGACAGGCCTCGATGCACAGCCCGCAGAAGATGCAGCGGGCGTAGTTGATCTGGTACGTCGCGCCGTAGCGCTCGCCGGGCGAGTAGCGCTCCTCCTCGGTGTTGTCGCCGCCCTCGACGTAGATCGCGTCGGCCGGGCAGGCCCACGCGCACAGCTCGCAGCCGACGCACTTCTCCAGCCCGTCCGGGTGTCGGTTGAGCACGTGCCGGCCGTGGAAACGCGGCGCGGTGATCTTCTTCTCTTCCGGGTACTGCTCGGTGTTGACCTTCTTGAACATCTGACCGAAGGTCAGGCCGAAGCCCTTGACCGGCGCGATGAGGCTCTCGAACCCGCTCGGTGCGGGCGCATCCTGCCCTGCGCCAGTGCCGCCGGTCCGCGCCGGGACGGCCGTCGTGGTCGCCGGCAGTTCCTCGTACGCGTCGTCAGTCATCGTGGGTCTCCTGGCCGCCGCCGGGGGCGGACACCCCCGCCGTCACGACCGCGCGGGCCGTCGGGTTGCCGGGAATCGGGCCGTCCAGGATCGGCAGGAACGGCGAGCGCTCCTGGGGGTCGAAGAGCACCGGCTCGGCCTTCGCGGGAATCAGGAACGTGGCCCCGATCGCCAGGATCAGCACCACCGCGAACAGGATGACGTAGTCGCGCACCCGCTGGCCGCCGCTGGTCTGCAGGTTGATCTCCCGGATGACCGCGACCAGCATGATCCACAGCAGGCTGGCCGGCACCAGCCCCTTCCACCCGAACTTCATGAACTGGTCGTAGCGCAAGCGCGGGAGCGTGCCGCGCAGCCACACGAACATGAACAGGCAGACCAGCACCTTGGCGACGAACCAGATGATGGGCAACCAGCCGACGTTGGCGTCGTGCCAGAGCGACAGCGGCCACGGTGCCCGCCACCCACCCAGGAACAGCGTCGTGGCCAGCGCCGAGACGGTGACCATGTTGACGTACTCGGCGAGGAAGAACAGCGCGAACTTGATGGAGCTGTACTCGGTGTGGAAGCCACCGACGAGCTCGCTCTCGGCCTCGGGCAGGTCGAACGGCGCACGGTTGGTCTCCCCGACGGCCGACACCGCGTAGATCGCGAAGCTCGGGAACAGGCTGATGCCGAACCAGAGGCCGTGCTGCGCCCCGACCACCCCGGAGGTCGTCAGCGTCCCCGAGTAGAGGAACACCGCGACCAGCGACAGACCCATCGAGACCTCGTAGCTGATGATCTGCGCGGCCGAGCGGAGTGCGCCCAGCAGTGGGTAGACCGAGCCGGACGACCACCCCGCGAGCACGATGCCGTAGACCCCGAGACCGCTCATCGCCAGGATGAACAGCGGTCCGACCGGCAGGTCGGTCAGCTGCAACGCCGTGTGGTTGTGCGCGACCGAGACGGTGGGCCCGAACGGGATGACCGCGAACGCGAGGAACGCCGGCACGGTCGCTGCGATCGGGGCGAGCAGGAAGACCGGCTTGTCGACCAGGGTCGGGATGAGGTCTTCCTTCAGCATGAGCTTCACCCCGTCGGCGAGGCTCTGCAGCAGGCCCTGGGGCCCGACGCGGTTGGGCCCGATGCGCTGCTGCATGCGGGCCACCACGCGCCGCTCGGCCCAGATGGTGAACAGGGTCATCACCACGAGGAGCACGAAGACGAACAGCGTCTTGATGACCGTGATCCAGAGCTTGTCGTGGGTCACCCCACCGCTCCCTTCCGGATCGTGACGAGCGCGCCGGTGGCGGTCCCGAGCACAGCGCGGACGTGGCTGCCGGCGCTCGCCGTCGGCACCCACACGACCCGGTCGGGCATGTCGGTCACGGCCAGCGGCAGGGTGATGGTGCCACGGGCACCGACGACGTCCACAGCCTGGCCCGGCGCCGCGCCGATCTCGGCGGCGGTGGCGGCCGACAGGCGCACCAGGGACTCGGGCCGCGTCCCGGCGAGATGCACCTCGCCGTCCTGCAGACTGCCCTCGTCCAGCAGGTGGTGGTGGCTGGCGAGCAGCGCCTCGCCGGCAGCGGGCTGGGCGCCGGGCGCGGCAGCGATTGCGGGCGCCGGCGCCCGGGCCGACAGCGGCAGGGCGGTCAGCGCCTGCAGCTCGGCGCGGCAGTGATCGACGTCGGGCAGCCCGATCGGCGCCCCGAGCGCGTCGGCCAGCATCGACAGCACGCGCAGGTCCGAGAGGGTTCCCGCCTCGGGCAGCGTCGCCGCGAAGGGGCGCAGCCGCCCCTCCCAGTCCAGGAAGCTGCCCGCCTTCTCCGGGGCCGCGGCGACGGGCAGCACGACGTCGGCGTGCTCGGTCACGCTGCTCGGGCGCAGCTCGAGGCTGACAACGAACCGGGCGCCGGCCAGCGCCGCGCGGGCTGCCGCCGGGTCGGCCAGGTCGTCGAGGTCGACGCCGCCCAGCACGTAGGCGTCGCGGGGCCGGGCGAACATCGCGGTCACATCCGCTCCGGCGACCGCCGGGCGCACCAGCGAGGTGCCCCAGAGCTCGGCGAGCGCGGCGTGCACCGACTCGTCCCCGGCCTGGGCGCCGCCGGGCAGCAGCCCGGGTAGCAGGCCTGCCTCGAGCGCACCGCGCTCGCCGGCCCGGCGCGGGACCCAGGCCAGCCGGGCGCCGGTGCGCTCGGCGGCGCGAACGGCGGCGGTGAGGGCCCCGGGGACGGCGGCGAGCCGCTCGCCGACCAGCAGCACGGCGCCTGCCGGCAGCTCCAGCGCCGAGAGCGCTGCGGCCTCGCCGCCGGGTGTCGTCGCCAGCAGCCTCGCGCCGAGCTTGCTGCTGCCCCGCGTCGCGAACGGCGCGATCACGCTGACCGCCAGGCCGTGGCTGCGGACGGCCTTGCGCAGGCGCAGGAAGATGATCGGCGACTCCTCCTCGGGCTCCAGCCCGGCGAGGACGACGTGGGAGGCGTGCTCCAGGTCGGCGTACGTGACGCCCTGGCCGGTGCCCACGACGGCGTGGGCCAGGAACTGCGCCTCCTCCGCGGACGCGGGCCGCGCGCGGAAGTCGACCGAGTCGGTGCCGAGCGTCAGCCGCGCGAACTTGCCGTAGGCGTAGGCGTCCTCGACGGTCACCCGGCCGCCGGTGAGCACCCCGTAGGCCTGGTTCAGGTCCGCCGCGGCATCCGACTCGCCCGCGGCCGCCCGCAGGCCCGCGGCCGCCGCGCGGAGTGCCTCGGCCCACGAGGCCGGCTCCAGCCGGCCCGTCTCGGCGTCGCGGACGAGGGGTCCGGTCAGGCGGTCGGTGGCCGTCGCGTACCGGAAGGCCCACCGGCCCTTGTCACAGTTCCACTCCTCGTTGACCTCGTGGTCGTCGCCGGCCAGTCGGCGCAGCACCTTGCCGCGGCGGTGGTCGGTCCGCTGGGCGCAGCCCGAGGCACAGTGCTCGCAGACGCTCTCGTCGCTCTTGAGGTCGAAAGGCCGCGACCGGAAGCGGTACGAGGCACCAGTCAGGGCCCCGACTGGGCAGATCTGGACGGTGTTGCCGGAGAAGTACGAGGCGAAGGGCTCGTCCGCGCTGATCGCGACCTGCTCCAGCGCGCCGCGTTCGAACAGGTCGATGAACGGGTCGCCGGCGATCTGGTCGGAGAAGCGCGTGCACCGCGCGCACAGGACGCAGCGCTCGCGGTCGAGCAGCACCTGGGTGGAGATCGCGAGCGGCTTCGGGAAGGTGCGCTTGACGTCGTGGAACCGGGTGTCGCCGCGCCCCGAGGTCATCGCCTGGTTCTGCAGCGGGCACTCGCCACCCTTGTCGCAGACCGGGCAGTCCAGCGGGTGGTTGATGAGCAGCAGCTCCATCGTTCCGGCCTGGGCCTTCTCGGCCACCGGCGACGTGAGCTGGGTCTTGATGACCATGCCGTCGGAGACCTCGACGGTGCAGGAGGCGATCGGCTTGCGCTGGCCCTCGACCTCCACGATGCACTGCCGGCACGCGCCGATCGGAGCGAGCAGCGGGTGGTCGCAGAACCGGGGCACCTGGGTGCCGACCATCTCGGCAGCCCGGATGATCAGGGTGCCCTTGGGGACGCGGACCGCGACGCCGTCGATCGTGACCTCGACGAGGTCGGCCGCGGCTGGCACGCCGGCGGGCGCGGTCGGGGTGAGGGTCATGGGGTGCGTCTGCTCCGCTTCGCGTGTCAGTGCGCGCCGACGAGGGTGGCCCGGAAGGGGCAGCCGCCCTGCTCGTGGTGTGCGACGTACTCGTCGCGGAAGTGCTGGATCGAGCTGACGATCGGGCTGGTCGCGCCGTCGCCCAGGGCGCAGAACGACCGGCCGTTGACGTTGTCGCAGGTGTCGAGCAGCGTCTCGATGTCCTCGGCCGTGCCACCGCCGTGCTCGAGCCGCTCGAGGATCTGCACCATCCAGTAGGTGCCCTCCCGGCAGGGGGTGCACTTGCCGCAGGACTCGTGCGCGTAGAACTCCGTCCACTTCAGCGTCGCCCGCACGACGCAGTCGGTGTCGTCGAAGATCATCAGCGCGCTGGTCCCGTTGAGCGACCCCGCCTTCGCGACCGAGTCGAAGTCGAGCGGCACGTCGAGGTGCTCGGCGGTGAACATCGGCGTCGAGCTGCCGCCCGGTGTCCAGAACTTCAGCTCGCGGCCCTCCCGCATGCCACCCGCCATCGCCAGCAGCTCGCGCAGCGTGGTGCCCATCGGGGCCTCGTACTGACCCGGGCGGGTGACCCGACCGGACAGGCTGAAGATGCTGGTGCCCGGGGAGTCCTCCGGGCCGATCGCGACGAACGCCGCCGCTCCCCCGGAGATGATCGGCGGCACGCTGGCCAGGGTCCCGACGTTGTTGACGACCGTCGGGCAGCCGTACAGGCCATGGGTGGCCGGGAACGGCGGCTTGAGCCGCGGCTGGCCGCGGTAGCCCTCGAGAGAGTCGAGCAGCGCCGTCTCCTCACCGCAGATGTACGCACCGGCGCCGATGTGCAGCACGACCTCGAGCGAGGTGCCGCTGCCCAGGATGTCGGGGCCGAGGTAGCCGGCCTCGTACGCCTCGGTGATCGCGGTGTGCAGGCGGCGGGCGGCGTGCGGCGCCTCGCCGCGCAGGTAGATGAAGGCGCGCTCGGCACGGACTGCGTACGAGGCGATGGCGACGCCCTCGAGCAGCGCGTGCGGGTCGGCGAGCATGAGCGGCACGTCCCGGCAAGTGCCGGGCTCGGACTCGTCGGCGTTGACCACGAGGTAGTGCGGCTTGTCGTCGCCCTGCGGGATGAAGCCCCACTTCACGCCCGTCGGGAAGCCCGCCCCGCCGCGGCCGCGGAGCTTCGAGGCTTTGACCTCGGCGATCACCTCGTCGGGGGTCATCTCCGTGACCGCCCGGCGCAGGGCGGTGTAGCCCCCGAGGCGCTCGTACGTCGAGAGCAGCCACGAGTCCGGCTCACCCCACCGGGCGGTGAGCATCGGGGTGATGGGCATCAGGCGCCCTTCTCCGCGTACGCGAGACCGGCCAGACTCGGGGCGCCCGCGGTGGGTGCGGCGGCGGCGTCGGGGCGCGGGTCGGGGAACCCGGCGAGCAGCCGCTCGGTCTCGCGGAAGCTGGACAGCGGCGCGCCGCGTGTCGGCACCGGCTTCTCGCCCCGGCGCAGCGCCTCGACGATCTCCACCGCCGAAGCGGGCGTGACGGCGTCGAAGTACTCGTAGTCGACCGTCAGCACCGGGGCGTAGTCGCAGGCGGCCAGACACTCGGCGTGCTCGAGGGTCAGGGCGACGCCGTCACCGGAGGTGGTCTCGTTGTGCCCGACCCCGAGCGCCGCCGAGGTCGCGGCGTAGGTCTCGTCGCCGCCGAGCAGCCCGCACAGCGTGTTGGTGCAGATGCTGACGATGTGCTCGCCGACCGGACGGCGCTTGTACATCGTGTAGAAGGTCGCGACCGCGGTGACCTCGGCCTTGGTCAGGCCCAGCACGTCGGCGCACAGGGCGACGCCCGCCGGGCTCACGTAACCCTCGACCGACTGCACCAGATGCAGCATGGGCAGCAGCGCACTGCGGCCCCGGCCCGCGGGATAGCGGGCGACGATCGCCGCCGCGTCCGCGCGGGTCTCATCGGTGATCGGCACGAGCGGGATTCTCCTTCATCTCGGGGGCTCGTCGCGGGCGGGGTCTGCGGTGGATCAGCGGTCGACGCCCCCGAGGACCGGGTCGAGGCTGGCCAGCGAGGCGATGCTGTCCGCGATGTACGAGCCCTCGACCAGGGGCGAGGCGGCCTGCAGGTTGATGAAGCTGGGCTCGCGGACGTGCACCCGGAACGGACGGGTGCCGCCGTCGGAGACGATGTGGTTGCCGAGCTCGCCGCGCGGCCCTTCGACCGCGGAGTACACCTGGCCCGGCGGCACCCGGAAGCCCTCGGTGACCAGCTTGAAGTGGTGGATCAGCGCCTCCATCGAGGTGCCCATGATCTTCTTGACGTGGTCGAGGGAGTTGCCGAGACCGTCGCCGCCGAGGGCGAGCTGCGCCGGCCAGCCGATCTTCTTGTCGTCCACCATCACCGGCCCCGGCTCGAGCTTGTCGAGCGCCTGAGCGATGATCTTGAGCGACTCGCGCATCTCGTCGAGGCGCAGCTCGTACCGGGCCCAGCAGTCACCCTCGGGACGGGTGACGACCTCGAAGTCGTACTCCTCGTAGCCGCAGTAGGGCATCTCCCGACGCAGGTCCCAGGGGATGCCCGCGGCGCGGAGCATCGGGCCGGTGGTGCCGAGCGCCATGCATGCCTGCGCGTCCAGGACGCCGATGCCGCGCTGGCGCAGCTGCCAGATCGTGTTGCCGGTGAGCAGGTCCTCGTACTCGTTCAGCCGGTTCGGCATCAGCTCGAGGAAGTCACGGATCTTCTCGACCGCGCCGGGGGGCAGGTCCTGGGAGACACCGCCGGGACGGACGTAGGCCATGTTCATCCGAAGGCCGGTGATCATCTCGAAGATGTCGAGGATGACCTCGCGCTCGCGGAACCCATACAGCATCATCGAGAGCGCGCCGATCTCCATGCCACTGGTGGCGAGCCAGACCAGGTGCGAGGAGATCCGGTTCAGCTCCATCATCAGCACCCTGATCACCGTCGCGCGGCGCGGCACCTCGATGCCCAGCAGCTTCTCCACCCCGAGGCAGTAGACGGTCTCGTTGAAGATCGGCGCGAGGTAGTCGGCGCGGGTCAGGAACGTCACGCCCTGCGTCCAGTTGCGGTACTCGAGGTTCTTCTCGATGCCGGTGTGCAGGTAGCCGACGACGACGCGGGCCTGCTCGACGGTCTCGCCGTCGAGCTCGAGCACCAGCCGCAGCACACCGTGCGTCGAGGGGTGCTGCGGCCCCATGTTGACGACCATCCGCTCCTCGCCGTCGCGGGCACCGGCGACGACCTCGTCCCAGTCGCCACCCGAGACGGTGTAGACGCGGCCCTCGGTCGACTCCGTGTACGGGGCGTGGCTGGGGCCGGTCTGGTCGGTGGTGCTCACGAGTACGCCCTCCGCTCGTCCGGCGGCGGGATGGACGCGCCCTTGTACTCCACCGCGATCCCGCCGAGCGGGTAGTCCTTGCGCTGCGGATGGCCCACCCAGTCGTCCGGCATGAGCACCCGGGTCAGGCCGGGGTGACCGTCGTAGACGAGCCCGAACATGTCCCAGGCCTCGCGCTCCTGCCAGTCGGCCGTCGGGTAGATCGAGACGGCACTCGGCAGGTGCGGGTCGGCGTCGCCGACCGCACACTCGACCCGCAGTCGGCGGCGGTAGGTCAGCGACGTCAGCTGGTAGACCGAGTGCAGCGGACGGTCGGTGGGGTCGTCGGGGTAGTGCACGCCGTGCACCGAGGACAGCAGCTCGAAGCGCAGGCCGGGGTCGTCGCGCAGGCTGCGCAGAAAGGCGAGCAGCGACTCCCGGCGCACGTGGTAGGTCAGCTCCCCGCGGTCGACGACGACCTTCTCGACCGCCGCGGCGAAGTCCGGGACGAGGCGGGCGAGCGCGGCGTCGGCGTCGTCGAACCAGCTCCCGTACGGCCGCTGCGCGGGCGGGTCCACCGGTACGCGCCGCTGCAGGCCGCCGAAGCCCGAGGTGTCGCCGCTGCCGTGCACGCCGAACATCCCGTGCCGGTAGACCGGCGCGGCGGGGGGGCCGGGCACCTTCTCGACATCGCGGGAGGACCCGCCGGTGCGCTGAGCCGGGGAGGTCTCCGCCTCGACCGACGGCGAGCCCGAGGGTGGCGCGGGGTCGACGCGGGCCGTGCCCGCGTCGGCGGGGGTCGTGACGGCCGACGGGTCGGGCGAGTCGCCGGACTCCCGGCCGGTCTCCGGGTCGGGGCCGGACGGCGGCTGCTCAGCGGTCTTCGGCTCGGGCGTGATCCCGCTGCCCGCGGACGGCGCGTCGGTCACGCGTGGCTCGCGATCACGTCGTGGGCGGTCTCGGCGCGGGCGTCCTCGCGCTGGGTCCGGCGCGCCTTGGCCTCGGCCAGCAGCGTCGTCCGGGCGTCGATCTTCTCGTGCCGGATCTTCTCGTGCAGCTTGAGGATGGCGTCCATCAGCATCTCGGGCCGCGGCGGGCAGCCGGGCAGGTACATGTCCACCGGCACCACGTGGTCGACGCCCTGCACGATGGCGTAGTTGTTGAACATGCCGCCGCTGCTGGCGCACACGCCCATCGCGATGACCCACTTCGGCTCGGCCATCTGGTCGTAGATCTGCCGCAGCACCGGCGCCATCTTCTGGCTGACCCGGCCCGCGACGATCATCAGGTCGGCCTGCCGCGGCGAGGGGCGGAAGACCTCCATGCCGAACCGGGCGAGGTCGTAGCGGCCGGCGCCAGTGGTCATCATCTCGATGGCACAGCAGGCCAGACCGAAGGTCGCCGGCCACAGCGACGACGTGCGCGCCCAGTTGGTGAAGCCCTCCAGCGTGCTGAGCAGCACCCCGCTCGGCAGGTTCTCCTCTAGTCCCATTCCAGGCCTCCCCGGCGCCAGACGTACGCGTACGCGACGAAGACGGTGAGGATGAACACCAGCATCTCCACCAGCCCGAAGACGCCGAGGAAGTCGAACGTCACGGCCCACGGGTAGAGAAAGATGATCTCGATGTCGAAGACGATGAAGAGCATCGCCGTCAGGTAGTACTTGACCGGGAAGCGGCCGGGGCCCGACTGCGGGGCCGGCTCGATGCCGCACTCGTACGCGTCGAGCTTGGCGCGGTTCCAGCGGCGCGGACCGACCAGCGCTCCGGTGACGACCGACCCGCCGGCGAAGACCAGGGCCAGGATGAACAGCGCCAGCAGTGGCACGTACTCCGTGACCATGCCGCACCTGCCTTCACGCCGGGAACGGGGACGCCCGGCCGCTCGTTGACCGGGTGCGCGGCACACCCCGACACCGCGGGACACGCCGGTGGTTGAGCCTAGCGGCGGACGGGTCGCGCTTCTCGCCGGGGCGCAGCCCCGCGCGCCCTCAGGCAGCCGGCGCCAGCCTGCTCAGGCCGTTGATGAGCCGGTCCATGGCGTCGCCACCCGCCGGGTCGGTCAGGTTCGCGAGCAGCTTCAGCGTGAAGCGCATCAGGGTGGGGCGCGAGAGCCCGTACCTCGTCGCGGCCCGCATCACCTGCGGGTGCCCGATCGCGGTCACGAAGAGCCGGCCGAGCGTGTAGTAGCCGCCGTAGGTCTGGCTCATCCGCGCCGGGTAGGACGCGAGCACCTTCTCCCGGCCCGGACCCTCGGCGCGGGCGAGGGCCTGGGCGACGACCTCCGCAGCCAGCGCGCCGGACTCCATCGCGTACGCGATGCCCTCGCCGTTGAAGGGGTTCACCGCGCCGCCGGCATCGCCGACGAGCAGCAGGCCGCTGCGGTAGTGCGGAGTGCGGTTGAAGCCCATCGGCAGGGCGCCGCCGCGCATCGGGCCGGTGGCGTTGGACTCGACGTACCCCCACTCGGCGGGCATCGCGGCAAGCCAGGAATCGAGCAGCCGCCGGTAGTCCGTGTGCTGGAAGGCGCTGGTGGTGTTGAGGATCCCGAGGCCGACGTTCGAGGTGCCGTCACCCACGCCGAAGATCCAGCCGTAGCCGGGCAGCAGGCTGCCGTCGGGGGCGCGCAGCTCGAGCCACGACTCGAGATGGTCGTCGGCGTGCCGGGGGCTCGTGTAGTAGCGGCGGACCGCGACGCCCATCGGGCGGTCGTCGCGCTTGACGATGCCGAGGCTCAGCGCGAGCCGGCCGGAGGCGCCGTCGGCCGCGATGGCCAGCGGCGCGCGGAAGGTCCGGCCGTCCTTGGTCGTGACGCCGCGGACGGCACCGGTGCGCTCGTCGAGGACCGGGCCGGTGACGGTGGTGTGCTCGTGGAGGGTGGCGCCGACCTCCACCGCCCGCTTGGCCAGCACGTGGTCGAAGTCCAGCCGCGGCCGTACCAGCCCGTAGTCCGGGTACGTCGCCAACTCGGGCCAGGGCAGCTCCAGCCGTACCCCCCCGCCGAAGATGCGCAGGCCCTTGTTGCGGATCCAGCCCGCCTCAGGGCTGGTGTCGACGCCCATCGCGACCAGGCTCTTCACCGCCCGCGGAGTGAGGCCGTCGCCGCAGACCTTCTCGCGCGGGAACGCGCTCTTCTCCAGCAGCGCGACGCTCAGGCCGGCGCTCGCCAGGTGGTAGGCGGCGGCCGAGCCGCCGGGGCCGGCTCCGACGACCAGGACGTCGGCGTCGTCCGCGGCGATCACGCTGCCGATCGTACGGGCGGGGCGGGCTTCGTCGCGCGGTGCACCGCGACGATCCCGCCGGACAGGTCGCGCCAGGAGACCTCGTCCCAGCCGGCGGCGTCGAGCACCTGCGCCAGCCCCCGCTGGTCGGGCCAGGCCCGGATCGACTCGGCGAGGTACACGTACGAGCCGGGGTCGCTGCTGACCGCGGTCGCCACCCGGGGCAGGGCGCGCATCAGGTACTCGACGTAGACCGTGCGCAGCGGCGCCCAGGTGGGCCGGCTGAACTCGCAGACGACCAGGCGCCCACCCGGGCGGGTGACCCGCAGCAGCTCGGTCAGGGCGACGTGGACGTCGGCGACGTTGCGCAGCCCGAAGGAGATCGTCACCGCGTCGAAGACCCCGTCGCCGAACGGCAGGTGGAGCGCGTCGCCCGCGGTGAAGGGCAACGCGGGCTGGCGCCGGCGCCCCTCGCGGAGCATGCCGAGGGAGAAGTCACACGGCACCGCGTACGCGCCGGCGCGGACGAACGGGACGGTGCTGGTGCCGGTGCCGGCCGCGAGGTCCAGCACCTTCTCGCCCCGGACCGGCCGCAGGGCCGCGGTGACGTGGGTACGCCAGCGGCGGTCCTGGCCCGCCGACAGCACCGTGTTGGTGCGGTCGTAGCGGCGGGACACCGCGTCGAACATGGCCGCAACCTCGTGCGGCTGCTTCTCCAGCGACGCCCGGCTCACGATCGCGCCCCGATCCTCATGATGCCCGCCGGCTCATGCCCGTGCGCCGGCCAGGTAGGTGGCGGTGACCCGGCCGTGCACCACCTGCGCGTACGGGTCGGTGGAGTCCTCACCCTGCACGACGACCAGGTCCGCGCGCGCGTTCGGTGTCAGGGTGCCGGCGGCGATGCCGAGCGCGTGCGCGCCGCCGATGGTGGCGGCCCGGACCAGCCACTCGGCGAGGCCCGTCGGGTCGCTGCCCTGGTCGCGGGCGAGCCGCTCGAGGGCTCGCAGCTCGGCCAGCACGTCGAGGTCGGGGCTGCTCGCCAGCGAGTCGGTGCCGACCGCGACGGGGTTGCCCTCGGCGCGGTAGGCCGCCACCGGGGCCCGGCCCGCCCCGAGGGTGGCGTTGCTCCGCGCGCAGAGAGCGACCGCAGAGTCGTTGCGCCGCAGGGTCTTCCGGTCCTGCGCATCGACGTGCACCCCGTGCGCGACGTGGACGTCGGGGCCGAGCCCGCCGAGGGCGTCGAGGTGGGCCGTCGGGCTCAGGCCAGCACCCGCGCCGGCCAGGGTCATGGCCAGCGCGAACCGCTCGTTGAGCGCCGCGTACGGGCCGGTCCCGGTGAGCACGAACTCCGACTCGCTCACGGTCTCGGCCAGGTGTGGGTGCAGGCGGCGTCCCTCCCGTCGCGCGAGGGCGACGAGGTCGCGGATCACGTCGTCGTCGAGGGTGTAGAGCGTGTGCGGGGAGATGCCCGCCGTCCCGTGCCCGGCGAGCTCGGACTCCCAGCGGGCGCGGCGTTCACTCCAGACCGCCCCGTCGGCGCCCGCCAGCTCGTAGTAGGCGACGCCGCCGAGGCCGACCTCCGCGAGCACCGGCAGCGTGTCGACGTGGCTGACGACATCGGCCACCGCAGTCGTGCCGCGGGCCAGGCAGAGCAGGGCGCTTGCCCGGGCCTGTTCGACCAGCTCGGCGGCGGTCATGGCGCGGCGGCGCGGCAGCAGTTCGGTGATCCACTGGTCGAACGGCAGGCCGCTCGTGGCCAGGTCGGCGAACGCCGGCCCGTAGACCAGGTGGGTGTGGGCGTTCACCAGGCCCGGCATCAGGACCCCGTCATGGTCGGCGTACGCAAAGCCCTGCACCGCTAGCCGTTGGTCGGGCCCGAACCCCTGCGCCTCGAGCTGGTCGTGCGCATTTCCCTGCACCGCAGGCGATCTCGCGAGGTCGCGGCCGACCGCCACCACGACGCCGCCGGCCACCGCGACCTCACCATCGGCGATCGGCGGCCCGGTCATGGGCAGCACCCACTGCGCGCGGTGGATCGTCCCGGTCACCCGCCGATCCTCCCGTACCCCCGCCCCGCCCATGCCGATCAGTCAGAGCCCACCGTCGCCCGAGCGACGCCACACCCTGACTGATCCGGCGAAGACCACGGCCCCCGCCAGCTCACGATGCCAGACACCTGTCTGGAGCGGGGCCTGTGGACACCGCGATCCGGGGCACGGTCGACAGCGCGACGCTGCGTCGGTGACCTCCCATCCGCCCCACCGCTCTGACGTCCTGCGGCGCGAGTCGCTCTACGCGGCCGGCTGGACGGAGTCCGCGGTACGCGCGCAGCTCGACGCCAATCGATGGCAGGCCGTCACCTCCACGGTCGTCGCGCTCCACAACGGGCCGCTGCCAGAGCGCCAGCGTCGGGCCGCAGCGGTACTGACCGCAGGGCCGGACGCCGCCCTGGCCGCCTGGACGGCACTCGGCGAAGGGGGCCTGCACGGGTGGGACCGTCCGGAGATACACGTCGTCGTGCCCCGCGGAGCTCGACCACCGAGCTTCGGCACCCTGCGCGTACGGCTGCACGAGTCCCGACGGACCTTCGCGGTCGTCGTCGCTGCCGGATCGGTGCCCCGCACCTCCGCCGCCCGGAGCGCCGTCGACGCCGCCGGCTGGTCCTCCTCACCGCGGACGGCCTGCGGCGTCCTAGCCGCCACCGTCCAGCAGGGTCTGGCGCGACCTGAGCAGCTGGAGCGCGAACTGCTGGCATGCCTTCGCCTGCGCCACCGTCGCTTGCTGCTGACCGCGGTGCGTGACATGGCCGGCGGCGCCCAGGCCGTGAGCGAGCTGGACTTCCTGAGCTTCTGCCGGCGGCACCGCTTCGGCCGGCCCGTGCTCCAGGAGGTACGCCGCGACGCGGCCGGTCGGCGGAGGTACCTCGATGCCACGCTGCGTTCGCGGTCGGGGCGGCGCGTCCGCGAAATCGACGGCGCGCTGCACCTAGCCGTCGGCAGCTACTGGGACGACATGCGCCGCAGCAACGACCTGCTCCTCGTGGGCGAACCCTTGCTGCGCTTCCCGAGCGTCGCGATCGTCGGCGACGACCCACACGTCGTCCGCCAGCTGCGGCAGGCACTCGCCGCCTAGCCGGCGCCAGCTCCCCGGCGTCGCGGCGCCAGCTTCCCTGCGTCGCTTCTTTTCCCCGATCAGTCAGACTCTCGCGTCGCTCCAGCGACGCCACACTCTGACTGATCGGGAGTACGGGAGCGGTACGGGTGCAGGAGCGGCGCAGGCAGGGGCTGGCGACGGTTCAGGCGTCGAGGAGCTGGAGCGCGGTCGAGGACAGGTGCGAGACCACGCCGTCGTCGACCGGGTCCAGCGCCGGGTCGGCGTGGACGACGAGGTGGCGGTAGAGGGTGTCGCGCTGGGCCGGCGTACGCCCGGCCGTGCGGATCAGGTGGATCAGCTCGCCGCGGTTGGTGCGGTGCCGGGCACCCGCCGAGGACACCACGTTCTCCTCGAGCATCACCGAACCCAGGTCGTCGGCGCCCAGGTGCAGGGTCAGCTGGCCGACCTCCTTGCCCGTCGTCAGCCACGAGCCCTGCAGGTGCCGGACGTTGTCGAGGAACAGGCGGGCGACCGCGACCAGTCGCAGGTACTCCATCGTGGTGGCCTGGGTCCGGCCGCGCAGGTGGTTGTTCTCCGGCTGGTACGTCCACGGGATGAATGACCGGAACCCACCCGTGCGGTCCTGCACGTCGCGGACCATGCGCAGGTGCTCGATGCGCTCGGCGTTGGTCTCGCCGGTGCCCATCATGAAGGTGGCCGTCGACTCGACGCCCAGACCGTGCGCCGTCTCCATCACCGACAGCCAGGTGGCACCGGACTCCTTCAGCGGCGCGATCTCGTGCCGCGGCCGTTCGGTGAGGATCTCCGCGCCAGCGCCGGCGAAGGAGTCGAGCCCCGCCGCGTGCAGGCGCCGGATCACCTCGTCGTGCGGAAGACCCGACACCCGGCCGATGTGCACGACCTCGGAGGCACCGAGGGAGTGCAGGGCCAGCGAGGGCTCGGCGGCCTTGATCGCGGCGAAGGCGCCCTCGTACCACTCGATGCCGAAGTCGGGATTGTGCCCGCCCTGCAGCATGATCTGCGTCGCGCCGAGCGCCGCGGCCTCACGCGAGCGCTCGACCAGCTCGTCGTAGGAGCGGGTCCAGCCCTCGGCGTGCTTGGGAGCCCGGTAGAACGCGCAGAACTTGCACGCCGTCACGCAGACGTTGGTGTAGTTGATGTTCCGGTCGATGATGTACGTGGCGATGTGCGCGATGTCGCCGTAGAGCGCGCGACGACGGTAGTCGGCCGCCCGCCCGAGCGCATGGAACGGCGCGTGCACGTAGAGCTCCAGTGCCTCCTCGGCGCTGATGCGCCCACCATCGGCGGCCCGGTCGAGGAGCTTCTGCATAGCGTGGATGGTACGGACCCCTGCTCTGCTCGGCGCGCTGCCGACTTGGCCGGCTCTCGGCGACCCGGGAACGAGCCGCGAACGATCAGATCGCTGCGAGCGTGAGCCGGCGCCCCGCGGGCAGCTCCCCCGCGGCCGCGGCCCGGTCGGCGAAGGCGGCCACGCCCTCGAGCTGACGTGGGCCGAGCGAAAAGTCGAGCGTCCGGAAGTACGTGGCCAGCGTCGCCGCGGAGAAGGTCTCCCAGCGTGCGGCCCGCGCGGCGACCGCCGCCACCTGCGACAGCGAGTCGGCGAGGCTGCGGGTGAACGCCCTGTGCACGTCCTTGACCAGCCCCGGGTGGGCCTCGAGGTACTCGCGGCGTGCGGCCCAGACCGCGAAGACCATCGGCAGCCCCGTCCACTCCTTCCACGCGGCACCGAGGTCCAGCACCCGCAGACCGCGTGGGTCGTCCGTCGCGCGGAGCGCGACGTCGCCGATGACCACGGCCGCGTCGGCCTCCAGCAGCATCGTGGTCACGTCCGGCGGCATGGTCTCGAAGCGGGCGTGCACCCCGTACCGCTGCTCGAGCAGCAGCCGGACCAGCAGGACCGAGGTCCGGGACTGCGAGCCGAGCGCGACCAGCCGGCCCTCGAGCTCGTCCGGGGCGTACGGGGAGACCATCGCGACAGACAGCACCGGGCCGTCGGAACCGACGGCGATGCCGGGCAGTACGGCCAGCTCGTCCGCGTGCTGCAGGGCGGGCAGCAGCGAGATCGGGCCGATGTCCAGCTCGCCCGCGATCAGCGCGTCGTTGAGGCGGTCGGGCGTGTCCTTGTGCAGCTCGACGTCGAGCAGCGCACCGGAGCGGACGAGGCCGTCGTACAGGGGCAGGCAGTTGAGGTACTGGATGTGGCCTACCCGTGGCCGGCTGTCACCGGATGCGGGCGGGCGAGATTCCATGTGGCACAGGCTATTCCGCCCGTGGCGGCACCGCCTGCGGGACCGGTCTGGGTCGCGGCCCGCCGGCCCCGTCAGGGAGTCTCGACGTGGCAGCGCAGGCCGGGGGCGCGGCCGATGCGACCGTCGAGCGTGACCAGGGGCGAGCCCGTCAGCTCCGCGAGCGCGACGGAGCTGGCGTCATAGCTCGAGAGGTTCGAGCGCAGCTCCCACACCCGGGTCGCAAGTAGCTCGTACGGCCACTGTTCGACGGGAAGGTCGAGCAGGTCCGCATGTGCCTGCGCCGCCTGGTCGGCGCTGACGAGGCCGGCGAACTCGTGTCGCCGCACGATGTTGCTGCACTCGTACGCGAACAGGCTCGGGGCTGCCAGGTCTGCGCCGGTGAGCCGGGCGGCGGCCCATTGACCGTCGGCGCCCCCGTCGAGGAGCAGCGCCACCACCGCCGACGCATCGCACACCACCGTCCGCGCCCCCTCGCCGTCGACAAGGGTACGACTGCAGACTCCAGCTCCGCGTCAGTGGACAACTTCGCGTCCTGGTGTATCACCGGTGATACGGTGCCGCTATGAACGAGGCGACAGTGCGGGAGCTCCGAAACCAGGGCGGCCACGTCCTCGACCGGGTGGCCGGCGGTGAGCGGGTGACCATCACCCGTGACGGACGGCCGGTCGCACGGCTGGAGCCGATCGGCCGCGAGCCGTTGACGACGGCCGCACTCATCGACCGCTTCCGAGCGCTTCCGCCGATGGATCCACAGCGACTTCGGGACGACATGGACTCGATCGTCGACCAGAGTCTGTGAGCACCGGCGATCTCGGCGTACTCGACACGAACGCGGTGATCCTGCTCGAGCGCCTCGCGCCAGCCCAGCTGCCTGCTCATCCGATGATCACGACGATCACCCTCGCCGAGCTGTCCGTCGGGCCGCTCGTCGCCGACGACCCGACCGAGCGGGCCACCCGCCAGACCAGGCTGCAGACGACCGAGAGCTCGTTCGATCCGCTGCCCTTCGATGCCCCCGCCGCCCGGGCCTTCGGCAGGGTCGCGGCGGATCTGCGCAGGTCCGGGCGCAGCGTCCGGCCCAGGGCATTCGACGCCATGATCGCCGCGATAGCGCTGGCGAACGACCTGCCGGTCCACACCTGCAACCCGAGCGACTTCGCGGGCATCGACGGTCTCGCCGTGGTGCCGATCCCGCACCCCGACGGAGTCTGAGACCGGCGGTAGCCGCGTCGTGGCCGCCCCAACGCGGTCGCTTCAGAGCTCGGCTGGGCGACGACCGTGGCGCTGGCGGGCGCGGCCATTGGAGCACACCGCGTTCCCCAACCTGTTCCTCGACGCGACCTACTGCGAGGCCGCATCAACGCGCGGGTCGTGTCCCAGACCGCTGTCATCGCGACCGGTATCAGCGCTGAGGGCTGCCGAGAAGTGCTGGGGTGCGCCGTCGGTGACAGCGAGAGCGAACCGTCCCGGGCCGAGTTCGTGCGTGGTCTGAAAGACCGTGGCCTAGCCGGGGTTCAGCTCGATCTCCGACAGTCACGCCGGTCTGACGCCGCGCTGCTAGAAGATCTGGTCGACCAACCCGCTCGAGCGCCTCAACCGAAAAGTGAAACGGCGCACACCGACGTCGTCGGCATCTTCCCCATCAGCAGGGCGCTGCTGCGGCTCTCAACTTGCGTCCTGATCGACGCCCACGACGAATGGCAAGCGGCGAGCTACACGACTCCCGGGACGCGCTCCATGCCGCGCGGCCAGGTCGCCGCCCGGACGCCGACGGTAGGCCGTCAATTCTGGCAGGGGTCGACCGCCGGGTGCTCAGTTGGGTAGTGGATTGGACTCAAGACGACTAGTCAGCCATCTTCCATTTTCGAGACTGAGTTGAAGGTCGTATTGAACCCGGCCTTGGGCAGTATCACGTTGGTCAGGCCTACCCGGAAAATGATCCAAATTGGAGGTCCATACCAAAGCAGACAGCTGCACTCGAGCACTCAAACCTTGCACTTTCACAGAATATACAGCGAAATCCTTGGCGCCTCCATCAACGACCATGCTGTACGTGCCTGCGGGAACGCGGTTTTCGGGACCAGCGCCAGCGGGTTGCACCATGGCCTCGCGGGCATTCGCAGGAATATCAACGCGAAGGATTGAAAGCGCCGAACCGGTGAATAGACTTGCTACTTTAGCGTCGGCGGCCGACATGGTCTGAGCAACTGTCAGGCTAGTCAGAGGGGCAGGAACGCTACCAGCAATCTGGCGCGTGGACGAGGGCTGACCCGCAAATGTCACACCAGCTAGGCTCCCCTCGACAAAGCGGAGTGCCATAGCACCACCGATTCCTCCGCCGCCGCCCGCACGACAGATGCGTCCTTGTTCGACTCAGAAGACCGCGGGTGCGAGTGGTGAACAGACCCCAGTGCAACTGCCGTGCCTACGCCCAAAACAAGGACGATGACACCGCCCGCTACACCCACTCGAAGGAATGGGCGCAGTCTGGAAGTCATCAGCATGAAAACCACCTATTCCGCGATGTGCAGGAATCCGTACTTTGTCGTTGCCCGTTCAGTGTTATATGTCCAAGTGGACCAGATCTGGTGATACCTGTTTATGACATGCTGGTCTTCGAGAGAGCTACCCCTGCACGCTGTCGTCGCCGGCGTGGCGGCTCTCCTGGAACCGGCGGTTGGCGTGGACATCCTGGTCCATCCCGTAGATGCGCTTCAGGTCGGCGATGGCGGCCAGCGCCCGCTTGCCGTGCGGGCTGGCCGCCATCTCGCCCTCCTCCCCGGGCACGGGTTCGAACGAATGCAGGACGATCTTCTCCAGCAGCTGGCCGAGGGTGACGTCCTCGAACTCAGCCAGGCCCTTCAAGACCTTGACCATGGACTGCTCCATCCGTACGCCGAGCTGCACACGCTCGACCGTCAGTGGCTGCTCTGCCATGAGTCACCCTCCTTGATGTTACCTAGGGACCAGGGTAGCAGACTAGACGAAATCGCCAGCGTCCTTGCGCAACGCCGCCAGCACCTGCGTGAGCGCGGCCGTCCGGCGGGCGGAGAGCCCCGGCGAGGAGAACACCTCCCCGTTCAGCGCGGCGGTGGCCGCCAGCGCGGTGCGCCGCCCCTCCGCGGTGATCTCTATCAGCGTCGCGCGGCCGTCGGTCGGGTGCGCCAGCCGGCGTACGAACCGGGCCGCTTCGAGGCGGTCGACCGCGTTGGTGATCGAGGTGGGATGCACCTGGAGGCGCCGGCTGGCCTTGGTGATGGGCATCGACCCGCGGCTGCTGAAGTGCAGCAGCATGAGCACCTCGTACCGGGCAAAGGTGAGCCCGAACGGCTTGAGAGTCGCATCGACGCGCGCCAGCAGGATCTGCTGGGCCCGCATGACCGAGGTGACGGCGGCCATGCCGTCGGCCGCCTCGGACCAGCCGTGAGCGACCCAGTTGGCCCGGGCCAGCGCGATGGTGTCCATCCGACTCTCAGACGTTGCGGCGGTACTGGCCGCCGACCTCGAAGAAGGTGTCGCTGATCTGGCCGAGGGAGCAGCACCGCACCGCGGCCATGAGTGCCTCGAAGACGTTGTCGCCCGCCATCGCGGTCTGGCGCAGCGCCGCGAGCGCCGCTGGTGATTCGTCGCGGTGGGCGGCGTGGAAGGCATGCAGGCGGTCGAGCTGCGAGCGCTTCTCGGCTTCGGTGGCGCGGGCCAGTTCGACCGGGCCGGTACCCCCGTCGCCATGCGGGTTGCGGAAGGTGTTGACCCCGATCAGCGGCAGCGAGCCGTCATGCTTGCGGTGTTCGTAGAGCATCGACTCGTCCTGGATCCGCCCGCGCTGGTAGCCGGTCTCCATCGCGCCGAGCACCCCGCCGCGCTCGGTGATCCGGTCGAACTCGGTCAGCACGGCCTCCTCGACCAGATCGGTCAGTTCGTCGACCACGTACGAGCCCTGCAGCGGGTTCTCGTTCATCGACAGGCCCCACTCCTGGTCGATGATCATCTGGATGGCCAGTGCCCGGCGCACGGACTCCTCCGAGGGCGTCGTCACCGCTTCGTCGTAGGCGTTGGTGTGCAGGCTGTTGGCGTTGTCGTAGAGCGCGCACAACGCCTGCAGGGTGGTACGGATGTCGTTGAACGACATCTCCTGCGCGTGCAGGGAACGGCCCGAGGTTTGCACGTGGTACTTCAGCTTCTGCGACCGCTCGGACGCGCCGTAGCGCTCCCGCATGGCGATCGCCCAGACCCGTCGTGCGACCCGGCCGAGAACGGTGTACTCGGCGTCCATGCCGTTGCTGAAGAAGAACGACAGGTTGGGGGCGAAGTCGTCGATGTCCATGCCCCGGGCGAGGTACGCCTCGACATAGGTGAAGCCGTTGGCGAGGGTGAAGGCCAGCTGGCTCAGGGGATTGGCCCCCGCCTCGGCGATGTGATAGCCGGAGATGCTGACCGAGTAGAAGTTCTGCACGCGGTGCGCGACGAAGTACTCCTGGATATCGGCCATCGCCCGCAGGGCGAACTCGGTGGAGAAGATGCAGGTGTTCTGGCCCTGGTCCTCCTTGAGGATGTCGGCCTGCACCGTGCCGCGAACGTTCGCGAGCACCCACCGGCGGAGCTCGCCGGTCTCGGCTGCGCTGGGGTCGCGGCCCTCCTCCTCGCAAAACCGCTGCAGTCGTTGGTCGATCGCCGCGTTCAGGAACATCGCCAGGATGGTCGGCGCCGGCCCGTTGATCGTCATCGACACCGACGTGGTGGGGGAGCAGAGGTCGAACCCGCCGTAGAGCACCTTCATGTCCTCGAGGGTGGCGATCGACACTCCGCTGGTGCCGACCTTGCCGTAGATGTCCGGGCGCGGGTCGGGGTCGCGGCCGTACAGGGTCACCGAGTCGAAGGCCGTCGACAGCCGGGTGGCCGGCTGGCCCTGCGACAGGACCTTGAACCGTCGGTTGGTCCGCGCCGCGTCGCCCTCGCCGGCGAACATCCGGGCCGGCGCCTCGCCCTGACGCTTGAACGGAAAAACGCCTGCGGTGTAGGGGAAGTAGCCCGGGAGGTTCTCTCGTCCCAGGAACCGCACCAGGTCGCCGTCGTCGGCGATCCTGGGCACGGCAACCCGTCGGACGTGGCTGCCCGAGAGGGTCTCGCGGGTCAGCGGGGTGCGGATCTCCCGCCCGCGTACGGAGTAGACGAGGTCGTCCCCGGCGTACTCCGACACCCGGGCGGGCCAGGCCGTCAGCGCAGCCTCCACCAGCGGGTCGAGCGCCGTGCCGGCCAGCAGCGCGTCCAGCTCGGCGGGATCGGCGACCAGGTCCCGGGCGGTACGCAGGTGCTGACGACGGCGAGCGCGGGCCGCCTGCTCGTCCACGCCGGCGTGGTGCGCGCGGACGGTTGCCGCGATCTCGGCCAGGTACCGCTCCCGAGCGGACGGCAGCGCGGAGGTCAGCCCGGTGGACACCTTCGTGTCGACGGTAGGCAGCACACCCTCGGTCGCGGCCAGGCCCCTGCCGGCAAGCACGCCCCGCAGGTACTGGTAGAGCGCCGTGACGCCGTCGTCGTTGAACCGGGCGGCGGACGTGCCGAAGACCGGCATCTCCTCCCACCCGGCGCCGAAGGCCGACCGGTTGCGCGCGACCTGCCGGGCCACGTCACGCCGGGCGTCCTCGGCGCCGCGGCGCTCGAACTTGTTGATCGCCACCACGTCCGCGAAGTCGAGCATGTCGATCTTCTCGAGCTGCGAGGCGGCGCCGTACTCGGGCGTCATGACGTAGAGCGAGACGTCGCAGAAGTCGGTGATGCTCGCATCACCCTGCCCGATGCCCGGCGTCTCGACGATGACGAGGTCGAAGCCGGCGGCCTTGCACGCACCGATGACGTCGCCCAGGTTGTCGGGCACCGCCGAGCCCGGTGTCCGGGTCGCGAGCGAGCGGAAGAAGATCTGGTCGCCGCCGAGGGCGTTCATCCGGATCCGGTCGCCCAGCAGGGCGCCTCCGCCGCGCCGCCGGCTCGGGTCGATCGCCAGCACGGCGATCCGCAGCTTGTCCTCCTGGTCCAGCCGAAAGCGGCGGAGCAGCTCGTCGGCCAGCGAGCTCTTGCCCGAGCCGCCGGTGCCGGTGATGCCCAGGACCGGGACGCTCGGCGAGCCGTCACGCAGCGCGTCGGCAAGCTCGCACGACCTGCCGGCCTGCAGGACGGTGATGGCGCGCGCCAGGGCCGCGAGGTCCCCGCCGCGCACGTCCTCGACCTGCGGCGGGCTGCCGGCGAGGTCGATGTCGCACGCCTGCACCAGGCTGTTGATCATCCCGGCGAGACCGAGGCGCTGACCGTCCTCGGGGGCGAAGATCCGCACCCCGCGCGCCGCCAGCAGGGCGATCTCCGCGGGCACGATGACGCCGCCGCCCCCGCCGAAGACCTGCACGTGGCCGGCCCCAACCTCGACCAGCCGCTCCCGCAGGTACGTGAAGTACTCGACGTGACCGCCCTGGTACGAGCTGATCGCCACGCCCTGCACGTCCTCCTGGAGCGCGGCCGCGACGACGGACTCCACGCTGCGGTCGTGGCCGAGGTGGATCACCTCGACGCCCTGGCTCTGCAGCACCCGCCGCATGATGTTGATCGCCGCGTCGTGGCCGTCGAACAGGCTGGCCGCCGTCACGAACCGGACCGGGTGCTCCGCCGCGTACAGATCCATGAGGCTCCTCGTCACGAGGCCCGACGGCCGTACGTGGACACTCAAGATACATGGACGTCCACGTATCCACCAGCCTCGGACAGTGCGGCTAACTTCCGCCGGTCTTCCGCTCGCGGCGCTCGAGCAGGAGTGTCGTCATCCGGTCGCGCTGGTGCCGCCCGAGGGGGTAGCTGACGATCGCGGAGACGACCAGCGCGATCGCGATGTCGACGATCGTCGCCAGCGGCGAGAACAGCAGCAGGATGAACGCGATCGTGAACAGCGCCAGTCGGAGTGCCGTGTACGACACGATCATCCGGGTCATCCCGTTCACTGCTCGGCCTCCCGCAGTTGGGCGTCGACCCGCTTGCCGAGCCGCCGCAGGTAGGTGGGGTACCAGCCCATCCCGACGAACATCGCGAGCAGCCCGAGCAGACCGGACGAGCCGGTGGACAGCCCTGCGGCGCGGGCGATCCCGAACACGACCAGCCCGGGTACGAGTACAGCGAGAACGCCGATCAGGGTGAGCCGGCCAACGCTCGGCATCGCCGCCAGGCGGCGGGGATCGACGCGCGGGTCCACGGTCAGGACCAGACCGGTTGCGGGGTGTCGCGGCGGGTGAGGTCGGGACCGTCGAAGGTCTTCACGATCTCGTAGCGGGTGTTTCGCTCGGCCGGCGTGAATCCGGCGTCCCGGATCAGCGCCAGCAGGTCCTCGCGCGTCATGGTCGTAGGCGTGCCGAAGCCGTCCGCGTCGTGGGTGATCTTGTACTCCACCACCGAGCCGTCGAGATCGTCGGCGCCGAAGGACAGCGACAGCTGCGCGGTCGTCAGACCGTGCATCACCCAGAAGTTCTTCACGTGCGGCACGTTGTCGAACAGCAGCCGCGACACGGCGAAGGTCTTCAGCGCCTCGGCACCCGTCGCCATCGTGGTACGGGCCATCAGCTGGTTGCGTACCTTGCCGTCCTTGGAGTCGACGAAGTCGTGCTGGTAGCGCAGCGGGATGAAGACCGCGAACCCGCCGGTCTCGTCCTGCAGTTCGCGAAGGCGCAGCACGTGGTCCACCCGGTGCCGCGGCTCCTCGACGTGTCCGTAGAGCATGGTCGACGGCGTCTTCATGCCCTTGCCGTGGGCCAGCCGGTGGATGCGTGACCAGTCCTCCCAGTGGCAGGCGTGGTCGACGATGTGCTGGCGCACCTCCCAGTCGAAGATCTCCGCGCCGCCCCCGGTCAGCGACTCGAGCCCGGCGTCCATCAGCTCGTCCAGGATCTCGCTCGCCGGCAGGCCGCTGATCTTCTCGAACCACTGGATCTCGGTGGCGGTGAAGGCCTTGATGGTGACGTGCGGCAGCGCCGCCTTCAGCTCGCGGATGCTGCGCGGGTAGTAGCGCCACGGCAGGGTGGGGTGCAGCCCATTCACGATGTGCAGCTCGGTGATGCCCGACGACTCCATCTCTGTGGCCAGCCGGACGGCCTCCTCCACCCGCATCGTGTACGCGTCTGCCTCGCCCGGCTTGCGCTGGAAGCTGCAGTAGGCGCACGACGCCGAGCAGACGTTGGTGAGGTTCAGGTGCCGGTTGATGTTGAACAGCGTCACGTCGCCGTTCAGCTCGGTGCGCTTGTGATGGGCGAGCTGGCCGAGCCAGGCGAGGTCGTCGGTGGCGTAGAGGTCCTCGCCGTCCTGGCGGGTGAGCCGCTCCCCGCCGTACACCTTGGCCTCGATCTCCTCCGTGCGTGCCTGTTCCACCTGCTCAGGGTACGGCCGGCTCAGCCTTCGGGCTCGTCGGCGGTCAGCGGGAAGCGGCCCTCCCACGGTGTGGACAGCACCACGGTGGTCCGGGTCCGGGACACACCGCGCGCCCGGCGCAGGGTCCGGAGCGCCGACTCGAGGGCGTCGACGTCGGTCGTACGCAGCCGCAGCATCAGCTCCTCCTCGCCGGCGACCGACCAGCAGTCCTCGATCTCCGGGATGTCGCGGAGGGCGTCGACGAGCGAGTCGGCGTTCGCGCCCTCCTTCTGGTAGACGCCCACCAGGGCGCTCACCCCGAGGCCGACCAGCGCCGGGTTCACGGCGGCGTGATAGCCGGTGATCACCCCGTCGCGCTCGAGCCGCGCGACCCGGTCGGCGACGCTGGGTGCCGAGAGGCCGACGATGCGCGCCAGCTCGGCCCAGCTGGCGCGGGCGTCGGCCCGGAGCGCGGTCACCAGCCGGCGATCGACGTCATCCATCCGCTTCTCCTGTGATTCATGCGACATTCACCTCAAAGACTTTGGATCCGAAGGAACATAGCGGGTATAGTCCTGGTTATCGAAGGTGTCGCCCCAGCCGGGGCGACAGGAGTAAGCGAGAGGAGGCACCGACATGGACCAGAAGGAGCTCATCATCGAGCGGGTCTCGCAGGTGCATGCCGCCGCAGGTCGGGCGACCGTAGTTCGAGCCCGCCGGCTGCCGCTGCTGCGTCGCCGCTCCCACTGAACGACGCGGCCGGCCTCGGCCCGCCGCGCTCACGAAGATCCCTGCCACGGCCGGGTCGGCTCACGCCGGCCCGGCCGTCGCACGTCCCGGCAGCGGGGGCGGCTCACGTCGGCCCGGTCGTCGTACGACCGGTCAGGTCCTGACCCGTCCAGCGGCGGTAGAGGTCGTGGCCGACCCCGGCCACGTCCAGCACCCGGCCGGCGACGAAGTCCACCAGCTGCTGCAGGTCGGTCGGCCCGTGGTAGAACCCGGGGCTGGCCGGCGCGACGACGGCGCCCGCGTCGTGCAGGGCGAGCAGGTGCACGAGGGTCGGCCGGGCCAGCGGCGTCTCCCGTGGCACGACGACCAGCGGCCGACCCTCCTTCAGCGTCACGGCGGCCGCCCGTTGCAGCAGGTCCTTCGACAGCCCGAGCGCGATGCCCGCCACGGCGTCTGTGCTGGCCGGGACCACGAACATCCCCCGCGTCGCGTACGACCCGGAACTGGGCCCGGCGGCGAGGTCGCCCGCCGCCCAGTACGTCACGTCGCCGCTCACCGGGGCGCCGAGGAACGTGCCCAGGTCCGCGCGCCAGTGCGCGTCCCGCAGCGGCCGGCCCGTCTCGTCCAGGATCGTCAGCCGTGCCGCGCGCGACACCACCAGGTCGACCGCCTCGCCCGCAGCCAACAGGGCGCGGATCACCGCGGCCGCGTACGGCGTCCCGCTCGCCCCACTGATCCCGACGACCCACGGCGTACGGGTCATGTGGTCAGATGCCCGTGCACGACCAGGTCGGCCAGCGCGAACCCGAACAGGACGATCCCGACCACGCCGTTGGCGGTGAAGAAGGCCCGGTTGAGCCGTGACCAGTCGCGGGGGCTGACGATGCTGTGCTCGTACGCGAAGAGGATCGCCACCCCGGCCAGACCGACGTACCAGAGCGGGCCGAGGTTCTGGGCCACCCCGAACGCAACGAACAGCGCGAAGGTCGCCACGTGCGCCGCGGTCGAGACCCGCAGCGCCACCGCCGCGCCGAAGCGGGCCGGCAGCGAGTGGACGCCGTGCGCGCGGTCGTGCGTCAGGTCCTGCAGGGCGTAGATCAGGTCGAAGCCGCCGATCCAGAGGCCGACACCGAGCCCGAGCGCGGTCGCGGCCCAGGACCAGTGCCCGGTGACCGCGATCCACGCACCGAGCGGCGCCACCGCCTGCGCCAGCCCGAGCAGACCGTGGCAGGCCCACGTGAACCGCTTCCCGTACGGGTAGACGATCAGCAGCGCCAGGGCGATCGGCGACAGCGCGAGGCAGGCCCCGTTCAGCAGTGCCGCCGCCACCAGGAAGACGCCGAGCGCGACTCCGCTGCCCGCCAGGGCCGTGCGTACCGAGACCGCGCCGGTGACCAGCTCGCGCCGGGCGGTACGCGGGTTGCGGGCGTCCAGCTCCCGGTCGACGATGCGGTTGACCGCCATCGCGAACGTCCGCCCGGCGACCATCGCGACCGTGATCAGCACGAGGTCCACCCAGCGCACACCGCGGTGCGCGGGGCTCTGGCTCATCGCGGTCAGCGCAGCGACGTACGCGAACGGCAGGGCGAACACCGAGTGCTCGATGACCACCAGCCGCAGGAACGCCGAGACGGGGTTGGCCCGGTCGATGACCTCCTCGGCGACCGCCGTCACCCGTACCGCTCCTGATGTCCGGAGCCCGGCCGCCACCCCACCGCGGCCATCACGGGGCCGCCGTCGCCTCGGCGGCAGCCGCCTCGCCCGCGACCTGCAACGGGTCGGAACCGGTAGAGCCGTCCGCCAGTTCGCGCAGCAGGTCGATGTGCCCGAGGTGGCGGGCGGTCTCCTCGATCATGTGCAGGCAGACCCACCGCAGGCTGAAGCGGCAGTTCGCACCGACCTCGTCCAGCCCGCGGGCGGCGACCGCCGCATCGCAGCGTGCGGCTTCGGCGGCGTAGTCGGCCAGCAGCGACGCCACCGTCTCCCCCGGCCGTACCCGGTACTCGCCGTCGGGATCGTCGTCAGTCCAGTCGAAGACCAGCCCGGGCTCCCCGGCGGTCTGGTGGCGGAACCACCAGCGCTCGACGGTGGTCAGGTGCCGCAGCACGCCGAGCGGCGCCAGCCCGCTGGCGGTCGCCACGCCCTGCAGGGCGTCGAAGTCGGCGTCGGCCAGCTTCCACGCCACCAGGTCCCGCTGGGACTGCAGGAACTCCCACAGCATCGTGCGCTCATCCGCGGTGGGCGCCGGGTCGGTGACGGTTAGGTCTGGGTGCGTGACCGGTCCGGTCATCGTGCGCCGCCCCCGTTCCTGCGGCGATGAGTCAGAACCTGGCGTCGCTCTGGCGACGGCGTGCTCTGACTGATCGGGGGGTGGGGCGCGCACGGGTGGGGGGCGCAGGGCTGGGGGGCGGCGG
Source organism: uncultured bacterium (assembly GCA_964245825.1). GTDB lineage: Bacteria > Actinomycetota > Actinomycetes > Mycobacteriales > CAJCIY01 > CAJCIY01. Next base: position 23,439 of record CAXTNT010000012.1, on the reverse strand, counting down.
GGTGGGTCACAGGCCGTACTCCTTCCAGCGACTGGTCACCCGCTGTGCCGTCGCGGGGTCCGGCGCGATCATCCTCGGCCAGCCGCCGGCGCGCTGGTACCCCTCGGTCGGCAGCTTGGCCGTTGCGTCGATCCCCACCTTGCCGCCCCAGAACTGGTTGTACGAGGCGTGGTCGAGGTGGTCCACCGGGCCCTGGGTGAGCAGCAGGTCGTGGGCGTAGTCGACGTTGCCGAACGCACGCCAGGCCACCTCGGCGTAGTCGTGCACGTCGCAGTCGGCGTCGACCACGACGATCAGCTTGGTCAGCGACATCAGCCCGGCGCCCCAGATCGCGTGCATCACCTTCTGCGCATGCTTCGGGAAGCGCTTGTCGATGCTGACGACGGCGCAGTTGTGGAACACCCCCGCGGTCGGCAGGTCGTAGTCGACGATCTCGGGGATGGTCAGCCGCAGCAGCGGCAGGAAGATCCGCTCGGTGGCCTTGCCGAGGGGGCCGTCCTCCTGCGGCGGCCGGCCGACCACGATGCTCGGGAACACCGGCGCCGACGCCATCGTCATGCAGTCGACCGTCAGCGCCGGGAAGGGCTCGACCGGGGTGTAGAAGCCGGTGTGGTCGCCGAACGGTCCCTCGGGGCGGCGGATGCCCGGCTCGAGCCAGCCCTCCAGCACGACCTGCGCGTTCGCCGGCACCTGCAACGGCACGGTGAGGCAGTCGACCAGCTCGACCCGCTCGCGGCGCAGGAACCCGGCGAACAGGTACTCGTCGATCCCGGCCGGCAGCGGGGCCGAGGCCGCGTACGTGACGGCGGGGTCGACGCCGAAGGCGATCGCCACCGGGAGCCGCTCGCCGCGCCGTTCGGCCACGGCGTGGTGGGCGTTGGAGTCCTTGTGGATCTGCCAGTGCATGCCGACCGTACGGCGGTCGTGCTGCTGCAGCCGGTACATGCCGAGGTTGCGGGCGCCGGTCTCCGGGTGCCTGGTGTGGGTCAGGCCGAGGTTGAGGAACGGGCCACCGTCCTGCGGCCACGCCGTCACCCCCGGCAGCAGGTCGAGGTCGACCTCCTCGCCGCGCAGCACGCTGTGCTGGCAGGGCGCCCCGCCACGGACCCGCTTCGGCGGGGCACTGCGCAGCTCACCCAGCTTGCCCAGCGCCTCGCGCAGACCGCCGAGACCGTGCGGGATCTCCGGCGTCAGCAGGGCGGCGATCCGCTCCGCGTGCTCGTCCAGCCGCTCGACCCCCAGCGCCATCGCCATCCGCCGCTCGGTGCCGAACACGTTGATCACCAGCGGCATCGAGGCACCGGTCGGCCGCTCGAACAGCAGCGCCGGGCCCGCCTCGCGCTGCACCCGGCTGACCACCTCGGCCACCTCGAGGTACGGGTCGACCGGGACACGTACCCGGTGCAACTCGCCCTCGCGCTCGAGCCGCCGGAGCAGGTCCTTCAGGTCGTCGTACGCCACGTGTCGGTCAGACGCCCGGACCCTGGTAGGAGTGCAGACCCGAGAACCACAGGTTGACGCCGTAGAAGTCGAACGTCAGGCAGGCGAAGGCGACCAGCGAGATCACCGCGGCCTTGCGACCCTTCCAGCCTGCGGTCGCCCGCGCGTGCAGGTAGCCGGCGTAGATCACCCAGGTGATGAACGACCAGGTCTCCTTGGGGTCCCAGCCCCAGTAGCGGCCCCAGGCCGACTCGGCCCAGATCGCCCCGGCGATCACCCCGAAGGTCCAGATCGGGAACGCGAAAGCCACCACCCGGTAGGTGTTGGTGTCGAGCTTGCTCGCGTCCGGCAGCAGTGCGCCGAGCCGGGCGACCGAGCCGGGCTCGTCGCCGCGGGCGACCACCGAGTCGTAGCGGGCCCGGACGAGGTAGAGAACCGTCAGCACGGCGGACAGCGCGAAGACCCCCGAGGCCGTGATCACCGCGACCACGTGGATCTTGATCCAGTACGAGTTGAGCGCCGGTACGAGCGGGCCGGCCGGCGTGTAGAGCACCGTGCCGGCGATGCCCAGGTAGCTGACCACCGGCAGCATGACGAAGGCGCCGAGGTAGCGGACCGGCTGGCGAAGCAGCAGCACGAGGTACGCGGTCACCGCGACGAGCGCGATCATCGACGAGAACTCGTACATGTTGCCCCACGGCACCCGGTGCGCCGCGAGCCCCCGGGTCGTGACCGAGCCGACGTGCGCGGCCCAGCCGGCGACCGTCAGCAGCAGCGCGAGCCGGCCGAGGCCTTCGCCGACTCCGCCGCGCGGTGCGCCCGGATCGGTGGGGCGGCGCCAGCGGCCCAGCCTGGGCGCAGGCTCGTCGAGATCCAGCACGGTGCCGTCGCCCAGCACCGGCCCGGTGGGCGCGGTGACGACCGAGCCGGTGGTGAGGGCGCCACTGGCCGGCCCGACGAGTGCCAGCGCGGAGACGTCCGCCGGCACCTCGACCTTCGCCACCTCGACCTCGATGCGGTCTGCGGTGACCCGGGCGCGCCGGCCGAACGCGAACTCCGCGGCGTACCCGAGCATGGCCAGGGCGTAGAGGACGACGGCGATGAACAGCAGGCGGTCGGAATCGTGGGCGAGGCCCAGGTTCACGGGCACCGGTCTGCTCCTGTCGGTGACGGCCCTGCGGGCCGGATCTCCCCCGCGAGGCGGGTGACGAGTCTGGGGAACTCACGGGCGAAGTCGTCGGCGTCGGTACGGGCCAGCCCACCGGCCTCGACGATGGTACGACCGCCGGGGGCAGCGGTCGCGCGCAGCCAGACCCGCCGGCGGCGTACCCGCAGCGAGAGCAGCAGGCCGACCACGATCAGCACCGCGGCGATCAGCGTGAACTTCTTGGCCGGGTCGTCCTTCACCTGCAGCGACGCCCACTGGCTGTAGCCCGCAAGCTGGAGCGTGAAGCCCTGCGGCAGCGGGATGGTCTCGTCCTTCCCGCCGGGGGTGACGATCTGCTGGGCCAGCGGGAGCAACACCGGCTTCAGGTGGAGCCCACTGGGGTCCAGGTCGTAGACCGACTGCGGCACACCGGTGCCCAGCCCGAGGTCGCCGGTGTACGCGGAGACGATCGCCCGGGGGTTGTCGGGAGCCGGGAACGTGCTGATCACGCCACCGGTGCTCACCGCGGCCGTGGGGACGAAATCGATGAGGAAGCCGAACTCGAGGTCCTTGCTCACCGTGGCCGTCTGGCCCGTCTGCGGGTCGGTCAGCGTGGTGGCCTGGGTCGCGCCGGTGTCCGGCGCCTTGACCACACACTGGCTCAGGTAGTCGGTCAGGTCCTGCGGGATGCAGGGCACCGTCTCGTCGTGCCACACCTGCCCCTTGGCGTCGCGCAGGATCACGTGCAGCGCGTACCCGTGCCCGATCAGGTAGACGCGGGCGTGCCCGAAGGTCAGCGGGTGGTTCACGCGCAGGTCGTGGCTCGAGGTCCGCCCGGCCGCGTCGGTCGCGGTGACGTGCGCGTCGAACGTCGCCGCCTCACCGTTGGGCTGGTAGGTCGCGTCGAACTGCCCGAGCGTGACCGTGAATGGCGACAGCGAGCCCGGCTTGGTCAGCGCCCCGGCCTTGTACGTGTCGTAGAGCGGCGCGACGTTGGTGAAGCTGTGGCCGTCGACCAGCAGCACCGAGCCCTGGTAGCCGAACATCGACCCGATGCCGATGCCGACGAGCAGCAGCACCAGCGATACGTGGAACAGCAGGTTGCCCGTCTCGCGGAGGTAGCCCTTCTCCGCGGCGAGGCTGGTGCCGTCGCTCGCCGAGACGCGGAAGCGCTTGCGCCGCAGGGACTTCGCCGCGACGGCGAGCGCCTGCGCCGGGAGCATGTCGGTCTCCCAGCGCGCCGACTGTGGCAGCCGCGACAGGTTGCGCGGTGCCGTCGGCGGGCGGCGGACGAGCGCCCGGGCGTGCAGCCTGATGCGCGGCACCAGACAGCCCACGAGGGAGATGAACAGCAGGGCGTAGATCGCAGCGAACCACGGGGCGTGGAAGACGTCGAAGAGGCTGAGCCGCTCGTAGATCGGGGCGAGCGTCCGGTGCTCGGCGATGTAGCGGTTGACCTGGCTCGGCGCGAGCGAGCGCTGCGGGATCAAGCTGCCCGGGACGGCGGCCAACGCCAGCAGGACCAGCAGCAGCAGCGCCGTACGCATGGACGTGAGCTGCCGCCACCCCCGGCGCACCAGGACCAGCGGGCTGACGCGCCCGGCCGGCGGCGGCGTGGGTGCTGCCGGCTGGGTGGAGAGCGCCCCGGTCGCGGGTCCGGCATCGACGGACACGGCTAGAACCCGACCGTGTAGCTGCCGACGTGGTGCTGCAGTCGGATTACCAGATCCTGGTACCAGCCGGTCACCTCGCTGACGCCGACGAGCACCAGCAGCAGGCCGCCGACCGCCATCACCACGCCGTTGTGGCGCCGGACGACCGCCAGCAGGCCCATCGCCTGCCGGAACGCGACGGCGACCACCAGGAACGGCAGACCCAGCCCGGCGCAGTAGAACAGGGTCAGCAGCGCGCCGCGTCCCGCGGTGGTCTGCGAAGTGGAGAACGCGAGACCCTGCACGGCGGCGAGGGTGGGCCCGATGCACGGAGTCCAGCCCAGCCCGAAGAGCGCGCCGAGCACGGGTGCGCCGAGTAGGCCCGCGCGCGGCACCTGATGCGGGCGCAGCTCGCGCGACAGGAAGGGCAGCTGCCCGAGGACGCCGGAGAACGCGACCCCGAGCGCGATCGTGACGACGCCGAAGACCTGCTGCAGGCCGCGCTGGTGGGTGGCCAGCAGCCGGCCGAGACCCCCGAAGAACGAGCCTTCCCCGACGAAGATCACGCTGAAGCCCGCGACGAACAGCAATGCGCCGCCGATCGTGCGCGAGTGCAGCGCCCACCGCTGCCGCCGCTGCTCCGTGACCTCGGCGCCGGTCATCCCGGTCACGTACGACAGGTAGCCGGGCACGAGCGGCAGGACGCAGGGCGAGAGGAACGAGAAGGCGCCGGCGGCGAGCGCCACCGGCGCGGCGATGACCAGCGGGCCGGTCACGGCGCTCATGCCGGCGCGGCCTGCAGTTTCGCCAGCACGGCCTGGAACCCCGAGCTCGCCGTGATGCCGCCGACGTACCGCGCCGCGACCCGGCCCTGCTTGTCCAGGACGAAGGTCACCGGCACCGCGGACGGGTCGACGTTGCGGAACTTCGCCAGGTCCACGCCGTCGGTGTCGACCAGGCTCGGGTACGACACCCCGTACGTGCGGCGGAAGGCTGCGCCGTTCGGGGCGGAGTCCTTGAACAGCACGCCGAGGAAGGCCACGTCCGGCTCCGCCCTGGCGGTCTGCTCCAGCAGCGGGGTCTCGGCGCGACAGGGGGCGCACCACGAGGCGTAGAAGTTCACCACCGTGACCCGGCCCAGGTCCGCCGCGGTGGAGATCGTCCCGCCGCCGATCGCGTCCCCCGACAGCACCGGGGCGGGCTGGGTCTTCGCCAGCAGGCCACCGGTCTTGGTCGAGGCGGTGTTGCCGTCGCCGCTCGCCGCACCGTTGTTGCTCGCGGTGCTCGTACCGCCGCAGGCCGAGAGGGCCAACGCGGAGGCGAGCAGGAGTGCGCCGCGCCAGGGGCGCAGGCGGGGACGGAGCACCGGCACAGTATCCGTGTTGCGCCACGCCTGGGCGACCGCTGGCAGGCTCCTGTGGGTGACCACCGTCTGGGCGCTCGGCGACTCGCTGACCTGCGGTGTCAGCTGGCCGGGCGACACCCCCGGCGGCTGGCGCGCGCTCGTGGCCGACGCGCTGCCCGGCCTGCGCTGGCTGGGCTCCTCGAGCGCCAACGCGGCCCCGGAGTCGGCAGCCGTCCGCCACGACGGTCATCCCGGCTGGCGGGTCGAGGAGATCGCCGCCCTCGTGGCCGACGGCCCGCGCGCGGAGGTGGTGGTGGTCCAGGGCGGCACGAACGACGTCATCCAGCGCTGGGCGCCGGGGCGGCCGTTCCACCTGACGTACGACGAGTTCGACGCCGACCAGCGCGTCGAGTTCGCCGGCGACCTGCTCGGGCGGCTGGACGTGCTGCTGGGCGCCGTCGTCGCCACCGGCGCCCGGGTGCTGACCTGGACGATCCCGCCGATGGGTCACGGCGGGCCCTTCTATGGGTCACCGTCCGTCGCGGACGTGAACGCCGGGTTGCCGGCCCTGGCGGCGGGCCGCGGTGCGGTGCTCGCCGACCTCCACAGCGCATTGGCCCCGACCGGGGAGGTCTCGGCGGGCGTGCTGGGCGCCGACGGCGTACACCCGACGCCGCTGGGCTACCGGCAGATCGCCGACGTCCTGACCCCGCTCGTCGCGACCCTCCTCTAATCCCCCACCCCACCCCGCCGCCCCAGCATCTCCTCGCCGAGATGTGGCAGATGTACGCCCGGGGCGGCGTGTCGCGGTGAACACGCCGCATCTCGGCGGGAAAGAGGGGGCGGGGGTCAGGGGGCGGCGGCGGGGGTCAGGTGGTCGCGACGCCCGCGGCGGGCTCCGCGTACCCGATCCGGACCAGCCGGTCCCCGACGAAGCCGAGGCTGGTGACGGAGGCGAGCCCGCATCGCCGGTGGCCGGGGTGGTGGGCCAGCGGCACCCCTTCGGAGGCCCGGCGCGCACAGACGACGGGCAGCTGGTGGGTGACGACCACGGCCTCGTGGCCCGCCTGCTCGGCGCGGATGTCGGTGACCGCCGCGAGCACCCGGTCCGCGATCGACCGGTACGGCTCACCCCAGGACGGCCGCAGCGGGTTCCAGAGGTAGCGGTAGGTCCGCGGGTCGGCGAGCACGCCGTCGCCGACCCCGACGTGGGTGCCCTCGAAGACGTTCTCGCTCTCGATCACCCGGGGTTCGACCACCACGGCCAGCCCGAACGTCTCGGCCAGGGGCGCGGCGGTCTGCTGGGCGCGCTCGAGCGGGGAGGCGTACACCCCCGTGACGTCGCGACCCGCGAGGAACGCCGCCGCCACCCGCGCCATCTCCTCGCCCGCGGCCGAGAGCCGGAAGCCGGGCAGCCGGCCGTACAGCACCTTGTCGGGGTTGAAGACCTCGCCGTGCCGGAGCAGGTGGATCGTCGTACGGGCCGTCCCGGTCATGCGGCGGCTGCTGCCCGGGCGGCGGCCGGCAGCGCCGCGTCGATCCGTTCCAGTGCCGCGTCGTCGTGGCTGGCCCCGACGAACCACGCCTCGAACGCGCTGGGCGGCAGGTGCACGCCGGCGGCGAGCATCGCGTGGAAGAAGGCCGCGTACCGCTGCGTGCTCTGCCGCCGCGCCACCGCGAAGTCGGGCACGTCCTCGCCGTCGTTCCAGAAGAAGGAGAACAGCGACCCGCCGGTCTGGAGCCGGTACGCGACCCCGGCCGTCTCCAGTGCCTTCGCCGTCAGCGCGGCCACCTCCGCGGCGCGGGCGTCGACCGTCGCGTAGACCTCGTCCGTGGCGTGCCGCAGCGTCGCGATCCCCGCCGCGACCGCGAGCGGGTTCCCCGAGAGCGTCCCCGCCTGGTAGACGGGGCCGGCCGGCGCGAGGTGCGCCATCACCTCCGCCCGGCCGCCGAACGCCGCGGCCGGCAGGCCGCCGCCCATCACCTTGCCGAAGGTGAACAGGTCCGGCGCCCAGCCCTCGCGCGCACCCTCCAGCCCCCACCACCCGGCCGGCGACACCCGGAACCCGGTCATCACCTCGTCGAGCACGAGCAGCGCGCCGTGGCGCGTGCACAGCGCCTGCAGGGCGGCGTTGAAGCCGGGCGCGGGCGGCACGACGCCCATGTTGGCGGCGCAGGCCTCGGTGATCACGCAGGCGATCTCCTCGCCGTGCTCGGCGAAGGCGGCCTCCACGGCCGCGACGTCGTTGTACGGGAGCACGATCGTCGAGGCCGCCTCGGCGCCGGTCACCCCCGGCGTGTCCGGGGTGGCGAACGTCGCGAGCCCCGAGCCGGCGGCGACCAGCAGCGCGTCGACGTGACCGTGGTAGCAGCCGGCGAACTTGACCACCACCCGCCGGCCCGTCACCCCGCGGGCGAGCCGGATCGCACTCATCGTGGCCTCGGTGCCGGAGTTCACCAGTCGCAGCTCCTCGGCCGCGGGCACCCGGGCGCGGATCAGCTCCGCCAGCTCGACTTCCCCGGCCGACGGCATCCCGTAGCTCGTCCCCTTGCCGGCCGCCTCGCGCAACGCCTCGACCACCGCGGGGTGGGCGTGGCCGAGCAGCATCGGCCCCCAGGAGCAGACGAGGTCGACGTACTCGCGGCCGTCCGCGTCGAGCAGGTACGGGCCGTACGCATGGTCGATGAAGCGGGGCGTGCCCCCGACGGCGTGGAACGCGCGTACGGGAGAGTTGACGCCGCCGGGGATCACCGCCCGGGCCCGCGCGAAGAGCGCCTCCGACGCGGGTGCCTCGAACGGGTACCGGCCGGGCGCGTCATCGCGGGAGGTCACGTCTGCAGTGTCCCAGGCGCCCGCCCGGGGTAGGCGCGCTGCATGAGCGATCTCACCGTGACCAGCACCCTCTTCGAGCCCGGCCAGCCCATCCCGGCCTCGGCCGCGCACACCGCGGCCGGCGGGCACGATGTCAGCCCCGACCTGTCGTGGACCGGCGCGCCCGACGGCACCAAGAGCTTCGCCGTGACCTGCTACGACCCGGACGCGCCCACCGACATCGGCTTCGTGCACTGGGTGCTGTTCGACCTGCCGGCTACCACCACGTCGATCCCAGCCGGGTACGGCGGCCACGCGACCGAGGGCATCGAGGGCTACACCGACTGGGGCCAGAGCGCGTGGGGCGGCATGGCCCCGCCGCCCGGGCACGGCGTCCACCACTACCACTTCACCGTGTGGGCACTGGATGTCGAGTCCGCCGGCATCGACGCCTCGGCCACGTACGCATTCTTCCGCTTCAACACCGGCAGCCACGTGCTGGCCAAGGGCGAGCTGATCGGCACCTACGAGGTGCCCGCCGCCTGACGGCGCATCTGGTCCACGGGCAGCCGGTCGCCCAGGTAGTACGACGCGACGACGGCATGGCCGGCGACAACCAGCCACGGCAGCACGAGGCTGAGCCCGCAGAAGCCGATATAGACGACGACACCGATGCCGAACCCCGGCAGCTGGGCCCGGGCGGCCGCCGGGTCGATGTCGTCGGCCAGGACACCGGCGTGGGCGCGGGTGGCCCGGTGCCAGAGCAGGGTGAACATCACCGAGGCAAGCAGGAAGATCACCGTGAACGCGAGGATCCCCTGTCTCCCGTCGGAGCCACCTCGGCGCAGTCCGTCCGCGGCGAGGTCGGCGCCCCACGGGGTCAGCGCCAGGAACATCAGCAGCAACAGGTTCAGCACGGTGATCGTGCGGTCCACCCGCCCGATCGCGCGGAACATCGCGTGGTGGTTGATCCAGGTGACGCCCACCATGAGGAACGCGACGACGTAGACGGCCAGCTGCGGCAGCTGCCGGTTCACCGCGTGCAGCACCGACTCGCCGCCGGTCGGCGCGTGCAGGTCGAGCACCAGCAGCGTCACGATGATCGCAAAGACGCCGTCGCTGAACGCCTCCAGCCGCCCCTTGCTCATGGCCGGAGCCTGCCAGGGCCCGACGACAGCGGCCGGCCGGGCCGTCAGCGCAGGCGGTGCGCGACCTCGGTGGCCCAGTAGGTGAGGATCGCGTCGGCGCCGGCGCGCTTGATCCCCAGCAGCGTCTCGGCGATCACCCGGTCGCGGTCGACCCAGCCCTGCGCGGCGGCCGCCTCGACCATCGCGTACTCGCCGCTGACCTGGTACGCGAAGACCGGCACGTCGACGGCCGCGCGCACCGCCGCGAGCACGTCCAGATAGGGCAGCGCGGGCTTCACCATCACCGCGTCGGCCCCCTCGGCGAGGTCGAGCGCCACCTCGCGCAGGGCCTCGGCGGCCCGTCGGGCCGGATCCTGCTGGTAGGCCGACCGGTCCCCGAACTGGGGCGCGCACTCGGCGGCGTCGCGGAACGGACCGTAGAACCCCGACGCGTACTTGACGCTGTAGGCCAGGACCGCGACCTCGGCGAACCCCGCCGCGTCGAGCGCCCCGCGGATCGCGCCGACCTGGCCGTCCATCATGCCGCTGGGCGCGACGACCGCGGCGCCCGCGGTGGCCTGTGCGACCGCGATCGCGGCGTACCTGTCGAGGGTCGCGTCGTTGTCGACCTCGCCCGCCGCGGTCAGCAGGCCGCAGTGCCCGTGGTCGGTGTACTCGTCCAGGCAGAGATCGGCCATCAGCACGGTCTCGCCGGCGACGCCGTCGGCGACCAGGTCGGCCAGGGCGAGCTGCACGATCCCGTCGGCGGCGTCCGCGCCCGAGCCGCGCGCGTCCTTGGCCGTGGGGATGCCGAACAGGATCAGGCCGCCGACGCCGGCCTCCACCGCCTCGTGGGCGGCCTTGCGCAGCGACTCGCGGGTGTGCTGGACGACGCCCGGCATCGACGCGATCGGGTACGGGTCGGCGATGCCCTCCTTGACGAACAACGGCAGCACCAGGTCGGCCGGCGCCAGCGCCACGTCGGCCACCAGCCGGCGGAGCGCGGGCGTCCGGCGCAGCCGCCGGGGCCGGACGACCGGGAAGCCGGTCACCGCCGGGCGCGGCTGCGTGGCTTGTCCGGCGGCGCCAGCTCGCGAGCGCGCGCCTGCTCGGCCCGCCGGGCGACCACGAACTCGGCCAGCGCCGCCGCCAGCGCGGGCACCGTCGCCTCGCGCGGGGTCACGTCGACGCGCAGTCCGAGCTCGGCGGCGGTCGCCGCCGTGGCCGGCCCGATGCAGGCGATGATCGTCTTCTCGTGCGGCTTGCCGGCGATGCCGACCAGGTTCCGTACGGTCGAGGACGACGTGAACATCGCCGCGTCCACCTTGCCGCCCTTGATCGCCTCCCGCACCGGGGCCGGCGGCGGGCTCGCCCGGACCGTCCGGTACGCGGTGACGTCGTCCACCGCCCAGCCACGCTCCTTGAGGCCGGCCACCAGCGTCTCGGTGGAGATGTCGGCCCGCGGCAGGAACACCCGGTCGAGGGGGTCGAAGAGGTCGTCGTAGTCGGGGAAGTCGGCGAGCAGCCCCTCGCTGGACTGGTCTGCGGTCGGGACGAGGTCGGCCCGCAGCCCGAAGTCGGCGAGCGCGGCAGCCGTGGCGGAGCCGACCGCCGCGAGCTTCACCCCGGCGAAGGCCCGGGCGTCGAGTCCGACCCCTTCGAGGTGCTCGCGCACGGCCCGGACGGCGTTGGTCGAGGTGAACGCGACCCACTGGTAGCGCCCCGACACCAGGCCCTTGATCGCCCGCTCCATCGGGGCGGGTGAGCGCGGCGGCTCGACTCCGATGGTCGGCACCTCCAGCGGGTCGGCGCCGTAGCCGCGCAGCAGCGCGGCGGTCTCCCCCGCCTGGGCGCGGGTACGCGGCACCAGCACGCGCATGCCGAACAGCGGCCGGCTCTCCCACCACGACAGCTTGTCGCGGCCGGGGACGGCGGGCCCGGCGACCAGCACCGCGTCCCCCGACAGCCGGGCGGCCTCGACGGCCTGGCCCACGGTGTCGAGGGTGCCGGTCACGGTGCGCTGGGCCGTGGTGGCGCCGCCGACGGTGACCGTGGCGGGCTCGTCGGCGCGCCGGCCGTGCTCCACCAGCGCCGTCGCGACCTTCGCCGCGCGGACGGCCGGCACGGTCAGCACGAGCGTGCCGGGGGCTGCGGCGAGCGCGGCCCAGTCCGTGGCCACGTCCTCGGACGCGTCGGCCAGCGTGCTCACGCCGGCGGTCGCGAGACCCGCGTAGGCCGCGACGGCCAGCGGGACGGCGATGCCGGGCACCACCTCGTACGGAACCTTGGCCCGGCCCAGTGCCCTGGCCGCGGCCAGACCCTCGACCGTGCCCAGGACGTCGCCCATCACCAGGACCACGGCGCTGCGCCCGGCGCGTACCTCCGCCACGATCTCGGCCAGCGGCGCGTCCGGCCGCAGCTCGGCGTCGGCGGGCGCGAGCGCGCCGAGTCGTTCGACCAGCGGGCCCGGCCCTGCCACCAACGCGGCCGTTCCGAGCACCTCGCTGCCGCGGACGGTCAGCAGACCTGCGTCGCCCGTCCCGGTGCCGACGAGTGCCAGCGTCCCGGCCGTCTTCTTCCTGCTTGCCATCAGTGCGTTCCCATCGCTGTGCCGCTTCCGTCCGAGCTGTCGAGGTACGCGCGCGCGCCCCTCGCCAGCAGCTGTGCCGCGACGTCGCGGCCGAGCGCCTCGGCGCCCGCCGTCCCGTGCGTGTCGTGCGTGTCGTGCTGTCCATCGTCCCGCACGCGGAGGGCTCCGCCGACCGTTGCGGTGAGCACCAGCCGTTCGGCCGTGCGCCGCGCCAAGGCGCCGACCGGGGTGCTGCAGCCCGCCGCGAGACCGGCGAGCACCGCCCGCTCGGCAGTGACCTCGAGGCGGGTGGTCACGTCCTCGAGCCCGTCGACCAGCAGCGCGACGAGGTCGGTGTCCTCCCCGCGGCACTCCACCGCGAGCGCGCCCTGGCCGGGAGCGGGCAGCAACGCGTCGGCGTCGAAGACCTCGGTGGCCTCCCCCAGCCGCCCCAGCCGGGACAGGCCGGCCACCGCCAGCACCACCGCGTCGAGTCGGCCGGACGCGACCATCGCGAGCCGGGTGTCGACGTTGCCCCGGACGTCGACGACGTGCAGCTCGGGCCGCAGCGCCTGCAGCTGGCTCGCCCGGCGCGGCGAGCCCGTCCCGACGCGGGCGCCCGCGGGCAGGGTGGCGAGCGTGTGGCTGTCCCGCGCCACGAGGGCGTCTCGGGGGTCGGCCCGGGACGGGACGGCCGCGACGACGAGGCCAGCGGGCTGCGCCACGGGCAGGTCTTTGAGCGAGTGCACGGCGAGGTCGACCTGGCCGGCGAGCACCGCGGTCCGGAGCGCAGCGGCGAACACCCCGGTGCCGCCGATCTGCGCGAGCGAGCGTGGGTCGGTGTCGCCCTGGGTGGTCACCGGCGCGAGCTGCACCCGCAGGCCGGGCACGGCCGCCTCCAACGCGACCGCCACCTGCTGCGACTGGGTGCTGGCGAGGGTCGACGCGCGGGTGCCCAGCAGCAGCGTCCGCCTGGCGGCGGTCACGGCGCTCACGACGGGTCCTCGTCGGCGCCGTGGGCGACGGCACCGGGCAGCACCCGCGGCAGGTCGAACAGCTCCCGCAGCGCGTCTGCGTACACGTCGCCGCCGGCCTCGCTGGCGAGTTCCTTGACCCGGACGGTTGGGGCGTGGATCAGCTTCTCCACCACCCGCCGCACGGTGTCGGCCACCTCGGCCCGGACCGGCTCGTCGAGGTCGGGTACCCGGCTGGTGAGCCGCTCCATCTCACTGCGGACCAGTGCCTCCGCCTGCGTACGCAGGGCCACCACCGTGGGCGCGACCCGCACCGCGCGCTGCCACCCCAGGTAGCCGGCCACCTCCGCGGCGACGATGGCGCGGGCTGCCTCCACGTCGCGACCGCTCTGCCCGTCACCGCCGGCAGTGCGCAGCGCGTCCAGGTCGATACGGGTGACGCCGGGAAGCTCCCCGACGGCGGGCTCGACATCGTGCGGCAGGGCGAGGTCGAGCACCACCAGCGGCCGGTCCGGGCGCGAGTGCATGGCCGCGGCGACCACGTCGGTGCCGAAGACGATGCCGACGGACGCGGTCGCGCTGACGACCAGGTCCGCGTCGACGAGCGCGTCGGCGAGCTGGTCGAACGGCCGGGCCGTGCCTCCCAGCCGCTCCGCCAGCCGGGCGGCCCGCTCGGGCCCACGGTTGACCACGGTGAGGGCGCCGACCCCGTTGCGGCGCAACGTCGTGCCCGCGAGCGCACCGGTGGAGCCGGCGCCGACGAGGACGCTGGACCGGCCGGTGAGCGGTCCGAGGACGGCACGGGCGCGGTCGAGGGCGAGCGAGACCAGCGACGCGCCCGCCGCGTCGATGCCGGTCTCGGTCCGGGCGCGCTTGCCGGTCCGCAGGGCGTGCCGCAGGGCCTCGCCCAGCACCTGGCCGACGGTGCTCTCCGCCTGCGCGAGCTTGAGCGCCGCCCGCAGCTGACCGAGGATCTGGGCCTCCCCGACGAGCATCGAGTCGAGCCCGCAGGCGACGGCGAACAGGTGCCGGACCGCGCGCTCGTCGTAGTCGACGTAGAGGTGGGGTTGGAGCGTCTCGACCGGGACGCCGCTGACCCTGGCCAGGGCGTCGGTGACGTCGAGATGACCGCCGTGGAAGGCGGTGACATGAGCGTAGACCTCGACCCGGTTGCAGGTCACCAGGACCGCGGCTTCCGCCACGTGCGCCCCGGCGGCGACCTCGTGCAGCAGCTTCACCGGGTCGCCGAGACCGGCGGTGACGTCCTCCAGTACGCCGGTCGGGGCGCTGCGATGGGACAGCCCCACGGCCAAGATGCTCACGCGGTCGCCTCCCGGAGGTCAGCCACGTCGAGCGTGGTCCGCTGCCGCTCGTGGAAGGACAAGATCTGCAGCTCGACGGACAGGTCGACCTTGCGGACGTCGACGTCCGGGGGGACGACGAGGGTCGTCGGCGCGAAGTTGAGGATGCTGCGGACCCCCGCCGCGACCAGCCGGTCGCACATCGGCTGGGCGATGTCGACGGGGGTCGCGATCACCGCGATGCTCACGCCTTCCTCGCGAAGGGCCCCTTCGAGCTGGTCGACGGCGCGGATGGCCAGCCCGTTGATGGTCTCGCCGATGCGGGCCGGGTCGGCGTCGAGGAGCACGCGGATCCGCACCCCCCGCGGTGCGAAGCCGCCGTACCCGGCCAGGGCCCGCCCGAGGTTGCCGATGCCGATGATCGCGACGGAGCGCGAACGCGTCAGACCCAGCTCGCGGCTGATCTCGGCCACGAGGTGCGTGACGTCGTAGCCCACCCCCCGCGTGCCGTACGAGCCGAGTTGGGACAGGTCCTTGCGGACCTTCGCCGAGTTGACTCCGGACGCCGTGGCGAGCTCCTCCGAGGAAACGGTGGCCGCGCCGTGTTCCTCGAGGGCGAGCAGCGCACGCAGGTAGATGGGCAGGCGCGCCACGGTGGCTTCGGGCACGCGGCGACCGCGGCCGGACCGCGCCCCTAGGGGGGCGGCAGGCCCACCGGGGGCATCGGCTGTCACGTGGTCACCTGTGTGTAGGGCGGTCGATCCGAACGAGAGGACGGTACGCCCATGTGAACGTCTTCACGAAATCGAGAGCAGGCCGGGCTCGGCCTCAGCACCGGTCCAGGGCCGCCTGGAGCCGCCCGGCGTCGATCCGCCAGAACCCCACCTGGCGCCCGTCCACGGCCACCACTGGCACCTGCTCGCCGTAGCGCCGCACCAGCTCGGGATCGCTGTCCACGTCCACCTCGGTGACGCCGGGGCCGGCCACGGCGCGGACGAGCTCCCGGGCCTCCGCACAGAGATGGCAACCGGCGCGGACGTACAGCACCACCCGGCTCGTCGTCGGCATGAGCCTCCCTCGGACGGGTGATGGTCCCACGGCGCTCGAGGGGAGAACGCCCGCCCGCGTCACCCGTACGGACGTCAAGTGCCTCCGTCCGAGGGACCGACACCTTCTGGGTCAACAACCCATCCGGGGCGACCGCCGACACGACAAGGGCAAGCCGCGCGCGAGCGCGATCCGCAGAGGCACGGGACTCACGTAGTCAGCCGACCCGCCGAATGTCACGGCCGCCCGACCCGTCCCGCCCCCCAGGGCGAGGCGGACGGGCCGCGACCTCACGTCGCGGCAGCGTCCCGGCCAACGCTTCAAGGAGTGCCGGTGTCCGCCGTCCTGTCCTCGAACACGCCCACCACGCGCCGCCAGCGGGTCCTCGTCGCCGGCGCCGTCGTCGCCGTCGCGGCCGGCGCCTCCGTCGTCGGGCTCGCACCGACGGCCCGCGCCTCCAGCTCCGACAACTACACCGTGCTCGGCCACCTGAACGCCCTGCGTGCGGCGCACGGCCTGCATGGGCTTGCCCTGTCGGGCGACCTGAACGCCATCGCCGCCGGTCACTCGGCGGCCATGGAGCGGGCCGAGAGCCTCTTCCACAACCCGAACCTGACCAGCCAGGTCACGAACTGGCGCGTCGTCGGCGAGAACGTCGGCATGGGGCCGACCGCGGCCGCGATCGACACGGCCTTCGACCACTCGCCCGAGCACTACGCGAACGAGGTCAACCCGGCGTACACGCAGGTCGGCATCGGCACGGCACGGGACAACCGGGGCTACCTCTACATCACCGTCGACTTCCGCGACCCGATGAACGCGCCCGTCGCCCCGGCGCGGCCGGTCAGCCACCCGGCCCCGCGCCCCGTGCACACGACCCCGCGGCCGGCGGTCGTCACGCACCCCCGCACCCCCAGCGCGACCGTGCACCACACCGCCAGCGCGCCGCACGTGACCGCGCCCGTCCGGACCCCGGCGGCAAAGCCGGTCGCACCGCGGCGACCCGCAGCAGTCAAGCCCGTGGCCACCACCGAGTCGACGGCGCTGGCGCACCTGAACTCGATGATGGCGGAGCTGGCCGGACCGATCGCCACCGCTCTCGCGATCTCGCGCGTGATCGCGACCGTGGCCGCCGGCTGACCGCTGGTCGGTCAGGGTGACGGACTCGTGCTGACCGTCGCCGACGTGGACGGCGGCGCGCTCGAGCTGGTCACCGTCCGCGTCGGAGCGGTCGAGCTGCGCGTCCGGGTCGGCAGCGTCGCCGGCGGCGGCGACGTGGCGATCACCGACGGCGGGGGCGTGCGGGAGGCCACGACGGTGGTCCGCGGGGTGAACGGCGGAGGCGTGACCGAGGCCGTCGGGGTGGGCGGGGTGGCCCGGCTCCGGTAGCCGTCCATGATCTTCGCGAAGATCTTGGCCGGCAGCGTCCCGCCCGCGACGTGGTAGGTGCCCTCGACGTTCACCATCGTGTGGGGCGAGCCATCGGGCTTGGTGATCTTGTTGTAGCCCATCCATGTCGTCACGCAGACGTGGTATGCCGGGACACACCCGGTGAACCAGGCATTGGTGAAGTCGTCGGTGGTGCCGGTCTTGCCGTAGACGTCGAGACCGTCGGGCTGGCGGGCCCGGGTGGCCGTGCCGTAGGCGACCACGGCGCGCATGGCCTGCTGCACCTGGCCGGCCACATCGGCCGGGATCGCCCGCCGGGCCGGCACCGACGTGCGAGAGATCACGGTGCCGCCGGCACCGGTAGGGCCGACCCTGGCGCTGACCGACAGCACGTCGCGGTAGCCGTGGTTCACCCCGCCGTCGGCGAGGGTGGAGTACCCGACCGCTTCGTTGAGCGGCGTGACGGCCACCCCCAGGCCCATGGCGCAGTTGGTCTTGACCGTCCCGTCCAGGTCGGTGAAGCCGGCGGCCTTCGCGACGGCCGCCACCTTCGCGGTGCCCAGGGTGACCGCCAGCGGTCCGTACACGGTGTTGACAGACTCGGCCAGCGCCCGGGTGAGGGTGTACGTACCGCCGCCGCCCTCGTCGTTGGTGATCGTGTACGGCTTGCCGTCCTTCGCGGCTGGGCATACCGACGTGGGATAGGTCTTGGAGCGCGGCCCGTACACCGTGGTGTTCAGGGTGGCGCCGTTCTCCAGCGCGGTCGCGAGGGTGAACGGCTTGACGCTCGAGCCCGAGATCCGACTCGCCAGCCGGGCCAGGTCGAACTGCGACTGGCCGGCGTCGACCTTCTCGGCCTGGCCGAGGATGCTGCCGTCGCGGGTGTCCATCACCACGACCGCGGCCTCCGGGTCAGTGGCCTTGGGCAGCACCGCCACGAGAGCGGCGTTCGCCGCCTGCTGCCAGTCGACGTCCAGCGTCGTGCGCACCGCGAGGCCCCCGCGGTAGAGCAGATCCTGGTTCGTCGCGTACTTCGCCTTGATCTGCGCGGCGACCTCGGCCACAAACTGTGGCGCGATCGACGTCGTGGCCGCCGCGGCCAGCGGGTGCCCGACGATCCGGGGCACGGCCTCGTACGCCGCCGAGGCCGTGTCCGTGTCGAGGTAGCCGCTGTCGACCATCCGGTTGAGGACGTACTTCTGCCGGACCCGCGCCTTGGCCAGCGACGTCACCGGGTTGTAGTCGCTGGGCGCCGGGATGATCCCGGCCAGCAGGGACGCCTGCGACAGCGTGAGACGGCTCGCGTCGACGCCGAAGTAGTACTGCGCCGCTGCCTGCACCCCGTAGGTGCCCTGGCCGAAGTACACCTCGTTCAGGTATCGGGTGAGGATCTCCTGCTTGGACAGGCGCTGGTCGAGACGGATGGAGAGCGCCGCCTCCTTGAGCTTGCGGGCGAACGAGTGCTGGTCGCCGACGAAGACGTTCTTGACGTACTGCTGCGTGATCGTGGAGCCACCCTGGCTGCTCCCCCCGGTGAGATCGGAGATCGCGGCGCGCACGATGGCGAGCGGGTCGACGCCGGAGTTGGAGTAGAAGCTCTTGTCCTCGGCCGCGACGACGGCGTTCCGCATGACGTCGGGGATCTGCGCGGCGGGCACCTCGATGCGCTGCTGGGGGCTGGCGATCTCCCCGATCAGCTTCCCGTTCCGGTCCAGGATCAGCGCCGGCCGGGGCGGGGCCGGCGGGGTGAAGTCGACCGGCGCCGCCAGCAGACCGGCAGCCGTACTGCCGACGAAGACCACCACGGCCAGGAGGGCGACGGCGAAGCCCGCCAGAACCGGATGCCGTCGGTGGCGGGCGGCCCGGCGAGCAGCAGGCCGCGGCACGTCGGACGCCATGGTTCGACCGTACGCGAGCCGGGTCGGTGGACACGAGACGGACCGCCCGCCCGACCCGCACACCTAGGATCTGCCGGTGACCGGCGCGCTGGTGTGCGGACCGCCGCGGCCGGTCGGACTGTTCGACCTCCTGCGCCTGCGCCTCGGTGGACGGCCACGGCCGGCGTCCCGGCGGGCGGGCGCCGGCCCACCGACCTCGGCGCCGGGACCCGACGACGTGCAGGCGCTGGTGATGCGCGCCCAACAGGGCGACGCCGCGGCCTTCGGTGAGGTCTACGACCGTTACGTGGACTTCGTCTACCGGTACGTGTACTACCGGGTCGGCTCGCCGCAGTTGGCCGAGGACCTGACCAGCGAGACGTTCCTGCGCGCGCTGCGCCGGATCTCCTCCTTCACCTGGCAGGGCCGGGATGTGGGGGCGTGGTTCGTGACGATTGCCCGCAACCTGGTCGCGGACCACTACCGGTCGAGCCGCTACCGGCTGGAGATTACGACGGCCGACCTGCGGGCTACGGGAGGCGAGCGGGCCGGTGACGCCACCCCGGAGTCGGAGGTGCTCACGTCGATGGACAACGCGGCCCTGCTCGACGCAGTGCGCGGGCTGAGCTCCGAGCAGCAGGAGTGCATCGCCCTGCGGTTCCTGCAGGGACTGTCGGTGGCCGAGACGGCCCAGGCCATGAACAAGAGCGAGGGGGCGGTCAAGGCCCTGCAGTACCGGGCGGTGCGCACCCTGGGTCGGCGGCTCCCGCCGGGGTCGCGCTGAACCCTAGGCTGGGCAGCATGAGGCTCCGCGGGCCCCGATCGGGGCAGCGTCCCGGTCGGCGGCGCGCGCGGGCGGACGGCTCCGCGGCAGCGCTGGCCGGGGCCGCCTCGGCTGCCGCGGCCGTGGTCGAGCAGGCGCCTGCTCCCACTGTCGTACCCGACCCACGGGCCGCCGCCTTCTTCGACGTGGACAACACGATCATGGCCGGCGCCTCGGCCTACTGGTACGCCCGGGGGCTCGCCGCCCGCAAGTTCTTCACCACCCGCGACCTGGCGTCCTTCGCCTGGCAGCAGGTCCGGTTCCGGGCTTCCGGCAAGGAGAACCTGGAGGGGATGGCCGATGCCCGGGAGGCCGCGCTCGCCTTCGTCGCCGGACGCAGCGTCGCCGAGATCGTCGCCTACGGCGAGGAGATCTACGACGAGCTGATGGCCGAGCGGATCTACTCCGGCACCCGCGCACTCGCGCAGGCACACCTCGACGCCGGCCAGCGGGTCTGGCTCGTCACCGCGACACCCGTCGAGCTGGCCCGGATCATCGCCCGGCGGCTTGGCCTCACCGGCGCGCTCGGCACCGTCGCGGAGGTCGAGGACGGCTGCTACACCGGCCGTCTCGTCGGGGAGCCGCTGCACGGGCCGGCCAAGGCGGAGGCCGTCCGCGCGTTGGTCCTACGGGAGGGTCTGGAGCTCGAGCGGTGCTCGGCCTACAGCGACTCCGTCAACGACGTGCCGATGCTCTCGCTGGTCGGTCACCCGACCGCGGTGAACCCGGACGCCGACCTCCGCCGGCACGCGAAGGCCCAGGGCTGGCCGACCCGCGACTTCCGCAGTGGCCGTAAGGCGGCCCGCGTCGGGGTTCCGGCCGCGGGTGGGGTCGGGATGCTGGCGGGTGCCGTGGTGGCCGGCGTCGCGCTCCGCCGCAGACGGGCGGCCTGAGTCTTCGCGTCAGAAGAAGACGCTGCGGCGCTGCATGAGCAGCGTGTAGAGCGACTGCTGGATGGACTCCCGAACCTGGTCGGTGAGGTTGAACACCAGCATCGGGTCGTCAGCGGCCGCCGCCTCGTACGAGGCCGTCTCCAACGGCTCGCCGAACGAGATGATCCACTTCGAGGGCAGTGGCACCAGTCCCAGCGGGCCGAGCAGCGGGAACGTGGGGGTGACCGGCAGGTACGGCAGCCCGACCAGTCGCGCCACCGACTTGAGGTTGCCGAGCATCGGGTACGTCTCCTCACCGCCGACGATCGACACCGGGATGATCGGCGCACCGGTGCGCAGCGCCGCACCGACGAAGCCGCCGCGGCCGAAGCGCTGCAGCTTGTACCGCTCGGAGAAGGGCTTGCCGATGCCCTTGAACCCCTCCGGGAAGACCGCGCACAGCTCCCCGCTTCCGAGCAGCCGCTCGACGTCGGCCTGGCAGGCAAGGGTCGTCCCGGACTTGCGCGCGAGCGAAGCGACCACGGGCAGGTCGAAGACCAGGTCCGCGCCCAGCATCCGCAGATGCCGGTGCGCCGGGTGATGGTCGAGGATCGCCACCTGCGTCATCAGGGCATCGAGCGGCACGACCCCCGAGTGGTTGGCGACGAGCAGCGCCGCGCCGTCGTCGGGGATGTTGTCCAGACCGCGGGTCTCGACCCGGAACCACTGCTCGTACAAGGCCCGGAACGGCGCCATCAGCACCGTGTCGGACAGGTCCGGGTCGAAGCCGAAGCTGTCGACCTCGTACTCACCGGTGAGCCGGCGCCGCAGGAAGGCGAGCGCCGCGGCCAGCTTGTCCTCCCAGACCGGCGCATCGACGGTGGCGGGCTCAGGAGCGTCCGGCTCGGCCCGCGGGTCGCGCAACGGGATCACCCTGGCCTCAGGCACGGACGACCCTGCGGCGCGCGAGCATCTGCCGCGCGGCCGCCTCGGCGAGTTGCGGGACCGGCACCCGTCGCAGCGGCCCCGGGTGGGCGGCCGCGTAGTCCTCGAAGGCGGCTGCGGTGGTGTAGCGCGGCTGGTAGCCGAAGTCCTCGCGCAACGCGCGCAGGTCGACCGCGTGGCCGTGCCCGAGGAAGCTGAGCTGCTCGGGCGAGAGCACGTCCGAGCGGAGCAGCCGCAGCGCCAGCCCGATCGCCGGCCCGGTAGGCGCCAGCAGCCCGATGCTCGGGCGTCCCAGCCGCCGCAACGCCTGCGAGAGCAGGAGAACCCCCTCGCCGCCGACGTTGAACACACCCGGCCGATCGCCCTCCGCGGCATGGCGCAGCACGGCGAGGGCGTCGTCCTCGTGGCACATCTGCAGCCGGGGATCACAGCCGGAGATCGTCGGCGCCACCGGCAGGCCGAAGTAGCGGGTGAGCGTGGTGTCCACCCGCGGGCCCACGAAGCTGGTGAAGCGCAGGACGCTGATCGCGACATCGGGACGGCGCCGGCCGAAGCCGCGGACATAGGCCTCGACCTCCACCGCGTCCTTGGCGTACCCCGAGGTCGGGACCGCGCGGGGCTCGGTGTCCTCGGTGAACAGACCCGGATCGCGGGCGCTCCGGCCGTACACCGACGTCGTCGACTTGAGCACCAGCGTGCGGACGGCCGGCGACTTCTGGCAGGCGGCGAGCAGCTGCATAGTGCCGATGACGTTGACCTCCTTCATCGCCGCCCGGCCACCGGCCTGCAGCGCTGAGGCCAGGACGTTCATGTGGACGACCGTGTCGATGCCGGCGGTGGTGATCACCTTGGCGATCAGCGGGTTCCGGATGTCGGCCCGGACGAACTCCGCCCGGCCGATGGACTCGCGCGGCGGGTAGGTGTCGACGCCGACCACCGTCTCGATGGACGGGTCGGCGGACAGCAGCCGGGCCAGCGCTCCGCCGAGGTCGCGGCTGGCGCCGGTGACCAGGACGCGACGGGCAGGCACCTCGACAGTCTAGAGCCGGGCTCAGTCCCGCGGCGGGTCCAGGACCCCGATCAGGGGGCGTACGGACGCCGGGACGGCGGGCACCCGGGCGATGACGACGGGCTCGCCTCGACCGGCGCGCAGGGTGCGCCCGGCGTTGCCCAGGTTCACCGCGACGGTCACCCGACGGGAGGCGTCCTCGCACACCGCGAGCCGCCCCGGGTCGACCTCCCCGTAGTTCGCCGCGAAAGGCACCTGCACCGTACGGCCGCCGGTACGCAGCTCCACGATGTCGCCCAGCGAGAGCCCCGCCGCCGCCAGGTCGCTGCAGCCGATGTCCAGCGCGAGGTTGCCGAAGTGGTCGACCGCGACGACGTCGGCGTGGACGTGGTCCCCGTGGACGTAGCCCGCCCGGACCGGCAGCCGGGCCAGGTCCGCCGGGTCGAGGGCCGGGCCCACCGCGGCGGGGTCGAGCCCGCCGGCGAGGCGGCCCGCGACCGGCGCGAAGATGTCCCGGCCGCGGAACAGCCGCGACGGCGTCGGCAGGAAGAGCGTCTGGTCGGTGATCTCGTACGCGGCGACCACCCCGCCGACCACGTCCCAGGCGAGTGAGGTCAGGCCGTTGTCGGGGCTGACGAACCGGGACCCGTCGGCCGTGACGACGACCACCGGACGGGCGGCCAGCGAGGTCACGGGGTCGACCAGCGCCAGGTGCACGCCGACCGGCAGATAGCTGACGGCACCGGCGAGGGTGACCGCACCCTGCTCCAGGTCCTGCGGACCGATCTGGTGGCAGACGTCGATGATCCGCACGTCGGGCTCGGAGCGCACCAGGACGCCCTTGCAGACGCCGACGAACGAGTCGTCCAGGCCGTAGTCGGAGAGGAAGGACACGCAGTACGTCGGGCGGGGCACGCGGCACTCCAGCGGTCAGCGCCGCCGACGACGTTGTCGGCGGACCCGACGAGGCTAACGCGCCGACCGGGGGGACGCCGGCTTTCGGTGCGGCTCGTCAGCCCTTGTTGCGACGCTGGACGCGGGTCCGCTTCAGCAGCTTGCGGTGCTTCTTCTTGGCCATGCGCTTGCGGCGCTTCTTGATGACGGAACCCA
>CAXTNT010000011.1:80472-123391 GCA_964245825.1 uncultured bacterium | reverse complement strand
CGCGGCGGGTGTCGGCGGCTGGGTGAGTGGGTGCGCGGCGGGTGTCGGCGGCCGGCGGGGTGGATGGGCGGCGGGTGTCGGCGGCCGGCCGGGTGGGTGCGCACCGGATGTCGGGCTTGGGTCCGGAAATCTGGCCGAGAGCCGGACGGAACCCCGACAAAACCGGCCGGCGGCCCGCGCGGCGTTCCGCCGCGCAGCGCAACCCCGGCAAGGCCAACGGCCGGCCTGCGCGACGGCACGCGGGCACACCGACGGCGGGCACACCGACGGCTGGCGGCGGCTGCACGCTGCTCATGCGGAGTCGGGGATCAGGATCAGCGCGCCCAGCGGCGGTACGCGCAACGTGGCGCCCGCGGGCTGCCCGTGGCAGCCGCTCGCATCGGCGTGCACCGCACCCATGTTGCCGACCCCGGAACCGCCGTACACCTCGGCGTCGGTATTGAGCGCCTCCCGCCACACCCCGGCCTTGGGCAGCCCCAGCCGGTAGTGCTCGTGCGGCACCCCGGCGAAGTTCACGACCACCGCCGCGCAGGACCCGTCCGACCCCCAGCGCAGGAACGAGAAGGTGTTGCTGGCCGAGTCGTTGGCGTCGATCCACTGGAACCCGGCGCTCTCGGTGTCCTGCGACCAGAGCGCAGAGGTGCTGCGGTACAAGGCATTCAGGTCGGTGACGAGCCGCTGGACCCCCGCGTGGTCGGCGTTGCCGAGCAGCTCCCACTGCAGCGAGCTGTCGTGGTCCCACTCCGCGTCCTGCGCGAACTCGCTGCCCATGAACAGCAGCTGCTTGCCGGGGTGGGCCCACTGGAAGGCCAGCAGCGCCCGCAGGTTCGCCAGCTGCTGCCAGCGGTCGCCCGGCATCTTGCGCAGCAGCGACCCCTTGCCGTACACCACCTCGTCGTGCGAGAGCGGTAGCACAAAGTTCTCCGAGTACGCGTACATCATCGAGAAGGTCATCTGGTGGTGGTGATAGCCGCGGTAGACCGGTGCGCGCTCGGTGTAGTCGAGCGTGTCGTGCATCCAGCCCATGTTCCACTTGAAGCCGAAGCCGAGCCCGCCCAGGTGGACTGGCCGGGAGACCGCGGGCCAGGCCGTCGACTCCTCGGCGATGGTGACCGCCCCGGGGTGGGTCTTGTAGACGGTCGCGTTCATCTCCTTGAGGAAGTCGACCGCCTCCAGGTTCTCCCGCCCGCCGTACACGTTGGGCAGCCACTCGCCGTCCTTGCGGGAGTAGTCGAGATAGAGCATCGAGGCGACCGCGTCGACCCGCAGCCCGTCGACGTGGAACGCCTCGATCCAGTACAGCGCGTTCGCCACCAGGAAGTTGCGGACCTCGCGCCGCCCGAAGTCGAACACCAGCGTGCCCCAGTCGGGCTGCTCGCCGCGGCGCGGGTCGGGGTGCTCGTACAGCGGCGTGCCGTCGAACTGCGCCAGCGCCCAGGCGTCCTTGGGGAAGTGCGCCGGCACCCAGTCGACGATCACGCCGATGCCCGCCTGGTGCAGCTTGTCGACCAGGTAGCGGAAGTCGTCGGGCGAGCCGAACCGCGCAGTCGGCGCGTAGTACGAGGAGACCTGATAGCCCCAGGAACCACCGAAGGGATGCTCGGCGACCGGCAGCAGCTCCACGTGCGTGAAGCCGGTGGCCGTCACGTAGTCGACCAGCTCGTGCGCCAGCTCCCGGTACGACAGCCCCTGCCGCCAGGACCCGAGGTGGACCTCGTACACGCTCATCGGGGCCGCGTGCGGGGCGGTCTGCGCGCGCCGGGTCAGCCAGGCCTCGTCCTCCCACTCGTAGCTGGAGTCGACGACGACGCTGGCGGTCTGCGGGGGCACCTGCGCGGCGAACGCCATCGGGTCGGCCTTCTCCCGCCAGACCGAGTCGGCGCCCAGCACCATCAGCTTGTAGAGCGCGTCGGCCCCGACGCCGGGGACGAACAGCTCCCAGACGCCGCTGCTGCCGAGCGAGCGCATCGGGAACCCGCGGCCGTCCCAGAAGTTGAAGTCGCCGGCGACGCGGACGCCACGCGCGCCCGGCGCCCACACCGCGAAGGAGGTGCCCGTGACGCCGCCGGTCGGGGTGTCGTAGTGCCGCACGTGCGCGCCGAGGACCTCCCACAGCCGCTCGTGTCGGCCCTCGCCGATCAGGTGCAGGTCGACCTCGCCGAGCGTCGGCAGATAGCGGTACGGGTCGTCGCTGTCGTAGGCGCCGTCGGCGTAGGCCACCCGCAGGTGGTAGTCCGGCACCTCGGTGCGACCCGCGAGCAGCGCCGAGAACAGGCCACTGTCGGACTGCTGGCTCATCGCCAGCTCCTCGCCGTCGATCAGCAGGGTGACGGTGTGGGCGTCGGGGCGCAGGGTGCGGACCAGGACTCCGCCGTCGACCGGGCGGGCGCCGAGCAGGTCGTGCGGTGCCGCGTGCGTACCGGCCACGAGCGCGTCGAGGTCGGCCGAAGCCAGCGGCGGCAGGGCGCCGGCGGGTGCCGCGGTGGGGGCTGCGGTGGGTTCGGCCGGCGCACTGGTTGGCGGCGCGTTCGGGGGCCCGGCCTGCGACCGGGCAGCGGCCGGCTTGGACGAGGCCATCAGGAGGCCAGCCGCTCGATCGAGGCCATCGGGATCGACAGCCAGGTCGGTCGGTGCCGTGCCTCGTAGACCACCTCGTACACCGCCTTGTCCGCCTCGAAGGCCGCCAGCAGGACCGCGTCGTCGCGGGGGTCGCGCCCCGCGACCTCGGCATATCCGTCGCAGAACGCCGACCGGTTGCGGTCTGCCCACTCGGCTGCGCGGTACTCCAGCGCCGGCTCGAAGTGGTGGTCGGCCAGCATCGAGCGGGCCGCGTACTCGAAGCTGCGCAGCATCCCCGCGACGTCGCGCAGCGGGCTCATCAGCGCTGTGCGCTCCGCCAGCGGCCGCGCCGGCTCGCCCTCGAAGTCCAGCACCAGCCACCCGTGCTCGGTACGCAGCACCTGGCCCAGGTGCAGGTCCCCGTGCACGCGCTGGGTCGCAACGCCGGTGACCTCGGCGACGGCGTCGTAGCGGGCGCCCAGCGCATCGGCGTACGGCGCCAGCGCGGGCACCTCGGCGGCGGCCCGGGCGAGTCGGTCGCGCATCAGCGCCGCGGTCACCGCGGCCTCCCCGACGTCCGCGGCCCG
This sequence comes from uncultured bacterium, assembly GCA_964245825.1. Classification (GTDB taxonomy): domain Bacteria; phylum Actinomycetota; class Actinomycetes; order Mycobacteriales; family CAJCIY01; genus CAJCIY01. The sequence goes on along the minus strand of CAXTNT010000011.1, from coordinate 120,245 downwards.
GGCGGGGAGCACGGCCCGCAGCACGCCGTGCACCTCCGCGGTGGCCACCCCGAGCCGGTGCGCCTCGGCGGCGAAGTCGCCGCCGACTTCGTCGGCGTGCAGGTCGCCCTCGGCGTAGAGGTCGCGCACCGAGGCCTGCGCCATCGCCCAGCCCTCGGTGGCCGACCGCTGGAAGGTCTGCGCGATGCCGAGGGTGGTCGCCGCGCCCTCCAGCGCCGTCTCGTACCAGGCCCGGACCGGCGCCACGTGCGGCGAGCCGGCATCCTGCAGGACGCGGGTCAGCTCCAGGTCAGGGTTGAGCCCCGGCGCGATGCGCCGGAAGATCTTGACGATCAGCTCCTCGCCGTACACCAGCGAGGTGTTGGACTGCTCGGCGCCGACCAGCCGGGGGCGGAGCCCCGCGGGGACCTCGCCGATCCGGTGGAAGCGCACCGGGCCCGCCACGGTCTCTGCGCCCAGCGCGCCGAGCAGCAGCGCGGCCGCGTCCGGGTCGTGCGGGCCGTCGTAGTACCAGCGGCCGTCGGCCTCGCCGATCAGGGCGTGCCCCAGCTCTTCCCACGGGTCGTACCGCTCCGCGATCGGCACCTGGTACTGCTGCACTTCGCCGTCGAGGTCGACGCGCACCACCGACGGCAGCAGCCGGACGTGCTCGTGGCCCAGCACCGCCTCGTCGTCGTGCGCGGCGGTCAGCGTGTGGATCGGCCGGCCCTTCGCCCCGTACCAGCGCTGCTGCGGGACCCAGGCGGTCAGCAGCTCCTCGAGCGTCGTCACGATCCCTCCGGCGGGGTGAGCGCGAACCAGTAGAAGGCATGGCCGCCCAGGGTGAGCAGGTAGGGCAGCGTGCCGATCCGCGGGAAGTGCACGTGGCCCACCAGCTCGACCGGCGTGAAGCCCTCGAACCGGGACAGGTCCAGCTCCACCGGCTGCGGGAAGCGCGAGAGGTTCGCGACGCACAGCACCCGGTCGTCGCCGAACTCGCGGACGTAGGCGAGCACCGAGGAGTTGCTCGCCGGCAGCTCCGAGAACGTGCCGAGACCGAACACCGGGTGCTGCTTGCGGACGGCGATCATGCGCCGGGTCCAGTGCAGCAGCGAGGACTGGTTGCGCTGCTGCGACTCGACATTCAGCGCCTGGTAGCCGTAGATCGGGTCGAGGATCACCGGCAGGTAGAGCCGCTGTGGATCGCAGGAGGAGAAGCCGGCGTTGCGGTCCGGCGTCCACTGCATGGGGGTACGCACCCCGTCGCGGTCCCCCAGGTAGATGTTGTCGCCCATCCCGATCTCGTCGCCGTAGTAGAGGACCGGCGAGCCGGGCAGCGACATCAGCAGCCCGGTGAACAGCTCGATCTGGTCGCGGCTGTTGTCCAGCAACGGCGCGAGCCGGCGGCGGATGCCGATGTTGGCCTTCATCCGGGGGTCGGCCGCGTACTCGGCCCACATGTAGTCGCGTTCCTCGTCGCTGACCATCTCCAGCGTCAGCTCGTCGTGGTTGCGCAGGAAGATGCCCCACTGGCAGTTGTCGGGGATCGCCGGCGTCTGCGCGAGGATCTCGGTGATCGGCAGTCGGCTCTCCCGCCGGACCGCCATGAACAGCCGCGGCATCACCGGGAAGTGGAAGGCCATCTGGCACTCGTCGCCGTCGTCGCCGAAGTACTCGACGACGTCCTGCGGCCACTGGTTGGCCTCGCACAGCAGCACCTTGTCGGGGTAGAGCCGGTCGACCTCGCGGCGGACCCTCTTGAGGAACGCGTGCGTGGCCGGCAGGTTCTCGCAGTTGGTGCCCTCGTCCTCGAACAGGTACGGCACGGCGTCGAGCCGGTAGCCGTCGATGCCCAGGTCGAGCCAGAACCGCAGCGCCTCCAGCACCGCCTCCTGCACCTTCGGGTTGTCGAAGTTCAGGTCCGGCTGGTGGCCGAAGAAGCGGTGCCAGTAGTACTGCCTGCGCACCGGGTCGAAGGTCCAGTTCGAGACCTCGGTGTCGACGAAGATGATCCGCGCATCCGCGTAGCGGGTGTCGTCGTCGGACCATACGTAGAAGTCGCCGAACGGGCCGGTGGGGTCGTTGCGGCTGGCCTGGAACCACGCGTGCGCGTCGGAGGTGTGGTTCATGACGAAGTCGATGATCACGCGGATGCCGCGGGCGTGCGCCGCCTCGACCATCTCGACGAAGTCCCCGAGCGTCCCGAATTCGGGCAGCACCTGGGTGTAGTCGGAGACGTCGTACCCGCCGTCGCGCAGCGGCGAGTCCATGAACGGCGGCAGCCACAGGCAGTCGACGCCGAGCCACTGCAGGTAGTCCAGCTTGGCGATGAGCCCGCGCAGGTCGCCGGTGCCGTCGCTGTTGGAGTCGGCGAAGCCGCGTACCAGCACCTCGTAGAAGACGGCGCGCTTGTACCAGTGCGGGTCCACCGAGCCGGCCGCGGGCTCGTTCGTCATGCGGCGCCCAGGCGCTCGACGACGAACAGGTGCGCCGGCTCCCAGATCGGGTCGAGCCGGACATACGCGTGGGCGCCCCAGGTGTAGCTGGCCCCCGGGCCGAGCTGGTCGGTCACGGTCACGAGCGTTCCCTCCGGCCAGCCGAGCGCGGTCATGTCCAGGTGCACCATCGTCTCGCGGGAGCCGGCGGGGTCGAGGTTCACGACGACCAGCACCGCGCGGTCGGGGTCGGCCGGGTCCTGCCGCGAGTACGCCAGGAATGCCGGGTCGTCGCTGCCGTGGAAGTGCAGGCCCCGAAGCCGCTGCAGCGCAGGCTGTTGCGTGCGTACCTCGTTGAGCCGGGTCAGGTACGGCGCCAGCGTGCGGCCGGTCTGCGCCGCCCGCTGCCAGTCGCGCGGGCGCAGCTGGAACTTCTCCGAGTCGAGGTACTCCTCGCGCCCCGGGGCCAGCGGCGCCGACTCGTAGAGCTCGTACCCGGAGTAGATGCCGTAGCTGGGGGAGAGCGTCGCGGCCAGCAGCGCCCGGATCTTGAACATCGGCGGCCCCTGTTCCTGCAGGTGGAACGGCAGGATGTCGGGGGTGTTGGGCCAGAGGCTGCCGCGCATATAGTCGGCGGTCGGGCTGGTCGTCAGCTCGGTGAGGTACTCGGCGACGTCGTGGGCCGAGACCCGCCAGGTGAAGTACGTGTACGACTGGGTGAAGCCGATCTTGGCGAGCGCGTGCATCATCGGGGGCCGGGTGAAAGCCTCGGCCAGGAACAGCACGTCGGGGTCGACGGCCTTGACCTCCGCGATCAGCCGCTCCCAGAACTCCAGCGGCTTGGTGTGCGGGTTGTCGACGCGGAAGATCCGTACCCCCCGGGAGATCCACAGGGCGACGATCCGCCGCACCTCGGCGCGGATGCCTTCGGGGTCGTCGTCGAAGTAGATCGGGTAGATGTCCTGGTACTTCTTGGGCGGGTTCTCGGCGTAGGCGATCGAGCCGTCGGCACGGTGGGCGAACCAGTTCGGGTGCTCGGTCACCCACGGGTGGTCGGGCGAGCACTGCAGGGCCAGGTCCAGCGCCACCTCGAGCCCGAGCTCGGTGGCGCGGGCCACGAAGGCCTCGAAGTCCGCGACCGTGCCCAGGCTCGGTTCGATGGCGTCGTGGCCGCCGTCGGCCGACCCGATCGCCCACGGCGAGCCGACGTCGTCGGCACCGGCGTCGAGGGTGTTGTTGGGCCCCTTGCGGTACGAACGGCCGACGGGGTGGATCGGCGGCAGGTAGACGACGTCGAAGCGCATGGCCGCGATCGCGTCGAGCCGCTCCGTCGCGCCGGCCAGCCCGCCTTCGCTGCGCGGGAACAGCTCGTACCAGGAGGAGAAGGTGGCCCGCGGGCGGTCCACCCAGACGGGGAACCGCGCGGTCGCGGTGACGAGCTCGCGCAGTGGGTGGTCGGCGAGCAGGTCGACGACGGACGGGTGCTCGGCCAACGCCAGCCGCTGGTGCACGTCGTGGGTCTCGTCCCGCAGCCGGGCGGCGACGTCCAGGACGGCCGCGCGGCGCGCCTTCGGCACCCCCGGTGCGGCCCGCTCGAACAGCCGAGCGCCCTCCTCGAGCTCCAGGGCCACGTCGACCCCGGCGGCGACCTTCACCTCGACGGTGTGCCGCCACGTGGCGACCGGGTCGGCCCAGCCCTCGACCTGCAGCGTCCAGGCACCGGGGTCGCCGACCCGCACGTATCCGACGAACAGGTCAATGCCGGGGTCGACCAGCTCGAGGTGGGCGCGGGCGACGGCCCGGCCGGGTCCACGCAGGATCGCGGTGGCGCCGACGAGATCGTGCCCCTCGCGGAACACGGTGGCGCGGACCTCCAGCAGCTCACCGGCGGTGGCGCGGGCCGGAAAGGCACCACCGTCGACGACGGGGTGCACGTCCGTGACGGCGATGCGACCGATCATCGGCGGAACCGTACCCAAGGCCGCTGGGGTCACACGGCGGGCGCGGCCACCGTTCGCGTCGCGGCCAGGAGCGGCACGTCGGCGACCTCGAAGGACCGTGGCCGGTGCAGCGTCACCCCGACCAGCAGCAAGACGCCGACCACCAGGAGCCCGACCGTCAGGTCGACGCCGCCGGGGGGCGACCAGGACGGCGAGGACAGCAGGAGGGAGCCGTGGAGTCCAACGGTGTAGCGGCGCAGGTTGGTCAGCGACGCCAGCAGGGCGCCGGCCGCCCACAGCGTGGCGAGCGCCAGAGGGACCACGGCAGGGAGGCGGACCCGAGCGCCGTCGGCCCGACGGCCGAGCAGGGCGACCAGGGGGATGGTCGCGAACAGCACGACGGTGTAGCGCGCCTGGAGGCCGAAGTGGCCGCGTACCTCCATGAGGGTGAAGGCCACCGTGGCCGCCCAGAAGACCGCCGCGGCGGTCACGATCGCGGCTCGGCCGGAACGGCCGGCGACGAGCAGGCTCACCAGCAGGTACCCGGCGACGCCTGCTGCGCCGAGAGCCCACAGATGCCCGGGTACCTGGGTGTCCTCCCAGCCGAAGCCGGTGAACATCTGCGGCACCGCGCGGTAGGCGGTCAGGTGCTCGGAGCGGAGGATCGAGGGGAGCAGCGCGGCGGGGCGCTGCGGCACCCGGTTGGTCGCGGCCACGGCCGACCAGGCAAGGTTCGCGACCGACCCGACGACCGGGAGCGCGATCAGCAGCCGCCACCTGCCCCGGAAAGCCGGCAGCGGGCTCCCGTGCAGGGCGATGGCCGAGAGCACCAGCAGGGCGACGAGCCAGACCGGGCCGGCCGCCTTCGCGATCGCGAGCGTGGTGGCGCCCGCGACCCACGCGACGCAGCCCAGCCGGCGTCGGCCGCCCGCGTCGCCGGCGGTACGCACCTCCCCAACCGGCACCCGCTCCCGGCACAGGGCCGAGACGAGGCAGATGCCGGCGCAGACCTCGAGCCCGTTGGTGGCCGCCGACGCGGCCGTCCACAGCGTCACCGGCGTCAGCGCACACAGCCAGCCCAGCCGCTCCCACCGGGTACGCAGGCAGCCGAACGCGAGCAGGAGCAGCAGCAGGCAGAGGGCAGCGCCGGTGGCCCGGCCGGCCAGCACGGCGGCGTCCGGGTCCGACTGGGTCCGCTCGGCCAGCCCCAGTGGCAGGTACGCCGGCGGGAAGTAGCCGCCCAGATGGCTGACGGCCGTGGCGGCGTGGGTGGCGGTGAGTGACGGACCGCAGGCCGCGGTCAGGTCCGGTGCCGTCGCATAGCAGGGCGGCACGTCGGCCACCGCCAGCGCGGGAGGCACCGGGAAGCGACGGGCGAACGCGGTGTCGAGACCGCCGCCGGGGTACGCGGCGGAGGCATCGGCGCCGTGCAGGTGACCCTCGGCGGTGGCGACACCCTTGATGAGGTGGGCGGCCTCGTCCGGGGACGAGCCGACCGGCGAGCCGAGAATCCAGCCGGCCAGCAGGCAGGCCAGCCCGACCGCCGCCACGGCGAGTCGGCCGGCCCCTCGGTTCACCCCGTCGGGATCGTCGCGCCGCCCAGGTATCTGAAGCGTTCGCCGCGAGTCGGCCGGCGGCCGTCGATAGGGTCGGCGCGGTGAGAGCCCTCCGCCGGTTCACCGTCCGCGCCCAGCTCCCGCAGCCCTTGGCTGCCCTGGGGGAGCTGGTGCTCAATCTGCGCTGGTCCTGGCACCCCGAGACCATGGACCTGTTCGCCGCGGTCGACCCCGACCTGTGGGAGGCCAGCGAGCACGATCCGATGCGGCTGCTCGGCGCGGTCGCGCCCGCCCGCCTGCAGGCCCTCGCCAAGGACAAGCGGTTCCTGCGCCGGCTCGCCGACGCGGCGGACGACCTGGGGGAGTACCTCACCGCCGACCGGTGGTACCAGACGCTCGGGCCCGAGGCGCCGCACGGGATCGCGTACTTCTCGATGGAGTACGGGATCACCGAGGTGCTCCCGCAGTACTCCGGCGGGCTGGGCATCCTCGCCGGCGACCACCTCAAGACGGCCTCCGACCTCGGCGTGCCGATCATCGGCGTCGGGCTGCTCTACCGGGCGGGCTACTTCGTGCAGGGTCTGACCCGGGACGGCTGGCAGACCGAGCGCTACCCGGGCCTGGACCCGCACGGGCTGCCGCTGACCCAGACCGACATCCGGGTCGGCGTCGACCAGCCCGGCGGCCGTACCCTGCACGCGCAGGTCTGGCGGGCGCAGGTCGGCCGGGTGCCGCTGCTGCTGCTCGACAGCGACGTCGAGGACAACGCCGAGTACGAGCGGTCCGTGACCGACCGGCTCTACGGCGGCGGCACCGACCACCGGCTGCTGCAGGAGATGCTGCTGGGGATCGGCGGGGTGCGCGCGGTACGGGCGTACACGGCGGCCGAGGGTCTGCCCGAGCCCGAGGTCTACCACGCCAACGAGGGACACGCCGGGTTCGGCGGGGTCGAGCGCCTCCGCGAGCAGGTCGAGCTCGGACGCTCCTGCGACGCGGCGCTGGCGGTGGTGCGCGCGGGCACCGTCTTCACCACCCACACGCCCGTCCCGGCGGGCATCGACCGCTTCCCCCGCGGGCTGGTCGCGGACCACTTCGCGCACGTACCGGGGGTTCCGCTCGAGGTGATCCTCGCGCTGGGCGCGGAGGAGGATCCGGACCTGTTCAACATGGCGCATCTGGGGCTGCGGGTGGCCCAGCGCTCCAACGGGGTGGCGAAGCTGCACGGCGTCGTCTCGCGCGGGATGTTCGGCGACCTGTGGCCGGGCTTCGACACCGCCGAGGTGCCGATCACGTCGATCACCAACGGTGTGCACGCACCGACCTGGGTCGCCCGCGAGGTGATGGAAATCGCGGCGACCGACGTCTCGAGCGACCGACGGGGCTTCGCCGACCTCGGCAAGATCGACGACGAGGTGATCTGGAAGACCCGGCGGCTGCTGCGCGAACGCCTCGTCCAGGACGTCCGGCGCCGGCTGCGCGCGTCGTGGGAGGTGCGCGGCGCCTCGCCGGCCGAGCTGCGGTGGACCGAGACGGCGTTCGACCCCGACGTGCTGACCATCGGCTTCGCGCGGCGGGTCCCGTCGTACAAGCGACTGACTCTGATGCTGCACGACCCGGGACGGCTCGAGGCGATGCTGCTGGACCCGGCTCGGCCGATCCAGATGGTGATCGCGGGCAAGGCCCACCCGGCCGACGACGGCGGCAAGGAGCTGGTGCAGAAGATCGTCCAGTTCGCCGACCGCGCGCAGGTCCGGCACCGGATCGCGTTCCTGCCCGGCTACGACATGCGCATGGCCAAGGTGCTCTACCCCGGCTGCGACGTGTGGCTCAACAACCCCCTGCGGCCACTGGAGGCCTGCGGCACCAGCGGCATGAAGGCCGCGCTGAACGGCTGCCTGAACCTCTCGATCCGCGACGGGTGGTGGGACGAGATGTACGACGGCGAGAACGGCTGGGCGATCCCCACCGCCGACGGCGTCGAGGACGGCGAGCGCCGGGACGCGCTGGAGGCCGGGGCGCTGTACGAGCTGCTCGAGTCGTCGGTGGTGCCGCGGTTCTACGCCGCCTCGCCGCCGACCGGGTGGGTCGCGATGGTGCGCCACACGCTGTCCTCGCTCGGCCCGCAGGTGCTCGCCTCGCGGATGCTGCGCGACTACGTCACCGAGCTGTACTTCCCGGCGGCGCTGTCGGTGCGGGCGACGGTGTCGGCTGCCGAAGACCTGGCCGGGTGGATCGCCCGCGTGCGGGCGGCCTGGCCGGCGGTCCGGGTGCTGCACGTCGAGTCGGCCGGTGCCGACGACGTGCCGGTGCTGGGCGCGACCCTCGGCCTGCGGGCGACGGTCCACCTCGGGGGGCTGGACCCCGAGGACGTCGAGGTGCAGGTCGCGTACGGGCCGGTCGACGAGCAGGACGAGATGAGCGAGATCGCGACACTGCCGATGGCCCTCTCGCAGCAGGACGACGAGGCCCGGTACGAGGGGCAGCTGCCGCTGTCGTCCGCGGGGGCGCTGGGCTACACGGTGCGGGTGCTGCCGCGACATCCGTTGCTGTCCGGTGGCGCGGAGCTGGGTCTGGTCGCCTCGGCGTGAGGTCCTGGCGCCGGGCGGTTTCCCTGGTCGGCGCGGTGTGACATTGGTCTGGCGGCCGACGACGGCCTCCCTCGCCGCTCGGCTCGACGCCGTGCCTGCGGGTCTGTCGTACGACCCCGTCGGGGCGACCGGACGGGCCGAGCTGCCGTCCGGGTGGCGGCACCTCGACCGGCGGTGGGAGCTGCCTGCCGGGTCGTTCGGCGCGGCCGGGGAGGCGATCCTCGACTGGACGGTCCTGCGCGGTGCCGGCCTCGCCATCGCCGCCGGCGCCCCGTTCGCAGCGGTGGGAACGGCTGTGCTGCAGGCGTTCCCGGTCGGTGCGGCGGGGATCCTGGCGCCGTGCCGGGTCGTCTCCGTCCTCGACGGGGCTGACGCTCGTGGTTTCGCCTACGGGTCGGTGGCCGGGCATCCTCTGGTCGGCGAGGAGTCCTTCGTCGTACGCCGCGCGGACGGTCACACCTGGCTGGAGATCCGCTCGTTCAGCCGCCCCGCGTCAGCGTCGGTGGCCGCGGCGGGACCGTTCGTGCGCCGGGTCCAACGGCACGCGGTGGAGCGCTATGCCGCCGCCGTCCTCCGCGCCGTCCGCTGACGGTTGCGTGTGCGCCCGCGTACCCGACGCTGACACAGTGCGCGCCGCCGGCAGACCCGGGGCCGACGTCCTGCGCGCCGCCCGTCAGACGTCGTAGTACGTCAGCCGCCAGTAGACAGCGCTCCCGGGGCAGTGTCCAAGGCCCGCGAAGCTGACGCCCCCATCCACGCTCGTAACCGGCAGGACGTAGCCGTGCAGGCGACAGCCGGCCAGCATGCCCGACGTGAGGTGCATCTCGAGGCGCCTGTTGGCGGCGTGCCAGGTGCCGACGGGAAAAGTGCACAAGGCAAGGCGTCCCTCGTAGAGGGTGTCGTGGTCGTTCAGGTAGAGCGTGTCGACGACACCCCGTTGTGTCCCGTCGAAGTAGCGCACCTGGATGCGGTCCGGACCGACGTGGCAGCCCGGGAACGCCGGCGCGGCCTGCGCACTGTCGGTTCCGGTGACGAGCGCGCCCGCCGCGACCAGCGCGACAACGGCCGCGCCGATCGCCCCTCGGCGTGGCCGGTGGCCAGAACGGCCTCCGCGCTGGCCGGGCACGCCGGCCCACAGCCGTGAGAGACCTGCACGGGCCCTCTTTGCGGAGCCGGTAGTGGTCACAGCCGGGATGCTACGCACCTGGCGAGCCCGCGGCGGCGCCTCGTCGCGGAGGCGGTTCTGGTCGCGGCGGGCGGGGCGGGGGGCGTTGGCTACACGGTGCGGGTGCTGCCGCGACATCCGTTGCTGTCCGGTGGCGCGGAGCTGGGTCTGGTCGCCTCGGCGTGATGCCCGGGGTCAGGTGAGCGCGCGCAGGAGCACGACGGCCCAGGGCGCGAGCGAGACCGTGCCGCCCACCGGCCCCCCGGCCAGCGGATCGTCGGCCGCGGTGTCCAGCACCAGCTCGTAGGCGGTCGCCCAGGAGGGGAGCGTCGCCGTCGTGGCCGTCGGCTGCGGGTTCAGCCACAGCAGGAACGAGTCGTCCACCACCGGCTCGCCCCGGCGCCCGCGGCTGCGGATGCCGTCGCCGGACAGGAAGACCCCGAGCGTCTCGGTGCTCGGTCCCCACTCGGTCAGCTCGTCGCCGCCGGGGCCGAACCAGCCGATGTCCTTGCGTCCCGCGCCGTCGAGGACCGCGCCGGAGAAGAACATCCGCTGCCGGAGCACCGGATGGCGCCGGCGCAGGGCGATGAGCCCGGCTACCAGGTCGGTCAGGGCGGGGTCGTCGCCGGCCGGATCACCGGTGCCGCTCCAGTCCAGCCAGGAGATCGCGCCGTCCTGGCAGTAGGCGTTGTTGTTGCCGCCCTGCGTACGCCCCAGCTCGTCGCCCGCGGCCAACATCGGCACACCGGCCGACAGCAGCAGCGTCGCGAGCATCGCCCGCCGGCGGGCCCGCCGGCCCGAGCGGACGTCGGCGTCGTCGGTCGGACCCTCCACCCCCCCGTTCCACGAGCGGTTGTCGTCGGTGCCGTCCCGGCCGCCCTCCTTGTTCGCCTGGTTGTGCTTGCGGTCGTAGGAGACGAGGTCGGCGAGGGTGAACCCGTCGTGCGCGGTGACGAAGTTGACCGAGGCGTACGGCGCCCGGCCGTCGTCCTGGTAGAGGTCACTCGATCCGGTCAGCCGGTAGGCGAGGTCGGCCACCCCGACTCCCGCCCCCCGCCACACGTCGCGCACGGTGTCGCGGTACTTGCCGTTCCACTCGGCCCACAGCGGCGGGAACTCGCCGACCTGGTAGCCGCCCTGGCCGACGTCCCAGGGCTCGGCGATCAGCTTGACCTGGTTGATCACCGGGTCCTGGGCGATGCAGTCGAAGAACCCCGAGAGCTTGTCGACGTCGTGCAGCGACCGGGCGAGCGCGGCGGCCAGGTCGAAGCGGAACCCGTCGACCCGCATCTCCGTCACCCAGTACCGGAGACTGTCCATGATCATCTGCAGCACGTGCGGCTGGCGGGCGTCGAGCGTGTTGCCGCAGCCGGTGTAGTCGACGTACTGCGCCGGGTCGTCGGCGAGCCGGTAGTAGCCAGCGTTGTCCAGACCGCGCCAGGCCAGGGTCGGTCCGGTCTGGTCGCCCTCGGCGGTGTGGTTGTAGACCACGTCCAGCAGCACCTCGATGCCGGCCTCGTGCAGCGATCGCACCATCGCCCGGAACTCGCGTACCTGCTGTCCGCGACTGCCGCTCGCCGCGTAGGCCGCGTGCGGCGCGAAGTAGCCCAGCGAGTTGTAGCCCCAGAAGTTCCGCAGGCCGTCGCGCTGCAGGTGCGGCTCGTCGACGAAGTGGTGTACGGGCATCAGCTCGACCGCGGTCACGCCCAGGCGCAGCAGGTGCTCCAGCGCGGCGGGGTGGGCCAGGCCGGCGTACGTGCCCCGCAGCGCGGGGGGCACCCCGGGCAACCGTCGCGTGAAACCGCGGACGTGCACCTCGTAGATCACGCTGTCGGCAAGAGCATGGCGCGGGCTGTGCACGTCGCCCCAGGGGAAGCCGGGGTCGACGACGACCGACCACGGCGTGCGACCCGCGGTGTCCACCCCGGGCGCGAAACCCGCCGGGTCCCAGGCGAAATCGCCGTCGAAGGCCCGGGCGTACGGGTCGGCGAGCAGCTTGCTCGGGTCGAACCGCAGCCCACGCCCCACGTCGTCCGGGCCGTGCGCCCGCAGGCCGTACCGCTGACCCGGTCCCAGCAGCGGGACGTAGCAGTGCCAGACGTGCGCGGTGCGCTCGCGCATCGCCACCCGCGTCTCGACGCCGTCGTCGTCGAGCAGGCACAGGTCCATGCCCTCGGCGGCCGCGGAGAAGACCGCGACGTTGGTGCCCTCGCCGTCCCAGCTCGCACCGAGCGGCGTGGGGCGGCCGGGCCACGCCTGGTCGCTCACTCCGGTGAACCTAGCGCCGTGGCTAGAGTCGGTGCCTGCCGATCAGGAGGTGCACGGCGTGGCCCAGTGGGAGTTCGTCCGGCTCGAGCCGGACGAGGAGACCGGGGGCGCGGTCACGACCCTGCGGTTCGACCGCCCGCCGATGAACCCGCTGGACTCGGTGCTCCAGGGCGAGCTGCGGTCTGCGGCGGAGCACCTCGCGGCGGACCGCGCCGTCCGGGCCGTGGTGGTCTACGGCGGTCCGAAGGTGTTCGCGGCCGGCGCCGACGTCAAGGAGATGGCGGCGATGTCGTACGTGGACATGGTCGACCGCTCCGCCGCACTGCAGGCGGCGTTCACCGCCGTCGCGCGGATCCCCAAGCCGACGGTCGCCGCGGTGACCGGGTACGCCCTCGGTGGCGGCCTGGAACTCGCGCTGTGCTGTGACTTCCGGGTGGCCGGCGACAACGCCCGGCTCGGCCAGCCCGAGATCCTGCTCGGGATCATCCCCGGCGCGGGCGGCACCCAGCGGCTGCCGCGGCTGGTCGGCCCGGCGAAGGCCAAGGACATGATCTTCTCCGGCCGCCACGTCCGTGCGGACGAGGCACTCGCGATCGGCCTGGTGGACAAGGTCGTGGCCGCCGACGACGTGCACGCCGAGGCCATCGCACTGGTACGCCGTTACGCCCAGGGTCCGGCGTACGCGCTCCGGGCCGCGAAAGAGGCGATCGACGAGGGTCTCGACACGACGCTCGACGCGGGCCTGCAGGTCGAGCGCAAGCTGTTCGCGGGCCTGTTCGCGACCGAGGACCGGAGCATCGGGATGGACACCTTCGTCGAGAGCGGCCCCGGCAAGGCCCGCTTCGCGGGCCGATGACCAGGCCCAAACGCTTGGCGGGCCGATGACCGCGCCCACTCGGGCGGAGGTCGAGGCCGCGCGCCACGACCCCAAGCTCGCGAACGTGCTCTACCACGACTGGGAGGCCGACAGCTACGACGAGAAGTGGTCGATCTCCTACGACGAGCGCTGCATCAGCTACGCGCGGGAGCGGTTCGAGACGGTCGCGGGGACGGCGGGCTGGCCCTACGACACGGCCCTCGAGCTCGGCTGCGGCACCGGGTTCTTCCTGCTGAACCTCGTGCAGGCCGGCGTGATCCGCAGCGGCCACGTCACCGACATCAGCCCCGGCATGGTCGAGGTCGCGACGCGCAACGCCCGCGGGCTCGGCTTCGAGGTCGAGGGCCGGGTGGCCGACGCCGAGACCCTCCCGTACTCCGACGACAGCTTCGACCTGGTCGTCGGACATGCTGTGCTGCACCACATTCCGGACGTCGAGCAGTCGCTCCGCGAGGTCGTCCGCGTGCTGAAGCCCGGCGGCCGGTTCGTCTTCGCCGGGGAGCCGACGCAGTACGGCGACATCATCGCGCGCCGGCTCTCGCGGCTGACCTGGAAGGCCGCGCAGGCTGCCGGGCGGGTGCCGGGGCTGGCCGACTGGATCCGCCCGGCTGCCGAGCTCGACGCCTCCAGCGAGGCGGCGGCACTCGAGTCGATGGTCGACATCCACACCTTCGCGCCGGCCCGCCTGCGGCGGCTGGCCGTCGCCGCCGGCGCCACCGACGTGGAGGTGCGCACCGAGGAACTGACCGCGGCCTGGTTCGGCTGGCCGGTACGGACGATGGAGGCCGCCGTCGCACCCGGGCGGCTCGGGCTGCGGTGGGCGCTGTTCGCGTACCACTCCTGGCAGCGGCTGTCGGCTCTCGACGCCCGGATCCTGGACCGGGTGGTGCCGGACGCGCTGTTCTACAACGCGCTGGTGACCGGGCTCGCGCCGGCCTGATGCTGCTCGAAGCCCTCGGCACGTGGTGCCGCATCGTCCGGCGGATGCCGCCGCGTGATCCCGCCCAGGTGCGTACCTGCACCCTCGCGAGCCTGCTGTGGGTCGTGCACAACCGGGCCTGGGGCCGGTTCTACCTGCCGCGGTACTGGCGGTTCCTGCTGCTGCGGCTGGGGAAGCCGCAGATCGTCACCGAGGGCTTCGTGTTCCTCGGCGCCCGCCTGGATCTGTACGCGCGCAAGGGTTATGGCCGGATGGTCCTCGGTGCGTGGGCGCACATCGGCACGGGCAACGCGCTGCGCGCGCACGAGGGCACGCTGCGGATCGGGCCGAAGTGCGTGTTCGGCAAGGACAACACCGTCAACACGTACCTGGACATCGAGTTCGGCGCCGGCACGATCGTTGCCGACTGGGTGTACGTCTGCGACTTCGACCACGTCTTCGCCGACATCCACGTGCCGATCAAGGACCAGGGCATCGCCAAGTCGCCGGTACGGATCGGGCCCGACGTGTGGGTGGGGACCAAGGTCACGGTGCTGCGCGGGACGACCGTCGGCCGCGGGTGCGTGTTGGCCGCGCACACCGTCGTCAACGCCGACATCCCGCCGTGGGCGGTCGCGGTCGGCGTACCCGCGCGGGTGGTCCGGGACCGGATTGCCGACTACGACGCGGCGGCGGATCAGCGCGCCGCCATCGCCGACATGGCGCGGAAGGTACGCGAGGCGGCCGCGCCGGTCATCGCCGCCCGGAAGTAGCCGCGTTCCTGGGCGCGCGCTCTTACCGTGCCCAGCCCTGGGTCAGCAGGTGCAGGCACCGCCGAGGGGTCTAGACGGTATGGCTGGGGGAGAGCTGGCGGCGCAGCGTGGCGTAGCGCCGATCCCGTTCGTCGCACTCGTCGAGCAGCAGGGCGAGCCGCGAGACCCGCTCGGCGATCCGAGCCCGCAGCTCGTCGTTGATGTCCTGCGCGGCCGCCAGCCTGGCGAGCCGGGTGGCCGCCGCCTCGTCCGGGCCGGCCTTGGCCTTCGCCTGCCGCAGGGCGGTCAGCCGATCCTCGGCCGCCAGGATGCGCTCGATCTCCTCGAGGTCGGAGCCCAGGATCTCGGCGAGCTCGCGGATGCGCTGCAGCCGCTCGAGGCTCTCCGCGTCGTAACGGCGTGCGCCGCCGACCGAGTGCCCGGCGGGGGACAGCAGGCCCCGCTGCTCGTAGTAGCGGACGGTCCGGGTCGAGACGCCCGCCGCCGCCGCGAGGGCGCCGATGGCCATCGTCGCGGCGGTCGGGGGGGTGGTCGGCGCGATGGCCGGGGGGGCCGGCGCTGCGGTGGTCGGTGCGGGGGTCACCGTCGGCCCGTCCGCTCCAGGCGTACCTGCTCGGACTCGTACGCGGCCGACTCGTCCCGCTCGTTGGCATCCGCGACGTCGAGCCCGGCCTGCTCCGGCATCACCATGAAGGGCTCCTCCTCCTGGTGTACGTACTTGCCGCCGCGCAGCCAGGACGCACCGGCCGCGAGCAGGCACAGCACGATGGCCAACCCGAAGGCCAGCACCAGTCCGTCGTGGAACGGGCCGGACAGCACCGTCGGGAAGAACCGAGTCCCGGTCAGCACCTTCACCTGGTCCGCCGACAGGCCGTTCAGCGTGTTCTGGCCGAGCAGCTGCCGGACGGGGTTGTCGCCGAGGAACGCGGCGAACAGCGGCCCGATGGCCGGACCGGAGCTCGCGTGCACCGCCGCGGCCTCCGGCACGCCGTGCGCGATCAGCCCATTCCGGAGCGTGCTCGGCAGCGAGCTGGACAGCCCGGCGGTGAGCAGGCCGAAGAACAGGCCGATCGAGAGCACCTGGCCGGAGTTCTGGAAGGTCGCGCGCATCCCCGAGGCGATGCCGCGTTCCCGAGCCGGGACGGAGTTCATGATCCCGGTCGTGTTGGGCGAGGCGAACAGGCCGGAGGACAGGCCGTTCAGGACCAGCAGCCCCGCGAACGCCGGGTACGAGAAGTCCACCGGCAGGGCGATCATCAGGCCGAAGGTCGCCGCGTTGATCAGCATCCCGCCGGTGGCGAACAGCCTGGCGCCGTACTTGTCGGAGAGGTAGCCCGACACCGGGCCGGCGATCAGGAAGCCGACGGTCAGCGGGAGCAGGTAGATGCCCGCCCACAGGGGCGTGTCCGCGAACGAGTAGCCGTGCAGCGGCAGCCAGATGCCCTGCAGCCACAGGATCAGCGCGAACTGCAGACCACCGCGCGCGGTGGCGGCGAGCAGGCCGGCGGCGTTGCCCATCGAGAAGGCGCGGATGCGGAAGAGCGTGAGGTCGAACATCGGGGCCGCGACGCGCCGTTCCACCATCGTGAACACGACGAGCGTCACCACGCCGAGGGCGAACGAGCCGAGCACGAAGGGGGAGAGCCACCCGTTGTCCCGACCGCCGGCGGGCTGGATCCCGTACGTGATCGCGGTGAGGATCGCCACCATGCCGACGGCGAAGGTGACGTTGCCGGTGACGTCGAGCCGTACCTTGACCCGGGTCCCGGTGTTGCGCAGGGTGCGGGCGGACCAGATCGTGCCGAGTACGCCGGGGATCACCGAGACCAGGAAGACCCAACGCCAGCCGGTGTTGGCGAGCACGCCGCCGATGACGAGCCCGGCGAAGGAGCCGGCGAGCGCGGTCACCTGGTTGATGCCGACCGCGAAGCCGCGGCGCTCGGCCGGGAAGACGTCGGTGAGAATCGCGGTCGAGTTGGCCATGATCGCGGCGCCGCCGACACCCTGGACGCAGCGAGCGAGGATCAGGAACAACGCACCGTGGCCGCCGTGCAGCGGATCCAGTGCGCACAGCAGGGCGCCGAAGGTGAAGATCCCGAAGCCGATGGTGAACAGCCGTGAGCGGCCGTACACGTCGCCGAGGCGGCCGGCCGCGACGACCAGCACCGAGGTGACGACGAGGTACCCGGTGATCAGCCACAGCAGGTAGCTGACGTTCTGCGGCTCCAGCGGGTCGAGCCGCAGGCCTCGGAAAATCGCCGGCAGCGAGATGAGCACGACCGAGCTGTTCAGGAACGCGAGGACGACGCCCAGGCTCGTGACCAGGAGGGCGGTGATCGCGGTACGGCTGATCGGCGGCGCTGATGCGGACACGTCTGTCACGGTAGGCCAACCTTGACGTTGACGTCAAAGTCATGTGGCAGACGTCACCGACTACTCGGAATCGGCGAGGAGGTTGCCGTCGCGCACGACCATCCGCAGCGGCGCAGGTCGGCCCAACGACCGCTGCAACCGCCGTTCCTGCTCCCCGGCCTGGCGGAACACCTCCTCGAGCGCGGCGGCCGTCTGCGCCCAGCTGGCGTCGGCGGCCCGCGACCGCGCGACCCGCGCCATCCGCCGTGCGGCCACCTCGTCGCGCAGCTGTGCGGAGATGGCGTTCGCCCAGGACGCCGGGTCCTCGGGCACCGCCCGCAGACCGCTCACCCCGGGCTCGACCAGCTCGCGCAGCCCGCCCGCATCGCTCACCACCAGCGGCGCGCCGGCGGTCGCGGCCTCCAGTGCCGCCAGGCCGAACGGCTCGTACAGCGAGGGAACGACCGCGACGGCCGCGGCCCCGAGCAGCCCCGCCAGCTCCCGTGTCGCGAGCCGCCCGGTGAACACCACGGACCGGCCGAGCCGCCGCCGCCGCGCCTCCGCCCGCAGCGACGCCTCCAGGGTGCCCGTGCCGGCCACCACCAGCCGGACGCCGGGATGCTCGCGGCGAAGCCGCGGCAGCGCGGCGAGCAGTGTCTGCACCCCCTTCTCCCACTCCAGCCGCCCGGCGTAGACGACGAGCGGCCGGCTGCCGAGGGCCGCCCGCGCCGCGCGTACCGCCGATGGTCTCGGCCGGAATGCCGCGAGATCGGTGCCGTTGGCCACCACGTCGACCTTCGCCGGGGGGAGGTCGAAGAGCTGGGTGACCTCCCAGCGCATGTACGACGAGCAGGTGACCACCCGCCGCGCCTCGTAGGTCAGCCACCACTCCACGGTGTGGATCGCCTTGTTCATCGGCCCGGGGAGCCAGCCCTGGTGCCGGCCGGCCTCCGTGGCGTGCATCGTCGCGACCAACGGGACGCCGAAGTGCTCCTTGAGCGCGGTCGCGGCGTGGGCGACGAGCCAGTCGTGCGCGTGCACGACGTCGGGCCGGGGCAGGTCGGCGCGCAGCACCGCCCGCAGCAGCGCGTGGTTGAGGGCCTGACTCCAGGCCAGCAGGTCGCTCATCGGGAACGCCGGCGGATCCTCCGGCGCCCGCAGCACGCGGACCCCCTCGAGCATCTCGTCGTACGCCGCACCCGGACCGTGCCGGCTGACGACGGTGACCTCGTGGCCGCGCGCCGCCAGCTCGGTGGCCACCGCGCGGACGTGTCGACCGAGCCCGCCGACCACGACCGGCGGGTACTCCCAGGACAGCATCAGCACGCGCATCAGGGCCGCCATCCTGCCCGGGGTCAGCGGCGGCTGCGGTACCGGGCCAGCAGCAGCCCGCTGAGCAGACCCAACGCGAACGCGATCAGCAGCGCGAGCCAGAGGTACGTCCGGACCTCGGGGACGATGAACCGGATCCGGGTCTTGCGGCCGTTCTCGACGATGAAGACCACCGCCACCACGATCAGCGTGCCCGCGCCGATGAGCTTCGCGCGCGCGGCGGTGGTCATGCCCTGCGAGGTCTCGGTTGTCATGCGCGCCGTCTACCCGGAGCGCCGATCAGGTACGCAGCGCCCGGGCGTCGAGTCGGGGGAACGGGTGGTCCCGGCGGCGGCTCGCGGCGGCGGCGCGGTGGGCGCGCGGCACGTCTCCCGCCTCCAGCGCGTCCGCGATCCGGGCGAAGGCGGCCGCGTGGCCGGCCAGGCGGTGGCGCGCGTACTCGGCGGCGCTGTCGTGGCTGACGCAGAACGGCCAGTCGCTGGCGAGCGCGAGCAGCGCCTCCTGCGCGAGCTGGTCGTAGGCGGCGTCCCGGGTGGTCGAGTCGGTGCGCTTGGCGCAGACCCGCAGCAGCCGGTCCGCGACCTCCTCCTGGCGGGCGCGCAGGTCGTTCTCCCAGACGTGGAAGTCCTTGCCGGCGCCCCACGAGCCGGCCGGCAGGTCACGACGGACGGCCGGCAGGGTCGCCGCCGCCTCAGCCAGCGTGCTCACCCGGACGCCGACGGCGGGCAGCGCCCGCAGCACCCGCGCCAAGAAGGCCGGCCCCTCGTGCCACCAGTGGCCGAACAGCTCCGTGTCGTACGCGACGACCACCAGCGGGCGTTCCTGCGGCAGGGCACGCAGCCGAGCGACGACGTGCCCGACGAAGTCCTCGACATCCGCGTCGAGGGTCGCCGCGGCGCGTTCGGGCCGGTAGGGCCGCTTGTGCCCGGGCTCCGTGTGCTGCGAGGTGACCCGCGCCGGTCGCAGGCCGCTGTCGTGGTCGAAGGTGTGGAAGTCGCGGTAGTCGGCCGCGCCCGGGTAGCCGCGGCGCGGCGACCACACCCGGTAGGACACGTCGAGGTCGCGGGCGAACGCCAGCACCCCGCTGCCGGCCACGTCGACCGGTGCGCCGGTCTCGCCGCGGGCGGTCGGGCCGTCGACGAGGAAGCGCTCGACGCCGTGCCGCGCGTACAGGTCCTCGAGCCCCGGGGCGTACGCGCACTCCGGCGCCCAGATGCCGGCCGGCCGCCGCCCCAGCCGCAGCGTGGTGTCGTCGAGACCGGTGCGCAGGGCGAGGTCGGCGACCGGCGGCGGGACGAGCGGGGTGAAGGTGTGGGTCGCCGGGCCGCCGAGCACCTCGACGACGCCCGCGTCCGCCAGCCGCCGCAGCACCGGCGAGCCGCCGTGACGCCAGCCCCGCTCGAACGTCCGGATCGCCTGCGCCGCAAGGCTTCCCTCGTACGCGGCGGTGGGCACGCCGCGGACGGCGGCCCCCTCCGCGCGTACCTGCCAGGTGCCGAGCCAGGTGTGCATCGCACGCAGGCAGTGCGGGTCGTCGAGCATCGCCGCGAGCACCGGGGTCACGCCGAGCGTCAGCACCTGCGACCGGCCCTCGTCGGCGAGCCGCTCGAGCATCTCCACCAGCGGCAGGTACGCACCGGCCCAGGCCTGGTAGAGCCACTCCTCGCCCACCGGCCACGACCCGTGGTGGGCGACCCAGGGCAGGTGCGTGTGCAGCACCACGCAGCAGGTGCCGACCTCCCTCACGGGCGGCGTACCGCGACGAAGACGAGGTCGAGGGACGCCTCGAGATCGCGGCCGTCGACCTCGAAGTCTGCGGCGCGGACGCCGTGGACGGCCGTACGCACGGCGGGCGCCCAGTCCGCGGGCGCCCGGGTCAGCTGGGCCTCGACCAGCGGGCCTACGCGAGCCTCCTGCGCACGCAGCGACCGCCCGTGCCGCAGCCCCCACGCCCGCATGACCTCGAAGTGCGGGTCCAGCAGCGCCAGCAGCTCGGCGGCCGACAGCTCGCGGGTATGGAACGGGTTGCGCGGCGCGGCCAGGCCGGGGGAGAACGTCAGCCGGTTGGGCGTGGTCATGAGCAGGGTGCCCGCCGGGCGCAGCACCCGCGCGCACTCGGCCACGAAACCCGGTTGGTCGTGCAGGTGTTCGATCGTCTGGAGGTTGGCGACCACGTCGAGCGCGCCGGTCGCGACCGGCAGTCGCTGCAGGTCGCCCCGGGTGACGGTGATGCCCGGGTACGCCGCGTGGGCGTGGGCGGCGGCCACGGCGTCGTAGTCCAGCGCGTGGACCCGCGCCGCCCCTCCGCTGCGCAGGAGGGCCGCGCCGTAGCCCTCACCCGCGCCGGCCTCCAGCACGTACGCGCCGAGGACGAAGGGGAGCAGCGCCCGGTAGGCCGCCTCGTGCCGCCGGAACCAGTAGTTCTCATCCGGGATGCCGGGCAGCGTCCGCTCTCCGGTGAGCACGAGATCCCCTGTCATTGCTGGGGTGTGGTGCTCAACCGGGCTCCCAGCAGGACGGAGCGCGTGCGCACGCGCTCGGGGTGACGCGTGACCGCGACCGACTGGCGAGGCTACCGCCGCCACGGCCTTCCCGGATCACCGGGCTGCCCGCCGTTGCATGCACTCTGCATCAACTAAGAGATACTCTCTATCGCATGCCTTCTCTTCTGCAGATCAGGGGCGTGGCCGACGAGACGAGGCGGGCGCTCAAGGCGCGGGCCGCCGCTCGTGGCGAGTCCCTGAATGCATACCTGTTGAACCTGCTCAACCGAGAGGTCGCCCGGCCAACGGCCGCGGAGGTGCTCGACCGGGCAGCCCGCCGTAGCGAACGCTCGGCGGTCTCTGCCCTCGAGGTACTCGACGAGGCCCGATCGCAGCGTGACGCGCAACAGCAGCAGCGCTCGGCGACGTGATCGTGGTGGACGCCGCGGTGGTGATCGATGCTCTGACTGCCGTAGCCGGTACCGACGAACTGCGGGCGCACCTCGCCACGGAGGACCTGCACGCCCCCGGCCTGATCGACTTCGAGATCGTCTCCGCACTGCGGGGCCTCACCCTGCGTGGACACCTCAGCACGACGAGAGCGGAGGACCTCCTCACCGACTTCGACGACCTCCCCATCCAACGCTGGCCCTCGGCAGATGCCTTGCGCCGGCGCGCCTTCCAGCTGCGAGACAACGTCTCTGCCTATGACGCCGCTTACGTCGCCCTGGCAGAGGCGCTGGCGTGCCCATTGGTCACCCGCGACGGCCGTCTGGCGCGAACGCGCGGGCACGGCGCCCGCATCGAAGTCTGGTAGCGGCTGCGGGGCGCCATGAGCATGTTCCTCGTACCTACCGACCCCCCCGGCGTTTCTCGCTCTGTAGCCTGATCATGGGTGTGCCGGGAAGTCTGGTCGGCGTCCTGATCCGACGACCCTGGGAACCGATGGACGACACGAGGCACTACGCGCTCGTCCTGTTGCTGCTCGCCGCCACCGGGCTGGCGGCGGTCCTGTCGAACCGGTTGTCGGCGCGCATCCGCATTCCGGCGCCGGTCCTGTTCCTCGTCGCCGCGGCGGTCGCCCAGGCCGCCGTCGTTCCGCTGCACCCGCCCGGCGAGAAGGACCTCGAGCGCATCGTCACGGTCGCGTTGGTCCTGATCCTGTTCGACGGCGGCCTGCACATCGGCTGGCGCCGGTTCCGGGAGGCGGCCGTGCCGATCGCCCTCGCCGGCGTCCTCGGCACCGCCTTGACCGCGACGGCGCTCACGGTGCTCGCGCACCTGGCGTTCGGCTTCAGCTGGTACGTGTCCCTGCTGCTCGCGACCGCGCTGTCGCCCACCGATCCCGCGGTGGTGTTCTCGGTCCTCGGCCGCCGTGAGATCGAGGGCAGATCGGGCACGCTGCTCGAGGGGGAGTCCGGGGCGAACGACCCGGTCGGCATCGCATTGCTGATGAGCCTCCTGACCGCCGGCCACCTGTCGGCCGGAACCCTCGCCAACGTCGCGGGTGAGTTCGCGGTGCAGCTGGCGGTAGGCCTCGCGCTCGGCGTGGTGGGCGGACGGTTGTTGCTGCTGTTCGTGCGCCGGGTGTCGCTCCCGAGCGAGGCGCTGCACCCGATCGCCACGCTGTCGGGGGCGGTCCTGATCTACGGCGTCGCGACCATCGCGCACGGTTCGGGGTTCCTCGCCGTCCTCGTCGCCGGCGTTCTGCTCGGCGACGAGCGCGCCCCGTTCAAGCGCGAGATCGTCCGCTTCCACCAGGCGATGGCCGGGCTCGCCGAGATCGTGGCGTTCCTCGTCCTCGGCCTCACGGTCGATCTGCACGTGGTCTCGCGGGCGAACGTGTGGGGGCCCGGCCTCGTCATCGGTGCGCTGCTCGCCTTCGTGATCCGGCCGCTGCTCGTCGGGCCGCTGCTGCTGCCGGCCCGGCTGCGCCGCGGGGAGCTCGCGTTCGTCCTGCTGTCGGGGCTGAAGGGTGCGGTCCCGATCCTGCTCGGGATCCTCATCGCCGCCCGCGCGGTCCCGGGGTCGGAGCGGCTGTACGGGATCGTGATCGTCGTCGTCACCTTCTCGGTCGCCGTGCAGGGCAGCCTGGTGCCGTCGGCGGCGCACCTGCTGCGGGTGCCGATGCGGGCGGCGTCCCCGCAGCCGTACGCCCTCGGCGTTCGACTCGAGCAGGAGCCCGAAGGGGTTCTCCGCCTCGTCGTCGGTTCGGGGTCGGAGGCCGAGGGCAGCACCGTCGACGACATCGCGGACCGCCACGGCGACGTGTGGGTGAGCCTGCTGGTCCGCGTCGGCGCCCTGGTCTCCGTCCGTGGTCGGACCCGGCTCGAAGCCGGCGACGAGGTGGTGATCAGCGCCGGCGACGACCTGCACTCCGAGGTCCGCGCGGCCTTCGCCGACCCGCGATGAAGGCTTGCTGCAGCCCGTATGAGGCGCCTCAGCGGGCCGGCTCAGCGGCGGGTGTTGGCCAGGATCGCCGCGACCGGTGGGATGACGAGCGCGATCAGCAGGACCACGATGCGCGCCGTCTTGCTCGGCAACAGGAAGAAGCCCAGTAGCACCAGCACCAGGTACGGCAGCATCACCATCAGGTAGCGGCGCCGTCGCCGGTCGATGTCCTCGTCGCGCCGCTCTCGCTCGGTGAGCGTGCGGACGTCGGGCACCCGCTCGCCGGAGCGGAACCGCAACGGTCTGCGCACGTCACCCGTCCTACCCCGCCGGGGGTCGTCGTGCGCCCGCTGCCTGGTGCGGCGGGCCGGTGTGAGCGGGACGGTCGGCTCTCGCGTCGTTACGCTCGGCGACGTGGCATCGACGGCGCCGGCGCGAGCCCGGTCGCGCGCGGTCTGGAGCGTCGCACTGACGTCGGCCGTCGCCCTCATCGGCATCGCTGTCGCCCGCGGGATCACCCGGCACGACGGCCCCGTGCTGCCGCTGGCGCTCTGCCGCGCCGGCCAGTCGCTGGCGTACCTGCCGCCGCTCACCGTGCACAGGGCGTTCGCCGCCTGGCAGGGCGACGTCGTCTACGACGTGGCGGTCGGGCTGGCGGCGATCGGGTACCTCCTCGGCGCCCGCGCCTACCGCCGAAGCACCGGGAGCCGATGGCCCTGGCCGCGCACGGTGGCCTTCGGCGGCGGCCTGGCACTGCTCGTGGTCACGCTCAACTCCGCGATCGCGGTGTACGACATGACGCTGTTCTCCGCGCACATGCTCCAGCACCTGCTGCTGATCATGGTGGTGCCGGCGTTCCTGGTGTTGGGCCGGCCGCTGACGATGGCGCTCGGGATCCGACCCGCCGGCGGCCTCCGGCGGCTGGTGGACCGGCCCTGGGTCGGCCTGCTGTTCGCCGGGCCGACCGCGTTCGCCTCGTACACGGTGGTGATCGTGGGGACCCACCTGACCAATGCGATGGGCGCGGTGATGGAGCACCCGTGGGCGGGCCAGCTCGAGCACGCGCTGTACCTCGTGGCCGGCGTGCACTTCTTCACCGCGGCGGTGGGCAACGCGCCGGTGCGCTGGCGGCAGTCCTACCCGGGCCGGTTGCTCATGGTGATGGCGGCGATGGTCATCGACGCGTTCGTGGGCATCGTCCTCCTGCAGGCGTCGGTACCAATCCAGACGCTGGCGCACCCCGGTTGGGGGCCGGGCCAGCTCGCCGACACCCACACCGGCGGCGCGATCATGTGGGTCTTCGGCGACGGCCTGATGGCGGTGGTCCCCGTCGCGCTCTACATCGCCTGGGCCAGACACTCCGAGCAGGTGGCCGAGACGGCCGGCTGGTACGAGCGGGCCCGGGTCGGTCTGCTGGTCTCGCGGGGCGCGGCGCCGGGCGCCGCCTCGGCGGGCGACGACGTCGACGCCACCATCGACAGCGACGAGGAGCAGCACCTCGCGTACAACCGCTGGCTCGCCTCGCTCGACAGACCAGGCTGAGCCCGCCGCCGACCCGCCGGCCCAGCCTTGGGTTCGACCGCAACCGTGTCGCGATCGCCGTGCGCGGGTCACACTGGCGGGATGGACGGGCTCCGTGACAGCGGCCGGCGGCGCCTCGTCGTCGCGACCGCCGGGATCGGCGTGCTGGCCGCAGCCGCCGCCTCGGCCGTCGGTGCGACTCGGCCACCACCGCACCACGACCCGCCGGTGACCAGATCCGAGCTGCAGTCGGTCGGGCAGGGGTCCGCCGGGGGGGCGGGCGCGCCGAGCACGGCAGGCGCCCAGCCACCCGACGCGGCTTCGAGCGGCTCGTGACCGGGACAGGCGCTTGCCGGGGCGCCGGGCGCTCGCGGGCCGGTGGCAGTGCCGGGCCCGAGGGTGTGGCTCGCCCAGGCGCGGCGCGCCCGGCGGCCGGCAGGGCCGGGCCCGGTGTGGTTGAACGCTCATACGATCCGCACAGGGTCGGCACAGCAGGCGCTTACCGGCCACCGGCATCGTGGGTCTCCTCCGGTCGAATTCCCCGTCCGGGCGGATGAGGAGACCACCATGAGCACAGGCGTACGCGGCCGGGGCCGGCGCGCGGCGACGACCGCCACCATCGCGGCCGGGGCCCTCGGCGTCGCGGGAGCGGTCGCTGTCGGGGTTACCGCAGCCCACGCACACGCCGACGCCGCCAGCTCGGCCTCCGCCAGCACCGCCGCGACGACCACGGCCGCGGGCACGCCGACTGCGACCGCCACGACGCCGCCGGCCAGCACGCCGGCCGCCGCAGCAGCCACGAAAGCCCCGGCGAAGGCCGCCACGAAGGCCGCCGCGAAAGCCCCCGTACCCGTGGCAACCACGACAGCCGCGGTGCGCGCCACCCCGAAAGCCAGCACCGCCGCCGCGGCTCCCACGAGCGTGGCCCCGGTGGCGCCCGCGCCCCCCGCCCCGGTCGCCACCTCGAGCGGCTCGTGAGCACCGCGGTAGCACGCCGCCCGACCGCAGCGGCCTGGCGCGCGATCGGGTGCGAGTGTCGCGTCGTCGTCACCGACCCCGGCGCCCTGGACGATGCCCGCGCGCTGCTCACCGCTGACCTGGCCGCCCTCGACCTGGCCGCCAGCCGGTTCCGGGACGACAGCGAGGTCAGCCGGCTGACTGCCCAGGGAGGCGCGCCGACCGCCGTCAGTCCCCTGCTCGCCGACCTGCTGCGTGCCGCGTTGGACGCCGCCGCCGCGACCGACGGAACCGTCGACCCGACGCTGGGGCAGGCCCTCGCGGACTGCGGCTACGACCTGGACTTCGTCGCGCTGCCACCGACGCGGCCCGGCCGGGTCACCGTCCGCCCGCGTGCCCGCTGGACCGACGTACGGCTGGCAGGCACCGTGGTCACCATGCCCCCCGGGACCCGGCTCGACCTCGGCGCGACGGCCAAGGCGCTGGCCGCCGACCGCAGCGCCGAGCGACTCGCGGCCGAGCTCGGCTGCGGCGTGCTGGTCTCGCTCGGGGGTGATGTCGCCGCCCGGGGTGCGGCGCCCGAGGGCGGCTGGGCCATCCGGGTCCAGGAGTTGCCGCAGCCGCTGGAGGCCGAGCCGGACGGCCCGACCCAGACCGTCGCCATCACCGGCGGCGGCCTCGCGACCTCGTCGGTACGCGCGCGGCGGTGGGCCTACGGCGCCGCCGAGATGCACCACCTGCTCGACCCGCGTACGGGGCTGCCCGCCGCCACCCCGTGGCGCACCGTGAGCGCCGCCGCACCGGACTGCCTGACGGCCAACGTGGCGACGACGGCGACGATCGTGCTCGGCGAGCGCGGCCTCGAGCACGCCCGGTCGAGCGGCCTGCCGATGCGCCTCGTGGCGGCCGACGGCGCCGTGACGCGGCTGGGCGGGTGGCCGGCGTGAACAGCATCGTGCTCTGGTACGCGGCCCGCGGCACCGGCGTGGCCATGCTCGTGCTGTTCACCACGGCGCTGGTGCTGGGCATCGTGACCCGCGGGGGTCGCCCGCTGCCAGGCCTGCCCCGGTTCGCGGTCGCTGCGCTGCACCGCAACGTCGCCCTGCTCGCGATCACGTTCCTGGTGGTGCACGTGTCGACGATCGTGCTGGACCCGTTCTCGCGGGTGGGCTGGCTCTCGGTCGTCGTGCCTTTCACGAGCGACTACCGCCCCATCTGGGTCGGGCTGGGCACCGTCGCGCTGGACCTGTTCGTGGCGGTCGTGGTGACCAGCCTGCTGCGCGCCCGGATCGGCCAGCGGGTGTGGAAGCTCATCCACGGCGCGGTCTTCGCCGCCTGGCCGTCGGCGGTCCTGCACGGGATGTGGAGCGGGACCGACAACACCGCCTCCTGGATGATCGTGATCGACGTGCTGGTGATCGGGTCGGTGCTCCTGGCCGTCGGCTGGCGCCTGTCCTCCTCCCCGCGCTGGCGCCGCGCTGCCAGCCGGGTCGCCGTCGCCGGCGCGCGGTGACCGCCTCGCCGGCGGTGGCGCCGGTGCGCATTCCCCCGGACGGCCCGCGGCTGCTGCCCAGCGGGGGCTCCCCCTCGTACGCGGCTCATGTCGACCGGCACGGACCGCTGCCGTCCCCGCCGCCCGAGCGGATCGTGGCGCTGGCCCGGGCGGCACGGCTGGTCGGCCGCGGCGGCGCGGGGTTCCCGGTCTGGCGCAAGCTCACCACCGCCGCCACCGCCGGCGCCGGCGTGGTCGTCGCGAACGCCGCCGAGAGCGAGCCGGCTAGCGCCAAGGACCGCACCCTGCTCGCGGTCAGCCCGCAGCTGGTCCTCGACGGCCTGGCGCTCGCGGCCCGGGCGTCCGGTGCGCAGCGGCTGGTGCTCTACGCCCACGAGGGGCCCGCGTATGCACTGGCGGCCAAGGCCGTGGCCGACCGCAGCGTCGCGGCGGGCCGGGACATCGGGGTCGAGGTCGTCGCGGCGCCGGCGCGGTTCATCGCCGGCCAGGAGTCCGCGCTGGCCAACGCCGTCGGCGGGGGTCCGGCGCTGCCCAGGTCCGGCGCGGTCTGGGTCCAGGGGGTCCGCGGCCGGCCCACGCTCGTCCAGAACGTCGAGACCCTCGCCCACCTGGCGCTGCTGGTCCGGTACGGGGCCGGCTGGTTCGTCGCCGCGAGCGATCCCGAGTCCCCGGGCTCGATGCTGCACACCGTCAGCACTGCGGGCGACCGTGAGCTGACCGTCATCGAGGCGCCGACCGGGGTGCCGTACGCGGACCTGCTGCGGGCTGCCCGCCGCGACCCGGCGCCAGCCGCACTGCTCGTCGGCGGATTCCACGGCGCGTGGCTGACCGGGGCGGCCCTCACCGGCCCGGGGACGCGCGCCGCCCTCGCCGTCCACGGCGTGACCCCCGGGGCCGGGGTGGCGGTGGCCCTGCCCCACGGCGCCTGCCCGCTGGCGTACGTGGCCGGGGTGCTGACCTACCTCGCGGGCGAGTCCGCCGGGCAGTGCGGCCCGTGCGTCAACGGCCTGCCCGCGCTCGCGGCGGCCTTCGACCGGCTCGTGGCCGGCGACCCCGCCGCGCCCGGCCGGGTCGCCGAGCTGGCCGGGCTGGTGGCCGGCCGCGGCGGCTGCCACCACCCGGACGGCACGGCCCGGCTGGTGCGCAGCAGCCTGCGTACGTTCGCCGCCGACGTCGAGGCACACCTGCGCGGGGCCTGCCGGGCCGCGGTGGCGGCGTGAACCGGCTGGTGGTCGACCGGATCGCCTGCGACGGCCGGGGCCTGTGTGCGGAGCTGCTGCCCGAGCGGGTCGACCTCGACGAGTGGGGCTACCCGCTGATCGACCCCGCGCCTGTCCCGGCGGGTCTGGCCGGGCCCGCCAAGCGCGCCGTCGCCGCCTGCCCGCGGCTGGCGCTGCGGCTGGTGCCGGCCGGCGGTTGACCTTCCTACCCGCGGGTAACACCGGCGGCGTACACCCCGGTGAGCGTCCTGCCCCCGCGCAGGAGAGACTGGGCCGGACAACCAGCGGACACCGTCGTCGCGCCCGAGCGGCCGCGACCCCGTGCGTGGAGGTAGGGCACTGCCGATGAACATCGTCGTCTGCGTGAAGCAGGTCCCGGACACCTGGGCCGAGCGCACGCTCAACCCGGCGGACAAGACTCTCGACCGCGCCAAGGTCGACACCGTCATGAACGAGATCGACGAATACGCGGTCGAGGAGGCCCTCCGGCTCAAGGAGGCCCACGGCGGCGAGGTCACCATCGTCACGATGGGCCCCGAGCGGGCGATGGACACCGTCCGCAAGGCGCTGTCGATGGGCGCCGACAAGGCGGTCCTGCTGACCGACGACGCGCTGCACGGATCCTGCGTGATGCAGACCTCGGACGCGCTCGCGACGATCATCGGCACGCTCTCCTACGACCTGGTCATCACCGGCTCGGAGGCCACCGACTCGCGGGTGTCGGTGATGGCGGCGCTGCTGGCCGAGCGGCTCGGCCTGCCGCAGCTCTCGCTGGCGCGCAAGGTCACCGTCGTGCCCGGCACGTCGGTCACGATCGAGCGCCAGACCGAGAACGGCTACGCCGTGGTCGAGGCCGCGCTCCCCGCCGTCGTCTCGGTGGTGGAGAAGATCAATGAGCCGCGGTACCCCTCGTTCAAGGGGATCATGGCCGCAAAGTCCAAGCCGACCACGAAGCTGACCGTGGCCGACACCGGTCTCGACGCCTCCTCCGTCGGGACGGCGAGTGCCACCAGCCAGGTCGACGACTTCACCGCCCGGCCGCCGCGCTCCGGCGGCGAGATCGTCAAGAACGAGGGTGACGGCGGCGTCAAGATCGCCGACTTCCTCGCCGCGCAGAAGCTCATCTGAGGAGATCAGGACATGGCAGAGGTCTTCGTCCTCGTCGAGCACTCCGGCGGCGAGATCAAGAAGGTCACCAACGAGCTGCTGACGCTCGCCCGCAGTCTCGGCGAGCCGTCGGCGGTGCTGCTCGGGGGCAGCGTCGCGTCGCTCGCGGACAAGCTCGGCGAGTACGGCGCGCAGAAGGTCTACGTCGCCGAGGCACCGGAGCTCGACGAGTACCTGGTGGCGCCCAAGGCCGAGGTGCTGGCTGCGCTGGTGTCCGAGCACTCGCCCGCCGCCGTGCTGGTGCCCTCCTCGCCCGAGGGCAAGGAGGTGGCCGCCCGCGCCGCGCTGCGTACCGGCTCCGGTCTGATCACCGACGCCGTCGCGGTGAGCCCCGAGCTCCAGGCGACCCAGAACATCTTCGGCGGCGCGACCATCGTGGCGGCCAAGGTCTCGACGGGTACGCCGTTCATCACCGTGCGCCCCAACTCGACGCCGCCGGTGGCCGCGGCCGCGACGCCCGAGGTCATCACGGTGACGCCGGAGATCTCCGCGGCCGCCAAGGGCGCGAAGGTCACCGACCGGGTGGTGGAGGCCAAGGGTGGCCGGCCCGAGCTCGCGGAGGCCTCGGTCGTCGTGTCCGGCGGGCGCGGACTGGGCGGGCCGGAGCACTTCGAGCTCATCGAGAAGTTGGCCGACTCACTCGACGCCGCGGTGGGGGCCTCGCGGGCCGCGACGGATGCCGGCTGGTACCCGCACCAGAACCAGGTCGGGCAGACCGGCAAGACCGTGTCGCCGCAGCTGTACATAGCGGTGGGCATCTCCGGCGCCATCCAGCACCGGGCCGGGATGCAGACCTCGAAGACGATCGTCGCGATCAACAAGGACGCCGAGGCGCCGATCTTCGAGCTCGCCGACTTCGGCATGGTCGCCGACCTCTTCGACGTCGTGCCGCAGCTGACCGAGGAGATCCTCAAGCGCAAGTAGCACCGGGCCGCCGGGCTGAACGCGGCGACCCTCGTGACGGTGCCGCCTAGGCTGCACCCCGTGGCGTACCTCGACCATGCGGCGACCTCGCCGCTGCGCCCGGAGGCCTTCGCCGCGATGACCGGGACGCTCGGCCGTACCGGGAATGCCAGCTCCCTGCACGCCAGCGGCCGGGCGGCGCGCCGGGTCGTCGAGGAGTCGCGCGAGGCGCTCGCCGAGGTGCTCGGCGCCCGGCCGTCCGAGGTCGTGTTCACCAGCGGCGGGACCGAGAGCGACAACCTCGCGGTGCAGGGAATCTACCGCGCCCGGCGGGCCGCCGACCCGCGCCGGCGCCGGATCCTGGCCAGCGCGGTGGAGCACCATGCCGTGCTGGACGTGGCCGACGCGATGGCGCGGCGTGAGGGGGCCGAGGTCACCTGGCTCGAGGTCGACCCGCTCGGGCGGGTCCACCCGGCGGTGCTGCGGGAAGCCCTGGAGCGTGACCCGGCCGCGGTGGCGCTGGTGACGTGCATGGCGGCCAACAACGAGGTCGGCACGGTCAACGACGTCACGGCCCTGCTGGCGGTCGCCCACGACTACGGCGTGCCGATGCACGTCGACGCAGTCCAGGTGTTCGGGCAGCTGCCGCTCCAGGTCGGCGCCGCGGACGCGCTCACCGTGACGGCGCACAAGATCGGTGGTCCGTACGGGGCGGGCGCCCTCCTGCTGCGGCACGACGTGGCCTGCGCCCCCGTCGGGTACGGGGGCGGGCAGGAACGCGACCTGCGCTCGGGCACGCTCGACCCGCCGGCACTCGCGGGCTTCGCAGCGGCCGCGCGAGCGGCCACCGCAGACCTCGCGGAGGACGCCGCCCGGCTGGCCCGGCTGCGCGACCGACTCGTGGCGGGGGTCCGCGCGGCCGTCCCGGACGCGGTGCTCAACGGTGACCCCAACCCGGCCGGACGGCTGCCCGGCAACGCCCACCTGTCCTTCCCCGGCTGCGAGGGGGACGCCCTGATGATGCTGCTCGATGCCCGCGGCGTGGAGTGCTCGACCGGAAGTGCCTGCAGCGCAGGGGTTGCGCGCCCCTCGCACGTCCTGCTCGCGCTCGGCGCCGACGACGCCACCGCCCGGTCGAGCCTGCGCTTCTCGCTCGGCCACACCTCCACCGAAGCCGACGTCGACGCCGTGCTGGCCGCGATCGGCCCGGTGGTCGCGCGGGCCCAGCGCGCGGGGGCACGGGCCTGATGCGCCTGGTCGCCGCGATGTCCGGCGGGGTCGACTCCGCGGTTGCCGCGGCCCGCGCCGTCGACGCCGGGCACGAGGTCACCGGAGTGCACCTCGCGCTCTCGCCGGCCCCGGCCGCGGTCCGCGAGGGGGCCCGGGGCTGCTGCACGCTGGAGGACGCGCGGGACGCCCGCCGGGCCGCCGACGTGCTCGGCATCCCGTTCTACGTCTGGGACCTGGCCGAGCGCTTCGGCCGTGACGTGGTGGACGACTTCGTCGCCGAGTACGCCGCGGGGCGCACGCCCAACCCGTGCCTGCGCTGCAACGAGCGGATCAAGTTCACCGCCGTGCTGGACCGGGCGCGGGCGCTGGGCTTCGACGGCGTGGTCACCGGTCACCACGCCCGGCTGACGGCCGGCGTGCTGCGGCGCAGCGCCGACGCCGGCAAGGACCAGTCCTACGTGTTGGGCACCCTCACCCGCGGGCAGTTGGCGTACGCGCACTTCCCGCTGGGGGGCTCGACCAAGGCGGTCGTCCGCGCCGAGGCCCACCGGCGGGGTCTCGCGGTGGCCGACAAGCCCGACAGCCACGACGTCTGCTTCATCCCCGGCGGCGATACCGGCGGCTGGTTGCGCGCCCGGCTCGGCCCGGCCCCGGGACCGGTGCTCGACACCGCCGGGGTGGAGGTGGGCCGGCACGAGGGGGCGTACGCGTTCACGGTGGGGCAGCGGCGCGGGCTGGCCCTGTCGGTGCCCGGGCCCGGCGGTGCGCCCCGCTACGTGCTCGGCGTCGACCCGGTGTCCCGGACCGTACGGGTGGGGCCGGCCGCCGCCCTCGAGGTCACCGTCGTGGCCACCGGCCCGGCCAGCTGGCTCGCCGCGGTCGAGCTGCCGCGGCGGGCCGCGGTGCAGCTGCGCGCGCACGGGTCGGCACACGCCTGCACCGTCGCCGCCGACGGCGACGGGCTCTCGATTACTCTCGACGTCGCTGCCCGCGGCATCGCGGCCGGGCAGGCCGCCGTGCTGTACGAGGGCGACGTCGTGCTCGGCGGCGCCCGCGTCCGGGCGACGAGCGGCGGCGGGCCGTGAGCGCCCCGCCCGCGCCCGCGGTCCCGGCGGCGCCGACCACGCCGTGGCCCGCCACCGTCCCACCCGGGACGGCGACCGGGGTGGGTAGCCTGCCCGGCACCGAGTTCCTGGCCGCGCAGCGGCTGGTGTTCGACCTGCTCCCCGACCTGCCGCACCTGGCCGAGCTGCCGGCGCGCGGACCGGGCGCCGACCTCGTCGGCCGGGGGGCGGTCCTGCTCACCGAGCTGCCGGTCGACCTGCAACCGGCCGGGTGGCGGTTCGTGCCGAGGCCGGGACACGACCTCGCCCGGGCGCGCGACCTGCTCGCCCGCGACCTCGACGTGCTCGCCGAGGTCGCCGACGGGTGGACCGGAGCACTCAAGATCCAGGCCGCCGGGCCGTGGACGCTGGCCGCGACGGTGGAGCTGACCCGCGGGGACAAGGCGCTCGCGGATCCGGGGGCCGTCGCGGACATCGCCGCCTCGCTGGCCGACGGGCTCGCCGACCACGTCGCGACGTTGCGCCGTGCGGTCCCCGGCGCCCAACTGGTGGTCCAGCTCGACGAGCCGGCGCTGCCCGCGGTTGCCGCCGGCCACGTCCCCACCGCGAGCGGCTTCAGCGCCCTCCGCAGGCCGGAAACCGCTGAGCTGCAGGACATCCTGGCCACCGTCCTGGCCGGCCTGCCCACGCCGGGCGTGCACTGCTGCGCCGAGCGGGTGCCGGTCGGCCTGCTGCGCGACGCCGGGGCGACCTGGCTGGGCCTGGACGCCACCCTGCTGACGGCCCGCGACGACGACGGTGTCGGCGAGGCGCTGGAGGGCGGACTCGGGTTCGTGCTCGGCGTCGACGGCGACCCGGCGCCCGCGCGCGACCTGCACCGCCGACTCAGCCTGCCCGCCGACGCCTGGCGGGCCGCGGTCGTGCTCAGCCCGCGGTGCGGGCTCACCGACGGTGACCCGGCCGAGGTCTACCGGCGCACCGCCGAGGCAGCGACGCGGCTCGTCGAGCAGGTCGACGGGTGAGCCGCCGCACGCCCAGCCCGACGCCCAGCCCGACGCCCAGCGCGACGCCCAGCCCGACGCCCAGCCCACAGGCGGAGCACGCCGACCTCGTCCGCACCGTCGAGGAGCACCGCTTCCGCTACCACGTGCTCGACCGGCCGGAGGTGAGCGACGGGGAGTACGACGCGCTGATCCGCCGCCTCACCGAGCTCGAGTCGGCCCAGCCGGAGCTGCGTACGCCCGACAGCCCGACGCAGACCGTGGGCGGCGCGGTCTCGACCCTGTTCACGCCGGTCACGCACCTGGAGCGGCTGCTGTCGCTCGACAACGTCTTCACCCCTGACGAGCTGACGGCCTGGGCCGAGCGGGCCGGCCGCGACGGTGCGGTCCGCTGGCTGTGCGAGCTGAAGATCGACGGCCTGGCCGTCGACCTGGTGTACGAGCAGGGCCGGCTGGTCCGGGCCGCGACCCGCGGGGACGGCCGCACCGGCGAGGACGTCACGCCCAACGTGCGTACCCTCGCGAACGTCCCGAGCCGGCTGGTCGGCGAGCCCCCCGCGCTGCTCGAGGTGCGCGGCGAGGTGTTCTTCCCGGTGCGGGCCTTCGCCGACTTCAACGCCGGCCTGGTCGAGGCGGGCAAGGCACCGTTCGCCAACCCCCGCAACGCCGCGGCCGGCAGCCTGCGGCAGAAGGACCCGCGGATCACGGCCGGCCGGCCGCTGCGGCTGACCCTGCACGGCCTGGGTGCCCGCGAGGGCTTCGACCCGCCGAGCCAGTCCGAGGCGTACCAGGCGCTGGAGTCGTGGGGGCTGCCGGTCTCCAGTCGGTACGAGACGTTCGCCGACCTCGACGGCGTGCAGGCGTACGTCGAGCGGTGGGGCGCCCACCGGCACGACATCGAGCACGAGATCGATGGGGTGGTGGTCAAGGTCGACGACCTCGGCATGCAGCGCCAGCTCGGCACGACCAGCAAGGCCCCGCGCTGGGCGGTGGCCTACAAGTACCCGCCGGAGGAGGTGACGACCAGGCTGCGCGACATCCGCGTCAACGTCGGTCGGACCGGCCGGGTCACGCCCTTCGGCTTCATGGAGCCGGTGCTCGTCGCCGGCTCGACGGTGGGGCTCGCGACGCTGCACAACGCCGACGAGGTCCGGCGCAAGGGCGTGCTGATCGGCGACACCGTCGTGCTGCGCAAGGCCGGCGACGTCATCCCCGAGATCGTCGGCCCGGTGGTCGACCTGCGCGACGGCAGCGAGCGGGCCTTCGTGATGCCCACGCACTGCCCCGAGTGCGGCACCGCGCTGCGGCCGGAGGCCGAGGGCGACAAGGACATCCGCTGCCCGAACGCCCGCTCCTGCCCGGCGCAGCTGCGCGAGCGGCTGTTCCACCTGGCGGGCCGCGGCGCCTTCGACATCGACTCCTTCGGGTACGAGACGGCGGTCGCGCTGCTCGGGGCGCAGCTGGTCGCCGACGAGGCGGACGTCTTCGACCTGACCGCCGAGAAGCTCGCGACGGCCGCGTTCTTCACCCGCAAGGACGGTGAGCTCGCCGCCCGGGGGACGGGCCTGCTGGCCGGGCTCGAGGCCGCCCGGGCGCAGCCGCTGTGGCGGGTGCTGGTGGCGCTGTCGATCCGGCACGTCGGGCCGGAGGCGGCCCGGCCACTCGCCGCGCACTTCGGCGCGATGGCTCCGCTGCGGGCGGCCGGCGCCGAGGAGCTGGCGGAGGTCGACGGGGTCGGTCCGGTCATCGCGCAGGCGCTGGTCGACTGGTTCGCCGTCGACTGGCACGCCGCGATCGTCGACCGGTGGGCCGCCGCCGGGGTTCGGATGGTCGACGAGCCGGTCGCGCCCACCGCGGCGCAGACCCTGGTGGGCGCGACCGTCGTGGTGACGGGGTCGGTGCCCGGGTTCAGCCGCGAGGGCGCGATCGAGGCGGTCACCGAACGCGGCGGGAAGGTCGCCGGCAGCGTGTCGCGGAGCACCGACCTCGTCGTGGTGGGCGAGCACCCCGGCAAGGCCAAGTACGACAAGGCGGTCAAGGTCGGCCGCCCGGTCCTCGCGGCGGAGCACTTCGCGCTGCTGTTAGCGGAGGGTCTGGCCGCCGTGCTGCCGCTCTGCCGTTCGGAGCAGCCCGGCTAAGCAGCCGGCGACGTCGGCGCAAGCCCGCGAACAGGGGGTACGCGCCCCCGCCGCCCCGTAGGATCGGCCGCGTGCCCGAGCCGACGACCGCCCCGGCGATCACCCGCGCGGAGGTCGCCCACCTGGCCCGGCTGGCCCGACTCGAGGTCACCGACGACGAGCTCGCGACCTTCGCCGGCCAGCTGGAGGTCATCCTCGGCGCGGTCGCCCGGGTCGCCGAGGTGGCGGCCGACGACATCCCGCCGACCAGTCACAGCGTGCCGCTGACCAACGTCTTCCGCCCCGACGTCGTCCGCCCCTGCCTCGACCGCGACGAGGTGCTGGCCGGCGCGCCCGCCACTTCCGGGGGCCGGTTCGAGGTGCCGCGGATGCTGGACGAAGCCCCGTGACCGGGGACCTCACTCACCTGACCGCCGCCGGGACCGCGGCCGCCATCGCGGCCAGGGACGTGTCGGCGGTCGAGGTCGCGCAGGCGCACCTCGACCGGATCGCCGCGGTCGACGACCGGGTGCACGCGTTCCTGCACGTCGATGCCGACGGGGCGCTCGCCGCCGCCGCGCGCGTCGACGCGGGCGAGGTGCACGGCCCGCTGGCGGGCGTACCACTGGCGCTCAAGGACGTGCTGACCACCCGGGGCGTGCCGACGACGTGCGGCTCGAAGATCCTCGCCGGCTGGCGGCCGCCCTACGACGCGACGGTCGTGAGCCGGCTGCGCGAGGCGGGGGTGGTGATCCTCGGCAAGACCAACATGGACGAGTTCGCGATGGGCAGCTCCACCGAGAACTCCGCGTACGGGCCGAGCCACAACCCGTGGGCCCTGGACCGCATCCCGGGCGGCTCCTCCGGCGGGTCGGCCGCCGCGGTGGCCGCGTACGAGGCCCCGCTGGGCATCGGCACCGACACCGGGGGCTCGATCCGGCAGCCGGCCGCGGTGTGCGGGCTGGTGGGCGTCAAGCCGACCTACGGCGCCGTGTCGCGGTATGGCCTGGTGGCGTTCTCCTCCAGCCTCGACCAGGCCGGCCCGTTCGCCCGGACGGTGCTGGACGCGGCGCTGCTGCACGCCGTGATCGCCGGCCACGACCCGATGGACTCGACCTCCATCGACGCGCCGATACCCGACGTCGTCGGCGCCTGCGCCACCCGCGACCTGACCGGCATTCGCGTCGGCGTCGTCCGCGAGCTGTCCGGCGAGGGGTACGAGCCCGGCGTCGAGGCCGCGTTCCGGCAGGCCGTGGACGTGCTGACCGCGGCCGGCGCCGACGTCGTCGAGGTGTCCTGCCCGCACTTCCCGTACGCACTGCCGGCCTACTACCTGATCGCGCCGAGCGAGTGCAGCTCCAACCTCGCGCGCTTCGACGCGATGCGGTTCGGGCTGCGGGTGCAGGTCGGGGATGCCGGCGCCGAGGCGGTGATGGCCGCCACCCGTGAGGCGGGCTTCGGCCCCGAGGTCAAGCGCCGGATCATCCTGGGCACGTACGCGCTGTCCAGCGGCTACTACGACGCGTACTACGGCCAGGCGCAGAAGGTCCGCACGCTGATCACCCGCGACTTCGAGGCGGCCTTCGGGCAGGTCGACGTGCTGGTCTCGCCGACCACGCCGTCGGTGGCGTTCCCGATCGGGGCGAAGGCCGGCGACCCGATGGCGATGTACCTCAACGACATCGCCTCGATCCCGAGCAACCTGGCTGGCAACGCGTCGATGTCGGTGCCCTGCGGCCTGTCCGAGGGCCTGCCCGTCGGCCTGCAGATCATCGCCCCGCCGCTGGCCGACGACCGGCTCTACGCGGTCGGCGCGGCGCTCGAGGCCGCGCTCGACGAGCGCCGCGGTCATCCCCTGCTCGCCGAGGCCGGCGCGCTGTGAGCGCCGTGACCAGCACCCGCCTGGTCGACTACGCCGAGGCCGTCGGCCGCTACGAGCCGGTGATCGGGCTGGAGACGCACGTCGAGCTCGGCACTGCGACCAAGATGTTCTGCGGCTGCCCGACCGCGTTCGGCGCCGAGCCCAACACCCAGGTCTGCCCGGTGTGCCTCGGCCTGCCCGGCGCGCTGCCGGTGCTCAACGGCGCCGCCGTCCGCTCCACCGTGCTAATCGGCCTCGCCCTGCACTGCGACATCGCGGCGTGGTGCCGGTTCGCGCGCAAGAACTACTTCTACCCGGACATGCCCAAGAACTTCCAGATCAGCCAGTACGACGAGCCGATCTGCACCGACGGATATCTCGATGTCGAGGTCGCCGGCGGCACGGTCCGGGTCGAAATCGAGCGGGTGCACATGGAGGAGGACACCGGCAAGTCGCTGCACGTCGGCGGCGCCACCGGGCGCATCCACGGGGCCACGCACTCGCTGGTCGACTACAACCGCGCGGGCATCCCGCTGGTGGAGATCGTCACCCGGCCCGTCGAGGCGGGCGCCGACGCACCGGCGGTGGCCAGGGCCTACGTCACCGAGCTCGCCGAGGTGCTGCGCGGCCTCGACGTGTCCGACGTACGCATGGAGCAGGGCTCGCTGCGCTGTGACGTGAACACCTCGCTGCGGCGACCGGGCGCGGCCTACGGGACTAGGACCGAGACCAAGAACGTCAACTCCTTCCGCTCGGTCGAGCGGGCCGTCCGGTACGAGGTGACGCGGCAGGCCGGCCTGCTCGACGCGGGAGAACGGATCATGCTGGAGACACGGCACTTCCACGAGGACTCGGGCTCGACCAGCCCGGGACGGTCCAAGGAGGAGGCGACCGACTACCGGTACTTTCCCGAACCCGACCTGGTGCCGATCGCCTTCCCGGTCGCGGAGGTGGAGGAGCTGCGGTCGCGGCTGCCGGAGACGCCCGCGAGCCGGCGGGCGCGGCTGCGCGACACGTACGGCTGGACCGACCTGGACCTCGAGCAGATGACCACGGCCGGCGTCCTCGACGCGGTGGTGGCCACCGTCACGCTCGGAGCGGACGCGGGCGCGGCACGGGCGATGTGGCTGAACGACGTCGGCAAGGCCGCCAACGAACGCGGCGTGGGATCGCTGGAGGTGGGCGTCACGCCGGAGCAGGTCGCGCGCCTGCTGGCGTTGGTGGCCGAGGGCACGCTCACCGCGGCGCTGGCCCGGCAGGCCTTCGAGGGCGTCGTCGCGGGCGAGGGCGACGTCGATGCGGTGGTCGCCACTCGTGGTCTCGCCGTGGTCAGCGATGACGGTGCGCTGCGCGCGGCGGTCGAGGTGGCGGTCGCGGCCCAGCCCGATGCCGTGGCCAAGGTGCGCGGCGGCAACATGGGCGCGGTCGGACCGTTGATCGGCGCGGTGATGAGGGCGACCGGCGGGAAGGCCGACGCCGCCAAGGTGCGTTCACTGCTCCTGGAGGTGCTGAGCTCATGACGACTCCGACCCTGCCCGCGACCCTGCCCGCGCCCCAGCCCGCGCACCGCGCGACGCCCGGCACGACGACGGTGCTCGAGCCCCGTCCGCTGCCCGAGGAGCATGACGACGACCTGTTCCACTACGTACGGAAGGACTCCATCGTCGAGTCCGCCGTGCTCGGCAACGTGGTGACCGCGCTGTGCGGCGCCGTGTTCCCGGTGACGAAGAGCCCGAAGCCGGGGTCGCCGGTGTGCCCGACCTGCAAGGACATGATGGAGATGCTCCGGGCGTTCGGCCCTGGCGACGGTGGCGACCCGTCCAGCGACTGACAACTGGACACGTCAGTGAACGCACCGTCCGGGGGGCGGCGCTCGAACCGTGGGGCCTACGGTGCGTGTGCGGTGACGGTGCCGTCGGGGGCGCGGGACAGACTCCAGCCCTGGTCGTGGACCACCGTGTGGTGACGGCCGCAGAGCAGCACGAGGTTGTCGAGGTCGGACCGGCCACCGCGTGACCAGTACGTCAGGTGGTGGGCGTCGCACCAGGCCGGCGGCCGGTCGCAGCCGGGGAAGACGCAGCCGCGGTCCCGGACCGCCAGCGCGTGCCGCTGGCCGGGGCTGACGAGCCGCTGCGCACGGCCGGCGTCGAGGACCTCGGTG
>CAXTNT010000011.1:0-80462 GCA_964245825.1 uncultured bacterium | reverse complement strand
CAGGCCGCCGAGCGCCGGCGCCACCCGCCGCAGCGCCGCCCGCACCGCGGCGCCCTCGCCGGCGCCGTCGCCGGCGCCGGAGCCATCCGCGTCGTGCGGCGAGCCGTCGCGGGTGGCGATCCAGCCGACCCGGGCATCGCAGCCGAGCCGCTCGGCGACGGCGCGCCCGAGCCGGGACCCGTCGGGCAGCCAACCCTCCCCGGCTCCGGCGGTGACCAGGGTGTCGAGATCGACGTGGACCGTTAGCTGCGGTCGCTGACCGCCGTGGACGGGCAGCTGGTCGGTGCGCAGCAGCATCACCGCCGCCTCACCGAGCGCGTCGGACCGCCGCTGGGCGGCGGTCCGCAGGTCGGGGCCACCGTCCGGCGCCTGCCGCGGAACCGCCAGCGGCTCGAGCACGGCGTGCAGGGCGGCACCGGCCTCCGCGGTAAGCATCGCGTCCAGTGCCCACATCTCCCCGCACCGCGACAGATGCAGGCGCCGGCCAGCCTCGGCGGCGGCGCGGCGGGCCGCGACGGGTCCTCCGCGCCCCCCGCGTGCAGTGCCTCGGCGTGCTCGCAGACTGCCGCCGCGACCTGTGCCGTGACGTCCACCGGGAGGTCGACGGCGGCCTTCGCGACGAGCGGCTCCGCGGTCGCGAACGCGTCGACCGTGCTCGTCGCGGTGGCCCGGGCGATCACCCGCGCGTGGCCGACGGTGAGACGGCCCGCGTCGAGCAGCGCGGCGGTCGTGCTCAGCGGCCGGGCTCCGTCGGTGTGCAGTCGGCGCGCGAGGCTGACGTCGGCGGCTGCCTCGCGGCCCGAGCACCCGGTACGCCGGCGCACCCACGCGGCGGTCGATGCGGAGCCGTCGGCGGTGCTGGCACCGGAGGCGTCGACCGCCGCGAGCAGCCGCAGCGCGACGACCTCGAGCCGCTCGACCACACCCCGCAGGGCCAGGTAGTCCGCACCGGCCGTGCCGAGAACCGCATCTGCCGGGGCGAGGGCGGCCAACTCAGCCGTCACCCGCTCCGTCAGCTGCTGTATCGAACACATGTTCGAATCCTAGCACAGAACACACCCCCGAGTCGACCAAAACCACTGCAATCATTGAGGTTGTGGAGACAAGTCGGGCACGGTTCGGCACCGGCGGTGCAGGACGACGCCGCACCGACACCCGGCTCCCGCACACCCCCAGCCGGCGCGCGCCAGACCAGCCAGCCCAGCCGGATCGGCGAGCCTCGGTAGCCTCCGTACATGAGCAAGCCCCGCAGCGACGACGTCACCACCGGGTACGAGCGGGCGCCGGCCCGCGCCATGCTCCGGGCCGTCGGGCTCGGCGACGACGACTGGGGCAAGGTGCAGATCGGGGTCGCCTCGAGCTGGAACGAGGTCACCCCCTGCAACCTGCCGCTCAAGCGCCTGGCCGCCGCCGCCAAGGAAGGCGTGGTCGCCGCGGGCGCGATCCCGCTGGAGTTCACGACGATCGCCGTCAGCGACGGCATCTCGATGGGCCACGAGGGCATGCACGCCAGCCTGGTCAGCCGCGAGGTCATCGCCGACTCCGTCGAGCTGGTCATGCACGCCGAGCGCTTCGACGGCTCGGTCCTGCTGGCGGGCTGCGACAAGTCGCTGCCCGGCATGCTGATGGCCGCCGCCCGGCTGGACCTCGCGAGCGTGTTCCTCTATGGCGGCTCGATCCTGCCGGGGGCCCTGGCGGACGGCACGCCGGTCACCATCGGCGACGTCTTCGAGCAGGTCGGCGCCCGCGCCCGCGGGCTGATCGACGACGCGAGGCTGGGGGAGTACGAGCGGGCGGCCTGTCCGAGCGAGGGCAGCTGCGGCGGGATGTTCACCGCCAACACGATGGCCAGCGCCGCCGAGGCGCTCGGCATGTCGCTGCTCGGATCGGCCTCCGCGCCGGCCCCGGACGGTCGCCGCGACGCGTGGGCGCGCCGCTCGGGCGAGGCGGTCGTCCGCCTCGTCGAGACCGATGTCCGGGCCCGTCAGATCCTGACCCGGGAGGCGTTCGAGAATGCGATTACCCTGGTGATGGCCCTCGGCGGCTCCACCAACGCCGTGCTGCACCTGCTCGCCATCGCCGCCGAGGCCCGGGTCGAGCTGACCCTCGACGACTTCGACCGCATCGGCCGACGTACGCCGCAGATCACCGACGTCAAGCCGTTCGGCGCGTACGTGATGCACGACCTGGACCGGGTCGGTGGCGTGCCCGTGGTGCTCCGCGCGCTGCTCGAGGCCGGGCTGATCCACGGCGACTGCCTCACCGTGAGCGGCCGGACGCTGGGCGAGGAGCTGACGAGTCTCGCGCCACCGGCGCCCGACGGTCTCGTCGTCTACGGCCTCGACCGGCCGCTGTCGGCCACCGGCGGCCTGGCGATCCTGCGAGGCTCGCTCGCCCCCGACGGCGCGGTGGTCAAGACCGCCGGCCTGGAGACGCTCGTGATCGAGGGCACCGCCCGCGTCTTCGACGGCGAGGTGGACGCGATGGCGGCCGTGACCAGCGGCGCGATCGTCGCCGGCGACGTCGTCGTGATCCGCTGGGAAGGACCGAAGGGCGGCCCGGGGATGCGCGAGATGCTCGCGGTCACCGCGGCGATCAAGGGCGCCGGGCTCGGCAAGGACGTCGTGCTGCTCACCGACGGCCGGTTCTCGGGTGCCACCAGCGGGCTGTGCATCGGGCACGTCGCGCCGGAGGCCGCCGACTGCGGTCCCATCGCGCTCGTCGCCGACGGCGACCGGATCGTGCTCGACGTCCCCCACCGGCGCCTCGACCTGCTCGTCGGCGCCGCCGAGCTGGCCGACCGGCAGGCGGGCTGGAAGCCCCGCGAGTCGCGGTACCCGACCGGGGCCATCGGCAAGTACGCCCGCCTGGTGGGCTCCGCGGCCCAGGGCGCCGTGTGCGGCTGAGTGTCGGTTCTGTGACGATCCGGTCGTTCCGGGCCGTCGGCGCCTAGTGTCCTGAGCGTGGTGTACGGGGGCGGCGTGGGCGCGCGCCCGTACCGCAGGCGAAGCCGGCGACGAGCGCCGGTCGCGGCGGCCGTGGTCGTGGTCCTGGTGCTCGCCCTCGTCGGCGGTCTGCTGACCGTCCGTGCCGACCACCGGCGAGCCAGCCGGCGCTCGCTCGCCCAGGCCACCGCCACGGTCGACGCGTTCCTGACCGCCTGGGGCCGCGGCGATGCGACCGCGATGGCCTCGATGGCCACGCCCGACACCGCGTCGTACGTCGCCACGGAGATCCCGCGGCTCGCGAGCTCGCTGCAGATCAGCTCGGCCCGCTACACGCCCGGCCCGGTGACGACGGGCTCCGGGGCCGGCGCGCCGTTCACCGGCGCGGTGGTGCTGCAGGGGCTCGGCACCTGGCGGCAGAGCAGCCGGCTGGCGCTGGCCAAGGTGGGCGGCAGCTGGAAGGTCGCGTTCAGCCCGCAGACGATCACCCCGCAGCTGACCGCGGACGAGACGCTCGCGCGGACCCGCACGCTCGGCACCCGCGGCACCTTCGTCCTGCCCGGCGGGACCCGGTTGCCGGGTCTGGATCGCGAGCTCGACGGCAACATGATCGGGACGACCGGGGTCTACACCGCCGCGCA
The DNA here is from genome assembly GCA_964245825.1 of uncultured bacterium. Taxonomy (GTDB): domain Bacteria; phylum Actinomycetota; class Actinomycetes; order Mycobacteriales; family CAJCIY01; genus CAJCIY01. Next base: position 76,876 of record CAXTNT010000011.1, on the reverse strand, counting down.
GGCCAAGGCCGCCGGTCCGCAGTTCGAGGCGGGCGACGTCGGCGGCATCGGCGGCTTGCAGCGGGCATACAACGGCGCCCTGGCCGGGACGCCCGGCGGCACGCTCCGCATCCTCGACGGCAACGCGGCGACGGTGGCGACCCTGCTCTCGCGCCCGGTGGTCGACGGGAAGGCCGTGACGCTCTCCTTCGACCTCGCCGTGCAGCATGCCGCGGAGGGCGCGCTGGCCGGGCTGCCCGCGGCGCAGACCGGCTCGCTGGTGGCGATCGACACCCGGACCGGCGCCGTGCTCGCGGTGGCCAATCATCCCTACGACGGGTACGGGCGGGCGATCCGTGGCCAGTACCCGCCGGGCTCCACGTTCAAGATCGTGACTGCGACGGCAGCTCTGATGAGCGGCGACGCGGCGTCGAAGACCCTGCAGTGCGGGGCCTCCACCAACGTCGACGGACGGACGTTCGTCAACGCCGAGAGCGAGGCGCTCGGTCCGATCAGCTTCGAGACGGCGTTCGCCAAGTCCTGCAACACCGCCTTCATCAACCTGGAGACGACGTTGCCGGCCGGCGCCTTCGCCAAGGCCGCGGCGCTGTACGGGATGAGCCCGCTGCCCGCGAGCCAGGCGCCGGCGCCGCTGCCGATCACCTCGTTCGGCGGCTCGGTGCCGGCGCCGATGGATGCCGCGGACGCGGCCGCCGAGGCGATCGGGCAGGGCCGGATCGTGGTCTCGCCGCTGCAGATGGCGAGCGTCGCGGCGGCGGTCGCGTCGGGGACATGGCGCCAGCCGTACGTCACGGCGACGCCACCGACCGGCGAGCCGACGCACCCGCTGCCGGCGGTGGTCACCTCGACCTTGCACACGTTCATGGCCGCGGTGGTGGTGAGCGGGACCGCGGCGCCCAGCAGGCTGCCCGCCGGCACGTACGGCAAGACCGGCACCGCCGAGTACGGCACCGCGACCCCGCCGGCGACCGTGGCCTGGTTCGTCGGCTTCCGCGGTGACATCGCCTTCGCCTGTCAGGTCGGGGGCGACACGATGAGCGGCGGCTTCGGCGCCTCCACCGCGGCACCCACCGTCGCCCGCTTCCTCAAGGCCCTGTAGCCACCGCGGTCCGCCGGTTGCTCAGGCCAGGTCGGCGCTCAGCCGGGCGGCCGACAGCGCGTGGACATTGCCGCGGCCCCACGATTCGAGAGCGGTCTCGGTGAACTTGATGGCGTGCTCGTCACCGGTCGCCCACGCGCGCTCGGCCACGTCACTCGCTTCGGCCTCACCCACGGCCAGCTCGGTTTCGGGCGCCGTTCCCGATTCAGAGTACGGGCGGGAAACGGGCCTGCGCCGCCGCGTCTGCGGGTCGCCGTCCGGGCGGTACATCGCCGCGACCGCGGCGCTCACCCGCCAGGCCATGGCGTACGTCGCCGGCCACAGGTCGCGGGGCAGCGACGGAAGCACCAGTCCCGCGGCTCGTGGCGCGGTCGCCATGTGCACGAGCATCGTCGGCTCAGCCGGTGCCCAAGCGCCGTAGCGGGACACGGCGGCGTCGGTGAGCGCGTCGATCGCCGCCGGTACGCCCGCATCGGGGTGCGGGTCACCGGCAGCCATGTCCTCCTGCCGGCTCACGTCGACCGCCGCCCGAGAACCCGGCCACGTCGCACCGGCGCGGGTGGCGGCCACCCACCGCACGTCGGCGGCCAGTTCGACCAGCCGCTCCTGGGCGCCGCCAGCGTCGGCAACCTTCGGCAGCCGTGCCAGGGCGAGTTCCAGGCTTCCGGCTGTCCATTGCTCCCGCGCAGGCTCGACGTCGAGTGCACTCCCGGTTGCCCAGGGCCCGCGCGCGACGCTCCCAGCTCCCGCCGTACCGCCCGCGGACTCGTCAGCTGTCGCGGCGTCGAGGCCGTCGTCCGGGAGTGGATGGAAGCGGGCCGCCCAGTAGCCCAGCGCGTGGCCCAGCTCCGCGACCCGCGCCGGCGTCTCCTGCTCGCGCAGCGCCCGGACAGCGTGGCCGGTGCGGATGAGGGGGTGGGCGACCGCACCGACGGCGCCGGGCAGCAGCCGTGGCCACCAGGTGACCAGCACGTCCTGCCAGCCCGCCCCGGCGAGCGCGTCGAGGAACAGGTCGCGCCAGTCGCCCACGCGGGCGGCCTCGCCGAGGGCGTCGCGCCAGTCCTCGATGCGCCCGGTCGAGGGCGGAGGCGGCTCGAGCTTGCGGACGTACGCGTCCAACCAGGGCTCGACGGCTTCGCCCAGGCCCATCCGCTCCAGGGCGTCGGCCGCCATGGGCCCATGGTTGGACAGCCAGCCCTGGAACTCCGGCCCGGTCGCGTGCAGTCGTACCAAAGACTCGTCGAGGATCGCGCTCACCGACCCACCCTCGGACCTAGAGCGTGCTAGAGGTCAAGGGGCGGTCGAGTTGACGGCCGCGGGTCGATCGGTCACTCTGGACGGCGTGAGCCCCACCTGCATTCTCGTCGTTACCTAGGCGCGACGGCCTCCCATGGCCGACGCGCCCGCCCCTCCGTGCCTTGCACGAGGGGCTTTTTTGTGCCCCGCACCCAGTCAGGTCCACCGGAGAGAGCGATGACAGACCCCAAGCCCGACACGAAGACCCGTCCGCCCGAGCGGATGAGCGGCGCGCAGAGCCTCGTCCGCTCCCTCCAGCGCATCGGCGTCGAGGTCGTCTTCGGCATCCCGGGCGGCGCCATCCTGCCGGCGTACGACCCGCTCTTCGACGCCGAGGGACTGCGTCACATCCTGGTACGCCACGAGCAGGGCGCCGGTCACGCGGCCACCGGATACGCCCAGGCGACCGGCAAGGTCGGCGTCTGCATGGCCACCAGCGGTCCCGGCGCGACCAACCTGGTGACGCCGATCGCCGACGCGTACATGGACTCGGTGCCGCTGGTGGCGATCACCGGCCAGGTCGGCCGGGCGATGATCGGCACGGACGCCTTCCAGGAGGCGGACATCGTCGGCATCACGATGCCGATCACCAAGCACAACTACCTCGTCCAGGACGGCGCCGACATCCCGCGGATCATCGCCGAGGCCTTCCACATCGCCTCCACCGGCCGCCCCGGTCCGGTGCTCGTGGACATCCCCAAGGACGTGCTGATCGAGCAGACGACATTCGTCTGGCCCGCGCGGGTCGAGCTGCCGGGCTACCGGCCCACGACCAAGCCGCACGGCCGGCAGGTACGGGAGGCGGCGAGGCTGATCGCCGCGGCCACCCGGCCGGTGCTCTACGTCGGGGGCGGCGTGCTCAAGGCCCGGGCGGCCGGCGAGCTGCGGCTGCTCGCCGACCTCACCGGGATCCCCGTCGTCACCACGCTGATGGCCCGGGGCGCTTTCCCGGACAGCCACCCGCAGAACCTCGGCATGCCGGGCATGCACGGAAACGTCACCGCCGTGACGGCGATGCAGCGCTCCGACCTGCTCATCGCCCTCGGCGCCCGCTTCGACGACCGGGTGACGGGGCAGCTGTCGACCTTCGCCCCCGATGCGCTGATCGTGCACGCTGACGTCGACCCGGCCGAGATCGGCAAGAACCGCGTCGCCGACGTACCGATCGTGGGCGACGCGAAGGCCGTGCTGGGCGAGCTCGTGGACGCCGTCCGCGCCGAGTACGCGGCCGGCAGCAAGCCCGACCTCGGCCCGTGGCGCGCGCAGCTCGAGCAGTGGCGCAGCACGTACCCGCTCGGCTACGACGAGCCCGAGGACGGCTCGCTGTCGCCGCAGTACGTGATCTCCCGCATCGGCGAGCTCGCCGGCCCCGACGCGGTCTACGTCGCCGGCGTCGGCCAGCACCAGATGTGGGCGAGCCAGTTCATCCGGTACGAGAAGCCGTACACCTGGCTCAACTCCGGCGGCCTCGGCACGATGGGGTACGCGGTGCCCGCGGCGATGGGCGCCAAGGTCGGCGTCCCCGACACCACCGTCTGGTGCATCGACGGCGACGGCTGCTTCCAGATGACCAACCAGGAGCTGGCGACCTGCGCGATCGAGGGCATCCCGATCAAGGTGGCGGTGATCAACAACGGCAACCTCGGCATGGTGCGGCAGTGGCAGACCCTGTTCTACGACGGGCGTTACTCCAGCACCGGGCTCGGCACCCGGCGCATGATCCCCGATTTCGTCAAGCTCGCCGATGCCCTCGGCTGCGCCGGCCTGCGCTGCGAGAAGGCCGACGAGGTCGACGCGGTGATCGAGAAGGCGATGGCGATCACCGACCGGCCCGTGGTGATCGACTTCGTGGTCGGCGAGGACGCGATGGTCTGGCCGATGGTGGCTGCCGGCGCGAGCAACGACGCCATCCAGTCGGCCCGCGACATCCGGCCCGACTTCGACAACCCCCAGGCGGTCTGAGATGAGCAGGCACACCCTCTCGGTGCTGGTCGAGAACAAGCCCGGCGTGCTGGCCCGCGTCAGCGCACTGTTCAGCCGGCGCGGGTTCAACATCGACTCCCTCGCGGTCGGCCCGACCGAGCACGGCGACGTCTCGCGGATGACGATCGTGGTCAACGTCGAGGAGCTCCCCCTGGAGCAGGTGACCAAGCAGCTGAACAAGCTGATCAACGTGCTGAAGATCGTCGAGCTCGAGCCCGCCGCCGCCGTGCAGCGCGAGCTGCTGCTGGTCAAGGTGCGCGTCGACGCGGCCAGTCGCTCGCACGTGCTGGAGACCGCCCAGCTGTTCCGCGCCCACGTGGTCGACGTCGCCCCCGATGCGGTCACCGTCGAGTGCGTCGGCAGCCCCGACAAGCTCGCCGCGCTGCTGGCCCTGCTCGAGCCGTACGGCATCCGCGAGATGGTGCAGTCCGGCATGGTGGCGCTGGCGCGCGGCGGCCGGTCCATCGCCGGCGGCGACCGGCTCAAGTCCGTCTCCTAGCACCCCTCACGAAAGGTTCCCTCGCAGTGGCTGAGATCTCGTACGACGACGACGCCGATCTGTCGATCATCCAGGGCCGGAAGGTCGCCATCATCGGGTACGGCAGCCAGGGCCACGCCCACGCGCTGAACCTGCACGACTCCGGTGTCGACGTCCGCGTGGGGCTGCCGGCGACCTCCGGCTCGCGCGCGAAGGCCGCGGCCAGCGGGCTGCGCGTGGTCAGCGTCGCCGAGGCTGCCGACGAGGCCGACGTGATCATGATCCTGGCGCCGGACACGCTGCAGCGGCAGATCTACACCGACGAGATCGCCCCGTCGCTGGTCGACGGCGACGCGCTCTTCTTCGGGCACGGGTTGAACATCAGGTTCGGCTTCATCACCCCGCCGGGCGGCGTCGACGTCGCGATGGTCGCGCCCAAGGGCCCGGGCCACCTGGTGCGTCGGCAGTTCGTGGACGGCAAGGGGGTGCCGGTGCTGGTCGCGGTGGAGCAGGATGCGTCGGGTTCCGCGTGGCCGCTGGCCTACTCGTACGCGAAGGGCATCGGCGGCACCCGGGCCGGGGCGCTGAAGACCACCTTCACGGAGGAGACCGAGACCGACCTCTTCGGCGAGCAGGCCGTGCTGTGCGGGGGGCTCGCGGCGTTGGTGCAGGCCGGCTTCGAGACGCTCACGGAGGCGGGGTACCAGCCCGAGGCCGCGTACTTCGAGTGCCTGCACGAGTTGAAGCTCATCGTCGACCTGATGTTCGAGGGCGGGCTGACGCGGATGCGGTACTCGATCAGCGAAACGGCCGAGTACGGCGACTACACGCGGGGGCCGCGCGTGATCACGGCCGACACCAAGGTCGCGATGAAGCAGATCCTGGCCGAGATCCAGGACGGCACCTTCGCCAACGAGCTGATGGCCGAGGTCGAGGCAGGCCGGCCGACCTTCACCAAGCTGGCCGAGGCCGGTCGCGATCACCCGGTCGAGGTCGTCGGTGCGCAGCTGCGGCCGCTGTTCTCCTGGCTCGAGACGCCGCTCGACTGATGCCGGCGCGCTCTCCGCGGCCGCGCTCGCGCTCCCGCTCGATTGTCGTGACACGGCGGCCGTGAACGACGATTCGCCGACCCAACGCGAGCGGGCGGGGGACCGCGGCCCGGCTCTCGAACTCGGTCGCGTGGGCCTCTGGGTTGCCGGCCCACCCCGGGTCGACCTGCTCCGCGACGTCGACTGGCGGGTCGCCCGCGGCGAGCACTGGGCCGTCCTGGGGCCGAACGGCGCCGGCAAGACCTCGCTGTTGTCGCTGATCTCCGCCCAGCGGCACCCCTCGGCGGGGAGGGCCGACGTGCTCGGCGGCAGGCTAGGACGCGTCGACATGCGGGCCCTGCGGGAGCGGATCGCCGTGGTCGACGCCCCCACCGCCGCCCGCCTGCCCGGCATGCTCCCGCTGCTCGACGTGGCGCTGACGGGGGTGAGTGGAACGGTGCTGCCCCGGTACGACCGTTACACCGCCGACGACCGAGCCCGCGCTGCCGTCGAGCTTGCGGCGGTGGGGCTGGAAGCGCTGTCTCGCAGACACTTTCGGGACTGCTCCCAGGGCGAGCGGGCCCGCGCGCTGCTCGCCCGCGCCTTGGTGGCCCGTCCCGAACTGCTGCTGCTCGACGAAGCCGCGGCCGGCCTGGACCTGCCCGCGCGGGAGGCGCTGCTCGCCGCCGTCGCCGCGGCGGCCGGCGAACGGCCCGGGCTCACGACGGTCACCGTGACCCACCACGTCGAGGAGTTGCCGCCGACGACCACGCACGCCCTGCTGCTGCGCGGTGGCGCCGTCGTCGCCGCGGGGCCGATCGCCGACGTGCTGACCGCCGGCGTGGTGTCTGCCTGCTTCGGCCTGCCCGTCCGCGTACGCCATGAAGGCGGCCGTTGGAGCGCGACCGCCGCCGGCTCCTGGCGGCCGTAAGGCCGCCGCCGACGCCGGCGCCCCCGCTCGAGATGCCCGCCGCCTCCTGCTCGAGATGTGGGTTCTTCACCGCGGCCGCGGCGTGTCGCGGTGAACTCGCCGCATCTCGGCGGAGCGGTCAGCCGGGCAGGCCGGGCAGGCCGGGCAGGCCGTCGAGCGAGGTGGCGTTCCGCGTGGCGCGGTACGCGGCCAGGGCTGGTTCGCCCTTCTTGGCGTTGGCGAGGTCCAGCACGTCCCGGTCCGCGACGTGCTCCATCCGCGGGACCGCGTAGCCGCAGGAGTCCGCGATCCGCTGCACGTCGACGACGATGATCGCGCGGACGCCGGGGTGCTGGGTGAAGCGGCCGACCAGCTCGGCGAACTCCTGGTCGCCGGGGGTCAGGACCGCGCCGGTGCCGTGCAGCCGGACGATGTTCGGGCGGCCGGTGAACGCACAGAACATCACCACGATCCGCCCGTTCTCGCGCAGGTGCGCGACGGTCTCGATCCCGCTGCCGGTGAGGTCGAGGTACGCGACCCGGTGCGGGTCGAGGACGGCGAATGTGCCGGCCGTCCCCTTGGGCGAGCAGTTGACCAGGCCGTCCACGGCGAGCGGAGCCGTGGCCACGAAGAACATCGGCTGCGCCTCCAGCCAGCGCGCGAGCCCGTCGTCGATCTCTGCCAGCACCTTGCCCATGCGACCAGGGTACGAGGAGTCCAGCAGGTCGGCCCGCGTGCTGGGGAGACGTGGGCACTGTCGTGGGCGGAAGCCGTCGGCCAGCTGGGTGCGGGTTGGGTGCGCGTGTTGTCGCCCGCCATCGGCGTGTCGCGACGACACGCCGACCCAACGTGGCGCGGGGAGCGGGGTGACTCACCGTGGCGCGGGAGCGGGGTGACCCAGGCGCGCCGGTAGCCTGAGGGGGTAGCCCAAGCTCCCCCAACGAAAGGCCCCTCGTGCCCCCCGTCGTCCTCATCGCGGAGGAGCTCGCCCCGAGCGCCCTCGACATCCTGAGCGCCGATTTCGACGTGCGGCACGTCGACGGCGCCGACCGTGCGGCGCTGCTGCCGGCACTGGCCGACGCCGAGGCCGTGATCGTCCGCAGCGCCACCCAGATCGACGCCGAGGCCCTGGCTGCCGGCTCGAAGCTGAAGGTGGTCGCCCGCGCCGGCATCGGCCTCGACAACGTCGACGTCAAGGCGGCCACCGCCCGCGGCGTGATGGTCGTCAACGCCCCGACCTCCAACATCGTCACCGCCGCCGAGCACGCCGTCGCGCTGCTGCTGAGCCTCGCCCGGCACATCCCCCGGGCCGACGCCAGCCTCAAGGCCGGCCAGTGGAAGCGCAGCGCGTTCACCGGCGTCGAGATCGCGGACAAGACCGTCGGCGTGCTGGGCCTGGGCCGCATCGGCGTGCTGTTCGCCCAGCGGCTGTCGGCCTTCGGCGTCACGCTGGTCGCCTACGACCCGTACGTCTCCAGCGCGCGGGCCGCGCAGCTCGGGGTCCGGCTGGTGGGTCTCGAGGAGCTGCTGCGGGTCAGCGACTTCATCTCCGTACACCTGCCCAAGACGCCAGAGACCGTCGGCCTGGTCGGGGCCAAGGAGCTGCAGCTGGTCAAGCCCGGGGTCCGGATCGTGAACGCGGCTCGCGGCGGCATCGTCGACGAGTCCGCCCTGTACGACGCGATCGTCGAGGGCCGGGTGGCGGGCGCCGGCCTCGACGTCTACGCCAAGGAGCCGTGCACCGACTCGCCGCTGTTCACCCTCGACCAGGTCGTCTGCACCCCGCACCTCGGTGCCAGCACGGTCGAGGCCCAGGACAAGGCCGGCACGGCCGTGGCCCGCAGCGTCAAGCTGGCGCTCGAGGGCGAGTTCGTGCCCGACGCCGTCAACGTGCAGGCGGGCGGGGTCGTCGCCGAGGAGATCCGCCCAGCGCTGCCGCTGGTGGAGAAGCTCGGCCAGGTATTCACCGGGTTGGCCGGCGGCATCACCCCGACGGTGACGGTGGAGGTGTGCGGCGAGATCGCCGCGCACGACGTCGCCGTCCTGAAGCTCGCGGCCCTGCGCGGGATCTTCGCGCCGGTCGTCTCCGAGCAGGTGTCGTACGTCAACGCGCCGCTGCTCGCCGAGGAGCGCGGGCTGTCGATCGAGTTGACGACCAGCCCGGACAGCCCCGACTACCGCAACCTGCTGACGCTCCGTGGGGCCCTCGCGGACGGCACGCCGGTCAGCGTCAGCGGCACCCTCACCGGTCCCCGGATGGTCGAGAAGCTCACCGAGATCGACGGCTTCGACGTCGACGTCCGGCCGCACCAGCACCTGCTCGTGTTCCGGTACGCGGATCGGCCCGGCGTCGTCGGCATCGTGGGCAACGCGCTCGGGGCAGCCGGGGTCAACATCGGCACCGCGCAGGTCAGCCGTAGCGAGGAGGGCGGCGACGCCCTGATGGTGATCGGCATCGACTCGGCGATCCCGGCCGGCGTCCTCGGCGAGGTGGCCGGCGCGATCGGGGCGAAGTCCGCGCGCACGGTCGACCTCAAGGCCTGATGCCCGCCCACAAGTCACGACACCACACCGCCCGACGATGACGACGCTCACCCTGGCTGACGGCCAGACCATCGCCTGCGCGCAGGTCGGCTCGGGGTCGCCCGTGGTGTGCGTGCCCGGCGGCCCGGCCCGAGCGGCCGCCTACCTCGGCGACCTGGGGGGGCTCGACGCGACGGTCACCCTGCACGTCCTCGACAACCGGGGCAGTGGGGGCTCGCGACCGACGGACCTGGCCAGCGTCAGCGTGGAGCGCCTCGCCCGCGACCTGATCGAGGTGATCGGGCTGCTCGGGTTGCGGCGGCCGACGGTGCTGTCGCACTCGTTCGGTGCGCGGGTCGTCGCCAAGGCGCTCGAGCTGCAGCCCGACCTTGCCCGTGCCGTGGTCTTCGTGACCCCCGGGCCGCTGGTCGTCGACCCGGCCGGCTTCGCCGACGCCCGGACGGCGCTCCTGGACCTGCGTGCCGACGACGCGGCGTACGCGGAGGCGGTCGAGGCGGCCCGCGCGCTGCCGACCGCCCGACCGCGCGACCAGAGCCTGCTCAGCGCGGCGTCGGTCCCGCTCTGGTACGGCCGGTGGGGCCCCGAGCAGCAGGCGCACGCCGCGGCCCAGCGCAGCCAGGTCGACGCGCGGACGGCCATGACCCTGCGCAACGACAGCGCGTCCTGGACGCCCCCGGACGTGTCCCGGGTCTCCGCGCCGGTGCTCGTCGTCGCGGGCAGCCTCGACTTCCTCTGCCCGCCGCCGGTGGCCCGCGCCGTGCAGGGGCTCTTCGCCCGCTCGGCGTACGTGGAGATCGAGGGGGCAGGACACTTCCCCTGGGTGGACGACGCGGCGACCTTCGCCGCGACCGTGGCTGACTTCCTCGGCGCGCAGGGGCTAGCCTGAGCCCGTGGCGCTCCTCCTGCTTCGCTGCCGCGACGGGGCCTGACCGGCCGGCTCCCCGTCGCGGGTCTGCGCGTGCTGGCCGCCGCCACCACCCGGAAGAGCAGAGATGCCCACGTACCCGAACCCCCAGCAGCCCAGCCCGATGCCCACCGGGCGCTACGCGCCGTTCCCGCCGTTCGTGCTCCCGGACCGCACCTGGCCGGAGCAGACCACCACGGCTGCGCCGCGCTGGTGCAGCGTCGACCTGCGCGACGGCAACCAGGCCCTGATCGACCCGATGGACAGCGGGCGCAAGCTCGCGATGTTCGAGCTGCTGGTGGCCATGGGCTACAAGGAGATCGAGGTCGGCTTCCCGGCGGCGAGCCAGACCGACTTCGACTTCGTCCGGCACATCGTGGAGCGCGACCTGATCCCCGCGGACGTCACGATCCAGGTGCTGACCCAGGCCCGGTCTGAGCTCATCGAGCGCACGGTCCAGTCCCTCGTCGGCGCACCGCGGGCGCTGGTGCACCTCTACAACTCGACCTCCACGCTGCAGCGGCGGGTCGTGTTCGGGCTCGACCGCGACGGCGTCAAGGACATCGCGGTCCAGGGCGCGCAGTGGGTGAGCAAGTACGTCGAGCAGTACCTCGGCGACACCGACACCTTCATGCAGTACAGCCCGGAGTCCTACACCGGCACCGAGCTGGACTACGCGATCGAGGTCTGCGAGGCGGTGAGCGACGTCTGGCAGCCGACCCCGGACCGGCCGGTGGTGCTGAATCTGCCTGCGACGGTGGAGATGTCCACGCCTAACGTGTACGCCGACTCCATCGAGCAGGTGCACCGCAGCCTCACCCGGCGGGACGCGACGATCCTGAGCCTGCACCCGCACAACGACCGCGGCTGCGCGGTCGCCGCCGCCGAGCTCGGCGTGCTGGCGGGCGCCGACCGGGTCGAGGGCTGCCTGTTCGGCAATGGCGAGCGCACCGGCAACGTCTGCCTGGTCACCCTGGGGCTGAACCTGTTCAGCCAGGGTATCGACCCGATGATCGACTTCTCGGACATCGACGAGATCCGCCGCACGGTCGAGTACGCCAACCAGCTGCCCGTACACCCGCGGCACCCCTACGGCGGCGACCTCGTCTACACCGCCTTCTCCGGCAGCCACCAGGACGCGATCAAGAAGGGCCTGGAGGCGATGGAGGCCGACGCCGCCGCGGCGGGGGTCCCCGTCGCGGGCTTCCGCTGGGAGGTCCCGTACCTGCCGATCGACCCCAAGGACGTCGGCCGCACGTACGAGGCCGTGATCCGGGTCAACTCGCAGAGCGGCAAGGGCGGGGTGGCGTACGTGCTCAAGCACGACCACGGGTTGGACCTGCCGCGCCGCGCGCAGATCGAGTTCAGCCGGGTGATCCAGAGCCGCACCGAGGCCGCCGGTGGGGAGATCCTGCCGGCGCAGATCTGGTCGGTGTTCAGCGACACCTACCTCGACTACCGCTACCCCCTGCGGCGCTTCCGGATGGACGGCGACGAGATCACCGCGGTGGTCGGCGTCGCGGGCCGGGACGTCGAGGTGACCGGCACCGGCAACGGCCCGATCGCGGCGATCGTGCACGCGATGGCGCCGGTCTGGGGCCTGGACGTGCGTGTCCTGGACTACGCCGAGCACGCGCTGACCGGCGGCGAGGACGCCCGCGCCGCCGCGTACGTGGAGGCGGCCGTCGACGGCCAGGTGGTGTGGGGGGTCGGCATCGACGCCAACATCGTCACCGCGTCGCTGCAGGCCGTCCTGTCCACCGGCGGGCGGGTCTGACCTGCCTCGGTAGGTTGGCCGACCATGCGACTCGCGGTGATCGGTGGAGACGGCATCGGCCCCGAGGTGACGGCCGTGGCGCTGCGGGTGCTCACGGCCGTCCACCCGGCGGTGGAGACCACCGACTACGACCTGGGCGCCGAGCGCTACCTGCGTACGGGTGAGGCGCTGCCCGACGCGGTGCTGACCGAACTCCGCGGCCACGACGCGATCCTGCTCGGTGCGGTCGGCGACCCCCGGGTGCCGTCGGGGATCATCGAGCGCCAGCTCCTGCTGCGGCTGCGGTTCGAGCTCGACCACCACGTGAACCTGCGGCCGGTCCGGCTGTTCCCTGGCGTCGAGTCACCGCTCGGTCCCGCGGCGGTGATCGACATGGTGTGCGTCCGGGAGGGCACCGAGGGCCCGTATGTGGGCGTCGGCGGGTCGATGCGGACCGGCACGCCGCACGAGGTCGCGACCGAGGTCAGCCAGAACACGGCGTACGGGGTGGAGCGGGTCGTCCGCGACGCCTTCGGCCGTGCGCGGCAGCGTCGCCGGCACCTCACGCTGGTGCACAAGACCAACGTGCTCACGCACGCGGGCGGGCTCTGGCGGCGGGTCGTCGACGAGGTCGGCGCCGACTTCCCGGACGTGGAGGTCGCCTACCAGCACGTGGATGCCGCCAGCATGTTCTTCGTGACCGACCCGGGGCGGTTCGACGTCGTGGTCACCGACAACCTGTTCGGCGACATCCTCACCGACCTCGGCGCCGCCGTCGCCGGGGGAATCGGCCTCGCCGCCTCCGGCAACCTCGACGTGAGCCGGGCCAATCCGAGCATGTTCGAGCCGGTGCACGGCAGCGCGCCGGATCTGGTCGGGACCGGGCGCGCCGACCCGACCGCCGCCGTGCTGTCGGTCGCCCTGCTGCTGGCGCACCTCGGCGAGACCGCGGCCGCGGCGCAGGTGGAACGCGCGGTTGCCACGCGGCTCGCCGGCCGGCCCGGACCCGCGTCCACCTCCGCGGTCGGCGACGAGCTGGCCACGGCCGCCGCTGGCTGAGCGCGGGTCGGAACCCGGGCGGCGGGGTAGAGACTCGCCAAGCGCACCCGGGCGCGTACGGGAGAGGACGTCGAGATGCAGTGGTGGGTCTGGCTGGTCATCGTGGTGGTGGTGATCGCCCTGCTGACCGCGGCCGTCGCCTTCGTGCAGAGCCGCCGCCGCAGTGGCGGGGTGATTGCGACCACGGGTCGCAGCCGGCGGGGCGGTCGGCGGTGACCGGCCGCAAGAGGGCCGCCGCCTCGGCGGCTGAGCCCGCGCCGAAGGCCGCGCGCCGGCCCTCCCCCCGGGCGAAGCCGAAGGCCTCCCCGCAGCCGGTGGGCGACCCGCCGGCCGAGATGGCCCTGATGCGGGCCACCGAGGTGTCGGGCCGGGTGGTCGTGAGCATCGCCGAGGGCGAGGCGATCGCCGACGTCAAGGACGTCCTGTACTCACCGGAGCTGGGTCGGCTCACCGGCATCACCCTGAACAAGCACGGCGGGATCTTCGCCGGCCCGCTGAAGGTCGGGCTCCAGCTCTCGCAGCTGCACGCCATCGGCCGGCACGCCGTCACGGTCGCCTCCAGCGGGGTGCTCGAGGAGGAGGCCGGGGAGCAGGCGCGGGCCGAGGCGGACAAGCACCGCAACGTGCTGGGCAACGAGGTGCTCACCGACGCCGGCGACTCGCTCGGCGTCGTGACCGACCTGGTGCTGCACGGCGGTGTGGTCGGCGTGGGCTCCGCCTCGGCGTCACCGGGTGACGTGGTCGGCTACCAGCTGCGACCGAACGAGGCCAACGACAAGGACCCCGGACACGAGGAGTTCGTGCCGCTGCCGTACACGCTCGCGGTGTCTGGGAGCCACCTGGTGGTGCCAGCGGAGGTACGCCCGTTCATCACCCAGGACCTGTCCGGCTTCGGCGGCTCGGTCGAGGCGTTCCGCGCCCAGCTCGGCAGCCCCCCGGCGCCTGCGGCCGGCTCGACGGTGACGTCATGACCAGCCTGCACTCCCTGCTGGGGATGAAGGTCGTGGCCCGCGACACGGCCGAGCGGGTCGGGGAGATCCACGGCGTCGTCGTCGACATCCACCGCGGCACCGTGCTCGCCTGGCAGGTCGGCAAGGGCCGGAAGGCCCGGGTGATCGACCACGCGCACGTGACTGGCATCGCCGACGCGGCCGTGATCGACGCCGAGGACAGCCTGCGCGAGCCCGCCGACGGCCTGGAGACCGACACGCTGAAGGGGCGCGGCGCCCTGCTGGGGTCGCTGGTGCTGACCGACGCGGGCGTCGAGCTCGGCTCGGTCGACGACGTCGAGGTCGACACCGACAGCGGTGCGCTCGGCGTGGTGTCGACCGGGGGTGCGGCGGTCGAGCCCAGCAGGTTGCTGGGGCTGGGCAGCTACGCGCTGGTCGTCGCCGCGGACTGACCGCATGCTGGCGGAGATGCCCCCGCCGTAGAATGCGGGGGAGCGCGACCCGCTGCCGTACCACGACCCCGTCACCGACATCCCGTTGTGACGAAGCCGTGGTTCCCTGAACCACGACAGCGAAGGAGACCCGCGCCATGCCGCTGACCAAGACTGCCAAGATCTGGATGGACGGCGAGTTCGTCGACTGGGACGACGCCACCATCCACGTCCTCAACCCCACGCTGCACTACGGGTGGGGCGTCTTCGAGGGCATCCGCGCGTACGCCACCGACCGCGGCCCGGCGGTGTTCCGGCTCACCGAGCACATCGCCCGGCTCTACCGCAGCGCGCACCTGTACATGATGGAACCGCGGTTCACCGCCGCGGAGATCGTCGCGGCGACCCGGGAGCTCGTCCGGGTCAACGAGGTCGAGTCCTGCTACATCCGGCCCCTGTTCTACCTCGGCTACGGCGAGATGGGGCTCAACCCGCTGCCTTCCCCGACCGTGGTGTCGATCGCCTGCTGGCCGTGGGGCTCCTACCTCGGCGCCGAGGCCGAGGAGCGGGGCTGCCGTGCGGCGGTCAGCTCCTGGCAGCGGATCGGCAACAACACCATCCCGCCCACCGGCAAGGGCACCGGCCAGTACATCAACTCGTCGCTGGCCAAGGTCGCCGCGCTCAAGGCCGGCTACGACGAGGCGATCCTGCTCACTCCCGAGGGGAACATCGCGGAAGGCAGCGGCGAGAACATCTTCGTCGTGTACGGCCGCACGCTGGTCACCCCGCCGCTGGTGGACGGGGCGCTGGCCGGCATCACCCGCGACACCGTGATGACCCTCGCCCGGGACGAGGGCTACGAGGTCCGCGAGCAGTCGCTGAACCGGTCCGACCTCTACCTCGCCGACGAGGCCTTCTTCACCGGTACGGCCGCCGAGGTCGTCCCGCTCGTGGAGGTCGACGACCGGAAGGTCGGCACCGGCCGGCCGGGCGAGATCACCACGCAGCTGCTCGGCCTGTTCCGGCAGTCAGTGACCGGACGGCTCGACCGGTACAAGGAGTGGAACGACTACGTCCGGGACTGAGCTCCGAGCGGGCAGGGTTCCGTTCCGGCGGTGATCGGCCTACGGTGACGACGCCGGGGAGAGGCTCCGAGCGGAGGTCCTGCATGGACGTACGAGATGCGATGTCCGAGGTCGTGCTCACGATCGGCCCGACCCACACGATCCGGGAGGCATCCCGGCGGATGGTCGAGCGCGGCGTGGGGGCGGCGGTCGTCGACGACCCCGAGACCGGTGGCCCCGGCATCCTGACCGAGCGCGACGTGCTGCGGGCGCTGGCCGCGGGTGTCGACCCGGACGCGACCGCGGTGGCCGGCTACCTGACGTCCAGTGCCGTGACGGCTGCCCCGGGCTGGTCGCTCGAGGCTGCCGCCACGGCGATGCTCGACGGCGGTTTCCGGCACCTGATCGTCGTCGACGGCGGTCGTACCGTGGGCGTGGTCTCGGTACGCGACCTCATGCGGGCCCGCCTCGGCGCCCCCGCGTCCTGAGTTTGCGGCTGCCCCTCGACCGGGCTGTCCAGAGAAGTGTGCTGCGCCGCGGCAGTGTCCGCAGAAGTGCTGCGCCGCAGCAGTTTGTTGGTGCGCGTCCCGTGTCCTGCGCTGCGGGCGCGTCCATCGGGTTGTCCACAGAAGTGCTGCGCCGCAGCAGTCTGTCGGTGCGAGCGGGTAGTCTTCGAACATGCGTTCGAGCGTGGAGCCGCGGGAGCGGGCGGTCGACCTGGGCGGGTCGCCGGGTCCCGTCGTGCTGGCGTCAGCGGCCGATCTCGACGTCGATGCGCTGTCCGAGGAGGCGTTGCTCGACGCAGTCGCGCAGGTCGAGGCGTCGTTGGCATGGGCCGCCGCCGTGCGGGCGCGGTTGATCGCCGCGTATGCCTCGCGTGGGCGTTGCACCATCCGGTCCAGCGACGAGCTGCTCGAGATGGAGTGGCACCGCGAGCAGCTCGCGGCGGCCTGTTCGACGTCGCCCTACGAGGCGCAGGTGCGGTGTGAGACCGCGCTCGCCCTGCGCGACCGACTGCCCGGGACGGCCGCGGCGCTGGCGGGCGGGGCGCTGCCGTGGGCGCAGGCGGTGGTGCTGGCGCGCGAGTCCGAAGGCCTCGACGACCGGGAGTCCTCACTGGTCGAGCGGACGGTGTTGGCCGACCCGAGAGCGGTGGCGGTGGCCCAGGTGCGCGACGCGACGCGGGCGGCGGTCGCGGCGCTGCGCCCGGGGCGGCTCGAGGATGAGGCGCGCACCGCGTACGCAGCGCGGGGGCTGCGGATCTGGCCCGACCGCGAGTTGCCGGGTGCCGCCGTGCTGCACGCTCGGCTCACGCTCGATGCGGCAGCCGGGATCGGCGCCGCCCTGGAGGCGCTGTCGCGCCCTGACGGCGCCGACGACCAGCGCACGGCCGAGCAGCGGCGCGCTGATGCACTCGCCGATCTCTGCGCCGGCGTTGCGCCCGAGCAGCCGGTCGCCCTGCAGCTTCTGGTGCGTCCGGTCGCCGGCGGAGCCCTGCTCAGCGCCGCGGCGGGCGGCGGGGCACTCGGCGCCGGCGTGCTCAGCGGTAACGGTCCATTCGCCAGCGAGCCGGTCTCGGCGCAGGTGGCAAGGCGGCTCGGCTGCGGCGCGGACGTGTCCGTGCATCCGGTCGACCGCGCGGGCAGGGTCGGTGCCGTCATCGCGGAGGCGCGACGCACACCCGGGGCGGCCATGCGCCGCAGGCTCGAGGTGCGGGACGGCGGGTGCCGGTTCCCGGGCTGTCCGGTCCGTGCCCCGCGCTGCCACGCGCATCACCTGCGGCACTGGGCTGACGGCGGTCCGACCATCGATGACAACCTGGTCCTGCTCTGCTCCCGGCACCACCACGCGGCCCACGAGGGCGGCTGGGCGCTGGCCGGCACCGCCCTCGACATCACCTGGACCGACCGGGACGGTCGGCGCTACGAGCAGCCGCCGCGCACGGCGAGCGTCCGTCCCTGGGCGAGCGACCCACCCGTCGGCCCGCCCGCCCTCCCGGCCACCCTCGCGACCGAGCTCGCGACCGGTGACCCAGACCCACCGCTCTGACCCCTGGCCCTGGCCACCCGCCCCGACCACCCGCCCTGGCCACCCGCCCTGGCCATCCGCCTAGACCATCCGCCTAGACCACTGCCCTGACGCTCGCGCTGACATCGGGTCGACCACTGCCCTGGCACTTCCATGGCCACTGCCAGCTGCCGCCCCGACGCCGTCACGTGCGCACGAGCGGGCACGTTGGCGTGCGCAAGTTGACGCGGGCAGCCGCGATCTGCCACCGTCGGTGCGTGTCCCGCACCATGTCGCCGATCATCGTCTAGGCGCGTCGACCGCCCCGGTTCACGCGCCCGCCCCTCCGTACCCTCCGGTGCGAGGGGCTTTTTGTTGTCCGCTGCCCGCTCGATGAGGAAGCCCATGACCCCCGACGTGCTCGTGTACGACGCGACCCTCCGCCTGGGCACCCAGGGCACTGGCTTCCGGCCGAGCCTCGGCGACGCACTCGCCGTCCTACGCCTGCTGGACGAGCTTGGGATCGCGTACGCGGAGATCGGCGAGCCTGGTGACAACCCGCGGGACGCAACCCTCTTCGCCCGCGCCGCCCGCGAGCGGGCGCCGCGCCTGACCCTGGTGGCGCACGCGACCGCGCCGCTTACCGCCGCGTCGCTGGCGGGCGTACTGGCCAGCGGCGCCGAGGTGGTGTCGCTGTCGGCCGTCGGGTCCGCGCCGTGGGTGGAGCGGGTGCTCGGCGTCAGCCCGGCCGAGCACGTCAAGGCGGTCCACGAGGCGGTCGCCGCGTTGCGCGCCGAGGGGCGCCGGGTCGTCCTCGACGTGGAGCACGCAGTGACCGGGCTGCGCGCCGACGCCGGTTTCGCCCGCGAGATCCTGGCCGCCGACGCCGACATCCTGACGCTCTGCGACACCCTCGGTGGGGCGCTGCCTTGGGAGGTCGAGGAGGCCGTGGCGATCGCGCGGGAGGGTGCCGCGGTGGTCGGCGTGCAGTGCCACGACGACGGGGGATGCGCGACGGCCAACACGCTGGCGGCCGTGCGTGCCGGCGCGCGGTCCGTACAGGTGACCGTCAACGGCTACGGAAGCCGCTGTGGCACAGCCGATCTGGTGGCCGTCGTGGCCGGCATCGAGACCAAGCTGGGCCTGACCGCGCTGCCGGTCGGCCGACTGCCCGAGCTCCAGCGGGTGGCGCACGCGGTCGCGGAGATCGCCAACCTGGTGCCGGACCCGTCACAGCCGTACGTGGGGACCCAGGCCTTCGCCCACCGCGCCGGGCCGGCCGCGGCCGCGGTCACGCGGGCGCCCGACCTTGCCCAGCACGTCGACCCCGCCGTCGTCGGCAACGACATGACCCTGCTGGTCAGCGAGCTCGCGGGACGGGCCGGGGTGGAGCTCAAGGCGCGCGCCCTCGGGGTGACCGTCCCACCCGACATGGCCACCCGGGTCGTCGAGGCCGTCCGCCGCAACGAGGCCGCCGGTTTCTCCTACGAGGCCGCGGAGGCCTCCTTCGAGCTGCTCCTGCGGGCCGAGGTCGAGGGCCGCGCACCCCGCGTCTTCGACCTCGACTCGTGGCGGGTCATCGTCGAGCGGCGGGCCGACGGCGAGCTGGTCAGCGAGGCCACCGTCAAGGTGTACGTCGACGGGCAGCGGCTGGTGGCCACCGGCGAGGGCAACGGCCCGGTCAACGCCCTGGACACCGCCATCCGCGTCGCCCTCGGCGCAAGCCATCCGGGGTTGGCCCAGCTGGAGCTGGTCGACTACAAGGTGCGGATCCTCGACGGCGGCCACGGCACCGGCGCGGTCACGCGGGTGCTCATCACCACCTCCGACGGGGAGCGTGAGTGGGTCACCGTGGGCGCCGGCGAGAACCTCATCGACGCCTCGTGGCAGGCCCTCGACGACGCGGTCAGCTACGGGCTGGCCCAGCGCCCGGAGTGACGGCGGCGGGTCAGCCGGGGCCGCTGCCGTCCGTCGACAGGGCGAACCCTTCGGACGCGCCGTCCTTGCACGTGTAGGTGCCCTCGTACTCGCTCGTCGTGGCGTCGTACGTGCCGGGGAAGGTGCAGCTCTTGTCAGGACCCTTGGTGATCTTGAGCGTGACGGTCATGCCCTTGCTCTTGAAGGTGCCCTTGTCGTCGTACGACGGGATGGTGAAGGTCTTCTTCGTGAAGTCGATCTCCACGCTCTGGCTGTAGCCACCCGCGCCGTCGGGCTGGGTGCCGAGCGTCTGGGTGGTGTTGCTCAGCGGTGGACCCTTCGGCGAGGAAGACGTCGCCGCGGATGCCATGGCCGCGGGCAGCAGCAGGGCAGTGGTGGCGGTCGTCAGCACTGCCATCGACGTGATCCTCATCGCTCGCGTGTCCTCCGGTCGCACTGACAGGGCTGGAACCATCGTCCTGGCTGTTGCCGGCGGTGTCCATCGGCCATCCGGTTGCGGCCGGGGGAGGTGGGGCGGCCTGACATCAGTCGGCATCGATCGTGCGGCTCGGCGGGAGGGCGGGCACCGCGTCGTGGCGGTGGATATAGCGCTCGGCCATCTCCGGCCGCTTGCGCCCGCCGTTGGCCAGCACCACCGCCACGTACGGCAGCACCATCGACAGCACCATCGCCGGCACCAGCACCCAGAGGTGGCTGCGGAAGAACAGCACGGAGACGGTGAACAGCACGACCCGCCCGGACATCGCATAGACGTAGCGCTTCTTCCGCGCGTCCAGCTCATCCCCCCGGCTCTGATACGCGGACGTGACGACGACGGGGTCCTCGCGGCGGGGCTGCCGGGTCGGTGTCGTCACCCGCCCATCATCCCCCGGCGGCGTCGTCCGCGCCTGTCCCGCTAGGTTCGGACGCGTGCGCATCGCCCGGTTCAGCCTCGGCGGCGGCAGCTTCTCGTACGGCGTCGTCACGGGGGAACCCGGCGAGGAGACGGTCGAGGCGCTGCATGCCCACCCGCTGCTCTCCCCGGCCCGGCGTACCGGCGAGATCGCTCCGCTCCGGCAGGTCGCGCTCGGCTCGCCCGTCGTCCCGAGCAAGGTCGTCTGCGTCGGCAAGAACTACGCCGACCACGTCGAGGAGATGAAGGGCCTCGGCGGCGCGGATGCACCGGCCGCGCCGCTGATCTTCCTCAAGCCCTCGACCGCGGTGGTCGGACCCGGTGCGCCGATCGTGCATCCCGACGACAGCGACCGGGTGGACTACGAAGGCGAGCTGTGCGCGGTCATCGGACGGATCACCCGACGCGTTCCGCCTGGCGAGGCGCTGGCCCACGTGTTCGGCTGGACGGTCGGCAACGACGTGACCGCCCGCGACCAGCAGCGCGCCGACGGGCAGTGGACCCGCGGCAAGGGTCACGACACCTTCTGCCCGCTGGGACCGTGGATCGAGACCGACCTCGACCCGGCCGCGACCCGGGTCACCACGACCCTCGACGGCGTGCTGGTCCAGGACGCGCCGACCTCGCTGCTGCTGTTCGACGTCCCCACGATCATCAGCTACTGCAGCGGCTTCATGACCCTGCTGCCCGGTGACGTGATCATGACGGGTACGCCTGCCGGGGTGGGCCGGATGGAGCCCGGCCAGGTCGTGACGGTGTCCGTCGACGGCATCGGTGACCTGACCAACCCGGTGGTGGCCGCATGAGCCCCGACCGCATGGGCGCCGACGGCGGGAGCCTGGTGACGGGAAGCCCCGTCGGCGGGAGCCCGGTGACGGGGCGCGCGGTCCGGACGCGGATCGCGCCCGCGCCCTCGGGGGACCTCCACGTCGGGAACGTTCGGACGGCCCTGTTCTCCTGGGCCGTGGCCCGGCAGGCCGGCGGCCGATTCGTGCTGCGGGTCGAGGACACCGACGCCTCCCGTGCCACCGACGAGGCGTACGAGGCGGTGCAGGAGATCCTGCGCTGGGTCGGCCTGGACTGGGACGAGGGTCCGGGCGTCGGCGGCCCGTACACCCCCTACCGGCAGAGCGAGCGACGCGAGGTGTACGACGCCGCGCTCGGGCGGCTCGAGGCCGAGGGCACGGTCTACCGCTGCTACTGCACGCCCGAGGAGGTGGCGGCCCGCACGGCCGGGCGCACGCCCGGGTACGACGGGCACTGCCGGCACCTGGCCTACGACCAGCGGGCTGAGTTCGAGGCCGCCGGGCGGGCGTACGTGCTGCGCTTCCCGATGCCCGCAGGGGCGACTACCTGGGACGACCTGGTCAAGGGCGAGGTGACCATCGCGCACGACCAGATCCCGGACTTCGCGCTCACCCGCTCCGGTGGGGCCCCGCTCTACATCCTGGCCGCGGCCGTCGACGACACCGCCATGCGCATCAGCCACGTCGTCCGGGGCGACGACCTCATGTCGGCGACACCCAGACAGCTGGCCTTGTACGCCGCCCTCGGCGTCGACCGCGACGCCTGGCCGGTGTTCGCCCACCTCCCGCAGGTGACCGGTGAGGACGGCAAGCCGCTGTCCAAGCGAAACGGCGAGGTCTCCCTGCGCTGGTACCGCGACCAGGGCTTCCTGCCCGAGGCGATGCTGAACTACCTGGCGCTGCTCGGGTGGAGCCTCGCGCCCGACCGCGAGGTCTTCGCGCTCGCCGAGATGGTGGCGGCGTTCTCGCTCGGGAAGGTCTCGCGCAACCCGGCCCGGTTCGACGTGCGGAAGCTCGAGGCGATCAACGGCGAGAAGATCCGCGGGCTGACTGCGGCCGACCTCACCCAGCGGCTGCGGCCCCTGTTCGCCGCCGCCGGCCTGGACGTGCCCGCCGGCGCCCTCGAGGCCGCGGTCCCGCTGGTGCAGACCCGGATCGTGCGGCTCATCGACGCCGTCGAGATGCTCTCGTTCCTGTACGTCGCCGACGACGACTTCACCGTCACCGACCAC
Organism: uncultured bacterium; assembly: GCA_964245825.1. Taxonomy (GTDB): domain Bacteria; phylum Actinomycetota; class Actinomycetes; order Mycobacteriales; family CAJCIY01; genus CAJCIY01. Next base: position 54,499 of record CAXTNT010000011.1, on the reverse strand, counting down.
GCGCAGCTGGTGGCGGAGGTGCTGGCGCAGCTGGCTGCGGCCCACGACAAGCTCGAGGAGCTGCCCGAGTGGACCGCGGCCGCGATCGAGGCGGGACTGCGCGCCGCCCTCGTCGACGGCCTGGGTCTCAAGCCCAAGCACGCCTTCGGCCCCGTACGTATCGCGATCACCGGTCGGCGGATGTCCCCGCCGTTGTTCGAGTCGCTGGAGCTGCTCGGTCGGGAGCGGTCGCTGGCCCGTCTCGCGGACGCGCTGGCGGAGATCCGCGGCTACTGAGCCTGCTAGTCTCCTCGGGCGATCGATCCCGTGGGGTATGGGGTAATTGGCAGCCCGGCTGATTCTGGTTCAGCTAGTCTTGGTTCGAGTCCAGGTACCCCAGCTCGCCGACGAGAACGCCTGCGGCGCAGGCCTTCTTGATCGTGGGGGCCCGACGCGCCGACGAAGCCCGGCCTTTGTACCCCCAAGGGGATTCGAACCCCTGCTACCGCCGTGAGAGGGCGGCGTCCTGGGCCGCTAGACGATGGGGGCCAGGTGTGACGCGACGGGTGTGACGCGCCGTGTGAAGCACTGTGATGCGACGGCCCGGAGGCCGGGCCACACGATAACCGACGCCCGATCGGCCGGCCGCCGCGACGACGTCCGACGCCGACGCGGCAGGGGCCATCGGGCGCTGGTCGGCCGAGGTCCGCGGGGTCCTCTCAGCCAGAGAGGCGGGCCGCGGCGCGCCGGACCGCGTCGCCGCGCAGCCGGCCGGGGGAGCGGCCGAGCAGCGCGGTGGGCCCACTCACCGAGACCGCCGCGACGATCCGGCCGCCGACGTCCCGGACCGGCGCGGACACCGAGGCGACGCCCGGCGCGCGCTCTGCGACCGACTGCGCCCAGCCTCGGCGGCGGCAGGCCGCCAGCGCCGCCGCGGTGAAGACGGCGCCGGCCGGCGGCTCGGTCTCCTCGCACAGCAGCGCCTGGGCCGCCGACCCCGCCGTCATCGGCAGGCGCGTGCCCACGGGCACGGTGTCGCGCAGCCCGGCGGGCACGTCGCTCGCCGCCACGCATACCCGCTCATCCCCCCGCCGACGGAAGAGCTGCGCGCTGGCCCCGGTCTCCGCCCGCAGCGCGTCCAGCACGGAAGCGGCCCGGGCGGTGAGCGGGTCGTCGCCGGCGAGCTCGGCGAGCCACGGACCGAGCGCGTACGAGCCGCCGCCGACCGCCAGCAGCCGATGCGCGACCAGCGCGGTGGCGAGCCGGTAGGCGGTGGCCCTGGGCAGACCCGTGCGATCGACCAGCTCGGCCAGCGCGCACGGGCCATCGGCCACGGCTCGCAGCACCAGCGCGGACTTGTCGAGCACGCCGACCCCGGTCGTAGTACGGTGTTCCACGTACCGATACTGTCGTCTCAGATTGTGAGATGCAAGCCCATGGCGCCGAAGACGTTGGCCGAGAAGGTCTGGGACGCGCACGTCGTCCATCGCAGCGAGGGCGAGCCCGACCTGCTCTACGTCGACCTGCACCTCGTCCACGAGGTCACCAGCCCGCAGGCCTTCGAGGGTCTCCGCCTCGCGGGTCGCACCGTGCGTCGCCCCGACCTGACGATCGCGACCGAGGACCACAACATCCCGACCGATCCCAGCGCGGCCAGCGGCCAGTTGTCGGTCATCGCGGACGAGACCAGCCGGACGCAGGTGGCCACCCTCCGCCGCAACTGCGCGGAGTTCGGCATCCGGCTGCATGCGATGGGTGACGAGCGACAGGGCATCGTGCACGTCATCGGCCCGCAGCTCGGCCTGTCCCAGCCCGGCACCACGATCGTCTGCGGCGACAGCCACACCTCGACCCACGGCGCCTTGGGGGCGCTGGCCTTCGGCATCGGCACCAGCCAGGTCGAGCACGTGCTGGCCACCCAGACGCTGCCGCAGACGCGGCCGAAGACGATGGCCGTCACCGTCGACGGCGACCTCCCCCCCGATGTCACCGCCAAGGACCTGGTGCTCGCGATCATCGCGACGATCGGCATCGGCGGTGGACAGGGCTACGTCATCGAGTACCGCGGCGCGGCCATCCGCGCGCTGGACATGGCCGGCCGCATGACCGTCTGCAACATGAGCATCGAGGCGGGTGCCCGCGCCGGGCTGATCGCCCCGGACGAGACCACGTTCGCCTACCTGCGCGGCCGGCCGTACGTACCCGCCGACTGGGACGGCGCCGTCGCGGCATGGCGGCAGCTGACCACCGACGACGACGCGCAGTTCGACCACGAGGTCCACCTGGACGCCGCCGCCCTCAGCCCCTTCGTGACCTGGGGTACGAACCCTGGTCAGGGCGTGCCGTTGCAGGCGCGCGTCCCGGACCCGGGAGACCTCCCGGTCGCGGAGCGGGAGGCGGCGGAGCGCGCCCTGGCGTACATGGACCTGGCTGCCGGCACCCCGCTGCGGGAGGTGGGCATCGACGCGGTCTTCGTCGGCTCCTGCACGAACGGCCGGATCGAGGACCTGCGCGCCGCGGCCGACGTGCTCCGCGGGCGACACGTCGCGCCCGGCCTGCGGATGCTGGTGGTCCCGGGCAGCAAGGACGTGCAGCGCCAGGCCGAGGGCGAGGGGCTGGACGTCGTGTTCACGACGGCCGGCGCCCAGTGGCGTGAGCCGGGCTGCTCGATGTGCCTGGGCATGAACCCCGACGTGCTCTCGCCGGGGGAGCGTTGCGCCTCCACCTCCAACCGCAACTTCGAGGGACGGCAGGGCAAGGGCGGCCGGACGCACCTCGTCTCGCCCGCCGTCGCCGCTGCGACCGCCGTCGCCGGCCGGCTGAGTGCCCCCGCCGATCTGCCGCGACTCCAGGAGGTCTGAGCGATGGAACCGTTCACCGTGCACACCGGCCGCGGCGTGCCGTTGCGCCGCGCCAACGTCGACACCGACCAGATCATCCCGAGCGACTTCCTCAAGCGGGTCAGCCGCACCGGCTTCGAGGACGGCCTGTTCGCCAGCTGGCGCGGCCCCGACTTCGTCCTGGACCGGCCGCAGTATTCGGGCGCCAGCATCCTGCTCGCCGGACCCGACTTCGGCATCGGCTCCAGCCGTGAGCACGCCGTCTGGGCGCTGCAGGACGCCGGTTTCCGGGTCGTGGTGGCGAGCCGCTTCGGCGACATCTTCCGCGGCAACGCCCTGAAGGGAGGACTGTTGCCCGTGCAGCTGCCCGACCCAGTGGTCACGAGTCTGATGGACCTCGTGACCGACGACCCCACCGTGGTGGTCACCGTCGACCTGACGGCCCGCGAGCTGCGCGCCGGCGGCCAGGTCCATCCCTTCCGGCTGGAGGACTCGGCCCGTCATCGGCTGCTGCTCGGCCAGGACGACATCGCCGTGACGCTCGCGATGGAGACGGAGATCACCGCGTACGAGTCTCGCCGGTCCTCGCTGCTGCCGCGGGTCGCCGTGCCCTGATCGACTGCGAAAGTGCCTGTCCCCCAGCGCTTTACCCAGGTAGCGAGCCGGAAAGTGCCCGAAGCGCAGGCGGAACGGACGCGGTGCGGGTCTGCGACACGCCGAGCGCAGTGTTGTTCCGCGGCCCGCGCATCCCTACCGTGAACCCGTCCGGCACACGGCCGGGTCCGGGCACCGGAGGTATGAGTGAACAAATCCGAGCTGGTCGAGGTTCTCAGCGAGAAGCTGGGTGGCAAGCCGGCCGCATCGCAGGCGGTCGAGCACTTCGTCGACACGGTCACCAGAGCGGTGGCGCGCGGGGAGAAGGTGGCGATCACCGGCTTCGGCGTCTTCGAGAAGTCCGACCGCGCTGCCCGCACCGGGCGCAACCCTGCGACCGGTGCGCCTGTCAAGATCAAGAAGACGTCGGTGCCGAAGTTCCGGCCCGGCGCCGAGTTCAAGGCGTTCGTCTCGGGTGCGAAGAAGCTCGCCAAGGCGGCCCCGACCCCCAGGACGGCGACCAAGGCAACCAAGACGGCGGCGAGGAGCACGGCGGCCAAGGCGCCGGCCACGAAGAGCACGGCGGCCAGGAGCACGGCAGCCAAGAGCACGGCGGCCAAGGCGCCGGCCACGAAGACGGCGGCGAAGACCCTCGCGAAGAAGACCAGCGCGCCGGCGAAGAAGGCGGCCGCGGCCAGGACGCTCGCCAAGGCTCCGGCCACCAGGGCGACCAAGGCTCCCGCCAAGAAGGTCGCGACGAGGGTCATGTCGGCGGTCAAGGCTCCGGCGAAGAAGTCCCCGGTCAAGAAGGCCGCGGCGACGAAGTCCCCGGCCAAGAAGGCACGCTAGGCCCCAGCACGGTCACGGGCCGGCCACCCCTGGGTGGCCGGCCCGCGGCACGTCTCAGCCGGGCCGGGTGGGCAGCAGCGAGCGCAGGTAGTCCGCGGCAACCAGCGTGCTGCCGGCGAACGACAGCACCCAGACCGAGCCCTTGCGCGCCGGGGCGTCGCGGAGCTTGCGGCCACCCAGGGCGGCCAGCACGTCCGGGATGACGCCGCCCTGGCTGCACACGGCGACCGGCCGGCCGTCGGTGGCGAGACTGCGGACGAGGTCGGCGGCCTCCTCGGCAGCCCGTCCATGCCGCCGCTCCGAGAGCGCGGGCCAGTGCTCGACGGCCACCCCAACGGCCTCGGCCAGCGGAGCCACGGTCTGCTCGCACCGCAGCAGGTCTGCGGCACCGACCGCAGCCGGGCCGAACACGGTCGCCACCGCACCGATCGCCACGGCCTCCCGCTGCCCCAGGGCATTGAGCGGCCTGGCCTCGTCCGCGCCCTTCCACGCCTTGCGGCTCCCGGCGTGCGCGTGCCGCACCAGCAGCACGGCGGCGGTCTCCAGCGGCGCAGCCAACAACGCGCGGACGGGCTGCTGGTCGTGCTCCCGGGTCAGCGCCGTGAGCGCCGCAGCCACCGGCATCCACTCCAGCCGGTCCACCTCACTCGACGGCGTGAATGCCCCCCCCAGGGCCTGCATCGCCCAGTACGACACGATCTTCGGCACCGAGCCGTCGGGGCCCTGCACGGCATAGCCCACCTCGCCGAGGTAGCGGCCGAGCACGCCGTCGAAGCCGGCCTCCTCGCGGGTCTCGCGGATCGCCGTCACCGCCAGGTGCTCGCCCGGCTCGCACTTGCCCTTCGGCAGCGACCAGTCGTCGTACTTGGGCCGGTGCACGAGGGCCACCTGGACGTCGTCGCCGTCCCGGCGCCACAGCACCGTCCCGGCGGCCAGGACCGGGGTGGTCACCCGAGCCAGCGCCGGACCGGCCGCGCGCTCGCCGCCGCCCAGGCCTTGCCGAAGCGCCGGCGCGCGTCACGGACGCTCGCCCGCTCGCGCTCGGCCAGCCGGCCGCAGAGCAGCACCAGCGCCGGGTCCTCGGGGTGCTCGGCGGCCATCGCCAGCACCACGTCGGCGGCGATCGCAGCGTCCTGGTGGTCGCCGAGGACGTCCTGCACCGCGGCGATCGCGGTCCCGGTCGCGGCCGCGGACGGCCCGAGCGCCACGGCGGCGGCCTCCGCGGCGTATCGGGCCCGCTTCGCCCGGATCCGCGCGCGGTGCCAGCGGGCGTCGGAACCGTTGCGCGACAGGCGTTCCACCGCCGCGTCGAGGTCGGCCACGACGGCGCCGACCAACGGCGGCAGCACCGTCCGGACCGGCTGGTGGGCGGCGGCGTTGACCGGGGGCGCGGCGGCGAAGGCGACGGCGGCGGTGAGCAGGGCGACATAGCGGGGCTCGTCGAGGGTGCCCGTGGCCACCGTCAGCGCCGCCTGCTCCCGAGCCGCGAGCTCCTCGTCGAGCCGGCCGAAGGCGCCTGCGTCGAGCGGCGCGAGGGGGTCTGCCCGGAACGTCGAGGCGAGTCGCCCGCGCAGCACCTCCAGGTCGCGCGCCCCGCCCAGGCGGTCGGCGAGCCAGGCCAGCTCCGCCCGCAGCGCGTCGGGCGAGCCGGGCTCGAGCAGTGGTGCGAAGGTCGCGAGATCGCTGCGCAGCCGCCGGCAGGCGACCCGCAGCTGGTGGACCCCGTCCGCCCGCCCCAGCCGTACACGGGGGTCCTGCGCGAGCAGCCGCCGGAGGCCGTCGCGGACCGCCTCGGCCACCAGCGCCGCGGCCGGATCGCCGCGCCGGACCCGCTGCGGCGTGGGCACGTCCGGGGCCGCGCTGGCCCGCGGTCCCAGTGCCTGCGCGAGCTTGGAGGTGAACTGACCGGGTACGGCGCCGGCGTCGGCGAGCCGTGCCAGCACCAGCGCCAGGGAAGGGTCGTCGATCCCGCGCCGCTCGATCTCCAGCTCGCGGAAGCGGGCCACGACCTTGCCCGCGGACAGCACCGACACGAGGTCGTCCACGACCTCGGCGACCTCGGCGCCCTCGGCGTCCTGCAGGCTCCAGGCATCGCGCCGGGTGGTGAGCCGGACGACCTCCACCGGCTCGCTCTCCCGGACGTACGCGGTGATCAGCGCACGGATCTGCGGCGGCATCGCGGTGGCAGGCGCTGCCGCCGAGAGCTCGAGCCGTTCGTGCTCGCGGTCGGTGGGCAGCTTGAGCGTCCAGGTCGGCCGGCCTTCGCCCGTCCGGTGCCGGAGCGTCGCCCCGGAGCGCGCAAGGCGCAGGTCGGGGGTGTCGACGTATGCCGCCCGGAGCGTGCGCCGCGGGTGGGCCACTGCGGCGACCACCTGGCCCTCCTCGCCGGCCGCGATCAACGTGGGCAGGACGAACACCGCTGGGACGGCGAGCTTGATCTCGTCCTCGAGGTGCTCGGAGACCGGCGCGAGAGCCACCTCGACCTCAGGCACCGGGCGCCCGCTCGGCACCGCGGGCGGCCATCCGGTCGGCCATCACCCGCTGCATGTCCACGTCGCCGGTCAGGCTCCAGCCGCCGTCGGGTGCGAGGTCCCAGGCCCGGGTCGCCGGATCCAGCGCGAGGTCGACGACCTCGCGCAGCTGTTCGCCCAGCGCGGGTTCGCGGACGCGGACGAGCACCTCCACCCGCCGGTCGAGGTTGCGGTGCATGACGTCGGCGCTGCCGATCCACCACCGCGCACCGTCGCCGTCGCCGAACGCGAAGACCCGGCTGTGCTCGAGGTAGCGCCCGAGCACCGACCGGACCCGGACCCGCTCGGAGAGCCCCGGGACGCCCGGGCGGAGCGCGCAGATGCCGCGGACCACGCAGTCGACGCGGACGCCGGCGATCGACGCCCGGTAGAGCGCGTCGACGACCTGCTCGTCGACCAGGTTGTTGACCTTCAGCCGGATGTGCGCCGGCTCGCCGGCGCGGGCCCGGGCGGCCTGCGCCTCGACCTGCTCGATGATCCCGGCGCGCAGCCGCTGCGGGGCGACCAGCAGCGAGCGGTACTCGGTCTGGCGGCTGTAGCCGGTCAGCACGTTGAACAGGTCGGTGAGGTCCGCCCCGATGTCCGAGTCGGCGGTGAGCAGCCCGATGTCCTCGTAGATCCGGGCGGTCTTGGGGTTGTAGTTGCCGGTGCCGATGTGCGCGTACCGCTTGAGCTGACCGCGTTCCTGGCGGACGACCAGCGCCGTCTTGCAGTGCGTCTTGAGGCCGATCACCCCGTACACGACGTGGCAGCCGGCGCGTTCCAGCGCCCGCGCCCAGGTGATGTTGTTCTGCTCGTCGAACCGCGCCTTGATCTCCACCAGCACCACCACCTGCTTGCCGGCTTCGGCCGCGTCGATGAGGGCCTCGACCAGCGGGGAGTCGCCGGAGGTGCGGTAGAGCGTCTGCTTGATCGCCAGCACGTTCGGGTCGGTGGCGGCCTCCTCGATGAACTTCTGCACGGTGGTGGCGAAGCTGTCGTACGGGTGGTGCACCAGCACGTCGCCCTCGCGCAGGACCGCGAAGAAGCTCGGCGCCCCGGCGGTGTCCTGGGCCGCCAGCCGCGGGTGGGCGGTCGGCACGTACGGGTCGTCCTTGAGCTCCGGCCGGTCCAGGTCGACCACCGCCCACAGCGCGGTGAGGTCCAGCAGGCCCGGGACGCGGAGCACTCCGCGCGGCTGGACCTCCAGCTCCCGGACCAGCAGGTCCAGGACGTGCTCGCCGATCGACTCGGCGACCTCCAGCCGGACGGCCGGACCGAACCGCCGCCGGGCGAGCTCGCGCTCCAGCGCCTGCAGCAGGTCCTCGGACTCGTCCTCCTCGATCTCGACGTCGGCGTTGCGGGTGATCCGGAACAGATGCCATTCCTGCACGTCCATGCCGGGGAACAGCTGGCCGAGGTGGGCTGCGATGAGCTGCTCCAGCGGCAGGAACAGCACCGTGTCGTCGCCGGTCTCGATGCGGACGAACCGCGCGACGTTGTCCGGCACCTTCACCCGGGCGAAGTGCTCCATTCGGGTGCCCGGGTCGCGGACGACGACCGCCAGGTTGAGCGACAGCCCGCTGATGTACGGAAAGGGGTGTGACGGGTCGACCGCCAGCGGCGTCAGCACCGGGAACACCTGGGCGCGGAAGTACCCGTGCAGCCGCTCCTGCTCGCCGGCGGGCAGCTCGTCCCAGGTCGCGATGCGGATGCCCTCGACCGCCAGCGCCGGGACCAGCTGCTTGGCGAAGACCTCGGCATGCCGGCGCTGCAGCTCACCGGACCGCTCGGCGATGAGCTCCAGCTGGCTCCGGGTCGAGAGCCCGTCGGCACTGCGTACGGTCAGCCCGGTCGCCTGCCGGCGCTGCAGGCCCGCGACTCGCACCATGAAGAACTCGTCGAGATTGCTCGCGAAGATCGCCGCGAACTTCACCCGCTCCAGCAGCGGTGCGTCCTCGTCCTCGGCGAGCGCCAGCACGCGGGCGTTGAAGTCCAGCCACGACGCCTCACGGTTCACGTAGCGGTCGGCGGGCAGGTCCTCGCCCGCGTTCGCCGACGTGGTCTCGCTCATGGCCGAGAGTGTCACAGACGCAGGTGAACGACCTTCCGTCACCGCAGCCCGGCAGTCTTCCAGGCCGCCGCGTCCGCCGCCACCGCCGCGGTCGTGGCCCGCCCCGCACCCAGCGCGAGGGCCGCGGCGAGATCGGCGACGGTGTCCACGTCGCGGCGCAGCGCGGCGGTGGCCAGCGGGGTGAGGTCGCGGGCGCCGGCGGCCCGGTGTGCGGCGAACGACGCCCCCTCGTACGCCGGTCGCAGCGTCGTCCCGGCGGTCGCCGCGAGCAGCACCGTGCCCACGGCGCTGGTGTCCGCGACCACGCCCGCAGCCCCGACCCCGGCCAGGACCGCGAGCAGCGCCGCGGGCGTCAGCGCCGGCAGGTCCGCGGCGAGCACCACGATGCCGGCCGCGGGGCGGAGCCGGCCCGCGACCGCCGCCCCGTGGCGGGCCGCCGCCGACAGCCCGGCCCGGGGCACGTCCGGCTCGACCCAGTCCGCCGGCACCGAGCTGGCCGCGCGCGCGTCGTCGGTCACCAGGAGCACCTCGGCGCCGGCCGCCCGCACCGCGGCGGCCACGTCCCGCGCCATCGCGACCGTCAGGGCCGCGCGGATCGCCGGTGCGACCGCCAGCCGGGACTTGGCGACGGCGAGCTCCTTGACCGGCAGCACGACGACCCAGCCCGACGCCGGTCGCAGATCCCGGGCCCGCGGCACGCCGGTCATGCTCGCAGGGCGCCGCCGCGCGCGCCGCCTGGCAGGCTGTCGCCGGAGCGGGCGGCGGATCGGGAGGTGAGGCATGGCGAGGCCCAGGCGGCGCGGCGGCAGCGAGAAGCGTGGCTTCTGGTTCTCGCTGTGCATCGCGATCCTCTATCCGGGCAACTCGCTGCTCGCCCGTCGGGACGCGCAGGGTTGGGAGCGACTGCCGGCCGAAGGCGGTGTGATCCTCGCTGCCAACCATGTGTCGGTGGCCGACCCGTTGATCATCGCGCGGGACATCTTCGACGCCGGCCGGCTGCCGCACTACCTCGCCAAGGACAGCCTCTTCCGCGGACCGGCCGGGCCGATCATGCGGGGCGCCAAGCAGATCCCGGTGTACCGGGGGACGGCCGACGCCGCGAAGTCGCTCTCGGACGCGGTGACCGCACTGCGGCAGGGCTTCTGCGTGATCATCTATCCCGAGGGCACGACCAGTCGCGACCCCGACCTGTGGCCCATGCAGGCCAGGACCGGCGTCGCCCGACTCGCGCTGCTGTCCGGGGTGCCGGTGCTGCCGGTGGCCCAGTGGGGCGCACAGGAGTTCTACCGCCGGGGTGGCCGGCCGCACCCCTTCGCCCGGCCCACCATCCGCACCCGGGTCGGCCCGCCCGTCGACCTCACGGCGTACGCAGGCCAGGAGCAGACCCCGGCGCTGCTGCGGGCGGCGACCGAACGCATCATGGCCGAGGTGACAGCGCTGCTGGCCGGCATCCGGCCGGGGACACCGCCGGCGCAGTCGCTGGTCTGGCGGCGCGGAGAGCCCGAGCCCCCGCTCCGCGAGCTGCCGCGGTCGGCGTGATGCGGGCCGCCGTCCTGGGTGGCGGATCGTGGGGCACGACGTTCGGCAAGGTCCTCGCCGATGCCGGTACGCCCGCCACCCTGTGGGCCCGTCGACCGGGAGTGGCCGAGGCGATCAGTGCCACCCACGAGAACCCCGACTACCTGCCGGGCGTCGTGCTGCCGCCCGGCCTGTCGGCGACCGCCGACCCCGGGCAGGCGCTCGAGGGGGCCGACCTGGTCGTGCTCGCCGTACCGAGCCAGACCCTGCGCGACAACCTGGTCGCGGTCCGGGGGGCGATCCCGGCCGGCGCGCTGCTGGTCAGCCTGATGAAGGGCATCGAGCTCGGGACCACCAAGCGGATGAGCGAGGTCATCGCCGAGGTGGCCGGCGTCGGCCCCGACCGGGTCGCGGTGGTCAGCGGTCCGAACCTCGCGCGTGAGATCGCGGCCGGGCAGCCGACGGCGACCGTCCTGGCCTGCGTGGACCACAGCCGGGCGGTCGCCCTGCAGGAGGCCGTGACCACCACGTACTTCCGGCCGTACACCAACACCGACGTGGTCGGCACCGAGATCGCCGGCGCCGTGAAGAACGTCATCGCGCTCGCCTGCGGCATGGCCGCCGGGATGGGCTTCGGCGACAACACCGTGGCCAGCGTCGTCACGCGTGGGCTGGCCGAGACGGCGCGACTGGGGACGGCGCTGGGCGCCGACCCGGCCACGTTCGCCGGTCTGGCCGGCCTCGGCGACCTCGTCGCGACCTGCTTCTCGCCGCTGTCGCGCAACCGCACTTTCGGTGAGCGGCTGGGGCGCGGCATGACGGTGCCCCAGGCGCTGGCCTGCTCCGCGCAGACGGCCGAGGGGGTCAAGTCCTGCTCCTCGATCCTTGCGCTGGCCGCCCACCACGGCGTCGAGATGCCGATCACGCAGGCGGTGGTCCGGGTGGTGTACGACGGGATGGGCGCCGCCGAGATGGCCGCCGGGCTGATGGGGCGAGGGGTGAGGCCGGAGTGAGCGACCCCGGGGAGCAGACGCGCGCGCTGAACCCACCGGCGCCACCGGCCTTCGCGCAGGTGCCGCTCGCGCCGGCGGTGCACCGCGCCACCACCTTCGAGTTCGACAGCGCCGAGCGGTACGCCGCGGTGCTGCGTGGGGACGAGCCGGGCTACTGCTACAGCCGCATCGACAATCCGACCGCCGACGGCTTCGCCGCCGCGGTGGCGGCCCTGGAGGGGGTAGGCGTCGACGGCCCAGTCGTCGGCCAGCCCTTCGCCTCCGGCATGGCCGCCATCGCCACGACGATCCTCGCGCTCACCGCGGCCGGCGCCCATGTCGTCGCGCCACGGGAGATCTACGGCGGCACCCACTCGCTGCTGGCCCGGCAGCTGTCCCGGTTCGGCGTGGGCACGACCTTCGCCGACACCACCGACCCGGCCGCGGTGGCGGCCGCGATGACGCCCGCCACCACGCTGGTCTGGGCCGAGGCCATCGCCAACCCCACGCTGTCGGTCGCCGACATCCCCGCGCTCGCGGCGGTGGCCCATGCCGGCCACGCGGTGCTGGCGGTGGATGCGACCTTCGCCTCGCCCGCGGTGCTGCGCCCCCTCGCCCACGGTGCGGACCTGGTCGTGCACTCGGCCACCAAGTACCTGGGCGGGCACAGCGACGCCACCGGCGGGGTGGTCTGCGGCCGACCGGACCTGGTGGCCCCGATCCGGCTCGCCCGCATCGACCTCGGCGGCTCGCTCGCGCCGGACGAGGCGTACCTGCTGGCCCGGGGGCTGCAGACGCTGCCGCTGCGGGTCGCGCGGCACAGCGAGACCTCGCTGGCCCTGGCCCGAGTCCTGACCGGCCATCCTGGCCTGGCCCGGGTCGACCATCCCGGCCTGCCGACGCACCGCGACCACGCGCTGGCGACGCGGCTGTTCGACCACGGGCGGTACGGGGGCATGCTCACGCTCACCCCGCACGGCGGCCGGGCCGAGGGGATGGCGTTCTGCGACCGGCTGCGGCTGGTCAAGGTCGCGACTTCGCTCGGCGGCACGCACTCGCTGGTCAGCCACGTCGCCTCGACCACGCACCGCCAGCTCTCGGACGCCCAGCTCGCCGCCGCCGGCATCGGGCCGGCCACCTGCCGGATCAGCGTCGGCCTCGAGGACGCGCCCGACCTGCTCGCCGACATCACCGCCGCGCTGTCCTGACCCCTCTCCCTCCCCGCCGAGATGCGGTGAGTGGACCGCGACACCCCGCCCCGGACGTACACAACCCACATCTCGGCGGGGTCGGATGGGCGGCGGGTACGTACCCGGCCGGTAGGTTCCCCCAGTGTCGCGCATCCGGGTCGCCGTCGTCTTCGGCGGGCGCAGCGGCGAGCACGCGATCTCCTGCGTGAGTGCCGCGAGCGTGCTGCGGGCCCTCGATCCGGCCCGGTACGAGGTGATCCCCGTCGGCATCCTCCCGGACGGCCGCTGGCTACTCGGCGACGGTGACCCGGCCGCGCTGGAGCTGCGGGACGGCCGCGGGCTGCCGGCCGTACCCGACTCCGGCGCCGCCCTCGCGGTCGTCAGCGGCGGCCTGCAGCTCCTCGACGAGCCCGGGCTGCCGCGCGGCGTCGACGTCGTCTTCCCCGTCCTGCACGGCCCGTACGGCGAGGACGGCACGATCCAGGGACTGCTCGAGCTGGCCGGCGTCCCGTACGTGGGTAGCGGGGTGTTCGCCTCCGCCGCGGCGATGGACAAGCAGCACATGAAGGCGCTGCTCGCCAGCGCCGGCCTGCCCGTCGGGGCGTACGCGGTCATCCGGCCGGGTCAGCCGGTGGCTGTCGACTTCGACGGACCGTGGTTCGTCAAGCCCGCGCGCGCCGGCTCGTCGCTGGGAATCACGAAGGTGACCGGCCGGGCCGGCCTCGCCGCCGCGGTGGAGACAGCGCGCCGACACGACCCCAAGGTGCTCGTCGAGCAGCAGGTCGTGGGCCGGGAGATCGAGTGCGGCGTGCTCGGCGGGGAGCCGCCGACCGCGAGCCAGCCCGCGGAGATCCAGGTGCACGGTCACGAGTTCTACGACTTCGACTCCAAATACCTCGAGGGCGAGGGCACCTCGTACGACATCCCCGCCGACCTCGACGAGCCGACGACCGAGGCGGTCAGAACCCTTGCGCTGCAGGCTTTCTCGGCGCTGGATGCCGAAGGTCTCGCCCGGGTCGACTTCTTCCTCACCGACAGTGGCCTCGTCGTGAACGAGCTCAACACCATGCCCGGCTTCACCCCGACCTCGATGTACCCGCGGATGTGGGAGGCCTCCGGCGTCCCGTACGCCGAGTTGGTCGACCGGCTCATCGCCGACGCCCTGCGCCGCGGCACCGGGCTGCGCTAGCCGCCCGATCCGCGGTACCGCGTCACCAGCGGTGACAGCGCCGGCAGCACGTCCGCCGGCAGGTACGCGTGCGGGATCGTCACCGCGAGCAGGGTGCGCGAGTGCCACGCGACCAGGTGCTCGGCGTCGGCAGAGGCCGGCAGGTGCAGCCACTCCACCCCGTCGACGACCTCGACGTCGTCCGTCGGGTCGAAGGCCGGCAACGGCGCGCCGCAGCGGACGGTCACCGCGGGGGACCCGAAGGCGGCGGTGTACGCCGACACCGGCCGCGTCGCGACGCGATGGCGACCCAGGACCAGGTCGTCGGGGAGCGCCGCGACCAGCGCCCGGCACGCGGTGGCGACGGCGCCGGTCGGGGTGGGCGCGGGGACCGCCACCCCGCCGTGCCCGGCACCGCAGCCCGCGAGCAGCAGCAAGCCCGCGAGCGACAGGCCGGCGAGCGACAGGCCGGCGAGGGAAAGGCCGGCGAGCGAAAGGCCGGCGGGTGCGGCCCTCAGAGGTGGACGACCGGGCAGGTCAGCGTCCGGGTGATGCCGCTGACACCCTGCACCCGCGCGACGACCAACTTGCCCAGCTCGTCGACGCTGGCCGCCTCGGCCCGGACGATGACGTCGTAGGGGCCGGTGACGTCCTCGGCCTGGGTCACGCCTGGCAGCCCGGCGATCGATTTCGCCACATCGGCGGCCCGGCCGACCTCGGTCTGAATCAGGATGTAGGCGTTGACCACGGGTGACTCCCTCGTCGGTGGCGGTGTGCCCCGAAGGCTGCGAGCCGCGGCGGCGGGGCCGAAACTACCGCACCGATGGGCGTGCCATCCTCGCCGCGTGACGGTCGGCGACCTGGGCGAGCATGGGCTCCTCGCGCGGATCGCGGCGCGGCTGTCGGGACCGCCGGCGCCCACCGGTCCCGGCGACGACGCGGCGGTGGTCGTGGCGCCGGACGGCCGGGTCGTGGCGACCACTGATCTCCTCGCCGAGGGGGTGCACTTCCGGCGGGACTGGTCCGGCCCCGTCCAGATCGGCGTCAAGGCCGCGGCCGCCAACCTCGCCGACGTCGCCGCGATGGGCGCGGTGCCGACGGCGCTGCTGCTGGGTGCGGCGCTGCCCGCGTCGACTCCGCTGGACTGGGTCGACGCCCTCCTGGACGGACTGCGGGCGGAGGGCGCGCGGGCGGGGGCGCGCGTGGTCGGCGGGGACACGATCGCCAGCACCGACCGGATCACGCTGGCGGTCACCGCCCTCGGCGACCTGCAGGGCCGTCCCCCGGTGACGCGGACGGGGACCGAGCCCGGGACGTTGGTGCTGGCCGGCGTCCTCGGGCACGCCGGCGCCGGCCTCGACCTGCTGCGGGCGGGTGTCGCCGGCCCGGCGGCCCTGCTCGAGGCCCACCGGGCGCCGCGTCCGCCGTACGCCCTTGGGCCGGTCCTGGCCGACGCCGGCGCGAGCGGGATGTGCGACGTGAGTGACGGGTTGCTGGCCGATCTCGGGCACCTGCTCGGTGACAGGCTCGGTGCGGACCTGATCCTGCCTGCCGACCCGCTGCTCGTCGCGGCCGGTCAGTTGCTGGGGACCGACCCGCAGGTCTGGCAGCTGGGCGGCGGCGAGGACCACGGACTGCTCGCGGTGCTCCCGCAGGGGGTGGCCGTCGCCGGGACCACCGTGCTGGGCGAGGTGGACGCCCGTCGCGGGATCCGCGGGGTCGACCTGCCGGCGCACTGGGGCCACGACCACTTCCGGCCGTGACCGCACGCACTAGCGGCCTGCGCGCACGACCTTGTCGGCCTTGAGGCACGAGGTGCACACGTTGAGCTTCTTGGGGGTACGCCCGACCACGGCGCGCACGGTCTGGATGTTCGGGTTCCACCGGCGGCGGGTGCGGCGGTGCGAGTGGGACACGCTCATGCCGAAGCCCGGCCCCTTGCCACAGACATCGCACACGGCAGCCACGAGAGAACTCCAGGATCATGGGTACGGCGGGACCGGAGCCCGTAGGCTCGCGCGGACCCGCAGGTCGGGATCGATGCTACCGCACGGAGCCGGTCCGCCCGCCGCCCGCCGCTAAGGTCGGAGCCCGTGGGCGAGCCGTCGGGACCCGGGCTGGGGGCGCTCGACGGCGCCGCCATCCGACGCTGGGTCGCCGCCGCGCTCGACGCCCTGTCGGCGGGCCGGGCCGAGATCGACGCGCTCAACGTCTACCCCTTGCCCGACGGCGACACCGGCTCCAACCTGCTCCGCACCTGGCAGGCCGTCGCGGACGAGGTCGGGCGCTGCAGTGGGGACGACCTCGCCGCGGTGCTCGAAGCGGCCGGCCGCGGCGGCCTGTACGGCGCCCGGGGGAACTCCGGGGTCATCCTGTGCCAGTGGGTGTCGGCGCTGGCCGGCTCGCTGACCGGCAGCGACGGCGACGGGCCGGCTCTCGCCGCCGCGCTGGCCACCGCCGCCGTCTCCGCGCGCAGCGCGGTGGGCGACCCGGTGGAGGGCACGATCCTCAGCGTCGCCGCCGCCGCCGGGGTCCCGCCAGGCCCGCTCGGGCAGGTCGCCGCGTCGGCCGTGACCGCTGCTCGCGCGGCGCTCGCCGCCACCCCCGAACAGTTGCCCGCGCTGGCCGCCGCCGGTGTCGTCGACGCCGGTGGCCGCGGGCTGCTGCTGCTGCTGGAGTGCCTGGCGGCCGTGGTCCGCGGTGAGCCGCTGCTGCACGTCCCACCGCCCGGCGGAGCCGCCGGTGTCCGGCGCGCCCTGGTCGCCGACCGCGAGGCCGGCAGCGAGGACTACGCCTACGAGGTGCAGTACCTGCTCGCGGCCGACGCGGCCGCCGTCGAGACGGTACGGGCGCAACTCGCCGGGCTCGGTGACTCGCTGGCCGTGGTCGGCGACGGGGACGTCTGGAACGTGCACGTGCACGTCAACGACGTCGGCGCGGCGCTCGAACGGGGCCTCGAGGCGGGTCGGCCGTATCGGGTCACCGTCACCCGCTTCGCCGACCAGCGACCCGCGCCGTCGCCGGTCACCGCCGGCGGCCGGGCGGTGGTCGCGGTCGTCGAGGGCGCGGGCCTGGCGGCCCTCTACGCCGCGGAGGGCGCCACCGTGGTGCCGGGGGTGCCGCAGCCCTCGGTCGGCGAGCTGGCCGCGGCCATCGCGGCGACCACCGCCGGCGAGGTGGTGCTGCTGCCCGGCGACGAGGAACTGCTGGCCACCGCCCAGCGGGCCGCGGCCGCCGCCCGAGCGGCCGACCCCGGCCGTACCGTCGTCGTGGTCCCCACCGCCTCACCGGTGCAGGGGCTCGCCGCGCTCGCCGTGGCCCAGGCCGACCGGGCCTTCGGCGACGACGTGGTGGCGATGGCCGACGCCTCGGGCCGGACGCGGGTGGGGGCCGTCACGGTCGCCACCCGGCAGGCGCTCACCAGCGCCGGACAGTGCGAGCCGGGCGACGTGCTCGGGATCATCGACCGCGACGTCGTGCTGCTCGCCACCGACGTCGCCGCCGTCGCGTGCGGCCTGCTGGACCGGATGCTGACGGCCGGCGGCGAGCTGGTCACCGTGGTTACGGGGTCGGGTCTGGACACTGCGGTGGCCGTCGCGGTGACGGCGCACCTGGAGTCGGTGCACCCCTTCGTGGAGACGTCCGTGTACGACGGCGGGCAGCCGACCGCGCTGCTGCTGGGCGTCGAGTGAGCCGACCCGGCGACCGGCTGCGCGACATCGTCGGCGGGAAGACGGCGACGGCGCTCGAGACCGCGTTCGACATGCACGTCCTGGCCGACCTGCTGGCCCACTACCCGCGGCGGTACGAGGAGCGCGGGCAGCTCACCGACCTCTCCGGGCTGCAGGTCGGCGAGGACGTGACGGTCCTGGCAGAGGTGGCCTCCAGCGCCTGGGTGAAGTTCAAGAGCGGCCAGGGCTACCGGTTCCTGGTAACGATCCGCGACGGCGGCGGCAGCCTCGACCTCGCGTTCTTCTACCGCCGGCGGCTGCCGCACCTGTCCCGCGAGCTCGCGCCCGGCACCCGGGCGCTGTTCGCCGGCACGGTCGAGCGCTTCCAGCGCAGGCTCCAGCTCAAGTCCCCGGCCTACCAGCTGCTCGACACCCGGGGCGAGAGCGAGGGCGCCGTCGACCCGGAGCTGTTCGCCGGCGCGCTGATCCCGGTCTACCCGGCGGTCGCGAAGCTGTCGTCCTGGCAGATCGCGACCGCGGTACGGGTCGGGCTCGAGGTGCTGGAGGTGGACGACGACCCGCTGCCGGCCGAGATCCGGGCCCGCGAGCGGCTGCCTGGTCTGCTCGAGGCGCTCTGGTCGGTGCACCGGCCCGAGAGCCGGGCCGAGGCCGTCCGCGCGCGCGCCCGCCTCAAGTGGGACGAGGCGCTGGCGCTGCAGACCGCACTGGCCCGCCGCCGGGCCGAGACGGCGCGCGCGCCGGCGCGGCCCCGTCCGGTCCGGGCCGGTGGCTTGCTGGCGGCCTTCGAGAGCCGGCTGCCCTACGAGCTCACCCGCGGGCAGCGGGCCGTCGACGCCGAGATCACCGCCGACCTCGCCCGCGCCCACCCGATGCACCGCCTGTTGGCCGGCGAGGTCGGCTCGGGCAAGACCGTGGTCGCGCTGCGGGCGATGCTCGCCGTGGTCGACACCGGCGGCCAGGCCGCGCTGCTCGCGCCCACCGAGGTCCTCGCCCAGCAGCATCTGCGCACCCTGCGGGACCTGCTCGGTTCGCTCGGGACGGCGGGCGAGCTGGGCGCGGCCGAGCCCGCCACCGCGCTGGCGCTGCTGACCGGTTCCCTGGCCGCGGCGCCGCGGCGCGCTGCGCTGGCCGCGGCGGCCGACGGCTCGGCGGGGATCGTCGTCGGAACCCACGCGCTGCTGTCCGACGGTGTCGCGTTCGCCGACCTCGGCCTGGTCGTCGTCGACGAGCAGCACCGCTTCGGGGTCGACCAGCGGGCCGCCCTGCGCACCCGGGGGTCGGACGGCTGCGCCCCGCATGTGCTGGTGATGACCGCGACGCCCATCCCGAGGACTGTCGCGATGACCGTCTTCGGCGACCTGGAGACCTCGCAGCTGACCGAGCTGCCCGGTGGGCGGCGGCCGATCAGCACCCACGTGGTGGACCCCCGCTGGGTGGCGCGGATGTGGGAGGTGGTCCGCGAGCAGGTCGCGGCCGGCCGCCAGGCCTTCGTGGTCTGCCCCCGGATCGAGGCCGCCGACGACGGTCCGGCGCGCGGCGAGGACGAGCGGCCACCGGCGGCCGCGGTGTTGACGGTCGCGCCGCTGCTGGCGGAGACCGAGCTGGCTGGCCTGCGGGTGGGGCTCCTGCACGGGCGGCTCCCGGTGGAGGAGAAGGACGCGGTGATGCGCGGCTTCGCCGACGGCCGGCTCGACGTGCTCGTCTCGACCACGGTCGTCGAGGTCGGCGTCGACGTGCCGAACGCGACCGTCATGGTGGTCCTGGACGCCGACCGGTTCGGGGTGAGCCAGCTGCACCAGCTCCGCGGCCGGATCGGCCGCGGCAGCGCCGACTCGACCTGCTTCCTGCACACGCAGCTCGCGGCGGCCAGCCCACCGGTCGACCGGCTGCGGGCCGTCGCCGCCACCACCGACGGGGCCCAGCTGGCCCGACTCGACCTGGAGGTGCGCGGCGAGGGCGACGTGCTGGGCGCGGCGCAGTCCGGTGGCCGCTCGCAGGTACGGCTGCTGCGGCTGCTCGCGGACGAGGACCTCATCGCCGCCGCCCGCACCGAGGCCCAGGCCCTCGTCGCCGTCGACCCCGAGCTCGCGGCCCACCCTGCCCTGCGGACGAGCGTCGAGGCGCTGGTCGCCGACCCGTCGTACCTCGAGAAGGGCTGATGCCGCGCATCGTCGCGGGGGTGGCGGGCGGCCGGCGGATCGCCGTCGCCCGCGGCGACGCCACCCGCCCGACGACCGACCGGGTCCGGGAGGCGCTGTTCTCGACGCTCGGCGACGTCACCGGCCTGCGCGTTCTGGACGGGTACGCCGGGTCGGGGGCGCTCGGCCTGGAGGCGCTGTCGCGGGGGGCCGCGCACGCGCTGCTGGTCGAACGCGCGCCGGCAGCGGTGACGGTCCTGCGGGCGAACGTGGCGGCGCTCGGGCTGACCGGGGCACAGGTGCACGCCGGCCCGCTCGGCCCGCTGCTCGCCGGTGCGCCGCCCGCCCCGTACGACCTGGTGCTGCTGGACCCGCCGTACGCGCAGGACGTGGCCGCCGACCTCGCTGCCCTGGTCGGCGGCGGCTGGCTGGCGCCGGGCGCCGAGGTCGTGGTGGAGCGGCCGGTCCGCGGGCCCGAGCCGGTCTGGCCGCCGGGGCTGAGCGCGGCCCGGGCGAAGCGCTACGGCGCGACGGCGCTCTGGTACGTTCGCACGCCGTGATCCGCCCGTGACCCGTCGATGAGGCGCCGATGAGGCGCGCCGCCTGTCCGGGGTCGTTCGACCCGGTGACCAATGGCCACCTCGACATCGTGCGCCGGTGCGCCGCGATCTTCGACGAGGTCGTGGTGGCGGTCGGCGTGAACCGCTCCAAGGCGCGGATGTTCAGCACCGACGAGCGGGTGGACATGATCGCGCGGGCCACCGCCGACCTGCCCACCGTCCGGGTGGCGCGCTTCGAGGGGCTGATCGTGGAGTTCTGCCAGGCCCAGGGCATCCCGGTCATCGTGAAGGGACTGCGCGCCGTCAGCGACTTCGACTACGAGCTGCAGATGGCCCAGATGAACCACTCCCTGGCCGGCGTCGAGACGCTCTTCATGCACACCAGCCCGCAGTACTCGTTCCTGTCGTCCTCCCTCGTGAAGGAGGTGGCCGGCGCGGGCGGCGATGTCTCGGGCCTCGTGCCCGCTGATGTGCTCGCCCGGCTGGCGAGCCGTCGGGCCTCCTGAGCCGCAGCCGTACGCTCGCCTCATGGCCGACGTCCACGCCAAGCTCGACGAGCTCACCACACTCGTCACCGCCGCCAAGTCGATGCCGCTCTCGGCGTCCTGCGTGCTGCCTCGCGCGGAGGTGCTCAGCGCGATCGACGAGGTACGCCAACTGCTGCCGGGCCAGCTGGCCGAGGCCAGTGACGTGCTGGCCGAGCGGGCGGACGTCGTCGACGAGGGTCGGGCTGAGGCAGCGGCGATCATCGAGGCCGCCTTCGAGGAGCGAGCCCGCCTGATCGGCCGCACCGAGGTCGCGCGCGAGGCGGCGTTGCACGCGGAGGCGATGACCTCCGCGGCGCGGGAGTCCGCCCGGCTCATGCGCGCCGAGGTGGAGGACTACGTCGACGGCAAGCTCGCCAACTTCGAGGTCGTGCTGCAGAAGACGCTCCACGCCGTCGAGCGGGGACGGGACAAGCTGCGCGGCCGGGTCGTGGGCACCGACCTGCGTGGCGACCGGGACCTCGATCCGGAGGACTGAGCGGCACCGGTCCGGCTGCCCCCGGTGCCGCCCGGCCGCGGTGCGTGGTCGGCTAGAGTTCACAGTCGGCCGTCCCGAGCCGGGCCCGCCGTCGTGAGAGACAGACCGCACCGTGAACCTCCGCCCCAACGGCGTACTGACGCCGGACCCCCGACGCCCGTTCGTGCTCGACACGCGGCCGCTGGGGCGCCGGCCCGGCGCCATGTGGCAGGATCGGTGGGCTGTTCCCGCGCCGGCCGGACTGGGTCGGGATCTCGTCCGGGTGCCCGAGGGCGCCGATCTGGAGCTGTTCCTGCGGCTCGAGACGGTGCTCGACGGTGTGCTCGCCACCGCCACGGTGACGGCACCGACGACGGGGGAGTGCGCCCGCTGCCTCGACGAGGTGTCGGTTCCGCTCGAGGTCGGTGTCACCGAGCTGTTCTCCTACCCGGAGCAGGCCGAGCGGTACGCCCGCCTGACCGGCGCCGCGCGGGAGGACGACGACCAGGAGGTCCGTCGCCTCGACGGGGACGCGCTGGACCTGGAGCAGTCGCTGCGGGACGCGGTGGTGCTGGCCCTGCCGGCCAGCCCGCTCTGCCGACCCGACTGTCCCGGGCTCTGCCCCCGTTGCGGCGCCCGCCTCGACGAGGTGGGCCCGGAGCACACGCACGACGAGCACGACCTGCGCTGGGGAACCCTGCGCGGGCTGGTAGGAGAGGACTAGGAGAGCCATGGCCGTCCCGAAGCGCAAGATGTCGCGCAGCAACACCCGGTCCCGCCGGAGCCAGTGGAAGACGACTCCGCCGGCGGTGTCCACCTGCGACCGCTGCCGGCAGCCGAAGCTCCAGCACACCGCGTGCCCGACCTGCGGCACCTACAACAAGCGCCAGGTCATTGCCGTCTGAGCCGGCAGCCGGTCCACGGGTCGTCGGCGCCGACGGGCGGGGGCCCGACGTCGCCGCGCCCACCGGGGTCGCGGCGATGCGGGCCGTGAGCGCGGCCGTCGAGCACGTATTCGACCGGCCGCCCGGCGCGGTGGGTCCGGCGTACCCGCTGACGGGCGCCGACAGCATCGACCTCGTCGAGATCGCCGACCTCGTCGAGGCGCAGCTGGGGCGCGAGGGATTCCCGGTCCGCCTCGACGACGCGACTCTTCCGGCGTGCGCGGACGTGGCGGCGCTGACGCGCCACGTCGCGGGGGCGCTGCGCGTGTGAGTGCAGTCAGGTAGTTCATGAGGGGGGAACCAGGGGTGGCTGGACCGCAGCCGGACGACGACGCCTCGTCGAAGGCGGGCATCGGCGGTGCGGTGCTGGCCGGCGTGCTCGACGCCGGCCTGACGCCGGCGCTGTTGGAGCTGGCGCTCACGCACCGCTCCTACGCCTACGAGCACGGCGGGCTGCCGACCAACGAGCGCCTCGAGTTCCTCGGCGACGCGGTGCTCGGGCTCGTCGTCACCGACGAGATCTACCGGCGGCACGCCGACCTCGCCGAGGGACAGCTGGCCAAGATCCGGGCCTCGGTCGTCAACATGCGCGCACTCGCGGGCGTCGGGCGCGACCTCGGGCTGGGGGAGCACCTGCGGCTCGGCCGGGGCGAGGAGTCCACCGGCGGCCGGGACAAGGCGAGCATCCTGGCCGACACCGTCGAGGCGTTGATCGGGGCGACCTGGCTGACGGGGGGGCTGGCGGCCGCGGGCCCGTTCGTGCACCGGCTCCTGGACCCGCTCCTGACGGTCGCCGCGGAGCTGGGAGCTGCGCTGGACTGGAAGACCTCAGTCCAGGAACTGGCTGCCGAACGGGGTCTGGGCAGTCCCGAGTACACGGTCGTGGGCGTCGGCCCCGACCACGCCAAGGTGTTCCGGGCAGAAGTGCTGCTCGCCGGCCGCGTCCGCGGCAACGGGGAGGGGCCGAGCAAGAAGGAGGCCGAGCAGCGGGCCGCGGAGGCTGCCTGGCTGGACCTCACCGCGACCGGCCCCGACATCGACCCCGACCCCGACCCCGACCCCGCCGCCGACTCCGACCGCGACACCGACACCGACACCGGCGAGGGCGCCGCGCCCTGACCCGCGGGCCGCGCCCTACCGTCTAGCCGTGCCCGAGCTGCCGGAGGTCGAGGTCGTCCGGCAGGGTCTGGCCCGGGGGGTCGCCGGCCGACGGCTGGAGCGGGTCCAGGTCCTGCACCCCCGAGCCGTCCGACGGCACGCGGCCGGCGCGCCGGATCTGGCGGCGCGGCTCGCGGGTCGCACCGTCCAGGCCGCCTCCCGCCGTGGCAAGTACCTCTGGCTGCCCCTGGACGGCGAACCGGAGGCACTTCTCGCCCATCTCGGGATGAGTGGCCAGCTGCTGGTCGTGCCCTCGGCCGCCCCCGCGCAGAAGCACCTGCGGGTCCGGTTCACGTTCGCCGACGGTGGCCGCGACCTGCGCTTCGTCGACCAGCGCACGTTCGGCGGCCTGGCGCTGGACGTGCTCGTTCCCGACGGGGCCGGCGGCCTGCTGCCGGCTGCGGTCGCGCACATCGCCCGCGACCCGCTGGACCCGCTCTTCGACGCCGCCGCGTTCGCGGCGGGCCTGCGCCGCCGCCGTACCGGCGTCAAGCGCGCCCTGCTCGACCAGACGCTGGTCTCGGGCATCGGCAACATCTACGCGGACGAGTCGCTGTGGCGGGCTCGGCTGCATTTCGCCAGGCCGACCGAGACGCTCACCGGTCCCGAGGTGGCCCGGTTGTTGGCGGCCGCCCGAGCGGTCCTGCTCGCGGCGCTCGCCGCGGGTGGCACCAGCTTCGACGCGCTGTACGTGTCGACCGAGGGGGTGAGCGGGCTCTTCGACCGGGAGCTGGCCGTGTACGGACGGGCGGGCCAGGCCTGCCCGGAATGTGGCCGCCCGGTGCGCCGGGACGCGTTCATGAACCGCTCGGCGTACACCTGTCCCGGGTGCCAGCCACGACCGAGACGGGCCCGCTGGTGACGGCCGGCGGGTTCGAGGGGGTCGGCTTGACCCACGCGGACGAGGCGTGGGACTCTTGATCTGTTCGGGGACGTTCGTTTCCCGGCTACCCCGGGTTCCGTGCGTGTGCTGCGCGGTGCCCTCGGTCTCTCATCGTGGAGGACCCTGATGGCCAAGGCTCTACTCGGTTTCACCACCGGCTCGTACGACGCACGACTGGTTGCCGAGGTGCGAGCGCTGCGGATGCGGGTCCGCGACCTCGAGTCCGAGCTCGACCGCAGTCGGACCGAGAACGCGGTGCTCGCCTCCGCGCTCGAGGTCGTCGATCGCGAGTCCGTGCAGGTTGCGCTCGGCGAGCCCGCGCTCACCTGAGCAGGACGCGCCGGGCCTTCGGGCCCGACCGCGCTTCGGCAGCGAGGGACGTCCCGGTTCGGGGCGTCCCTTTCCGCTGCCCGGGGCCGGCGCGCGGCAGCGTTAGTCTGGGCTCGCTGCGCCGCTGACGACCCGGCGGCAGGCCGCTCCCTTCGCCTCGCCCCGGAGACCGACGACCTCGTGCACCTGAAGACGCTCACCGTGAAGGGTTTCAAGTCCTTCGCCGGCGCCACCACGTTCCGCTTCGAGCCCGGCATGACGGCCGTCGTGGGGCCCAACGGCTCGGGCAAGTCCAATGTCGTCGACGCGATCGCGTGGGTGCTGGGCGAGCAGGGCGCGAAGGCCCTGCGCGGTGGCCAGATGAGCGACGTGATCTTCGCCGGCACCCCGGTCCGACCGGCCCTGGGCCGCGCCGAGGTGACCCTGACGATCGACAACGCCGATGGCGCGCTGCCGGTCGAGTACGCCGAGGTGAGCGTCAGCCGGCTGCTCTACCGCTCCGGCGAGAGCGAGTACGCGATCAACGGGGCCGCGTGTCGGCTGCTCGACGTCCAGGAGTTGATGAGCGACTCGGGCATCGGGCGCGAGCTGCACGTGATCGTCGGCCAGGGGCAGCTCGACGCGGTGCTCCAGGCCCGCCCGGAGGAACGGCGGGCTTTCGTGGAGGAGGCCGCTGGTGTCCTCAAGCACCGCAAGCGCAAGGAGAAGGCGCTACGCAAGGTCGAGGCGACCGGAGCCAACCTCGCCCGCCTCACCGACCTGACCGCGGAGCTGCGCCGCCAGCTCGGACCGCTGGGCCGCCAGGCCGAGATCGCCCGCCGGGCCGGTGCGATCCAGGCGGCCCTGCGCGACTCCCGGCTCCGGCTTCTCGCCGACGACCTGGCCGCCCTGCACGCCGAACGGGCGAGCGACCTGGCGGACACCGAGTCCGCCCGCGAGCGCCGCCGCGCGTTCGAAGCGACGCTCGACCACCTGCGCGGGCAGGAGGCCGCGCTGGATGCGCGGGTGGCGGCCGCCGGTCCCGATCTCGCGCGTGCGCAGGAGCTGCACCTCCGACTGGCGGCCAGCGCCGAGCGGCTGCGGGGGCTGCAGGCGCTCGCCACCGAACGAGCCCGCCACCTCGCGGAGCCGGTCGCCGCGCGGACCGGCCGCGACCCGGCCGACGCCGAAGCGGAGGCGGTGGACGTCCGGGCGGCCGAGGAGGAGACCGCCACGGCGCTGGTCGCCGACCGCGCGCGGCTGGAGATGGCCGTCCTGCGCCGTCAGTACGCCCAGGACGCGCTGGCGGCCACGGACCGGGCCATCGCCGCCACCAACCGCGCCGACGCAGAGCGCCGGGAGGGCCTGGCTCGTCTCGCCGGCGGCGCCGAGGCGCTCGAGGCCCGGGTCGCTGCCGCCGCCGAGCAGCTCACCGAGCATGCCGCCGCGGTGAGCGCGGCCCGCGAGCTGGCCGAAGCCGCCGAGACGGCCCGCGCCGGGCAGGAGGCCGCCGCCGGCGTCCTCGAGGAGGGCGAGGCGGGGCTGGACGCGCGGCACGAGCAGGCGGCGGGCCGGCTCGCCGTGGCCGACGACGCCGTCGCGCAGGCGCTCACGCGCCAGCAGGAGGCCGAGCGCGAGCGGGCGGCGCTGACCGCCCGGGCCGACGCCCTCGCGCTGGCCCTCGAGCGTCGGGACGGCGGCGCGACCGCCCTGGCCGGCGCGGACGGTGTCCTGGGCGCCGTCCCCACGCTGCTGCGGGTGGCGCCCGGGTACGAGGCGGCGGTCGCCGCGGCCCTGGGCGGCCGAGCCGAGGCGGTGGTGGTCGGGTCGGCGGCCGTGGCCGCTGCGGCGCTCGCCCGCCTGCGCGCCGACGACGCCGGCCGCGCGGAGCTGCTCATCGCCGGGACGCCCGCCGAGCTGCCCGCCGCGCCGGCGCCCGGAGGTGGCCGCTGGGCGGCGGCGGTGGCCGAGGGCCCCGCGGAGGTGTTGGGGCCGGTACGCCGGGCACTCGCCGGCACCGTCGTCGTCGAGGACCTCGACGCCGCCAACGCGGTGGTGTCCGCCGACCCCCGGCTGCGCGCGGTCACCCGGGACGGCGACCTGCTGGGGTCCGACTGGGCGGCCGGCGGATCGGCGAGCGGCCCGTCGGCCCTGGAGGTGACGGCGACCCTCGAGGAGGCGCTGGCGGGAGCGGCAGCGGTGACGGCCCGGCTCCGCGATGCCACCGCGTCGCTGGCCGCAGCGCGCTCCACCCGGGACGCCGCGGCGGCCGAGGTGGCCGCCGCCCTGCAGGCCCTGCACTCCTCCGACGCGCGGATGGCCGCCACCGCCGACCGGCTCGGGCAGCTGGCCGCCGCCGCCGCGGCCGCGGCGTCCGACCTCGACCGCGCCGAACGTCGCCGTGCCGAGTTCGTCGCCGGACACGAGCGCGACCTCGCCCGGCTGGAGGAGTTGCGGCACGGTCTGGCGGCCGCTGCCGGGCAGCTGCCTCCGCAGGAACCGCCGGCCCTGCGGGAGCGCGACAGCCGCCTCGCCGAGGTCGAGACCGCCCGAACCGAGGAGGTGGAGGCGCGCCTGTCCGTACGTACCGGGGAGGAGCGCGTCCGGGCCCTGGCGGGACGGGCCGAGCAGCTCGAACGGGCGGCCAGTGTCGAGCGCGCGGCGCGGGAGGCGCTGGCAGCGAGTGCTGCCCGGCGCGTCAGTGACGCCACCACGGCCGCCGGCATCGCCGCGACCGCGGGGCGCGCCGTGGCGCTCGCCGAGACCGCCCTGCAGGCGGCGGCGGAGCGCCGGGAGCGTGCGGCCGCCGCCCGGACCGGCGGCGAGGGAGAGCTGCTGGCGGTCCGGGCCGAGGCCCGGACGCTCGCCGCCGAGCTGGATGTGCTGCGCGACGCGGCCGCCCGGGACGAGGTGGCCCGAACCGAGCAGCGGATGCGGATCGAGGCGCTCGAGGCCCACGCGGCCGCGGAGTTCGGGCTGGACGCGGCGTCGCTCGCCGCGGAGTACGGCCCCCACCTCGACGTGCCACCCGACGCGGACGCCGCCGCGGCGGCCCGCGCCGTCCCGTACGACCGGGAGGTCCAGGAGCGCCGGGCCCGGCAGGCCGAACGGCAGCTGGCGCAGCTGGGCCGGGTGAACCCGCTCGCCCTGGAGGAGTACGCGGCGATGGAGGAGCGGCACGCCTTCCTGGCCGGCCAGCTCGAGGACCTCAACCGCACCCGGCGTGAGCTGCTCGGCATCGTCCGCGAGGTCGACGAGCACATCGTGGACGTCTTCCGGACCGCGTACGAGGACACCGCGCGTGAGTTCGCCGAGGTCTTCGGCGTGCTGTTCCCAGGCGGCAGCGGCCGGCTGGAGCTGACCGATCCGGGCGACCTGATGGCGACGGGCATCGACGTGCATGCGCGCCCGGCCGGCAAGAAGGTGAGCCGTCTGTCGCTGCTGTCGGGCGGGGAGCGCTCGCTGGCGGCCATCGCGCTGCTGGTGGCGATCTTCCGTGCCCGGCCCTCGCCGTTCTACGTGTTCGACGAGATCGAGGCCGCCCTCGACGACCGCAACCTGCAGCGGCTGCTCACCTGCCTGGACGGCCTGCGGCGATCCAGCCAGCTCATCGTGATCACCCACCAGAAGCGGACCATGGAGATCGCGGACGCCCTGTACGGGGTGTCCATGCGGGACGACGGCATCTCCACGGTGATCAGCCAGCGGCTGCGCGAGGTGGAGCCCGAGCCGGTCTGAGCGCTGGGCCGGCGGTCCTTTGACAGGATCGGCCCCGTGGAGCTCCTGATCGTCGTCCTGGCCATCGTCGCCGTCGCGCTGCTCGGCGCCGGTGCGCTTGTCTCCCAAGGCGTGCGGCGGCGCCGCGCGCTCCCGCCGGCAACGCGGCCGGCCGGCCCGCCGGCGACGCGGCCGGCCGGCCCGCCGCCGGCTGCAGCTCAGGGTTCGACGCCGGGTTCGACGCCGGGTTCGCCGCCGGAGTCGCCGCCGGAGTCGCCGCCGCCGGCCGGGGCGGTCCTGGACGTCCCGGCGCCCACGTCCGGTCGATTGGTCCGCCTGCGGAGCCGGCTGTCGCGCAGCGAGAGCGCGCTGGGCCGCGGGCTGCTCACGGTGCTCTCGCGCGACCACCTCGACGACGATGCCTGGGACGAGGTCGAGGAGACCCTGCTCGGGGCGGACATGGGCGTCGCCGCAACCGGTGAGGTGGTGACGGCGCTGCGGGAGAAGACCCGGGTGCTGGGCGTCCGTACGCCCGACGGGCTCCGCACGCTGCTGCGCGACGAACTGCTCGCCCAGGTCGGCACCAGCACCGACCGGTCGCTGGCCACCGCCCGCCACGACGGCACACCCGCGGTAGTGCTGATGGTCGGCGTGAACGGCACCGGCAAGACCACCACCTGCGGCAAGCTCGCCCGCGTCCTGGTCGCCGACGGCCGCAGCGTCCTGCTGGGTGCCGCCGACACCTTCCGGGCCGCGGCCGCCGACCAGCTCGAGACCTGGGGGCAGCGGGTCGGCGCCACGACCGTACGTGGCCCGGAGGGCGGCGACCCGGCCAGCGTGGCCTTCGACGCGGTCCGCCGTGGCTGCGCCGACGGCGTGGACACGGTGCTCATCGACACCGCCGGCCGGCTGCACACCAAGGCCGGTCTGATGGACGAGCTCGGCAAGGTCAAGCGGGTGGTCGAGAAGCAGGCGCCGGTCACCGAGACGCTGCTCGTGCTCGACGCCACGACCGGGCAGAACGGCGTCGTCCAGGCCCGGGTGTTCACCCAGGCCGTCGAGGTCACGGGCATCGTGCTGACCAAGCTCGACGGCACCGCGAAGGGCGGGATCGTGGTGGCCGTGCAGCGCGCCCTGGGCATCCCCGTGAAGCTCGTCGGCCTCGGCGAAGGGCCCGACGACCTGGCCCCCTTCGAGGCCGAGGCCTTCGTCGACGCGATCCTGGGTGACCCCGTCCCGGGCTGAACCGCCTGCGGCTACAGGATGAAGAGCATCTCCTGGTACGTCGGCAGCGGCCACAGGTCGTCGGCCACCAGGCCCTCGAGCGCGTCGCTCGCGGAGCGCACCGCGGACATGCCCGGCAGCAGTTCGTCGCGGGCGTGCTCGGCCTCGGCCAGCAGTGTCGTCGCACCGTCGTGGGCGAGGGCGCGGCGCAGGGCGGTCAGACCCTCGCGTAGCGCGGTCACCGAGAGCGACAGGGTGTCCAGCTGGGCGCTGTCACCGTCGATGCCGGCGGCCTTGAGGGCCGCGAGGTTGGTCGCGAGCTCGGTCTGGTAGCGCACCGCGGCCGGCAGGATGGACGTCTCGCCGAGGGCGAACGTCGACCTGGCCTCGACGCCGATGTTGAGCACGTACTGCTCGAGGGCGATCTCGTAGCGGCTGTGCATCTCGCGGTGGCTGAACACCTCGTAGCTGCTGAACAGCTCCAGCGCCTTGTCGCTGATCAGCTCCGGCAGCGCGTCGACGGTGGTGCGGAGGTTGGGCAACCCACGCGCGGCCGCCTCGGTCTGCCAGTCGTCGGAGTACCCGTCGCCGTTGAAGACCACGCTGCCGTGGTCGGTCACGATCTCCTCGAGGACCTGCTGCACCGCTGCGTTGAACTCGGTGCCGTCGGCCACCAGCGTCTCGAGCTCGGTCGCGATGTGGTCGAGGGCCTCGGCCATGATGGTGTTGATCGTCACCATCGGACCGGCGATCGACTGCAGCGAGCCCGGCGCGCGGAACTCGAAGCGGTTGCCGGTGAAGGCGAACGGGCTGGTCCGGTTGCGGTCGCCCGGGTCGGTCGGCAGCACGGGCAGCGTGTTGACGCCGATCGCGAGCGTGCCCTTCTCCTTGGAGCTGGTCGCGCCCCCCTTGGCGATCTGGTCGAAGACGTCCGCGAGCTGGTCGCCCAGGAAGATGGAGATGATGGCCGGCGGTGCCTCGTTCGCGCCGAGCCGGTGGTCGTTCGTCGCGGACGCGACCGAGGCGCGCAGCAGGCCGCCGTACTGGTGCACCGCCCGGATGACCGCGCCGCAGAACACCAGGAACTGGGCGTTGTCGTGAGGCGTGTCCCCGGGCAGCAGCAGGTTGCCCTCGGTGGCATTGCCGAGCGAGAAGTTCACGTGCTTGCCCGAGCCGTTGATGCCCTCGAACGGCTTCTCATGGAACAGGCACTCCATGCCGTGCTTCTCGGCCATCCGCTTCAGGGTCACCATCAGCAGCTGCTGATGGTCGGCCGCGACGTTGGCGCGCTCGAACATCGGCGCGAGCTCGAACTGGCCCGGGGCGACCTCGTTGTGCCGCGTCTTGGCCGGGATGCCCAGCTTGAACAGCTCACGCTCGGTGTCGCACATGTACGCGAGGACGCGCGCCGGAATCGCGCCGAAGTAGTGGTCGTCGAACTCCTGGCCCTTGGGCGGCTTGGCCCCGAACAGAGTGCGGCCGGACGCGAGCAGGTCACGGCGGGCGAGAAAGAAGTTGCGGTCGATCAGGAAGTACTCCTGCTCGGCGCCGGCGAACGACACCACCGCGTCGGGCTTCTCGTGCCCGAACAGCCGCAGCACGCGCTCGGCGTGCTTGGCCATCGCGCGCTGCGAGCGCAGCAGCGGCGTCTTGTGGTCGAGGGCGTCGCCCGTCATCGAGATGAAGACGGTGGGGATGCACAGCGTGTTGCCGTTGGGGTTCTCGAGGATGTACGCGGGGCTGGTGGCGTCCCACGCGGTGTATCCGCGGGCCTCGAAGGTCGAGCGCAGACCACCGTTGGGGAAGCTCGACGCGTCCGGCTCGCCCTGGGTCAGGGTCTTGCCGGCGAACTCGGCGATGGAGGTGCCGTCGCCGGCGGGCTCGAAGAAGCTGTCGTGCTTCTCCGCGGTCAGTCCGGTCAGCGGGTAGAAGACGTGGGCGTAGTGGGTCGCGCCCTTCTCCATCGCCCAGTCCTTCATGGCCACGGCGACCGCGTCCGCGACGGTGGGGTCGAGGGTCTGCGAGTGCTCGATGGTCGCGATGACCGACTTGTAGACGGCCTTGGGCAGCCGCTTCTGCATCACCGTCTTGGAGAAGACGTTGGCGCCGAAGACGTCGCCGGGGACCTCGTCCACGGAGAACTGCGTGGCCGGCGGCTGGTAGGACAGAACCGCCGCGACCGCGTCCACCCGTGTGCTGTTTCCACCCATGTGCTTGCTCGCTCCTCCGCGACCGCGCGATGAGCCTGGTGCGGGAGGGATTGTTTCCTCGAGCCCGGCTCAGGCTTGGTCAGGCTAGGAGTCCAGACGTCGCCCTGGGTTTCGTGGCGGTGAACAAATGTCCCGTGCCGTCTCCGCGCGCCGTCCGCCGATGTTCACGCCACGGAAACATCCGGGACCATGGCGTGAAACACGGGTGCAGCACGCTCCGCCGGGTCCGGTCCCTGATCGAGGAGTGCCTGTGCAACTGCTACTGCATGCGTCCGGAGCGATTGCTCACCATGTCACCCGCGCTGCCGACGACCCCTATGCCTGCAGCTCGGTCGACAAGACCGGTGCCTGCGTGTTCGACACCGGCGACACCGCCTGGCTCCTGGCCTCATCCGCGCTGGTCCTGATCATGACCCCGGGTCTGGCCTTCTTCTACGCCGGGATGGTCCGGGCCAAGAACGCGCTGGGCATGCTGATGCAGAACTTCTTCTGCATGGGCATCGTGAGCGTCCTGTGGGTCCTGTTCACCTTCAGCCTCGCCTTCGACAAGGGCTGGGGGCCGAATGGCAACGGGTTCATCGGCGGGTTCCACTACGCCGGCCTGCAGCATATGGCGCAGGGCGTGCCCAAGGAGGGCCTGACCATCCCGCTGTACGTGTTCGTGGCGTTCCAGCTGATGTTCGCGATCATCTCGCCGGCCCTGATCGTCGGGTCGACCGCGGACCGCTGGAAGTTCGCGCCGTTCTGCATCTTCATCGCGCTGTGGTCGATCGTCGACTACGCCGTGGTCGCGCACTGGGTGTTCGACCCGTACGGCTGGCTCGCCAAGCTGGGTGCCGAGGACTTCGCCGGCGGGACCGTGGTCCATGCCAATGCCGGCGCAGCCGGCCTGGCGATGTGCCTGGTCCTAGGCCGGCGCAAGGGTTGGCCGAAGGATCCGATGCGGCCGCACAACGTGCCGTTCGTGCTCCTGGGCGCCGGCCTGCTGTGGTTCGGCTGGTTCGGCTTCAACGCCGGCTCCGGTCTCGGTGCGGCCGCGGGAGCGACGCCGTTCCTGACCACCAACACCGCCACCGCTGCGGCGATGCTGGGTTGGCTCGCGGTGGAACGCCTGCGCGACGGACATGCCACCACCCTGGGGGCTGCCTCAGGTGCGGTGGCCGGGCTCGTCGCGATCACCCCGGCCTGTGCTTTCGTCTCCCCCCTGGGGTCGATCTGGCTGGGGCTGATCGCCGGCGCGCTCTGTGCGGCGTGCACCCCGATCAAGTTCAAGCTCGGCTTCGACGACTCGCTCGACGTCGTCGCCGTGCACCTCGTCGGCGGGATCACCGGCGCGATCCTGATCGGGTTCCTGGGAAACTCGAAGTACAAGGGCGCGGACGGCATCTTCTACGGTGGCGGTGGACATCTGCTCAAGGAACAGTTCCTGGCCGTGGTCTGCGTCGTCGGCTACTCGTTCACCGTCTCCTTCGTGCTCGGCAAGGTGATCAGCCTGTTCTTCAAGAACCGCACCAGCACGATGACCGACGAGGACCAGGACACCGGCATGGACCTCGTCCTGCACAGTGAGACCGCGTACGAGATGGGCTCGATCGCCAGCGGTGGCGGGGGGCTGGCGATGGCGGGAGTCGGCACGGGCGCTCCACCACCCACCGTCTCGGGATCTGGTTCGGGACTCAAGACGGGAGGAGACGCATGAAGCTGCTCACCGCCATCGTGAAGCCGTTCAAGCTCGACGATGTCAAGACCGCCCTGGAAGGCTTCGGGGTTAAGGGCATCACCGTGAGCGAGGTGCAGGGCTTCGGTCGGCAGAAGGGCCACACCGAGGTCTATCGGGGTGCCGAGTACACCGTCGACTTCGTACCGAAGGTGCGGGTGGAGGTCGTGCTCGAGGACGCCGACGCGCCCGGTGCGGTCGACGCCGTGGTCGCCGCGGCGGCCACCGGGTCGATCGGTGACGGGAAGGTGTGGGTCAGCCCGGTGGAGACGCTGGTGCGGGTCCGGACCGGGGAGCGAGGGTCGGACGCGCTCTGACCGCAGCTCCCGGCATGATCGGGAGCGATGAGCGACGCCCCGTACGACCCGCAGGGCCGGCCCGAGCTGATCGGACCGGCCCTGCGGCGCGCCCTGACCCAGGACGCCGACACCTGGCTGCGCGCGCTGCTCGGCGAGCCCGGACCGGGCGTCGCGCTCGTCGCGGTCGGTTCGCTGGGACGCGGCGAGCTCACGCCGGCGAGCGACCTGGACCTGCTGCTCCTGCACGACGACCGCCGGGATGTGGCGGGCCTCGCCGAGCGGCTCTGGTACCCGGTGTGGGACGCCGGGATCGCCCTCGACCACAGCGTCCGCACCGCGGCGGAGGCGCTGACTGTGGCCGGTGCCGACCTCAAGGTCGCGGTGGGCCTGCTCGACGCGCGGCTGGTAGGTGGCGACGCCGCCCTGCTCGAGCAGTTGCGCGCCGGCCATCTCGCGCGGTGGCGGGCCGAGGCCGGCCGGCGTCTCCCGGAGCTCGCGGCCGCGTGCCGCGAGCGCGCCGAGCGCGCCGGCGAGCTGGCCTTCCTGCTGGAGCCCGACCTCAAGGAGGCGCGCGGCGGGCTGCGCGACGCGCAGGCGCTGTGGCAGGTCGCCGCCACCCAACGCGTCGACCGGCCCGGACCGGCGGTGCTGGCGGCCAAGACCGTGCTGCTCGACGTCCGCGGCGAGCTGCAGCGGCGCCGCCGGACCGACCGGCTCACCCTGCAGGAGCAGGACACGATCGCCGCCACCCGGGTCCTCGCGGGCGGCGGCGTACCCGGCCCGGCCGACGCGGACCTGCTGATGGCCGAGGTGGCCGGCGCGGCCCGCACCATCGCGTACGCCCTGGACGTGACCTGGCGGGCGGTGCTGCCGCCCGAGGTCTCCCCGGGGGCGCGCGTGCGCCGAGCCCTGTTCGGCCGCGGCGCCGCGCGCGAGCAGCTGGCCGAGAGCGTCGCCGTCCAGGCTGGCGAGGTGGTGCTGGACCAGACGGCCCGCCCCGAGCAGGACTCGTTCCTGCCGCTGAAGGTGGCCGCGGCGGCCGCCCGCGCCGGGCTCCCGGTCAGTCCCACCGCGCTGGGCCGGCTCGCGGACTGCCCGCCGCTGCCCGAGCCCTGGCCGGCCGCCGCCCGGGCGCTGCTCGTGGACACCCTGGCCGCCGGGCCGGCCGCCGTCCCGGTGCTGGAGGCCTTCGACCAGGCCGGACTGTGGAGCAGGCTGCTGCCGGAGTGGGAGCACACCCGCAGCCGCCCGCAACGCAACGCCTATCACCGGTTCACCGTGGACCGGCACCTGCTGGAGGCGGCGAGTGTCGCCGCCGGCCTGACGCGCCGGGTGACCCGGCCCGATCTGCTCCTGCTGGCCGCCCTGCTGCACGACATCGGCAAGGGCCTACCCGGCGACCACACGGAGGTCGGGATGCGGATCATGGCCACCCTCGGGCCGCGGATCGGGCTCGACGCCGACGACACCGCGACCCTGGTACGGCTCATCCGGCACCACCTGCTGCTGGCCGACACCGCGCAGCGGCGCGACCTCGACGACCCCGCCACGATCGGTGCGGTCGCCGCCGCGGTGGGCGACGTCACCACCCTCGACCTGCTCGCGGCGCTCACCGAGGCCGACTCGCGGGCCACCGGGCCGGCGGCCTGGAGCGGCTGGAAGGCCGGCCTGCTGGCCCGCCTCGTGGCGCGCACCCGGGCCGTGCTCGGCGGGCTGCCGCACCCCGCGCCGGAGCTGGGTGAGCAGGAGAAGGCCCTGCTTGCGGCGCGGGAGGTGGCCGTGGTCGCCCGGGGCGAGGAGATCACCGTGGCCTGCCCCGACCGGCCCGGGGTCATCGCGGCGATCGCCGGCGCGCTCGCCCTGCACCGGTTGGAGATCCGCTCGCTGGCCGCCCATACCGACGACGGCTTCGCGGTGGTCTCGGTGAACGCCCACCCACGGTTCGGGACGGGCCCCGACTGGTCGCTGGTCCGCGCCGAGCTGGCCCGCGGCCTGGAGGCGCCCGCGGCGCTGTCGGCGCGGGTCGCGCAGAGCGCCGCCGCCTACCCGCCGGCGGCCTCGGCCCAGCCGCCCGCGGTCGGCTGGGTCGACGACGGGGTCAGCGAGCCGATCTTGGAGGTGCGCGCCCCCGACGGCCTCGGGGTGCTCCACCGCATCGCGGCGGCGATCGAGCTCGCTGGCGGCGACGCCCACTCGGCCCGCTGCCAGACCCTCGGTGCGGACGTGATCGACACGTTCACGGTGGCCCCGCTGGACGCGCCCGCCCGCGACCGGGTCACGGCGTCCGTGCTGGCTGCGCTGGCCCTGCCGTGACCGGCGGCGTGGCCGTGCGCGATGCCGTCATCGAGGACGTCCCGCGCCTGGTGGCGCTCATCGCGGCCGGCGCGCTCGACGAGGTGCCGGCAGAGCCCGACCTGGCGCCGTACGTCGACGCGCTGCGCGAGATCGCGGACTCAGCACACAGCGCCGTGCTGGTGGCCGAGGTCCGCGCCCAGGTCGTGGGCATGTGCCAACTCGTCGCGTTCCGGCACGTCCAGCACCGCGGCGGGCTCTGCGCGGAACTGGAGTCGATGCACGTCGACCCGCGTGAGCGCGGTGGGGGGATCGGCGGAGTGCTCCTGGCGGCGGCGGTCACCCGGGCGCGCGAGTGGGGCGCCTACCGGCTGCAGCTGACCAGCAACGTGGCCCGTACCGATGCGCACCGCTTCTACGCCCGGCACGGGTTCGCCGCCAGCCACATCGGGTTCAAGCTCCCCCTGCGCTGACCTCTAGGATCGCCAGGTGTTCGAGGCCCTCTCCGACCGGCTCACCGGCGCGTTGTCCGGGCTGCGCGGCAAGGGTCGACTGTCGGAGGCCGACATCGACGCGACGGCCCGCGAGATCCGGGTCGCCCTGCTCGAGGCCGACGTGGCGTTGCCGGTCGTGCGCAGCTTCGTGGCGAACGTCAAGGAGCGCGCCCGGGGCGCGGAGGTCAGCGCCGCGCTCAACCCGGCCCAGCAGGTCGTCAAGATCGTGGACGAGGAGCTCGTCGCGATCCTCGGCGGGGACACCCGTCGGCTGCGGTACGCCAGGAACCCGCCGACCGTGATCCTGCTCGCGGGGCTGCAGGGCGCGGGCAAGACCACCCTCGCCGGCAAGCTGGCCCTCCATCTGCGCGAGCAGGGGCACGCGCCGCTGCTCGTCGCCTGTGACCTGCAGCGTCCCAACGCCGTCACCCAGCTCCAGGTGGTCGGCGGGCAGGCGGGGGTCGAGGTGTACGCCCCGCAGCCGGGCTCCGGTGTCGGCGACCCGGTGGCGGTGGCGCGGGACGCGATTCCGTACGCCCGGGGCAAGGGCTTCGACGTGGTGGTGGTCGACACCGCCGGCCGGCTCGGCATCGACGCCGAGCTGATGGCGCAGGCCGCCGACATCCGCGATGCCGTGACCCCCGACGAGACGCTGTTCGTGCTCGACGCCATGGTCGGTCAGGACGCGGTCACCACGGCACGTGCTTTCGCCGACGGCGTCGGCTTCACCGGCGTGGTGCTGACCAAGCTCGACGGCGACGCCCGCGGCGGGGCGGCGTTGTCGGTGGCCCAGGTCTGCGGTGCGCCGGTGATGTTCGCGTCCACCGGGGAGAAGCTGGCCGACTTCGACGTCTTCCACCCGCAGCGAATGGCCAGCCGGATCCTCGGCATGGGCGACGTGCTGACCCTGATCGAGCAGGCGGAGAAGGCCTTCGAGGCCGACGAGGCCGAGGAGATGGCGGCCAAGCTCGCCAGCGGGCAGCGCTTCACGCTGGAGGACTTCCTCAAGCAGCTCTCGATGATCCGGCGGATGGGCCCGATCTCCGGTCTGCTCGGGATGCTCCCCGGCATGGGCCAGCTGAAGGGGCAGATGAAGGAGGCGATGGACAGCGTCGAGGACTCCGACCTCGACCGGATCACCGCGATCATCCGCTCGATGACGCCCCAGGAACGTGCCGAGCCGCGGTTACTGAACGGCTCGCGCCGGCTCCGGATCGCTCGGGGCTCGGGCGTCACCGTCAACGAGGTCAACCGGCTCGTGGACCAGTTCTTCGAGGCCCAGAAGATGATGTCGCAGCTGATGGGCGGCGGCG
The DNA here is from genome assembly GCA_964245825.1 of uncultured bacterium. Taxonomy (GTDB): domain Bacteria; phylum Actinomycetota; class Actinomycetes; order Mycobacteriales; family CAJCIY01; genus CAJCIY01. The sequence continues at coordinate 16,833 of CAXTNT010000011.1, read as the reverse complement.
GGATGCCGGGTCTGCCCGCACTGCCTGGCGTGGGCGGCGGGGGGGCCCGCCGCAGCGCGACCAAGAACACCAACAAGAAGCGCAAGAAGAAGACCGGCCCGCGGCGCTGACGGCCGGGGCGAGCCGCGCCGGGCGCAGGTGCCGGTTGGTCGAACGGGTGGGTGGCGGTGGCCGGGCCGCCCGTCTGGCACAATCGCCGGGTCCGGTTGCGGCGGTGCCCTGCGCCGCCGCGACACGAAACCCGCGCCATCCTCGTACGCAGACCTGGAGCAGACCTACCTCGTGGCCACCAAGATCAAGCTCATGCGCCTCGGCAAGATGCGGGCGCCGTACTACCGGATCGTCGTCGCGGACGCGCGCAACAAGCGTGACGGCCGCTCGATCGAGACGATCGGCAAGTACCACCCCAAGGACGACCCCTCGTTCATCGAGGTCGACTCGGAGCGCGCGCTGTACTGGCTCGGCGTCGGCGCGCAGCCGACGGAGGCCGTCGCCGCGATCCTGCGGGTCACCGGTGACTGGCAGAAGTTCAAGGGCGAGCCGGCCCCGGCGCCGATGCGGACGGCCGCCCCCAAGGCCGACAAGCACGCGGCCTTCGCGGCAGCCGCGGCCGAGGCGGCCGGTGTCGACGAGTCGCCGGCGCCCACCCTGAAGCAGAAGAAGGCGCCGCCGAAGAAGGCCACCGCGGACGCGGCGGCGGCCCCGGCCGCCGACGAGGCGCCGGCGCCCCCGGAGGCCCCGGCTGCCGAAGCGGCGCCGGCTGTCGAAGCGCCGCCGGCTGCCGAAGCGCCGGCCGCTCCCGAGGTGCCCGTCGCGGACGAGGCGCCGGTGGAGACGCCCGCGCTGGTGGCGACCGAGGACAGCCCGGCGGCCGACGAGGCCACGGCCGCCGAGGCCGCCGCAGTCGCGGCCACCACGGAAGCCTGACCGTGCCGGGGCTCTCCGACGGTGTGCTGGAGCAGGCGCTCGACCACCTCGTGCGCGGCATCGTCGCCTACCCCGACGAGGTCTCGGTCCGGCACCGCCCGACCCGCCGCGGCCCGATGCTGCAGGTGCGCGTCCACCCCGACGACCTGGGCAAGGTGATCGGCCGCGGGGGGCGCACGGCCACCGCACTGCGCACCGTCATCGCGGCGGTCGGGGGCCAGGGGGTGCGGGTCGACGTGCTGGACACCGACGAGGTCCGCTGAGGCTCTCTGAGCCGAGGAAGTCCCCCTGACCGCGGCGCCCGACGAGATCGTGGTGGGCCGGGTCGGGCGTGCGCACGGCATCCACGGCGACGTCGTGATCATCGTCCGTACCGACGCGCCGGAGCTGCGCTTCGCGGCCGGCGCGGTGCTGCGTACCGATGCCGGTGCGCTCGAGGTGGAGCGGGCGGTCTGGCACAGCAGCCGGCTGCTGGTGCGCTTCGCCGGGATCGCGGACCGGACCGCCGCGGAACGCCTGCACGGCCGGGAGCTGCGGATCGCCGCGATCGAGCGGGGCCAGGCCGGCGCCGAGGCCTGGTGGGACGAGGAGCTGCTGGGCCTGCAGGTGCTGGCCCCGGACGGCGCTCCGCTGGGCACGGTCACCGATGTCGTGCACGCCGCGCAGGACCTGCTGGCCGTCACCACGGCGGACGGCCGTGAGGTCCTGGTGCCCTTCGTGACCGCCCTGGTGCCGCGGGTCGACCTGCCGGGCGGCCGGGTCGTGGTCGACGCCCCGCCCGGACTGTTCGAGGACGCGTGATGCGCGTCGACCTCGTGACGATCTTCCCGGACTACTTCGCGCCGCTGGCGCTCGGCCTGGTCGGCCGGGCGCGGGAGACCGGGCTGCTCCAGACCCACGTCCACGACCTGCGGCGCTGGACGCACGACGTCCACCGCAGCGTGGACGACAGCCCCTACGGCGGCGGTGCGGGGATGGTCATGCGCCCCGAGCCCTGGTGGGCTGCCCTGACCGAGGTGGTGGGGGAGGGCTCGCCCCGGGTGGTGGTGCCGACGCCGAGCGGCCGGCGGCTCGACCAGGCGTACGCGGCCGAGCTCGCCCTCGCTCCCTGGCTCGTCGTGTGCTGCGGGCGCTACGAGGGCATCGACCAGCGGGTGCTCGACCACTGGGCCACCGACGAGATCAGCCTCGGTGACTACGTGCTCTCGGGCGGTGAGGTGGCGGCGCTGGCGATCGTCGAGGCGACCGCCCGGCTGCTGCCGGGGATGGTCGGCAACGCCGCCTCGCTCGCGGACGACTCGTTCGCCGCCGGGACCGACGGGCTGCTGGAATGGCCGGTCTACACACGACCCGAGAGCTTCGGCGGGTACGAGGTACCGGCGGTGCTGCGCTCGGGTGACCACGGTGCCGTGGCGCGCTGGCGGCGGGAGCAGTCCCACGCCCGCACGCGCGCCCGCCGCCCCGACCTGCTGCCCCCGGAATAGGTGCCCGCCGCCCACTGTGGCATCCTTGCTGGTCGGCGGCCTGCTCGGCCGCGACCCCCGCACGTGACCGCCCGCTGGCGCGCGCCCGATGATCGGACCGGCATGCAGACCCTCGACGCCCTTGACGCCGCCTCGCTGCGCGACGACATCCCCCCGTTCCGTCCGGGCGACACGCTGAAGGTCTTCGTCAAGGTCGTGGAGGGCACCCGCAGTCGCGAGCAGCTGTTCCAGGGCGTCGTGATCCGGCGTCAGGGCGACGGGCTCCGGGAGACGTTCACCGTCCGCAAGGAGTCCTACGGCGTCGGCGTGGAGCGCACGTTCCCGGTGCACAGCCCGACGGTCGGGCACATCGAGGTGGCAGTCCGCGGCGACGTGCGCCGGGCCAAGCTCTACTACCTGCGCGACCTGCGCGGCAAGAAGGCCAAGATCAAGGAACGCCGGGACACCACGTCCCGCTGAGCGCGTCCGTTGCTCTGGCCGGGGTGTTCGGCCGCGCCGCCCTGTCGCGGCCACTAGTGTCGATGACGCCATGACCGACCAGCCCGGCGTCCCGCCCTCCCCCGGTCCCGGCAGGTCGGCCCGCGGCCGCGGCCGGACCCCGCTCGACCGGCTCCGCACCCTCGACCCGCTCGCGCCGGGCTCCGACCAGCCCGGCGCCGTCGCCGCCGCCCCGCCGCCCACCGTGGACCCGGAACCCGCCCCGCCCGCTCCGGCCGTCATCGCCGTCGGTGACCGGCCACCGGCGTACGACCCGCCGGGGACGCCGCCGGGCGGCACCGTGCCCATCGCTGCGTCCTCGGCCGGGCCGCCGCGCAAGCAGGGCTCCTTCCTGCGGGAGTTGCCGATCCTGCTGGTCATCGCGGTCGTGCTCGCGCTGTTGATCAAGACCTTTCTGGTGCAGGCGTTCTTCATCCCCAGCGGCTCGATGGAGCAGACGCTGCACGTCCACGACCGGGTGCTGGTCAACAAGCTCACGGAGCACACCGGCAACCCCCAGCGCGGTGACATCGTGGTCTTCAACACGGCCGGCACGGGTTTCGCCGGGGCCGGTGCGGACGACGTGCCGTGCCCGCACGCCAACCCGGTCGTGAGCGGCATCCGCGCCGCCCAGCGCTTCATCGGCGTCGGCACCTGCGGGCAGGACGACTACATCAAGCGCGTCATCGCGGTGCCGGGCGACAAGATCCACTGCTGTGACCCGCAGGGGCGGGTGGTGCTGAACGGGCAGCCGCTCGACGAGTCGTACGTCTATCTCAACAACAGCCTGCCCTTCTGCGCCTCCCAACCCGGCGCGCTTCGTCCGGCCCAGACGGGCGCAGCCGCCTGCGGGAGCGGCGCCACCCCGGTCGTCGTGCCCGCGGGCATGTACTGGGTGATGGGTGACCACCGCGACGACTCCGACGACTCCCGATATCAGGGGTTCGTCCCGCGCGACAAGATCGTCGGACGCGCCTTCGTCCGGATATGGCCGCTCGACCGACTGGGTTTCCTGCGCGTGCCTGCCACGTTCTCCCACGTGGGCTCCACCGCGCTCGGCGTCGCCGCGACGCCGGTGCTCGCCGCGCCTGCGCTCGCCCTCCCGCTGGTCGGTGGCCGACTGCTGCGTCGGCGGCGACGGCGGTGCTCGTCGGGCCGGCGCGCCCCGGCGGCTTGACGTGGCTGCCACCGCGGTGCGCAGCCAGCCGTCGGCGCCCCGCGGGGCCGCGCTGCAGGGCCTGGAGCGTCGGCTGCGGCGGGCCGGTTTCGCCCGGGTGGCCGGAGCGGATGAGGCCGGCCGCGGGGCGTGTGCCGGCCCCCTGGTCGTGGGGGCGTGCGTTCTCCCGGCCGGCCGCCCCGGGGTGATCGAGGAGCTCGCGGACTCCAAGCTGCTGACCCCGGCCGCGCGGGAGCGGGTCTACGCCCGGCTGGTGGCGCGCGCCGAGTCCTGGTCGGTCGTGGTGATCCCCGCGGCCGAGGTCGACCGGCTCGGCCTCCATGTCGCCAACCTCGCCGGGATGCGGCGGTCGCTGGCCCGGCTCGACCCGCCTCCCGCGTACGCCCTGACCGACGGCTTCCCGGTCCGCGGGCTCGGGGTGCCCGGCCTGGGGGTCTGGAAGGGCGACCGGGTCGCGGCCTGCGTCGCCGCGGCGAGCGTGCTGGCAAAGGTGACCCGGGACCGCATCATGGTCGCGCTGCACGACAGCTTTCCCGCGTACGGGTTCGCGGTGCACAAGGGCTACGTCACGGCCGCCCACGCTGCCGCCCTGGCCGCGCACGGCCCGTGCGCCGAGCACCGCCGCTCGTACGTCAACGTGCGCCGCGCCCTGGCCGACGTGCGGGATGATGCCGGGGTGCAGCCGAAGATGGCAGACGAGCGCCCCGTGGCGGGCCTGGAGGTGCCGGCGTGAGCGCCGAGGACCTCGAGAAGTACGAGACCGAGATGGAGCTGCGGCTCTACCGGGAGTACCGCGACATCGTCGGCCAGTTCGACTACGTGGTGGAGACCGAGCGACGGTTCTACCTCGCCAACGACGTGCGGGTCGAGCCCCGTAACGCCGACGGCGAGGTCTACTTCGAGATCACCCTGCACGAGGCGTGGGTCTGGGACATGTACCGCCCCATCCGGCTCGTCAAGGACGTGACCGTGCTGACCTTCCGCGACGTCAACGTCGAGAAGCTGGAGAAGCCCGAGTTCTGAGCGCGGCTGTGGACACCGCGTCGGTCGTCCACAGATGCCGGCCGGGCGCCGACTGACCGGTCCCGGCCTCGCACAGTGGGAGCGTGACCCCACGCCCGAAGGACGGCCTCGGCCGCTATGGCGAAGACCTCGCGGCCGCGCATCTGGTGGCGGCCGGGCTGCAGCTGCTCGCCCGGAATTGGCGCTGCCCGCAGGGTGAGCTGGACCTCGTCGCCGCCGACGGCGACACGGTGGTGTTCTGTGAGGTCAAGACCCGGACCTCGACGGCGTATGGGCTGCCCGCCGAGGCGGTCACACCGGCCAAGGCGGCCCGCCTGCGTCGTCTGGGGGCGGCCTGGCTGTGCAGCGCAGACCGGTCCTGGCAGTTCGTGCGCTTCGACGTCGTCTCGGTGTTGCGGCCGCGCACCGGCGCCGCCGTCGTCGAGCACCTGCGAGGCGTGCTGTGACCCTCGCCCGGGCCTGGTCGGTGGCCCTGGTCGGTGTGGAGGGGCATCTGGTGGAGGTGGAGGCCGACCTCGCCGCCGGTCTGCCCGGTCTGGCGCTGGTCGGGCTGCCGGACGCCAGCCTGTACGAGTCCCGCGACCGGGTGCGGGCGGCGGTCGTCAACTCGGGCCTGGCGTGGCCTGCGCACCGCATCACCGTCGGCCTGTCGCCGGCCGCGCTGCCCAAGTCGGGCTCGGGCTTCGACCTCGCGAAAGTCAAGTTATGCCATACTTCGCTCCGTGTCCCGGCGCGCCGTCATCTACTGCCGCATCAGCAGGGATCGCGTCGGGGCAGGGCTGGGCGTCGAACGGCAAGAGCAGGACTGCCGCGCTCTAGCCGACCAGCTCGGCTGGACCGTAGTCGCCACCCACGTCGACAACGACCTCTCGGCGTACAGCGGGAAGCGCAGGCCCGGTTACCAGGCCCTCCTGGCGGACCTCGAGGCTCAGACCGCCACGGCCGTCCTGGCGTGGCACACGGACCGGCTTCATCGCTCTCCGACCGAGCTGGAGGCCTTTATCGACGTGTGCGAACGACGCCACGTCATCACCCGCACCGTCACGGCGGGGGAGCTCGACCTCGCTAGCGCCTCCGGGCGCATGGTGGCCCGCATGCTCGGCGCGGCGGCCCGCCACGAGACGGAGCACCAAGCGGAGCGGTCGCGCCGGAAGAAGCTCGACCAGGCCGAGCGAGGCGCGTTCAAGGGCGGCCGACGCCCGTTCGGCTACGCGGCCGACGGACGGACAATCGTCGCCGCCGAGGCGGCCGAGGTCCTCGGCGCCACCCGAGCTGTCCTTGCCGGTGCCAGCCTCCGCTCGATCGCCGCTGACCTCAACGCCCGATCCGTGCCCACCAGCACAGGCGGCAGGTGGTCGTCAGCGTCCATCGGAGACGTCCTACGCCGGCCCCGTAACGCAGCGCTCATGCAGCACCAAGGGGAGATCGTGGGCCGCGCAGACTGGCCCCCACTCGTAGAGCAGGGCGAGTGGACATCGCTGCGAGCTGTGCTGGACAACCCGGCGCGCCGCACCGCCCCACCGCCAGGCCGTCGATGGCTCGGCACGGGCCTGTACCGCTGCGGGGTCTGTGACGAGACCGCAATCGCGACGACGCCGGGGAGGGGGGGCACGGCGTACCGCTGCCGTTCGCGCGCCCACTTTTCCCGCAATGCCGAGTACGTCGATGAGTTCGTCACAGAGCTCGTGCTGCGCCGCCTTGAGCAGCCCGACGCGGCACTCGAGCAAACCGCCTCGGGCAACGACGCAGCCAATGTTCAAGCGACGATCCTCGCGGTCCGCGCGCAGCTGCTAGAGCTGGCCGAGCTCTTCGCGGTCCGCGCTATCGACGGTGCTCAATTCGGCACCGCCTCGAAGGCGCTGCACGCAGAGCTCGAGCAGGCTGAGATTGTGCTGGGGTCGACGCGCGGCGGCGCCGTGCTGGCGGGTCTGGCCGGATCGCCCGACATCCGCACTAGATGGCCGGCCCTGACGCTCGACCGACGGAGGGCAACCATCGCCGCTCTCTGCGTGGTGCGCCTGGAGCCAGCGACGCGACGCGGCCGCTACCCGGGAGGCGGCTACTTCGACCCGCGCTCGGTCTCAATCAACTGGACAGCAGTGCAGTGACCGGATTCCCGTCCGACCGCCCGCTCCCTCCACGCTGGAAGGCCCTAAGGGACACGCCATCTGCGCAGGCTAAACGACACGGTGCTAGTGCGGTGCCCCGCCTCCAGCGTCTTGCGGAGATCCGTCACGGAACAGCCCTAGTGGCCGTAATTCCGCACAAGATCAACCGGGTCGACCAGGTGATCTATGCATGGCCACGGGACCTCTGGCGCCTAACGGCGACCCCTGTCGCTCAACTCTGGTGCCCGGCATGCCCGGACGATCTCCATTTTGCGGACATGACCGCAGTGTGGGGGACCGCCGATCGACTGCGATCTCAGAGGCGGAGTGGCGGGCGGGTGCATCTGATCGACCTTGCGTGTGTCGTGGCCTCGCAGCCGTACTTGGACTAGTAGCGTTAGCGGCGGCTGCGGTTTGGCTGTCCCAGAAATACCACCTGCTGTGAGCGTGTGGGCGACGCTCCTCTGGCAGGAGTGCGCCCACATGCAAGCCCCCAGCCGTCAAGCACGTGCCCATCTTGCGGGTCTGACTTCACGGTCCAACCGATACCCCGACGATCCCGAGCTCGCGCGCCAGGTGGCCGCTGCCCGGCGCCGCTTTCGCTTCGAGCGGGCGGCTGAGTACATCACCGAACTCGTGGAGTCTGCCCCAGCACTGACGCAGGAGCAGCGGGCCCGACTCGCAACGCTACTTGCTCCGAGTACTGCCGCGTGAACCCGGAGAACGACAGAGCGGGCCCTGGCGGGGGCCCGCTCGACGTCGACAACACGACTCCCAGGACGCTACCCGGCCCGTCCGACATAAGTCAGCAGCCGCGCGTCGACCGCTTCACCTGGGAGCGGCTCCTTCGCGACGAACCAACAATCCGCGCCACCGCGCACCACGTGCTGCTCGCGCTGGGCACCTACATGGACCGCGACGGCGGTCACGCTCGGCCGAGCCACTCTCGCCTCTCGCTCGATACCGGGCTTGGTGAGTCCACAGTCCGAAAGCACCTTCGAGTAGCCGTCGCCTCCGGCTGGCTCGCGCAGGAGGGGCACGGAGGCCGGCGGGCTGACGGCTCGCCCATTGCGGCCACCTACACAGCGGCCTGCCCGCCGCTCCTGGCAGGGCGCCGCTCGGCCCAGAGCGCCGCTACCCAGCGAGCGCCGGACTCGGGACCTGCATCGGAGTCCGCCGCTCGCTCAGAAGGAGTCCGCCGCTCGCTGGAGACGGGTCCGCCGCTACCCAGCGAGCAGGTACCACGTATAGACCACGAACCCACCACCACCCCTGATGGCGGGACTCGGATCGAGCCCAACTCAACGCCGGACGCCGATGCGGTGCTGAGCGAGATGCGCCCGGACCTAGCCGACCGCCTCGACCGCTCCGAGCTGCAGGCGCTGTGCGAGCAGCAGCTCGCCCGGGGCGTGCCGCACGGCGCGCTCATCGTCGCCGCCTGTCGGTGGTTCCCACCCGACGTCAGTAGCCCGATCGCGATGCTCCGCAAGCGCTTCGAGGAGCTGCGCCCCGCCAAGGCCGCGCGCCCCCCGTGCCTTACCTGCCACGGTGAGGGCTTCGCGGGCGAGGACGACCGCGGTCGCCTGATCCGCTGCCCCGCCTGCAAGCCAGCCACGGTGAGCCGATCGCCACGCCGGTCGAGTTCGTTCGCGGCCGCGTCATGACCCGCCGCGGCATCAACGGCGACCTCCTGGAGCCGCAGGCCGCGGACGCCGACCTGCACGCCTGCGTCAGGGGCTGGACCGGAGCGGACTCGCAGGGTCGACCCATCCCGTGCCCCACCTGCCGGCCCCACCGGCTCCGCTCGGGCCATCCGCTACCGGCGCCCGTCATCGAGCAGACGCTCCCGATCGCGCGCGAGCGCAGCGAGGACGTGCCCGCCAAGGCGGCCCGCTTGCTCGCCAGCGGCTCCGTCACGCTCGAGCTGGTGACACCGGACCGGGTCCGAGCCCGAGTCCAGGGTGACACCGGCCGGTACGAGGTCCGACGCGACGACCGGGGCTGGCGCTGCACCTGCCCGGCGCGTCGCGGCTGCTCGCACATCACCGCATGCTCGCTCGTCACCAGGACCGCCGCGTGAGCACCAGCGCCCACGTGCCCGAGCTGTGCGCCACCATGATCGGCTCGGATGCTGTCGAGCAGGTCTGGCGAGTGCTCGCCGCGCACCTTGAGGGGCGCGCACGCAACGGCATGGGGCCGTCGGCTCCACTCGTCGCTGCGGTCGAGGCGTTGGCGGCGGGCGCGGCCGAAGCCCGCCGGCACGCCTCGCAGATGTCCGATGTTGGACGAGTTTCGCCCCGATCTGCCGCCGAGGCCGGACCGATGACGGACATTGCGGCAGGTTCGGTGCATGACCGAATCACGACAGCCGATCTCGCCGCGGCGCTTCATGTGAGCAGCCGGCACGCGCTGCGTAAGGCAGCCGCCCGAGGGCTCGTCAGCGAGCTCGTCGGCCGATCGCGCCTGTGGTCGGCCGACGCACCCCGCCAGATCATCGAGGGCCAGCAGGCGGCGTCGTGAACATCCCGAAGCGGCTCGAGGCCGACGTCCGCCAGGACCCCGCACACCGCAAGGCGATCGCCGCGCAACAGGCGTTCGCGGACATCGCCGCGACGGTCCGCGCAGACCCGCGGTACACCGACGTCGGCCGGGAAGAGGTCATCGCATCCGCGAAGGACGAGGCCGACAACGTGATCCAGGGCGCGGCCGCCGACCTCGCCACCAGGCGGCAGGCCCGATTCGATCACCTCGCCGGGAAGCTCCCAATCGGACCGAACATCCCGGCCGACGCCAGCCCGGCCGACAGCGCGGTCCTGCACTCCCTGTACCGCAGCGCCAGCGGCGCCGTCGCCGGCATGGACCTGGACCGGCGGCGGCAGGCCCTCACGGCCGCCGCCCGAGACGGCGACGACACGATGATCCGGGCGCTGCTCACCACAGCCCTGACAGAACCCGACACGGACCTGATGGCGGCGGTCGGCGATGCGCTACCGGCGCAGCACGTCGAGGCGCAGCGCGCACTGGCAGAGATGGGCGAACTCATCGCGGCGACCAACCCCCGCAACATGGTGGCCGCCGCCTTCCACGCGCAGGCGTTCCGGCCTGTCAGCGAGCTCGTGGGCGTCGGGCAGCAGTCGTTCAGCGGCTACTACCCAACGCCGCAGCTAACGGCGGGGCTGACGATCGGTACTGGGCAAGTCGGACGCCTGGCGGCTGCCCGATGAGCGACCTACACAGCAATCCCCAGGCCGCTCTCGCCGAGCACGTCATTACCGCGACCGCGCGACAGTGGGCCGCGATCGGAGCCCGGCAGCAGGCGGCCGCCGAAACGCAGCGGGCCCGCGCAGCTGCCCAGGCCGAGGTGGCGCAGGCACGCGCCGAGCGTGACGCGCTCCGTGAAGCGCACGCTGCAGACGACGCCGCGACCGCCGCCTGGCAGCGGTTGAACCATCTCCAGGCAGGCGACTCGTGACCCTTCGCGTGTGCGCTGCCGCCGGCTGCCCTCGACTCGTCCGCGACCCCAAGCGCTCGCGGTGCGACGAGCACTATAAGCGCCGCCAGCGGGAACTCAACGCTCGCCGACCATCGCCGGCTGAGCGCGGCTATGACCACGCTTGGACCGTGCGCAGCCAGGCGTTCGTCGCCGCGCATCCGACCTGCGTCGACTGCGGTCGACCATCTCAGATGGCGGACCACAACCCGACACGCGCCGTCCTGATCGCGCAGGGGATCACCGATCCGGACGCCGACCAGTACCTGGTGCCGCGCTGCAAGCCCTGCCACACCAGGAAGACCAACCGTGAAGATGGCGGCGGCTGGCCGCGGGAGCAGCTCGCGTGAGCGCTCAGACCACCAGGGGTAGGGGTATAGCCCCCTCCGACCACAACGCCCCAAATCGGTGTGGGACCGCGCTGCCGCTCTGTACGAGTTTGGAGCCGCGGGGTGAGCCCTGTGGCGGGTGAGCTCGCGGCCACGCTCGAGCTCCGCGGCAAGGCGCAGTTCCTCGCCGGCCTGCGGGACGTCTCCAAGGGTGTGCGGACGATGACCACGGCGGTCAAGGAGTCGGGCACGACAGCCGACTCGGTTGACCGGTCGATGGCGAAGGTCTACAGCCGCCAGCACATCAGCGGCCTCGGCAGCCTGGGCGGCGCGTTCGCCGGGGTCCGGTCGCAGATCGCCGGCACCCTCGGCCTGCTCGTCGGCGCCGGCGGGCTTGTCGCGGGTCTCAAGCAGTCGGTGTCGCTGGCGTCGCAGCTGCAGACCCGTAACACCCAGCTGGCGGTCGCGTCCGGCGCGACCGCGGCGAACCTGCCCGGCCTGCGGGCGCAGCAGACCCGGTACGCCAGCCGTGGCTACGACGCCAACTCCGTCGCGCAGGCGCAGTACCACATCGAGTCGGCCTACGGCGGCCGGATCACCAACCGGGCCGCCGGGTCGATCCTCGACAACTCAGGCCGGCTGTACGCCCTCGGCGGGGGGAAGCTGTCCGGGACCGACCCGGTCACCACCGCGAACCTGCTGACCACTTTGCTGCGCGCTGACCAGTCGCTGCGGAACAACTCCACCGGGGCGTCGGCGCTGCTCAACGCCACCCACGTCGCCGGCAACATGACCGTCGCGAACCTGATCGCCTCCCTCGGCACCGGCGCGCCCGCGACCCTCGCCGCGATGGGCATCAGCTTCCAGAGCCTCGCCCCCGCACTCGCGGTCGCCGGTGACACCCGCGGCGGCGACCAGGTCGCGTCGTTCGCCCGGCTGCTGCAAACCCCGATCATGAAGGCGTTCAACCCGACGAACCCGTCGCTCGACGCCCAGCAGGCCCTGCACATCCGGCCGGGGGAGCTGCAGAACGATCTCCGGAGCCCCAACGGGCTCGTCGCCATGATCAACGACCTCGCCGCGCACCTCGCGCCGTTCGGGAAGAACGCGCAGGACAAGTACGTCGGGCAGATGTTCGGCGGCTCCCGCGGCTCGGCGCCGATCTTCACCCTTCTCGGCAACCGGGCGATGCTCAACAGCAAGGTCGGGCAGATCGCGGCCGCCGACAACGTCGGCACCTACCTCGCCGACTCCAACCAGTCCATGCACACCCCGGCGTGGGGCTGGCAGACCGTCCGCAACACCTTCACCAACGACGAGACCGGCTTCGGCCGGCGACTGCTCCCACTCGGCAGCAAGCTCGGCCTCGCCGGCGGGGACCTGCTCACCGGGAACCGCGGGAAGGTCGGGGCCGACCTCGGCCTGTCCGCGGCCGGCGCGGCCGCGCTCACCTCCGAGCTCAACAACCTGGTCGCGATCGGCCACGACACCGACCGGATCTTCCACGACGACCTCGTGCCCACGTTCGAGACCGTCGCCAAGCTCGGCGGCGGCGCGTTCGCGCTCGGCACGACACTGCTGAAAGACACCCTCGGGTTCATGGCCGAGCACCCCACCGAGATCAAGTCGGTGCTCGACACGATGCTGGCGCTGTACGGGGTCAAGAAGGTGGGGCAAGGCCTGTCGGCGCTGTCCAACGTCCCGGGGATGCTTGGCGCGAGGGTGGGGGCCACGAGCGGCGCCACGCAGGCGACGTGGACCCGGCTGACCAACCCGGTCGACGCCTATCAGACGGCGCTGGCGAAGGCGAGCAAGGCCGAGCTCAAGGCGAACAAGGGCATGGCGGCGACGGCCGCCAGCGCCGAGCAGGCCTCCGCGAAGGTGACCAAGGCGCAGGCCGCGACAGCCGCCGGGGCCGAGCAGGCCGCCGGGCGGATGACTAGCTCCGGGCTCGGGGCTTCGATCGGGGCGATCACCGGCGCGCTCGCCGGTTACACCGCCGGCCGCAGCGCCAACAGCACTGGCAGCGCAGAGACGGGCGGTCTCGTTGCCGCGCTGTCCGGCGCGGCGGTCGGGTTCTCCGTCGGCGGCCCGCTCGGCGCCGCGGTAGGCGGGTTCGCCGGTGTCGCCGCGACCGCGGTCGGCTACTTCACCCGCATGTCCGGTGCGGCGCGGGCGTCGGCCGCCGCGAACAGCGCCCTCGGGTTGAGCCTGCGCCCCGGGCTGATCTCCGACCAGGGCAGCGTCGGCGCGGCGTCGCTGTCCGCGATCAACGGCTACGAGTCGTCCAGCCCCGGCGCGAACGCCGCGTTCGTCGCGGCGGGCCTCACGAACAAGGACATCACCGCGGCGCTGTCCGGCAAGTACGACGCGAAGATCCGAGCGGTCCTCGGCGCCCAGTCCGGCCCCGGTGTGCTCGCCGCGAAGTACCTGACAGTGATCGCCGGGCAGTTCTCCACGATCGCCCAGCAGGACCTGAACCTGGCGAAGCTGCAAGGCCAGGCGCTCAAGCCGTGGGTGACGACGATCGCCGCATCGGAAGCCATCGCCACCGGTCTCGTCAACGCGGCGACCCTGCTGAATCTGGCGACCGGCACGAACACGCCGGGGAACCTGACGGCCATCCTCGGCGGCGGCTCGAACACGACTCCGGGCATGGCCAACCTGCTCGGCGGCCCCGCGGTCAACTCGGGGCTGCCCAACCTGCTCGGCGGCGGCGCGGCGGCAGCGCCCGGCCGGCCGTCGAGTTCCCTACCGACGATCTCCGGCTACGGCGGCCCCGTCGGCCGCGCCAGCGGCGGCGACACCCGCCGCGGCGTCATGTACGAGATCGGCGAGTTCGGCCCCGAGCTGATCGAGTTCAAGGACCCCGCCCACGTGCACACAGCGCAGAGCTCCGCGGCGATGCTCCGCAACGCCGGCAGCGGCAGCGGCGGCCGCCCGATCGTCATCCACGTCCACCCGTCGCCCGGCATGGACGAGCGGGAGCTCGCGCAGAAGACCGCCAAGGCGCTGTCCGACGTCGCGGCCTACCAGTGAGGTACCTAGCTCGGAAGTCTCGAGGACAGCGACGATGCCGCTGCACAGCCGCGTCGCGGCATCCCCGTCACTCGCCAGACGGCGGTTCTGGCGGCGGCGGCGCCGTGTCACCGCCCGCTGGGGTAATGCCGTCAGGTCGGCCGTGGCAGCGCTTGTACTTGCGACCACTACCGCAGGGGCAGGGCCGGTTCCGCGCCGGCGATTGTCCCGGCCGCCGAGACGCGAGGGGAGGCACGACGGCCGGTGGCAAGTCTGCGCGGCTCTCGACCTGCTGCACGATCTGCGTGATCTGTGCCGGCGTTACACCTTGATGATCAAGTCCGATCAGATTGATCACTAGGTTCAAGAGCAGGATCAAGATCGGGATGCTGAGATCCCGGAGGTAGGGCCTGATCTTTTCGACGGATTGTGGGGCATTCAGGCGGTCGGCGGCATCGGCCAGAGCCTGGCTTGTTCGGGCCATCTGTTGGAGCCAGTCGCGAAGCTCTAGGAGGTCCGTGCGCGGTGACGACGCGAGCTCGCCCACAAGGCGCCTCAGGCTGTACGTACCGTCTGGGGCCACGTCGAAGGTGCCCGATTGCACTTGGGTGGCAATCTGCCCGCACTGGCATTGAACGGCGTTGTTCGTCGCGGTGACTAGTCCGTTGCCACCACCGAGCATCGGATACTCGAAGTAGTGGCCGTTGGGGCACACGAACGGGACGCCGCGCACGTCGGCGATCTTGGCCTACCTCCCGCCCCCTGTCACTACGCGTGCGGCGGACCGCCGACCGATGGCCCTCCTGAGCGCACCCAGGCGTACCAGCCCCGGTCCAGCCGAGGGTGCCGGTGCCAGGAATCCAGCAGGCCGGGAACCCAGCCACCATCCTCAAGCCGCACCTCGCAGGGCTTGTCCAGGTCGGTCACGGCGCCTCCAGTGCGCTCGCACGGTCCGACCCTGAGCGGCGCAGAGACTAGCCCGCGCACGGCCCTGGCCGCCGGGCTCCCAGCCGGAGGGGCGATCAAGGCGCTCCGTCCCGCGCCGATAGCGCGATTGTGCCAACAGACGCCAGCGGGCTATCGTCGCGCTGGAAGCGTCCTAGGACGCTGCGTACGCGTGCGCGCATGGGTTCAGGGCAGGACGGGGAGGTTGAGTGACGTGACGACGATGACAGCGATCCCGAACGACGAGAGTGGTCGCGTTGCGGATGCAACGATGGGAAAGGCGCTGCAAGCCTACGTCGACTCGCTGCCGGAGCAGCCCCGCGCGGTCGTGCGGGAGCACCTCTACAACCTCATCGCTCACGCCGGCCGCACAGGGCACGCCGAGCCGCTCATCCAGTACATGCGCGGCCTCCAGGTCCACGCGCGGCTGGAGCGCAGCCCAGGCTTCCGGGAGTCCATGAAGGTCGACCCGGAGCCCACGGAGCCACGCGACCTGGGAACGGTCATCGACAACCTTCGAGAGCGTCGGAAGTTGCGGGCGGGCTGATCACTGCAGTACTCGGGGGAAGATCACGCCCTAGAGGCGTTCGTCGATGAGGCGGAGTCCGACGCCGATGTCGAGCTGATGTACGAGGGCCTCTGGGCGCTGAGTGACGACTCCTACGCCGTGCGCTACGCCGTGGCCATGCATCCGTACCTGCCCGAGTGCTACGCCCTGCACGTCTCGGACCGCATCACGATCGAGTTCTACAAGATCACCGGCGGCTGCTTCCTGGTGAAGCACGTGGGCTACCACCTTCCCGACAGCTGGAGCCCTGCTCTCGGATAGCCGCGGTCGACAGGTCATTGGGCAGGGAAGGCACCTTCGGTGCATGAGCAACGCCGAACCCCTGACGCCCGCCAAAGCGACCGCGCTCGGAGCGACTTCAGATGCAGGCCACCGTCATCAGCCGCCTACAGGTCGCCGAGCGGGAGCGGGTCGTGGCCGCGGCCCGCAGTCGGCGCATCAGCGTTTCCGAGCTTGTCCGGCCCGCCGTCCTGAGAGACATCGCCGGCTGATCGATCCCTCACCACGGGGTTGCCCCTCACAGTCGCTCGGCCTACTATCTCGCCGACGTCGATCGGCGTCAGGGGGGGGGAGACGGGCCCGTGAAGCGACATCTGGCGGCTCTCGCGCCCATCGTGCTCCTGGCCGGGTGCGGTGCGACGTCGACGGCCGCGAAGCTGGCCGACAGCGCCACTGTCAGTCCCGTCAGCCAGTCTCCGTACACCGCGCCGGTGCCAACTCCGACAACGACACCGCCGGCGAAGGCCACGGTCCGCCCGACACCGACACCCATCCGCCGCACGACAGCTGCCTCCGGCTCGACGCCGCCCCGGCCGGTGACAACGACCCGCCGCGCCACGCCCACGCCCACGCACGCGCCACCTCCTCCGACGGCGTGCACCGCGTCGATGGCCAACGCCCACCCCGCCGACGGAGGCAGCGACACCGTCAACGTCCGCACCACCCCTAACGCCACGGTCACCACCACCGACTACTACAAATCGACCACCAGCGAACACGACGGCCGCGCGAACAGCGCCGGCGTCGCCGCGATCACGTTCTCCATCGGCCATCCCACCCGCGGCTACACGGTCACCGTCAGCGTCTCGACCAGCTCAGGAGAGCACTGCAGCACCGCCTTCACGCCCCAGTGACGGTCCGCGAGCTAGGGGCTGCCGACCTCTCTACTCCGCCGCCGCCCGCTGATGTCGCCCTCGCGGCCGGCTTTCCGTCCACGTCAACGCCGACCACGCTCGGTCGCGTCCGGCGGGGTGGTGTGTGAGTCGGTCACCGCATGATCTTCGGGTT
>CAXTNT010000010.1:0-139775 GCA_964245825.1 uncultured bacterium | reverse complement strand
CGGTCGAGGAGAGCAACACCTTCGGTCTGGAGCTCGAGCTCACCGAGGGCATGCGCTTCGACAAGGGCTACATCAGCCCCTACTTCGTGACCGACCCCGAGCGCATGGAGGCCGTCCTCGACGACCCGTACGTGCTCGTGGTCAACTCGAAGATCAGCTCGGTCAAGGACCTGCTCCCGCTGCTCGAGAAGATCATGCAGGGCGGCAAGCCCCTCGCGATCATCTCCGAGGACGTCGAGGGCGAGGCGCTCGCGACCCTGGTGGTGAACAAGATCCGCGGCACCTTCAAGTCCGTCGCGGTGAAGGCCCCGGGCTTCGGCGACCGACGCAAGGCGATGCTCGCCGACATGGCGATCCTCACCGGCGGCCAGGTCATCTCCGAGGAGGTCGGCCTCAAGCTGGAGTCGGCCGGCGTCGAGCTGCTCGGCAAGGCCCGCAAGGTCGTCGTGACCAAGGACGAGACCACCATCGTCGAGGGCGCGGGCGACACCGACCAGATCCAGGGTCGGGTCAACCAGATCCGCGCGGAGATCGAGAAGAGCGACTCCGACTACGACCGCGAGAAGCTCCAGGAGCGCCTCGCCAAGCTGGCCGGCGGCGTGGCCGTCATCAAGGTCGGCGCGGCCACCGAGGTGGAGCTCAAGGAGCGCAAGCACCGCATCGAGGACGCCGTACGCAACGCCAAGGCGGCCGTCGAAGAAGGCATCGTCGCGGGCGGTGGCGTCGCGCTGCTGCAGGCGTCGGTCACAGCCTTCGAGAAGCTCGACCTGACGGGCGACGAGGCGACCGGCGCGACGATCGTGCGGCTGGCACTCGAGGCCCCGATCAAGCAGATCGCCATCAACGCCGGCCTCGAGGGCGGCGTCGTGGTGGAGAAGGTCCGCAACCTGCCCGTGGGTCAGGGCCTGAACGCGGCGACCGGCGAGTACGTCGACATGATCAAGACCGGGATCATCGACCCGGCCAAGGTCACGCGGTCGGCGCTGCAGAACGCGGCCTCCATCGCCGCGCTGTTCCTGACGACCGAGGTCGTCGTGGCCGACAAGCCGGAGAAGAACGCGCCGGCGATGCCCGGTGGCGGCGGCGGCATGGGGGACATGGACTTCTGAGCCTGGGCGGCCGGCGCATCAGCGTCGGCACGAGGCACAAAGTCCATCGGTACGACTCACCGAGGGCGGCTCCGCACACGCGGAGCCGCCCTCGGCGCGTTCCCCGGCTGGTCCGCGCCCGCCCCGACGCGTGGCCGCCTTCGTCCCCATGGGCGTTCGGGGCTGGCTGCTGACGCGGCCGGCGTCGCGTGGGTGGTGCGAGAGGTCGGATGGTTTGACGTTGTGCACGGGCCCGAGTCGCGTGGGTGGTGCGAGAGGTCGGATGGTTTGACGTTGTGCACGGCCGGCGTCGCGTGGGTGGTGCGAGAGGTCGTGATGCTTTGACAGCGCATGCGTTCGCAGACCGAACTCCGGGAACGCCGGTTATGGACGTCGTCGCGCTCGTGCCGCCTCCGAGCATGACCACGCCCCCCGTCGCGGTTCCCCGTGCTCCGCGAGTGCGACGAACAGCCCGCAGGCATGGTCAGATCGGTGGTCCTATCGTCACAGTCGGCGCCTTACCGAGACGGCGGCGCGGCGGCGAGCTGGTGCACGACCGGGGTGACCGGGTTCGGGGCAGCGGGCCGTAGGCTCGCGTGTTGGTGCACGCCCAACGGGTTACCGCGCTCCCAGTCAGCCGGCCGCGCAGCTCTGGGCGATCACGGTCTCGGCCTGTTCGGGTGCAGTGCCCTACGGGTTACCGGGTTACCGGGTTACCGGGGTTCAGCGGGCCGCGAAGCTCTGGGCGATCGCGGTCTCGGCCTGCGCGTACGCAGACCCCGCCTGGGTGAGCAGCTGGCTGATGCCGGTCAGCGCGGTGTGCAGCTGCTCGGCGGCCTGCTGCCACTCCTGCCACAGCGTGAGGAAGCGGGCCTGGGCCACGCCGGCCCAGTCGCTGCCCAGGGGAGCGACCGTCCCTGCCAGCGCACGCAGCTCGGACTCGATCTGCCCGCTGCCGGCCATCACCCGCGCCCCAAGGCTGTCGAGCTGCTCGGGGGTGACGCGGATGCCTGCGGTCATGGCCTTTCCCTCCCTGGCTCGGCTCCGCCGGTCGGCGCCGTCTGCAGAGCGACGCTAAGCATTTCCAGGACTGCCCGTCGGCGCTCGTCCACAGGCGCCGCGGCAGTGCCCGTCCTGCCGTGCGGTCCGTGCTGTGGCCGGTCTGCGAGGCGGCGCCCCCGGGGAGAACTGGCCAGCATCGCGCTGAGGATCGCGCCGTTCGACAGTCCTCCGGCAGCGCAAGGATCTCGGCGAGCGTCCGCTCCTTCGCGGGCGTTCCCGGAAAGGGCACCCTTTGACTGCGACGAGAGACGTCATGAGGTTGCTGCTCACCTCCGCCGGCATCAGCAACCCGCGCATCAACGGCGCGCTGGTCGGCATGCTGGGACAGCCGATCGCCGCTGCCAGCGCGCTGGTCATCCCCACCGCGATCTACCCGTTCTCGACGGGACCCTCCAGCGCCGCGCAGCTGATCGGCGGCCTGCCCCAAAGCCCCCTGTGCGAGCTCCTACGCTTCGGCGATGGCACCGCCGTTCGGTCGGGTAACCCCGATCCTGCGCAGCTTCGACGAAGCCAAGGCGCGCGAGTTCTACCTCGACTGGTTGGGTTTCACCGTCGACTGGGAGCATCGGTTCGAGCCCGATCTCCCTCTCTACCAACAGGTCAGCCGCGACGGTCTGATCCTGCACATCTCCGAGCATCACGGCGACGCAACGCCGGGCAGCCACCTGCGCGTGGAGATCTCGGGCGTGCGCGACCTCCACGCCGAGCTCGCCGCTAAGCGGTACAAGAACAACCGCCCGGGCCTTGAGAGCCCGCCCTGGGGCGGCTTCGAGTTGACCGTCATCGACCCCTGCGGAAACCGCATCACCTTCTACGAGGCGCAGGCCTGACCGTGCGGGGCGGCTGCACCAGAACCGCTCCATCCTCGGAGTCCTGCGTGCGCTCCGGGTGGCCGGCCGCTCAGAGCCCGTGCCCGTATCGCCTGGGTGCACCGTAGCCACCGCCGGTCTGGGGGCGGCCGGTCTTCGAGGTCCAGCGCCACTGGGCGCTGATGCGCGGCGAAGTGACCGAGGGCGCCGTCGGCACGCCGTGGAGCCAGTCGGCCTGGGCTCGACCACCCATCACCAGGAGGTCGCCGCCCGCGGGGCTGACGTCGATGACCGGCTCGCCGTCGCGGGAGGTCTTGTGCCGCAGCACGAACGGCCGCTGCGCGCCGAGCGACAGGATGCCGATGAGCGTCTCGTCGAGCCAGCGCAGGTCGGTGTCACGGTGCACGCCCATCGCCTCGCGCCCGTGGGCGTAGTGCACGAGGGTCGGGCCGACCATCTCGCGGCCGTAGTGCGCCCGCAGCGCCTTGTGCGTCACCAGCAACGCCGGGTGGGCGGCGGCGTTGCGGACGGTGCCGTACGAGTAGTTCTGCGCGCTGGCATGGTCGTACCGGTAGATCTCCCCGCGCCGCCAGGGGACCTGCGCCAGGAGCTCGGCACAGACCCGGTCGGCGTCGGCGACCAGGCCCCGGGCGACATCCACCCACGACCACTCGTCGAGTGCGATGCGTTCGACGTCCACGGTCGGAGGCTAGAGCCCAGCAGCGACATCGCGACCTTTCGATCACCGGAGCGCGGAGGGACGGCCTTTCGGACGCGGCTGTCGAGCCAAGCCGGTCGAGCCGAGCCGCTCGAGCCAAGCCGCTCGAGCCAAGCCGCTCGAACCAAGCCGCTCGCCATCGCCCCCTCGCGCGGATGGGGTCAGGCAGGCAGCTCGTCCGCGTCGACGATGGTGTACGCATAGCCCTGTTCGGCCAGGAAGCGCTGGCGGTGTGCGGCGTAGTCCTGGTCGAGGGTGTCGCGGCTCACCACGCTGTAGAAGTGCGCGGAGTGCCCGTCGGCCTTGGGCCGCAGCACCCGCCCCAGCCGCTGCGCCTCCTCCTGCCGGGAGCCGAAGGTCCCGCTGACCTGGATCGCCACCGTCGCCTCCGGCAGGTCGATCGAGAAGTTGGCCACCTTCGACACGACGAGGCGGGTGATCTCGCCGGCCCGGAACGACTCGTAGAGCCGCTCGCGCTCGGCGGTGCGGGTCGAGCCCTGGATGATCGGCGCGTCGAGGGCAGCGCCGAGCTCCTCCAGCTGGTCGAGGTACGCACCGATCACCAGCGTCCGGTCGGTGCCGTGGTTCTCGACCAGCCGCTTGACGACGGCGATCTTGGTATGGGCCGTCGCGCCGACGCGGTAGCGCTCCTCCGGCTCGGCCGTCGCGTACGTCATCCGCTCGGCGTCGGTGAGAGTGACCCGTACCTCCGTGCAGGTCGCCGGCGCGATGTAGCCCTGCGCCTCGATGTCCTTCCACGGCGCGTCGTACCGCTTCGGGCCGATGAGGCTGAAGACGTCGCCCTCGCGGCCGTCCTCGCGGACCAGGGTCGCGGTCAGCCCGAGCCGCCGCCGCGACTGGATGTCGGCGGTCATCCGGAACACCGGCGCCGGCAGCAGGTGCACCTCGTCGTAGATGATCAGGCCCCAGTCGCGCGCGTCGAACAGCTCGAGGTGGCGGTAGCTGCCCTGCCGTCGCGCCGTCATCACCTGGTACGTGGCAATCGTGACCGGCCGGATCTCCTTGCGCTCGCCCGAGTACTCGCCGATCTCCTCCTCGCTCAGCGACGTGAAGCGCATCAGCTCGTGCTTCCACTGCCGTACCGACACCGTGTTGGTCACCAGGATCAGGGTGGTCGCGGACTGCCGGGCCATCGCGGCCGCGCCCACGACGGTCTTGCCCGCGCCGCACGGCAGGACCACCACCCCAGAGCCGCCGTGGAAGAAGTTCTCGACCGCCTCGTGCTGGTACGCGCGCAGGTCCCAGCCCTCGTGGTCGCGCAGGGCGATCGGGTGGGCCTCGCCGTCGACGTACCCGGCGAGGTCCTCGGCCGGCCACCCGATCTTCAGCAGCACCTGCTTGAGCCGCCCGCGCTCGGAGGGGTGGACGACGATCGTGTCCTCGTCGAGCCGCTCCCCGAACAGCGGTGCCGCCTTCTTGTTGCGGACCACCTCGGCCAGGACGGCACGGTCGGCGGTACGCAGCACCAGCCCGTGCACGGGGTCGTTCTCCAGCCGCAGCCGGCCGTAGCGGTCCATCGTCTCGGCAACGTCCACCAGCAGGGCGTGCGGGACGGCGTACCGGGCGAACCGGACGAGCGCGTCCACCACCTGCTCGGCGTCGTGCCCGGCGGCGCGGGCGTTCCAGAGCCCGAGCGGGGTGAGCCGGTAGGTGTGGATGTGCTCGGGGGAGCGCTCGAGTTCGGCGAACGGGGCGATCGCCTGCCGCGCCTCGGCGGCCAGCGGGTGGTCGACCTCCAGCAGCACCGTCTTGTCGGACTGGACGATCAGGGGTCCATCGGTCACCGGCTCATCATCCCAGCCTCCCAACCACGGGGCGCGCCGGCGGCTTCCCGAAGGCCCGGGTACGGCG
The DNA here is from genome assembly GCA_964245825.1 of uncultured bacterium. Taxonomy (GTDB): domain Bacteria; phylum Actinomycetota; class Actinomycetes; order Mycobacteriales; family CAJCIY01; genus CAJCIY01. The sequence goes on along the minus strand of CAXTNT010000010.1, from coordinate 134,226 downwards.
ACCTCGGTCGATGACGCGGCGGACGAGTACCGCTACTCTCCGCAGACCGGGATCGCCGCGCGAGGGGACACTCATGGCAGACCAGACCATCGTCGACGCGCTGGAGGCGACCGACCTGTTCGCCGGCTTGAGCGCGAAGGCGCTGAACCGGGTCGCCGGCGTCGCGCGGCTGGTGAACCATGCGGAGGGCAAGGCCATCGCCGCCGAGGGCGACGACGGCATGGGGCTGCACATCATCACCCAGGGGACCGTCTCGGTCACCGTGCACGGGGAGAGCCGGCCGTCGATGACCGTCGGCGACTACTTCGGTGAGGTGTCCCTGATCGACGGGAAGCCGAGATCCGCGACCGTCGTCGCGGACTCACCGGTGACCACGGTGTCGATCGTCTCGTGGCAGTTCAAGCCGGTCCTCGACAGCGAGCCCGAGGTCAGCAAGGCGATGCTGATGACGCTGTGCACCCGGTTGCGCAACTCCGAGAAGGCCTAGCGAACCGTCGCCGTGCCTCGGGCGGCTCGCTCGGTCAGTGGTCGGCAACCGAGGTGCGCGGCGATGTCCTCGGCTTCCCGGACGGAGGCCTCGACCGGTCGACCGACCGCGCGCAGATGGTCGGCCTGGTCGAGCAGTGCTCCCGCCAGGTGGTACGGCGTCCCGTCCGTCCGCTCGTGGGTGATCGCGTCGGCGAACAGCTCCGTGGCGGCCGGGGTGCCCGCCTCCAGCCGCGCCGCGGCGAGCGTTCGTTCGGCCCGCTGGAGCGGGGCCAGCTGCCCGGGTCGGTAGCCGTCCAGCATCGCGATCAGGCGGCGGACGTCGTCGGCGTCCCCGACCGCGTGTGCCGCGCGGGCGGCCACCGGCCAGGTCCACCGCACCAGGTCGTGGTTGATCCCCAGGCCGTCCACCCGGTCGAGGGCCGCCTGCGCGTGGATCCGGGCCGCCGACGGGTCGTCGAGCAGGGCGAGATGCGCGGCGGCCAGGGCGTACCCGGCACGGTCCTGGCTGTCCTCGCTGGTCGGTGACGTCACCAGCCTGGCCAGCCGTGACTCGGCCGCGGCGGCCTCGCCCCGGAGGGCCTCGGTGAAGGCCACGAGCGACACGATGAACTCCTCGCCGCCCAGCCCGTCCTCGTCGATCGCCTGGACGCCCAGCATCCGTGCCTCGTGCCATTCGCCCAGGTTGATGCGCGCGAAGATCTCGTTGACCCGGGCGATCCCCAAGTCGCGGCGCATGCCGACGCGTCGCGCGACATCGGCGGCGCGGGCGGCGACCGTCGCCGAGGTGGCAGGATCGGCCGGGCCGAGGGCGTCCGCCAGGTTGGCCAAGGCGCGCGCGAGGTTGCGCGCGTGCCCGCTGTTCTCGGCGAGTCGAGCCGCCTCGCCGAGGTAGGCCCACGCCTCCGGCAGTCGCCCACGGGTGGTCTGGTAGATCCCACGCAGGATCAACGCGCTGGTGATCTCGTCCAGGGGAAGGGCCAGGTCCTGCGCCAACGCCAGTGCCTCGAAGGTGACGGCCCCGACGTCGGGTGCCGGCCCGGGGAGGTCCGGTCCGGCGAACAGCTCCAGGGTGGCCAGCCCGTTGAGGGCTCGCACCGTCGCGACATCGGGGTCGGCGCGCAGCACCTCGACAGCCCCCAGCAGGACGGCACGTCCCTCGCTGAGCCGACCGTGCTCGCGGAGTGCCCGGGCCACCTGGATGTGTGCGCGCGCCTCGTCCCGGGCCCGGCGATGCTTGGCGTAGAGCTGCTGGGCCCGGGTGGCTGCGCGCAGGCCCTCCTCCCGGGCCGCACCGTCCAGAGCGGCGGCCGCGGCCCGTTCCCAGAGTGCCGCGGCGTCCAGCTCCGACTCGCCGCCACCCGACCGTTCCAGCAGTTCCGCCGCGGCAGCGAAGGCATCCCCGGCCCGGCGGGTGGCGCCGGTGCGCAGGCCCCGTTCCCCGGCACGGTTCAGCGCGGCGACGGCCAGGCCGTGCAGCTCCGGGACGTCCGGATCGTCGGGTACGGCGGCGAGGGCATCGACGTAGTGACGGGCGATGGCATCGATGAACTCCTCCCCGTCCCCGGCGAAGGCATCGCGCAGGTGGACGGCGGCGGCCAGGTGACGAGCCTTGCGATCCCGACGGGAGAGAGTGTCGTAGGCGACCTGGCGCAGCAACTGCTGCGCGAACCCGTAGCTCCCGCGCTCGGGCGAGAGCGGGTCCGCGACGATCTCGAGCACGTCGCGACGCAGGAGCTCGGCCAACGCCCTGGTGACCTCGGGCAGATCGCCTCCGGACACCGCCAGGACCGACTCCGCCGAGAAGGTGGTGCCCAGCACGGCGGCGTCGGCGGCAACGGCGCGCACCTCGGCGGGCAGCGCGTCGAGTCGCGCGGCCAGCAGGGCGTGCAGGCTGTCGGGGACGGTGAGCTGGCCCACGTCGCCGACCAGTCGGTAGTGGCCCCCGGACGGCACGACGATGTCGCGGTCGATGAGCGAGCGCACCGTCTCGACCGCGTACAGCGGGATGCCCTGTGCCCGCGCGGTGATCACGCGCCGGGCGGGGTCGGGCGTGCCGGGAACGAGGGCGTCGACCAGCTCGTCCATCGACGCGGCGTCGAGGGGGTCCAGCCGCAGGATGGTCCGATTGCGGCCGACGCCGAACGTGGGCCGACCCGGGAGCTCCGGCCGGGCCAGCACCAGCACGAAGACGGGCAGGTCACGGATCCAGTCGAGGAGGTGATCCAGGAACTCCAGCAGGGCGGGATCGGCGTGCTGGGCGTCCTCGATCAGCAGGACGACGGGGGCCCGGGCGGCGAGGCTCTCCACGAACAGGCGCCAGCCGGCGAACAGCTCCTCGCGTCCGAGGACCTCCGGGTCAAGGCTGGTGCCCAGCAGGCGCGCGAGTCTCGGTGCCACGTACTCCCGCACCGTCGGGTCGGGGACCAACTCCGCAAGACCACTGTCGAGCCGGCCGGCGGCCACCTCGACCGAGTCCTCCTCGGCGATCCCGAGGCGCTGACGCACGATCTCGGCGAGCGCCCAGAAACCGACGCCGTCGCCATAGGTCAGGCAGCGACCCCGATGCCAGAGAAGCGAGGCGGCCAACCCGTCGACGTACTTTTCGAACTCCCAGCCCAACCGGGACTTGCCGACGCCCGCGGCACCGGTGACCAGCAGCAGTCGAGGTACGCGGCGGTCGACGCTGGCGTGGAACGACTCCTTGATCAGGCGCAACTCCGGGCCCCGCCCGATCACCGGGGCCTCGAGCCCGTCGACCCGTTGGGAGCCGCCGATGCCGGACAGCACCCGGGTGGCCTGCCAGAGGCGTTGCTCCTCGGCCTTGCCCTTGAGCCGGCGCGTCCCGGCGTCGACGAAGCCGATCGCGCCCTCGACCAGCCGACGGGTCGTCTCGCCCACCAGGACGGTGCCCGGCGCCGCCGCGGACTGGACCCGCGCCGCTGTGTTCACGGCGTCTCCGGCGACCATGCCCTCCATGGCCGCCCCGACGGTCACCGCGACCTCTCCCGTGACGACGCCGGCCCGTGCGGCGAGTCCGGCCACGCCCGCGTCGATGCCCAGCTGCGCCACGGCGGCCACGAGGTCGAGGGCGGCGCGGACGCAGCGTTCGGCGTCGTTCTCCACCGCGACCGGCGTCCCCCAGACGGCCATGACCGCGTCGCCGATGAACTTCTCGACCACACCCCCGTACCGTCGAACGATGGTGCGGGCCGCCTCGAAGTACCGGGACAGCAGCTCCCGGACCTCCTCGGGGTCGCGCCCCTCCGACAAGGTGGTGAAGCCGACGAGGTCGCAGAAGAGCAACGAGCACAGGCGCCTCTCGGCGATCGGGACCCGCACGGGCTGCGGCGCGGCCAGCGCCGTCCCGCACTGGCCGCAGAAGCGCTGGTCGGCAGTCGCGGCGGCTCCGCACGCGGCACAGACCTGTGTCAGCACGCCGCCGCACGCGCCGCAGAACCGGCTGCCGTGGGGATTCTCGCTCTCGCACTCGGGACACGCCTGCACCGCCGGAGCGTAACCACGAGGCGGTCCGCCCCGGCCGTCGCCGCGGGAGACCCCGGCTGACACCGGATGCGGCCGGCTCGATGCCGTGACGCCGGACGTCAGTAGGAGACGCCGGTGAGCTCTTCCGACAGCGCCCAGAGGCCGGTCATGGTGGCCGCGTCCCGACTGGCCTTGTTCGAGCCGACGAGCTCGGGGTAGCCGCGCTGCTCGGCCGGGCCGCCGGGGCCGAGGTACGAGCCACCGGGTAGGTCGGCGGTCGCCGCCATCAGCGTCGGCAGCGCTCCCATCTCGGCGCTCTGCGCCAGCAGCCGGTCGGCGAGCGGGGTGATCCGGTCCAGCAGCGTGCCGGTGTGTCCGTTGAGGTTGGTCCTCGAGTAGCCGGGATGGGCCGCGAACGCCTGTGGCACAGGCGATCCCGCGGCGTGGCGGCGCTGCAGCTCGTACGTGAAGAGCAGGTTGGCGAGCTTCGACTGACCGTAGGCGAGCCACCGTTGGTAGCGGCGCCGCTCCCAGTTCAGGTCCGAGAGCGACACCCGACCCAGCCGGTGACCCATGCTCGAGACCGTCACGACGCGGTCGGTGACGCGGCCGGCGAGCAGACCGGACAGGGCGAAGTGCCCGAGATGGTTGGTGCCGATCTGCATCTCGAAGCCGTCGGCCGTACGGGACAGCGGCACCGCCATCAGACCGGCGTTGTTGACCAGCACGTCCACGCGGTCCAGCCCGTCGGCGAACGCCCGGACGCTCGCCAGGTCGGCGAGGTCGAGCGCGCGCACCTCGCCGTCGCCGGGCAGGTCGGCCGCCGCTCGCTCGCCCTTGGCGGTGTCGCGGCAGGCGAGGACGACGTGCGCACCCTTGCGGGCCAGCTCCCGGGCGGTGATCAGGCCGAGGCCGCTGTTGGCGCCGGTGACGACGGCGATCCGCCCGGTCTGGTCGGGGATGTCGGCGGCGGTCCAGTGCGTCACGATCGCGAGGCTAGCCCGAATCGCGCCAGCGCAGGGGGTCTCCGGGCGGTCACGCCACGGTGTCGCCGGGATCGATCACCGCGACGTCGGTGATCCGGTGCAGGGCGAACGACCGCCGCTCCTGCGTCTTGTGGTCGTACGCGGTGAGCAGCCCCCCGGCGACGGACTGGGGTTCGACGATCCGCCGTGAGTCCTGCCCCTGCGCGTTCACGTACCCGAGCAGCACCGCACCGCCGTCGCTGGCCGCCCCTTCCAGGATCGCCAGCGTCGAGGAGATGCCGACGAGGCCCCGGACGCCCCCCCGCGATGCGCGGTCGCCGGCGCGGAGACTGGCCACGATGCGCGCGGCGTCGCCCTCGCGGTGGGCGGGGAAGCTCGGCGCGACCCCGCGGGCCGCCCGGGCCGACGGCCGCCCCAGCACGGCGACGACGCCGTCGGCCTGCTCGCCGACCGGTGCGTACCCGGCCGCGCGCAGCCCGTCGACCACGGGCCCCGGGCCGAGTGGCGAGACGAGGACCGTCGCGGCGATCCGCCGCAGCCGCAGCCCCTCGAGACCGCTGTCGGAGACGACCTCGGCCAGCAGGGTCTCGTCGTCGCAGCGCAGGTACGAGCCGGCGGCCCCTGCCCGGAGCAGACCGTGGCGGCGGGCGGTGTCGTCGACGAGGTACGAGAGTCCCTGCGGCACAGCGCCTCTGCCGATGCGCGCCAGGAACGCCTGTACCTCCGCGGCGCTCTGCCCCGCGTCCAGCGCACGGCGCACGGTGGCCGGCGTGAACCGGTAGACCGTAGCGCTGCCGGCGGACTCGATGTCGGCTACCAGCGCCATCTCGCGGGCCAGCTCGGGCGGCAGCGGCCCGGGCGCCACCGCGGTGTGGTCGCCCTGCAGCAGCACGTGGTCGACGGCCACGGGGAGCGCCCGCGCCAGCGCCTCGTCACCCGTCCCGTCGAGCAGGGCGCGCCCGAAGGAGGTGATCGCCCCGCCCACGACGACGCCGAGGAACGCCGCCTCGCTCAAGGTGGCGTCGATGAGCGGGGCGTACGCGGCGACCCGCCGAGGAGTCAGCCAGCCGAGCCGCGCCAGCACCGACGCGCGGGTCGGCGCGCGACCCGCGGCGGCCGAGGCGAGCACGCCCAGCAGAGCGACCCGCAGCTCCCGGGCGACCGGCCGGTACGACTGTTGCGCGAGCGCCGTGACCACGGCGTCCCGGTCGTCGCGACCACCGACGTCGGCCACCACCGACGGCGCGGCCAGCCACGCCCGGGCCAGCCGTTCCCAGCGTGCGGGCAGCTCCGCTCGCTCCCAGGCATCGGCGTCGTGCGTCGGGGCGAACGAGGCGTCCACCGCCGTCGTACGCCCCATTAGCCCTGCTGCGTAGGCGATCTCGGCGATCAGCGCCGTCGTCTGGTCAGTGGTTCCCGCCGCGCGGGCCAGCGCCCGCAGGTCGCGGGCGCCGAGGCCGCCGGACTTCCGTTCGACCAGTGGTTCCTCGCCCATCGCCCCGAGCAGCAGGGCGGTGCGGCGGACGGCCTCGCTGGCCTCGAGCGCACCGGTCGCGTCGAGGTCGCCGCGGGCTTCGGACACCTCCAGGGCAGGCGGGACGGCCGACACCGGCGTCAGCAGGGTCGGGCGCAGGGCGGCGCCCACCTCGCGCGGAAGCTCCACCGTGTCGGCGTCGACCGGGATGAGCAGCCCTCGCGCGATCAGCCGCCGTACGGGTGAGTGGTCGGCCGGACCGGGGCTGGCCATCGCCCCCGTGACCTGGCCGATCCCGCCGCCCGCATCCACCGCCCGCAGCACCGTCAGCTCGTCGGCGTCGGTCGGCAGCGACAGCGCCCGGACCAGCCTGGTGGTCGCCTCGTCCCGGTCGCTGGTGGGCGGGAGCCCCTGCGCCGCCAGCATTCCCGCGAGCAGCGAGCGGTCGATCCGGCGCAGCAGCTGACCGGCCGGGCGGCCCAGCCCGGCGGGCCTGGGCACCGCGGCCGCCGCGCCGGCGACCGGGCGGACCGCGGGCGCGTCCCAGATCAGGGCACGGTCCTCGAGCCGTGCCAGCGCCGACGTCACGTCGGTGCCGACCAGCTCCGCGACGGCGGTCGGGTCGACGGGGGCAGGCAGCAGCAGGACGGCGTCCAGGACCTGCAGCGTGAAGGCGTCGAGCCCGTCCAGCGCGCGGGCGACGTGGACCCGGTCGGCGACGCGGGTCGCGAGGACCCCGAGGTCGGCGGGCACCGGGGCGACCAGGTCGGGCCGCGCGCTCACCAGGGCCGCCAGCTCGGCATCCGACCAGCTGCGCAGCCAGTCCGCGAGCGAGCGCGCTCCGAGCCGTCCCGACATCCCCCGAACGCTAGTCGGGCTCGTGCCGGGCGCGCGCCGCGGAGATCTCCCGCGGTCAGAGCCGCTGACGCAGCGCGGCGGCCAGCTCCTGGTGGAGCCGGCGGTCCTGCACGTCGTCGGTGAGCACGCCGGCGAGGGTCTGCAGCCGCCGCAGGTCACGCAGCACGGCTAGCCGGCCGGCGTCCACCGCGCCCGGGTACGCAGCCACCGCGGCCGAAGTCACCGTCCTGGAGGCGAGGTCCCACTCGACCGGCCCGAGGCAGACGTCCTCGAAGTCCAGCCAGCGTGGACCGTCCGGAGTCATCAGCACGTTCCCGGTGTGGGCGTCGCCGTGCAGCGGCCGCCCCGGCATCACCGCCACGAGTGGCAACACGGCGTCGGCAGCGGCGTGCAGCAGCGAGTCGTTGCTCCGCAGGCGCGCCGCGGCGATGTCGGTCAGCGGTCCCACCAGCCGCGGCAGCGGGTGCGGATAGCCCGCTGCCACCGCGTGCAGTTCGCCCACGAGCGCCCCGAACGCCGCCGGCTCCACCGTGCGCCCGGTGTCCGGCAGGTACGTCCAGAGGCTCACGTCGTGGCCGGCTCCGCGGTGCGGTCCCGGGTCCGACCAGGGCGGGACGACCGGCGCGCCACTGTCGGCCAGCCAGCGGGCGACGGCCACCTCGCGGCGGAGCCACGGCAGTGGATCACCGCGCAGAAGCCGACCGCGTGTCACCACCCGGGTGACCACCGGAGCCGGCCGTAGGTGCACGCGCACGGAGTAGCCGTCGGCGATCACGACGGGGTCACCCGTCGGCAGGCCCAGCGCCCTGGCGACCGCCACGGACGCCGCGATTGCCTCCTGGGTGGTGGGGACGGGCACCGGGCCTCTTCTCCGTAGCGTCCGCTGTTCGCCGCGCCGTATCCTGGCCTCCGGGCGCGCGACGTGCGCGCCCTTCTCGTGCGCGGCTCAGATCGGCAGGACTTCGGTGCCCAGCGGCAAGGTCAAGTGGTACGACAAGGACAAGGGCTTCGGCTTCGTCACGCGCGACGACGGGGGGGACGTGTTCGTGCCGAAGGGCGCCCTGCCGGCCGGCATCGAAGAGCTGAAGCCCGGCAGCCGGGTCGAGTTCGGGGTCGCGGCCGGCCGTCGTGGTGAGCAGGCGTTGTCGCTGCGGGTGCTGGAGGCGCCACCGACGATCGGACCCAAGCCGGTTCCGGTCAGCGAGCGGCGCTCACCCGACGAGCTGCACGCGATGATCGAGGACATGGTGCGGGTGCTCGAGACCGTCCAGGAGGACCTGCGCCGCGGCCGCTACCCAGAGCGCGCGAGGGCCAAGCAGGTCGCACAGATCGTGCACGCGGTGGCCGGCCAGCTGGAGGTCTGAGGTCGGTTAGTGGCCGAGCGGTGGGAGCCCGTACGCGAAGTCGCTGCTGACTACTGCCGTCAGGACCACCAGCGCGCCCAGGGCGAGGCGATGGTCGAGTCGCAGGTGCCGGCGGCCGGCCGGGGCGGTGTCCGGCTCCTGCTCCGGGTCAGCCACGAGATCGACGGCCGCCTGCGTGGCGGCCGCCGGCTGTGAGCGCTGGGGGGCGGCGAGGTCGAGGGTCAGCTCTGCCCCCGGCTCGGTCTCGCCGTTGGCCGCGAGGCTGCCAGCCGGAGAGGTGGCCGCGGGGCCGCCGGTCGGACCGGTGCCCGCGGGGCCGCCAGCCGGAGGAGTGGCCGCGGGGCCGCCGGCCGGATGAGCCGCGAGCGCGGTCGCCCGGTCGCGGGTGAAGTCGGTCGTGAGGTCGGCTGTGACGTGGTTCGCGAACTCGGTCGTGAGGTCGGTCGTGGGCTCGGTCGTGAACTCGGTCGTGAATGCGAGCTCGGCGGCAGCGGGGTCGAGGCTGGCGTCGGTGACCGGTGTCGGCGCGTCGACGGCCCGTTCGGGCTCCGGTGCCGCCGGGGGCTGGTCGGCGGGTACCCACTCGGCGCCGTCCCAGGCCCAGTAGCCGTCGGGGCTCAGGATCCGGTCAGCGACCGGCTGTGGCGGGCCGTCGCTCGAGGGGCCGTCGCTCGAGGGGCCTGCGGCCGGGGTCGTGCCGACGAGGACCGGCTCGCGGATGGTCTGCTTCAACGTCCGGGCGAGCTCGGCGACCGGCTCATGGGCGCCGGGCAGGTTGCGCTTGCCGAACCCGCACGTCGGGCAGAGCACCCAGCCCTCGTTCCAGCCATGACCCAGTACGCACGTCGTCGTCATCCCGATGTCCTCTCCCCGGTGGTCGTGTCCCTCCTGCCTGTTGTCGGCCCGTTCAGGGCGACTGTTGAGCCGGTCGGGTCATCCGATCAGTCAGAACCTCGCGCCGCCCCGACGACGCCACGTTCTGACTGATCGGATCAGCTGCGCGTGGTCGCAGCCGGGTTGAGCCCGCGGCCGGTGAGCGCGTCGACCAGCCCCAACAGCAGGGCGACGACCGTGAAGACGGTGACCACGACCAGCCCCTTCTGCAGCGCCCCCGAAGTCGGGACGGCCGCCGGCCGCGAGCGCCCCGTAGTAGACGCTGCCGGTGATCGCGATGCCGGCCGCCGACCCGATCCGCTGGCCGGTCTGCAGCACGCCGCCGGCGACTCCCGCCCGGCGTACCGGCACCTCCGAGAGCGTCAGGGTGATGTTCGGGGTGATCACGAACCCGCTGCCCAGCCCGGCTACCAGCAGCGGCGCCGCGGCAGCCCAGCCCAGGCTTCGGCTGTCGACCTCGTGCGCCGCGACCATCGTGCCGACGAGCCCGACGGTCACCATCAGCAGGCCGGCGACGACCAGCTTCCGCCCGAGCCTGCCGACGATTCGCCCGCCCACCGCCGCGGTGGCGGCCGAGCCGAGCGCGAAGGGCATCACCGCCAGGCCCGACTGCCAGGCCGCGTAGTGGAAGCCGTCCTGCAGCGCCTGCGCGTACACGAAGAAGATGGCGGTGAAGCCGGCGAAGTAGAGCAGGCCCACGCCGGCGCCATAGGAGTAGCTGGGCCGGGTGAACAGGGCGAAGTCGACGACCGGCTCGCCGCCGCGGGCCTTGTGCCGGCGCTCCCACCAGACGAAGCCGGCCAGCAGCACCGCTGCCACCGGGAACAGCAGCGGGCGCACCGGCGAGTGCCACGTCCGCTGCTCGATGAACGGCAGGATGATGCAGAGGACCGCGAGCCCGAGCAGCACGACACCCACCGGGTCCAGGTCCTGGCTCTCCTGCCTCGTGCCCACGCGCGGTTGGTGCGGGATCAGCGCGCGGGCCAGCGGCAGCGCGGCGAGACCGATGGGGACGTTCACGAAGAACACGAACCGCCACCCCGTATGCGCGCCGAACAGCGCGATCAGACCGCCGCCGACCAGCGGACCGACCGCCGTGGAGATGCCGACGGTGGCGCCGAACAGCCCGAAGGCCCTGGCCCGCTCCCGCCCCCGGAACAGCGACTGGATCAGGCCGCTGACCTGGGGGGTGACCAGGCCGCCGGCGAAGCCCTGGACCAGCCGGGCGGCGATGAGCAGGCCGGCGTCGGGGGCGAACCCGCAGGCGGCGCTCGCCACCGTGAACAGGGTGAGCCCGGCCATGAACACGGGCCGCCGGCCGCGCGCGTCCCCGATCCGGCCGGCCGGCACCAGCAGCAGGCCGAAGGCGAGCGCGTAGCCGGAGACGACCCAGGACAGCGCGTTCTCGCCGGCACCGAGACCGCTCTGGATGCTGGGCAGCGCGACGTTGACGATGCTCACGTCGAGCAGGGTCATGAACCCCGCGACGAGGCAGATCGTCAGCGCCTTCCACCGGTTGGGGTCCGGCGTGTACGCGTCGTCGGCCCCGGACGCGGGGGAGCGGGCTGGCGCGCGGGTCACCGTGCTGACCTGCCCGCCAGGGCAGGAGCCAAGCCCGTCCACCCGCGTACGCCGCGGGCTCGCGCGACCCGTTCCGAGTGGTAGGGCAGGGTGTCGGCCATGACCGAAACCCGCAGCGGCCGCGGTGCCTGGGCCGAGCCGGCCGTCGACGAGGTCGCCCCGGGGGTGTTCCGGATCCCGCTCCCGCTGCCCCAGGACGGCCTGCGGGCCGTCAACGTCTATGTCGTCGTCGGTCCGGAGGCCGTGCTCGCCATCGACTCGGGCTGGTCGATCCCCGAGGCGCGCGCGCTGCTGGTGACCAGCCTCGCCCAGCTGGGCCTGGGCCCGGCCGACATCCGCCGCTTCCTGGTGACCCACGTCCACCGCGACCATTACACGCAGGCGATCGCGCTGCGCCGCGAGTTCGGCAACACGGTGGCGCTCGGCGCGGGTGAGCGGCCGGGGCTCGAGGACGCGCTCGACCGCGGCCGGAAGCCGTTCGGGGCGCAGCTGCGCATGCTGCGGCTGATGGGGGCGGAGGCGGTCGCTGCGGAGGTCCTGGCGAAGGTCGAGGGTGATGGCCGCGACAAGGACGTCGAGATGCCCGACGAATGGCTGGTCGGGGGTCCGCTGGTCACCGAGGCGGGTCGCACGCTGGAGGTGGTCGAGACCCCTGGCCACACCCGCGGGCACGTCGTCTTCCACGACCTCGACGCGGGCCTGCTGTTCGCGGGCGACCACGTGCTGCCCCAGATCACGCCGTCCATCGGCCTCGAACCGGTGCTCTCGCCGAACCCCCTCGGCGACTTTCTGAACTCGCTGGCGCTGATGCGCTCGCGGCCGGACGCGGTGCTGCTGCCCGCGCACGGGCCGGTGGCACCGTCGGTGCACGCCCGGGTGGACGAGCTGGTCGACCACCACGGGCGCCGGTTGGACGAGACCGAGACGGCGGTGCTGGCGGGGGCGAGCACCGGCCTGGCGGTGGCCGGCCTGCTCACCTGGACGCGGCGCGAGCACGCGTTCGCGGACCTGGACACGTTCAACCAGATGCTGGCGGTGGGCGAGACCGGGGCGCACCTCCAGCTACTGGCCGCCCAGGGCCGGCTCGCGGCGCAGGACGTCGACGGGGTCCGGCACTACCAGCCCGCCTGAGCGTCAGACCGGCTGCAGCAGACCCGTCCCGACGGTCGGGGTGAGGCCCGCCGCGGCGCTCCGGTCGAGCAGCCCACGGACCGCCGCCCAGCCCTGCTCGCCCAGGTCCACGGTGAAGTCGTTGACGTACAGCCCGATGTGCGCCCGGCAGACCTCGTCGTCCATCTCCTGGGCGTACGCGCGGACGTACTCGCGGGTGGCCATCGGGTCGCTGCGGGCGAGCTCGACCGAGGCCCGGACCGAGACCTCGACGGTCAGCGCGTCGACGTCGCGCCGGGCGAGGATCCCGCCCAGCGGGATGGCGAGACCGGTGGTCCCCTCCCACCACTCGCCGAGGTCCGCGACGGCGGCCAGCCCGAAGGAGGGGTAGGTGAACCGCGACTCGTGGATGACCAGGCCCGCGTCGACCTCGCCCCGTGCCACCGCCGGCATGATCGTCTCGAAGGACATCACCCGGACGTCGACGTCCAGCCCGCGCTCGGCCGCCCAGAGCCGGAACAGCAGGTACGCGGTCGTCCGCTCCCCCGGCACGGCGACCACCGGACGGGCGCCGATGCTGCCGTCGCGGGTCAGCAGCAGGGGGCCGCAGCCGCGCCCCAGCGCCGACCCCGAGGCGAGCAGCGCGTAGTCCTCGAGCAGCCACGGCAGCGCGCCGTAGCTCACCTTCACCACCTGCGGCTCGCCCCGCTGCGCCCGCTGGTTCAACACGTCGATGTCGTCGTACGTGGCCGCCACCGCCGGCGCGCCCGGGACCAGGCCGTGCACCCACGCATGGAAGGCGAACGTGTCGTTGGGGCACGGCGAGATGGCCAGCGACAGCGGCGGCGGGAAGATCATCACGGCTCCAGGCGGTCGATGACGGTGGGCATCACTGCAGTCAACGCCCTCAGCGCGGCGGGCACGTCCCAGGCTGCCCGGTCGCGGCGGCCGACCGCGTTGGAGATGCCCCGGAGCTCGTACGCGGGGATGCCGAAACCCGCTGCCGCCCAGGCGATCCCGTAGCCCTCCATGGCCTCGGCGACCGCGCCGGGGAAGCGGCTCCGTAGCTGCTGCGCCCGGGTGTCGGTCGAGGTGATCGTCGACACGGTGAGCACCGGGCCGCAGACCGCGCCCGGCAGCAGCCGGGCGCCACCGGAGACCAGCGGCGGCGCGAGGCTCTGCCAGCCGCCGTCCTCGACCCCGATGTCGGCGGCCACGATCGCGTCGGCGACGACCACCTCGCCGACCGGGACGCCGAAGCCACCGGCGATCCCGGCGCACAACACCGCGTCGTACGGGCCGAGTGCGAGTGCCGTCGCGGTGGCCGCGGCGGCCGCCGCGGGGCCGATCCCCCCGACGAGGCAGGTCAGGGCGCCGCCGCCCCGGGCGTCGTACGGGCCGATGGCGAAGGACTCCCGCGCCGCGGGCGCCACGGCCGCCGCCTCGATCTCGGTGGCACACACCACCAGCAGCATCAGCGCCGCCCGGCCGGGATCTGGTCCTCGACCTCGGCGGGCTCCGGCGCTGCTCTGGCCCGGTGCAGGCTCAGCAGGACGGTCGCGACCATCAGCGCCGCCGCCAGCACGAAGCCCTGCCGGCCGGTGAAGGGGATCAGCCCCAGTGCCCCGCCGGCCACCCAGACCAGCTGGTACGCCGTCTCCGAGACGCCGAACGCCGAGGCGCGGCGGCTCTCGGGCACGTCGCGCTGCATGACCGCGTCCAGGCAGAGCTTGGCCATCACCGCGGCGAGCTGCGCGAACCCGGCCAGCAGCAGGGCCGCGGTCAGCGAGAAGAACGACGCGGCCGCGATGCAGGCCAGCGCCGCCACGACCTGGGCGATCGCGATGATGCCCTCCGGCTTGTGGTTGCGGCTGGCCCGGCCCAGCACGAGTCCGACCAGGTTGCCCGCCACGACCACCCCGGCGAGCACGCCCAACGTCCGCGCCGAGTGCCCGGTCTGGCGCAGGTAGAACGCCAGGAACAGCGTGAGGAACCCCACCAACCCGCGGACGGGCAGCACCCGGTGCATCGCGAACGGGAGGTTGCCCAGCAGCCGGCGCCGCCCGAGCGCGACCGGGAGCACCGCGGTGTGCTCGGCTCGCGCGCGGGGCGCGTCGACGTGGCGGGGCATCCGCAGCAGCAACAGTGTGGTGACGAGGTAGGCCACGGCGGCCAGCCGCAGCAGCCCGCTGGAGCCGACGAAGGAGAGGTGGGCCACCCCGAGGCCGAGGGGAGCCGCGAGCGCCGAACCCAGGGTGGAGGCGATCTGCAGCCGTGAGTTGACCGCCACGAGGTTGCCACCTGGCGGCACGACCCGCGGGACGATCGCGCTGCGCGCGACGCCGTACGCCTTGGAGCAGATCAGGGAACCGAGCGCCAGCGGGTAGAGCGTGAGCCCGCCGGTGTGCCCGGCCATCATCAGCGCGATGACCGCGCGGGCCAGCAGCGTCGCGCCCAGCGAGACGCGTCGGAAGCGCCCGACGCGGTCCAGCAGCGGCCCGACCACGGGGGCCACGAGGGCGAACGGGGCCATGGTGGTCAGCAGGTAGAGCGCCACCCGGCCGCGAGCCTCGCCGGTGGGGATCGCGAAGAACAGGGTGCTGGCCAGGGCGACCGCGACGAGGGCGTCGCAGGCCGCGTTCGCGATGTTGAGGTCCGTGGTGGCGGTGAGGCCGGAGCGTTGCGCGCCGCCGCGGCCCAGCCGGGCGCGCAGTGATCCCCAGAGCTCCACGGCGCCGATTTTCCCACCTGCGACACTGGGCCGGTGAGCACTCCCACCGTCGTGTTGCCCGAGTCGATTTCCGGCGCGGTCGACGCGACCCTGAGCGGAGCGCTGGAGCTGGCCCGCGTCGCGGCCGAGACCGAGGCCGGTCCGTACCAGCGCGTGGGGGAGCACCTCGGCGTGTGGCCCGTCGCCGTCGGCGGCGGGGGCAAGGGCGCCGTGCACGCGTTCGGCTGCCTCGACCCGGCGTACGTCGGGTGGTACTGGGCGGTCGAGGTCGTCCGGGTGCCGCGCTCCAAGGTCGCGACCGTCGACGACGTGGTGCTGCTGCCCGGCGCCGAGGCCGTACTGGCGCCCGAGTGGGTGCCGTGGTCGGAGCGGCTGCGCCCCGGCGACGTCGGCGCCGGCGACATCCTGCCGACCGCCGCGGACGACCCCCGGCTGGTGCTGCGGTTGGCCGACACCGCCGGCTGGATCGACGACTCCCTCTGGTACGAGCTGGGCATCGGCCGGCCCCGGGTGCTGTCGGCGCTCGGCCGCGAGGAGGCGGCCGACCGCTGGTACGACGGCGACTACGGCCCGAGCGCGGATATCGCCGTCGCCGCTCCCAAGCGGTGCGGCTCGTGCGGGTTCTACGTCGGCCTGGTCGGCAGCCTGGGACGCGTCTTCGGCGCCTGTGCGAACGAGATGGCGCCCGCCGACGGCCGTATCGTCGCGGAGACGTACGGCTGCGGCGCGCACTCCGAGGCGATGGTGCTGCCGTCGGCAGCGCCGACCGGGGTGGTCGACGACGACGCGGCGGCCGACCCGGTCGGGCTCGCCGCGCACACGCTGGGCTCGGTCGACGACGCTGACAGCGGCGACGCCGGCGGCCACTCCTGACCTACGACTGCGCGGGCATCCGCTCCCGCGTGCTCGCCGCCTGGACCGCCTCCCCTGA
Source organism: uncultured bacterium (assembly GCA_964245825.1). Lineage (GTDB taxonomy): Bacteria > Actinomycetota > Actinomycetes > Mycobacteriales > CAJCIY01 > CAJCIY01. Next base: position 118,325 of record CAXTNT010000010.1, on the reverse strand, counting down.
CCGCTTCCGCGAGGACGCGAACGCCGAGGCCGACGCCGTCACCGGTGGCTACCGCGACCGCCTGGTGGTGGAGCTCGCCCAGAACGCCGTCGACGCAGGCGGCTCACGGCTGTGGCTGCGGGTCGACGGCGACGTGCTGGTTGCGGCGAACGACGGGGCTCCGCTGACCGCGGCGGGCGTGGTCGGGCTGTCGACGTTGCGCGCCTCGGCCAAGCGCTCGGGCACGACCGTCGGCCGGTACGGGGTCGGGTTTGCCGCCGTCCTCGCGGTCACCGACGCACCGTCCATCGGGTCGCGGGGACTGCCGTCGGTGCGCTGGTCGGTCGCCGACACGACGGCCGAGGTCGCGGCAGTGCCTGCGCTGCAGCAGGAGCTGGCCGCACGCGGGGGGCACGTCCCCGCCCTGCGGCTGCCCTTCGAGGGTCCGCCGCTGGAGGTGCCGACGGGCTACGACACGGTGGTCCGGCTGCCGCTGCGCGACGCCGCGCTCGCGCGCCGGCTGCTCGCGGCGGTCGACGAGACGCTGCCGCTGGTGCTGCCCGGGCTCGCCTCGCTCCGCGTCGAGGACCGTGAGATCACCGCCGCGCGTACGGGTTCCGAGGTGGTGCTGGACGGCCGCCGGTGGGCGTCCGCGTCCCGGTCGGGGGTTGCCTCCCCGGCCCTGATGGCGGGTCGGCCGCCCGAGGAGCGGCCGGAGTGGCAGGTGTCCGCGTACGCCCCCGTGTCCTCGACACTGACTGTGCCGCAGGCGCTCCGTGCGCCGACGCCGACCGACGAGATGATCTCGTTGCCGGTGGTGCTCGCGGTGACGGCGCCACTGGAGCCGACCAGGCGGCGGCTCGTACCCGGTCCGCTGACCGACCTGCTGCTGGGCGTCGCGGGCGAGGTCGTCGCCGAACTGCTGCCGGCGTTGGACGACCCGCTGCCGCTGGTGCCGACCGGTCTCGCGGCCAACGAGGTCGACGCGGCCGTCCGTGCCTCGCTGGTGGCGGCCCTGCCGGGAGTGCCCGTGCTGCCGGGCTTCCAGCTGCTCGACCTCGGCGCGGCGACCGAGGCGGTGACCGCGCTCCTCGCCGACTCCGTGGACGGACTGCTGCCGGCGTCGTACGCCTCGTCGTCGAAGTCTGCCGCGCTGGCCGTGCTGGGAGTGCGCCGCCTCGACACCGCCGCCGTCGTGGACCTGCTGCGGCAGGGGAGCCGGTCGCCCACGGAGTGGCGCGAGGTGTACGCGGCGCTCGCCGACGCGCCGGACCGGGACGCCCTCGGCAGCCTGCCGGTGCCGCTGGCCGACGGGCGGGTCGTCACCGGCTGCCGCGGCGCCCTGCTGCCCGACGAGCCGCTGCCGCCGGAGGTGGCGGGCCTGCCGCTGCGCGTCGTGCACCCGCTCGCGGCGCACCCGTTGCTGGAACGGCTCGGAGCCGTGCCGGCCACCGCCGCCGGCCTGCTGGCCGACCCTGCGCTGCGGGCCGCGGCCGAGGACGCCGAGGAGTACGACGACGGGCTCGCCCGCGGCGTGCTGGCGCTGGTGCGGGCGGCGGGCGAGGCGCCGGGGTGGGTGGCGGAGACCCTGCTGCTGCCGGGCGAGGACGGGCCGGAGGTCGCCGGCGACCTGCTGCTGGCCGGCGGTCTGCTCGACCGTGCCGGGGCGGACCTGCCGCGCCTCGCCGCGCCGTCCTGGCTGGAGGCCGAGACAGCTTGTCTCGCAGGCGTTCTGGATCTGCCGGGGGTCGAGGTTGCCGACGTGCCGGCGGACTGGCCGGCGCTGCTCGGCGCGCCGCCGGTCGAGGTGACGGTGCTGCGGGACCTGGAGCTGGCGACGGATCTGCCGGTGCTGCTCGCGGGCCTCGCCGCCGACCGCACCCGGCGCCGCGTGCTGGTCGACGCGCCGTCCTACAGCGCCTGGTGGCTGGGCACGCACGGCGCGCTCGGCTTGTCGGCCGGCGAGTACGCCCTCCCCGGCGACCTGGACGGCCTCTACGCCGTCCCCCCGGCGTACGACCTGGAGCTGCTGCGGGCGCTGGGCGTCCGCACGCGGCTGGCGGACGTGCTCGCCGACCCCGAGGCGACCGGGGACCTGCTCGACCGGCTCGGCGACGCCGATCGCGCGGTGACGGCTGCGCGCGCCCGGGCGATCTACCTGGCCGCCGCCGAGCGCTGGTCCGGCGACGAGGACGCCCCCGACCCGCCGCTGGCCGTCCGGGACTCGCTCGGCGCCGTCTCGCCGCGGGCGGTGGTGGTCGACGTCCCCGATCTGCTGCCCCTGCTCGGCGATCGCGCACCGCTCGTGGTCCCGGTTCGGCGGGCGCGGGCTGTCGCGGACCTGCTGGACCTCGACCTGCTCACCGGCGGCGTCGGCGCGCCCGAGCACGACGGCCTGGAAACCGCTGTGCCGCAGCGCTTCTCGGCTCTCGTGCCGGATGCTCCGGCGGCGTACCGGCGGTGTACCAAGCTGGTTCAGGATGGCGTGGCGCTGCCCTGGCGCTGGTACGCGGGCACGCTCTACGCCACCGACGAGGGTCTCGCGGCGGGCATCGCGTGGGCCGCCGGGGCGTGGCCGAGCCGCCACCTGCTGGCCGCGGACCCCGCCGACCTGCCCCGGCTGCTGCTCGAGGCCGGACTGGACTGAGTGTCAGCCCCGCCGCCGGGCCTCGCGTGGTTCTCGGGAGCGGCCGGAATGAGCGTCAACCCGCCTCGGCCGGGCGCCCGTCGACCGCGCCGAGCCGGCGACGGCGGCGGGTGCAGTACGCGACGCCGAGCAGGCCGAGCCCGAAGCCGACCGCCGCGGCCGCCACCCACCAGAGGTGACCGTGTCGCTCGAGCCGACCGTGCACGGCGATCGCCACCACCAGCGCGATGCCCCACAGCACCGTCCCCAGGCTCACCACGGCGATGCCGTCGACGTCCAGCGCCTGCGGGGCCGCGCGCTCGACCGCCGCCCCGGGGGCCGCGGTCGGCTCAGCCTCGGCCACCGCCCGACCGTACCCGTCGCTGAGCAGCGAGCGAAGCAGCATGCCGGCAGCACGCCGGTCAGGACAGGGCGGAGACCACGTGGTCGATGCAGTGGGTGAGCGCCCGCACGTCCGACGGCTCGACGGCCGGGAACATCGCGATCCGCAGCTGATTGCGGCCCAGCTTGCGGTACGGCTCGGTGTCCACGACGCCGTTCGCCCGCAGCGCCTTGGCCACCGCGGCGGCGTCGATCTCCGCGGCGAGGTCGATCGTGCCCACCACCGCAGACCGCTTCGCCGGGTCGGTCACGAACGGGGTCGCGTACGGCGACGCCTCGGCCCAGTCGTACAGGATCCCCGACGACTCCGCCGTCCGCGCCACTGCCCACTCGAGGCCGCCCTGCTCGTTCAGCCACGAGACCTGCTGCTCCATCAGAAAGATCGTCGCGAGCGACGGGGTGTTGTACGTCTGGTCGAGTCGCGAGTTGTCCAGCGCGATCGGCAGCGAGTACGACGCGGGCACCCACCGGCCGGACTCGGCGATCTCCGCCACCCGCGCCACGGCGCGGGGAGAGAACAGCCCGATCCACAGGCCGCCGTCCGAGGCGAAGCACTTCTGCGGCGAAAAGTAGTAGACGTCGAAGTCCGCGGCGGTCACCGGCAGGCCGCCGGCGCCCGACGTCGCGTCGACCAGGGTCAGCGCCTCGTCGCCGCCCGTCCGCGCGATCGGCATCATGACGCCGGTCGAGGTCTCGTTGTGGGTCAGCGCGTACGCGTCGACGCCGTCCTCGGGCTTGGTCACCGGGTGGTCGCCGGGCTCGGCCGTGATGATCGTCGGCGAGGCGATGAACGGCGCCGACTCGGCCGCCGCGGCGAACTTCGAGGAGAACTCACCGAAGGACAGGTGCTGCGAACGCTCCCGGATCAGGCCGAAGGTGGCGATGTCCCAGAACTCGGTGGCGCCGCCGTTGCCGAGCACGACCTCGTACCCGTCGGGCAGCGAGAACAGGGAGGCGAGCCCGGCTCGCAGCCCGCCCACCACGGACTTGACGGTCTTCTGGCGGTGGGAGGTGCCGAGGTACGAGCCGCCGACCGCCGCCAGCGCCGACACCGCCTCGGGGCGGATCTTGGACGGGCCGGAGCCGAAGCGCCCGTCGGCGGGCAGCAGGTCGGCGGGGATCACGATGTCGGGCACAGCACTCCAAAAGGCTTGTGGGACAGGGGTATTCGACTAGTGGATGTCGGACACCGGCCGCGGACCGGGACCCACGTACCGGGCGGCGGGCCGGATCAGCTTGCCGAGTTTCTTCTGCTCCAGGATGTGCGCCGACCAGCCGGCCGTCCGCGCACACGTGAACATCGAGGTGAACATCGACGCCGGCACCTCGGCGTAGTCGAGCACGACGGCCGACCAGAACTCCACGTTGGTACGGAGCGGGCGGTCCGGCTTGCGCGCGGTCAGCTCCGCGACGGCTGCCTTCTCCAGTGCCTCGGCGACCTCGTACCGGCGCGCCCCCAACGCGGCAGCCGTGCGCCGCAGCACCCGCGCACGCGGGTCCTCGGCGCGGTAGACGCGGTGCCCGAACCCCATCAGCCGCTCGCCCCGGTCGAGCGCCGCGCGCACCCAGCGGTCCGCGTCACCGCTCTCCTCGACCGCGTCGAGCATCGCGAGCACCCGCGAGGGGGCGCCGCCGTGCAGCGGGCCCGAGAGCGAGCCGACGGCCGAGGACAGGCAGGCTGCGACGTCGGCGCCGGTGGAGGCGACGACCCGCGCGGTGAAGGTCGAGGCGTTGGCGCCGTGCTCGGCCGCGGAGATCCAGTACGCGTCGATCGCCGCCACGTGTGCCGGGTCCGGTTCGCCGCGCCAGCGGGTGAGGAACCGCTCGGTGATGGTCGTCGCCTGGTCGACCAGCTTCTGCGGTACGGCGGGGTGCGCCGGGCCGCGGGCGGCCTGGGCCACGTACGACAGCGCCATGACCGAGGCCCGGGCGAGGTCGTCCCGGGCCTGCGCGTCGCTGATGTCGATGAGCTGTCCGAAGCCCCAGTAGGGGGCGAGCATCGCCAGCGCGGACTGGACGTCGACGCGGATGTCGCCGGAGTGCACCGGCACCGGGAACGGCTCGGCCGGCGGCAGGCCGGGGAAGAACGCGCCGTCCACGAGCAGACCCCACACCTGCGCGTAGTCGCGGTGCCCGACGAGCTCCTCGATGTCGACGCCCCGGTAGCGCAGCGCACCGCCGGCCCGGTCGGGCTCGGCGATCTCCGACTCGAAGGCCACGACGCCCTCGAGGCCGGGGACGAAGTCCGGGTCCCTGTCCACGGGTGCGGTCATGCGCAGAAGTCCATGTCCGCCATCATCGCGCACCGCGTGGACGGCGGGCACGGGGGAAGGCCGGACGCATGAACTCCGAGCCTGTGCACGCCACCGACCTCGCGCCGACCTGGCGAGGCGAGCTGGCGCGGTTGCTCGCGCAGGTCGAGGCCGAGGGCGTCGACGAGCCGACCGCCATGCAGCTCGCGACCGCCGACGCCGCCGGTCGGCCGTCGGTACGCACGGTGCTGCGCAAGGGGGTCGACGACCGCGGCATCGTCTTCTTCACCAACCTGGATTCGCGCAAGGGCCGGGAGCTGGCGGCCAACCCGCGGGCGGCGCTGGTGCTGCCGTACCTCACGTTGCACCGGCAGGTCTGCGTCGTGGGGGACGTGGAGCAGGTAAGTCGAGCGGAGACCGTCGCGTACGTGACCAGCCGCCCGCGCGGCTCGCAGGTGAGCGCCTGGGCTTCCCGGCAGTCGCAGCCGGTCGCCGACCGCGCGACGCTCGAGCGGGAGTGGCAGGCGCTGGACGAGCGGTTCGGTGGCGACGGTCCGGTCCCCGTCCCCGACTTTTGGGGCGGGTTCCGGGTGCTGCCGATCACGGTCGAGTTCTGGTGGGGGCGCCGGGATCGGCTGCACGACCGGTTCCGTTACCGCCGCGCCGACGGGACGCCCGGCACCGCGACCGACGGTGGGTGGCTGCTCGAGCGGCTCAACCCGTAGCCGCGCGAGGCAACCTTCGGCAGGTGGCTTACGTAAGATCCTCGCAGTGACGGCCGAAGGACAGGAAGAGGTCACCGGGCCGGTCTCGCGGCGCACCCGCCTCCGCCACCTGGCCGTCGACACCGCCCCGCTCCGCGAGTCGCCCGAGTACCGACGCCTCTGGGCTGGTCAGACCGTCAGCCTGCTCGGCACCCAGATCACGCTGGTCGCGGTGCCCGTGCAGGTGTACGCCCTCACCCGCAGCTCGTTCGACGTGGGGCTGCTGGGTCTCGTGGCGCTGTTCCCGCTCATCGCCAGCGGGCTGCTCGGCGCCACGCTCGTGGACGCCGTCGACCGCCGCAAGCTCGCGTTCTGCACGAGCATCGGGTTCACGCTCGCCTCCTCCGCGCTGCTGGCCAACGCGCTCACCCACGCCGACGCGGTCTGGGTGCTGTACGTGGTGGTCGCGTTCCAGTCGCTGCTGATGGGGGTGGACTCGCCGGCGCGTCGGGCGTTCATCCCGCGGTTGCTGCGCCCCGAGCAGGTCGCACCCGCCAACGCGCTGTCGCAGATCTCGTTCAACGTCGCGCAGACCGCGGGCCCGCTCCTGGCCGGCCTGTTCATCGCGGTCAGCGGCGTGGGGCTGGCCTACTTCGTCGACGTGCTCAGCTTCGTCGGGTCCGCGTACGCCCTGGTACGGCTGCGGCCGATGCCGGCGGGTGAGAACGCCACCCGCGCAGGCTTCGGCTCGCTGCTCGAGGGCATGCGGTTCCTGCGTACGCAGCCGGTCGTGCTGACGACGTTCGTCGCGGACATCATCGCGATGATCTTCGGGATGCCGCGGGCGCTGTTCCCGGCGCTGGCCGAGAACCGCTTCCACGCCGGGTCCGGTGCGGTCGGCATCCTCTACGCGGCGGTCGCTGCCGGTGCGCTGCTGGGGGCGCTCGGTGGCGGGTGGTTCGGCCGCGTACGCCGCCAGGGGCTGGCCGTGCTGCTCGCCATCGTCGTCTGGGGGCTGGCGATCACCGGCTTCGGGCTGACGACGACGCTCTGGGTCGGCGTGCTGTTCCTGGCGGCCGCGGGCGCCGCGGACATGGTCAGCGCGGTCTTCCGTTCGACGATCCTGCAGCTGGCTGCGCCGGATGAGCTGCAGGGTCGGATGCAGGGTGTGTTCATCGTCGTGGTCGCCGGCGGCCCACGGCTGGGCGACCTCGAGTCGGGCTCCGTCGCGACGATCGGCCTGCAGTTCTCGGTCGTGTCCGGGGGGCTCGCCTGCCTCGTGGGCATCGCCTTGGTCGCGGTGCTGGTCCCGTCCTTCCGCCGGTACCGGGCCCCCGTCTGACGTATCACCGGCGCTCTGTGCACAACGTCAAGCCATTGGACCTTGTACACAGACATCGCCGCGAATGTTGTGCACAAGGACCGGTTGCTCGACGTTGTGCACGGACGGACTCACGCGGTGACAGCCATGTATGCCAGGAGGTTCGATGCGCGATCCCTCAATGTTTGCAGGCAGTCTTGTTGATCTGAGGGCATGAGACTGGTACGATTCGAACATGTGTTCGATCGCTGAGCTGGCGTCCCGGGCGGAAACGGGGTTAGCAACGCTGGAGCTGCCGGGCCCGGGTAGCGCAGCAGCCGGGGACGACTACCTGACCGTCCGCGCTCTGATCGAAAAGCTCGAAATCGTCGGCCTGCAGCTGCTGGCGGCGTTCGACTCCTCCGGGGCTGCGGCGGTGGACGGGTCCGCGTCCACGGCGGCCTGGGTCCGCCGCCGCACCGGCGCATCCGGTCGTGTGCTGGCCGCTGACCTGCACCTCGCTCGCCGCCTGCACACCGACCCGCTCCGACCACTGACCACCACCGCCGAGCTGTTGGCGGCCGACATGCTCACGGTCGGGCACGCCCGGGTCATCGCCCGCGCCACCGGCACACTGACAGCAGCCGCGTTCGACACCGCGGAACCGCTGATCGCCAAGGCCGCGCTCGACCTCCCCGTCGACGTCACCGCACAGGTCGCCACGCAGGTCGCGGACCACGCCGAAGCGCTGCACGTCGGCGGCGCCGACGACCCAGTCGCCGCCCGGCGCGCCGTAGCCGACGCCGGCCGTCGCCTGCACCTCTCCCGCTGCGGCGACATGTGGGCCTTGGACGCGATGCTCACCCCCGAAGCCGGCGCAGCCCTACACACCGTCCTCGAACCGTTGGCTGTGCTGCGCCCCAGCCCCGATGGTGACGTGGATACGCGGTCGGCGGCGCAGCGGCGGGCCGACGCCCTCGAAGAAGCGGCCAACCTCCTCCTGCGTACTGACCAGCTGCCGAGCCACGGCGGTCAGCGCCCGCAGCTCACCGTCCTGGTCGACCTCGACACCCTCCTCGCCCGCGAGCGGAGCGGCACGGACGGCTGCGGCGCGGACGCCCGAGGCGCAGGTGGCGAGGGTGCCCGCGCGGGAGGGGGCTGGCTCACCGATGGCACCAGCCTCAGCCGCGACGCCATCGAGCGGATCGGCTGCGACGCCCGCATCAGCACCATCATCACCAGCACCCCCGCAGCCGAAGGCGGCGCCAGCGCGGCGGGCATCGCGCTCGACCACCCCGCGGTCCGCGCTGCGCTGCGACGGGTCGCACCCGCGCTCGGCGGACTCCCCGTCGAGATCCTCGACGCCAGCCGCAGCCAACGCCTCGTCGCCCCCGGCCAGCGCAAGGCGCTCGCCGTGCGAGACCGCGGTTGTGTCTTTCCAGGCTGCGACCGCCCCCCGGAGTGGTGCGACGCCCACCACCTCACCTCCTGGTCCCGAGGCGGCAACACCGACGTCCGCAACCTGGTCCTGTTGTGCGGCCGGCACCACACCACCGTCCACGACCACCACTGGACCCTCACCCGCGCCCCCGACGGCACCATCACCGCCCAGCCACCACCCTGACGAGAAGCCGGCGCGCCAGATTGGACGGATGTGGCGGTCCTGCACGAGGTCGAAGATCTTGCCGAGGTGCCGGGGGCTTGAGCGTGGCCGCTCGTGCACAAGGTCGAAGGATCAGCCCAGGGCGTCGCGGGCGGTACGCAGGTCGGCGACGAAGCCCGCGTGCGCCTCGTCGCGTGACTCCGGCGGCGTCCGCAGGATCGCCGACGGGTGCAGCGTCGCCATCAGCCGGGCGCCGCTGCCCGGCGGTCCGTCCAGGACGACCCCGCGCTGCCTGGTGACCCGGAACCCCTGGCCCAGCAAGGTCTTCGCTGCGGTCGCGCCCAGCAGCACCACGAGCGACGGCTTGACCAGATTGAGCTCGGCCGCCAGCCACGGCTTGCACGCGACCATGTGCGTCAGCTCGGGCGTCTGGTGGATCCGCCGCCCGGACGCCGACGGGGTGAAGCGGAAGTGCTTGACCGCGTTGGTGACATAGACCGACGTCTTGTCGATGCCCGCCTCCGCCAGGGCGCCGACCAGGAGCCGCCCCGCCGGGCCGACGAATGGCGCGCCGCGTTGGTCCTCGACGTCACCGGGCTGCTCGCCCACCAGCATCATCCGTGCGTCCACCGGCCCCCGCCCGAAGACGGTCTGGGTCGCCGGCTCCCACAGCTCGCAGGCCCGGCAACCGGCGGCGGCCGCCCGTAGCCCCTCGAGGTCGAGGCCGACCGGGACCTCAGCCACGGACGGCCTCGTACCGGGCCAGCGCGTCCTGCCGCTCGGCCGCGTGGTCGACCATCCGCTCGGGATAGCCCTCAGGCGCACCGTGCGCCCAGGGCGTGTGCACCGCGTCGCCGGACAGCCCGCGCAGCGCCGGCACCCAGCGGCGTACGTAGTCGCCGCTGGGGTCAAATTTCTCGCCCTGCAGCATCGGGTTGAAGACCCGGACGTAGGGCGAGGCGTCCGTGCCCGAGCCGGCGGTCCACTGCCAGCCGTGGTTGTTGCTCGCGAGGTCGCCGTCCACCAGGTGCTCGAGGAAGAACCGCGCACCCCACTGCCACGGGCAGTGCAGGTCCTTGACCAGGAACGACGCGACGATCATGCGCACCCGGTTGTGCAGCCAGCCCTCCGCCGCGAGCTGCCGCATGCCCGCGTCGACGATCGGGAAGCCGGTCTCACCACGCTGCCAACGCCCGAACCGCTCCCGGGCGCGGTCGTCGGTGTCCCAGCGGAGGCGGTCGAATCGCTCGTCGTAGTTTCCCCACGAACTGGCGGGATGGTGGTGCAGCACGTCGGCGTAGAACTCGCGCCAGCACAGCTCGGTGCGCCAGACGTCCACGCCGGGCCCGCTGCGGCCCGCGAGGTCGGCGAGCAGGGTGCGTGGGTGGATCAGCCCCAGGTGTAGGTACGCCGAGAGCCGCGACGTGGTGTCCTTGCCCGGGTCGTTGCGCTCGGCTGCATAGTCATGCAGGCGCTGGTCGCGGAACGCCCCCCACGCGGCGAGGGCCGCGGCCTCGGTCGGCTCGGGGATCGCGACGTCGCCGAGGTCGGGTGCCGCGGGTAGGTCGGCCGCGTGCGGTCCCTCGTACGCCTGCCAGTCCACTGTCCGCACCCCGGGCGCCGGATCACGCCAGCCGTGCCGCAGCCACGCCCGCGAGAACGGGGTGAACACCCGGAACGGGGCCCCGTCGTCCTTGCGCACCCGGCCGGGGGAGACCGCGTAGGGCGAGCCGGTCGCGACCCACGCGACCCCCGCTGGGAGCCGGCTCGCGACCGCCTCGTCTCGGCAGCGGCCGTACGGAGTGAACTCCTCGCTCACGTGCACCGAGTCGGCTCCGAGGTGGCGCGCCGTAGCGGGGATGGTGGTGACCGGGTCGCCGGACAGCACCTGGAGCGCGCCGCCGGTGCGCGCGGCCAGATCGGCCAGCGCACCCGCCAGGAACGCCTGCCGGGGTAGGCCAGCGCGCCGCCACAGCCGCTGGTCCAGGACGAAGACAGGGACGACCGTGCCCCCCGTCGCGCGGGCGCGCAGCAGTGCGGGGTGGTCGGCCAGGCGCAGGTCTCGGCGCAGCCACAGCAGTGCCGTCACGCCGCAATCCTGACTGCGGCCGCAGACCTGTGCCGGGCCACGCTTCGTGCCACGCACCCTCCATCACGTTCCGTCGCGCATGCCTCACGCACGGTGAGCACTTGGGTAGCGCCTCCCTACGGTCGTCCGCCCCGATACCGTGGGTGGCATGATTCTGGTCGCAGCGATGTGCCCGGCGAGGGCGCTGTGACGCTCGTGAGTACCGACGACGGGGGTCGTGCGCTGAGCCAAGAAGACGCGCCGCATCGGGCGGAACCCACCGGCGAGGACAAGGTCGTCGACCTTGACGCCGCACACCAGCTGGTCGAGCCGGACCTGCTGTGGATCGAGAGCGTGACCGAACGGCTCTTCGGCGCCGCGGGGCGGTCCACCACGTACGCAGGACGCTCGGCCCCCGAGCCCGCTGCCGGCGAGCCCGCCGAGCCCGCAGGCCCTGCTGCCGATGCGGGGCGGCCCGAGGCCGGCACCCCCGACGGCCCGCGGACATCGCCCCGGGGCCCGATCGCGGGGACGCACCCCCGGTCCGCCGGCCCGCCCACGACGCCGCGGCGTTACTCCGCGCGCTCCTACGTCCCCCCCGTCACGCTGACGCCACCGCCGGGTCGCGAGGCGGCCGCCCCCGCACACCCCGAGCCCTACCCCGACGCCCTCGGCGAGCCGACGGCGCAGACCGCGGCCGGGCTGCCGCGGCGCACGGCGCAGGAGTGGGCCGGACCGACCGGCTACGGAGCGTCGGGCGCCGCCGCCCGTGAAGCCGGCGGGCCCAGGCTGCCGCCCGCGGTCGAGGCGGCGACCGAGGTGGATTCCGGCGCGACGGCGGCACAGCTGCTGGAGGATCCTGCCCTCGTGGCCGAGCTGCTGGGAGAACGTCCAGCCGACCCGGCAACTGAGCCGAGCCGCGCCGCGCCGCGCCGCGCCGAGCCGCGCCGAGCCGAGCCGAGTCGAGTCGAGCCGGCGCCGACCGCAGCGACCAGGGCCGAGACTCCTGCGCCGACCACCGCGCCGAGGCCGGCGTCCGTCCGGCTCGAGGCCGCCTCTGCCGCCGCCGCGCAGGAGATGCCGGCCGCGGTGCTCCGGGCCGCGCTCCGCGACGCGCTGCCGGACGACACCGGCCTGCGACGCTCCAGCCCGCTGGACGCGATCATCCCGGACCCGACCGCGGTGCGGCCCGCTGCCGCCCCGTCGGGTTCGGTGCCCGGCGGTGCACCCACGCTGCCGGCCGTCGAGGCTGCCGCGGCCACCACTCCCGAACCGGCGCACGCCCGCGGCGGGCGGCACCGGTTCCCGCGCCCGGCGGAGGACCTGAGCGCCGCGGACATGGCGCTGCGGCTCGCGTTCCGTACCGGCGACGACGAGCTGGCCGCCGCCGCGGTCTCCCTCGTCGCCGAGCGGGAGAACGACCGGCAGCAGTTGCGGATGGTGCAGGCGTACCTGGACGCACTGCTCGACGAGGGCGGCGACGCACTGGCCGGCGCCCGCCGGTTGCGCCGCATGCTCGGCGACTGAACCCGGCACACCGGCTGCCTGGCGCGTTCGCATTCGTGCGCGGACGCGCGGTCCGGGTGGCGCGCGGTGTCGTGAGCCCGGTTACGCTGCGCACTCACCGACCGGACCGCGCGGGGCACGGGGGCTGATGATGGACGATCGACCCGCCGGCGAGGGTGGTCGGCCCGGAGCCGAGCCCGGCACCGGTGAGCGGGACCAGCTGACCACCCGCGACGTGGAGGTCTTCGACGGCCGCGGGGTGCGGCTGCCGCTGGTGTTCGTCTCCACCGCCGCCTGGAGCTGGCGGATCCTGGTGATCGTCGGCGCCCTCGGCGCGCTCGGCCTGCTGCTGTCGCGGCTGACCCTGCTCGTCGTCACGTTCGCCACCGCGCTGCTGACCACGGCACTGCTCATGCCGGTGGCCGACTGGCTGCGTCGGCGCGGGCTCAGCCGAGGTGTCTCGACGCTGCTGACGATGCTGCTGGCGGTCGTGGTGGTCGGCGGTGTCGGGTTCTTCGTGGCCAACCGGGCGATCGCCGGCTACCCGCAGCTGGCGGACCAGGCCTCGCAGGCCGTCACGAACGTGCAGAACGCGCTGACGAAGTCACCGTTCAACCTCAACTCCTCGTCGGTCAACAACATCGGCGACACCCTCACGCGCAACCTCAAGTCCCACCAGGGTCAGATCGCCTCGGGCGTCATCAGCGCCGGGCGCACTGCCATCGACGTACTCACCGGCCTGGTGTTGTGGTTCTTCCTGACGATCTTCCTGGTGTACGACGGGGACCGCGTCTGGGACTGGATCGTGTCGCTCTTCCCACGGCGCGGCGAGGAGTTGGCCCGCGGCGCCGGCCACCGTGCGTGGCGGACGCTGAGCGGTTACGTCGGCGGCCAGTTCATCGTGGCGCTGTTCCACGCCACCGCGATCAGCGTCACGCTGCTGATCCTGCGCGCACCGCTGGTGGCGCCGCTTGCGCTCGTGGTGTTCATCTTCAGCTTTGTGCCCATCATCGGGGCGCTGGTCGCCGGTGCTTTCGCGGTCGTCGTCGTGCTGGTCGCCGACGGCCCGGTCCAGGCGCTCGTCCTGCTCGTGGTGCTGATCATCGAGGACCAGGTGGAGGGTCACGTGCTCCAGCCGCTGGTCGTGGGGCGGTACGTGCGGCTGCACCCGATCGCGATCGCCGTGACCCTCACCGGGGGGGCACTGCTCGCCGGCCTGCCTGGTGCGATCTTCGGCGTGCCGGTGGTGGCTGCCGTCAATGCGGCTGCCAAGTTCCTCGCCGGCCGGGAGGACATCGACGGCAACGTGGTCCCGCGCGAGCAGCGCGACCCGGACCCGCCGGACCATCCGCAGCCGGCGGCCGCAGTGACGCGGGCAGAGCCGGAGCGGGATGCTGCGAACGCACCGATCGGTCCGGACGAACGCGGTGCTCCCGAGGAGCCCCGATGACCCTGCCCGTCCATACCGGCGTGCTGGGCGGCGGCCGGATGGGCGCGGGTATCGCGCACGCGATGCTGCTCGCCGGCTGCGAAGTGGCGCTCGCCGAGTCCGACGAACAGGCGGCCGGCGCGGCGCGCGAGCGGGTGCTGGCTGCCGCAACAGCGGCCCACGCCTTCGACGAGTGGTAGCCGCTACTGCAGCGCCCGGACGAGCGCGCGGTCGTCCGTCGTGATCCGGTTGGCATCGGCCACGACAGCCGTGGCCACCACGTTGCCGACCCGGTCGGTGAGCGAACCTGCCGCCGCGGCCGAGGCCACGTCTGTGCGGAAGGCGTCGAGGTCGGCGAGCACGCGGTCGCGGCGGGCGGCCTCGTGGTGCACGCCCGCCAAGGTGCCGGCGAAGGCGACGGCCGCGCGGTCCAGGCTGGCGGCCACCACCCGGTCGCAGCTGGGGTACGGCGCGCAGACGTCCACCGAGTCGTTGTAGGCGTCGACGAACCGGCGCTGTGCCTCTGCCACGTGGATCGCCGTGAGCGGGTGCGCCCCACCGGTGCTGACTCCGCCGGCGAAGCTCCGCACCGAGTCCGCCTGCTCGAGCGCGCCCAGCACGAGCGAGACGATCAGGATCGCCCGGGCGCCCTGGCTGACCCGCCCGTCGTAGCGGCCCCCTGGGTCCGCGCCCGGTGCTGCCCATCCCGCCGGCGGGTAGGGCGGCGGCGCGTCGACCGCCGGGGGCATGGGCGGGTACGCGGGCGGCGGGCCGTACCCGGGCGGCGCGCCGTACCCGGGCGGCGGGTCGTATCCGGGGGGCGGGCCGTACCCCGGTGGGTACGCGGGCGGCGGGCCGTACGCGGGCGGCGGGCCGTATCCGGGTGGCGGGCCGTACCCCGGCGGGTACGCGGGCGGCGGGCCCGCGGCGGGCGGGTGGCCCGGTGGCGGGCTGTAGGCCCAGGCCGGCGGTGGCCGTTCCACGCCGTCGCCCAGCGGACCCCACGGGTAGGTCGGGGTGAGCAGCAGCAGGTAGGCGTACACCCGGGCCTGGTAGCGGATGAACGTGGCGATCGAGTCGTGCACGGCGCGGGGCACCCGGCCGGCGAACACCGCCGCGAACCACGCGAAGACCACGAACAGCTGGACGCCGCCGAGGAGGGCCGCGACGACGAGGGCGGGGATCGCCAGCACTATGCGGGCCAGCACGGCGAGCCGGTTGAGCCGGCCCGGTGGCGGCACCGTGAGCTCGACCGGGTAGCCGGCCGCGGCGAAGTCGAACGGCGGATATCGGTCGGTGGTCAGGTAGAGGTAGCCGGTGACCCGGGTGGACCACCCCACGACGCCGGCCAGGAACTCGTGCAGGGGCCCGGGGAGCCGGCCCAGGATCAGCGCTGCGAACCAGCCGACGATGATCACCACGTACGCCGCGATGCCGAGCGCCACCAGCGCGATGAGGTGCGGGATCACCAGCAGCAGCCGGAAGAAGCTCGTCAGCCGGTTGCGGGAGAGCCCGCGCTCGACGGTCAGGACGACCGTGCCGTCGACGCCCTGGTCCACCTGCACCGCCACGCCCGCCCCTCCTTCGGTTCGACTCCTGTGGAGGCTAGACGAGCCGTCGCGTGCGCGGTGCGACGAGCCGCTCGGTCGGCGCTAGCCGCGACCGGAGGTGCGCTGGCTCCGCCGCGAGAGGGAGTCGAGCGTCACCGCACCCAACGTCACCGCACCGGTGACGATGTACTGGGTCGAGCTCTGCAGGCCCAGCAGCGCCATGCCGTTGGAGATCGAGGTGATCACCAGGATGCCGAGCAGTGCCGAGTACGCCGAACCGCGGCCGCCGAACAGCGACGTGCCACCGATCACCGCCGCGGCGATCGCGTAGAGCACGGTGTTGGCACCGCCCGTCTGCTGGTCGACCGAGAGCTGCTGGCTGAAGGCGAACATGCCCCCGACGGCCGCCATCCCGCCGGCGATCATGAAGACCGACAGTCGGATGCCCCAGACCGAGATGCCGGCGCGGCGGGCCGCCTCGACGTTGCCGCCGACGGCCATGACGTGTCGGCCGTAGGTGGTGCGTCGGATCAGCAGGTCGAACAGCACCACGACGACCACGAAGATCACCAGGGCCATCGGGACGCCGGGTGAGTCCTGGTAGTTGTTGAAGATGACCACGGCCCCGAAGGCGATCACCGCGAGGACGAGGGTGCGGAAGGCGATCTCGACCGGGGGGCGGGGCCGCAGACCGGCGCGCCCGCGCTGCACCCGTTCCCAGAGCTGCGCCAGCAGCAGCACAGCGGTCACGGCGGTGGCGGCGATGTAGCCACCCGACTTGCTCAGGAAGTCGTACGTCAGCCCGTGGATGAAGCCGGTGGCCAGCGTGACGGTGCCGGTCTTGCCGAGGATGCGCAGCTGCAGGCCCTGCCAGGCCAGCAGGCCGGCCAGGGTGACCACGAAGGACGGCACGCCGAGCCGGCTGAAGAACAGCCCGTGCACCGCGCCGATGGCGATGCCCAGCAGCAGCGTGTAGACGAGGGCGAGGCCCTGGCTGGTGCCGTGTTGGACGATCCGGGTGCCGAGCAGGGCTGCGCATGCTCCGCTGGTCGAGCCGACCGAGAGGTCTACCTCGCCGAGCAGCAGCACCATGACGATGCCGATGCTGATCATCCCGATCGGGACCATCTGCACGGCCAGGTTGCTGAGGTTCTGGGCGGACAGGAACGTGTGCTGCTTGCTGTAGAAGATCAGCCAGATGACGATCAGGCCGACGATGACCGGCAGTGAGCCCAACTCGCCGGAACGGACCCGGCGGACGAAAGCGATGCCGTAGCCCTTCAGTCCCTCCTGGTCGACGATCAGGCGCGGGTCCAGCTCGGTGGCTACCGCCGACGCCGTGGGGTCGACCGGTGCACTGGTCTGCTGGCTCATCGCTGCGGCCCCGTCCTGTCCTTGCCACTGGCGGTGTACGCGTCGGAGAGCGACTGCGTGCTCGGCAGGCCCGCGCGCCGGCCGCCACCGGCCTTGGCGCCGGTGATGGTCGAGACGATCTCGTCCTCGCTCACCGAGCCGACGTCGAACTCGCCGGCGTTGCGGCCCAGCCGCAGGACCACGACGCGGTCGGCCACAGCGAAGACGTCGGCCAGATTGTGGCTGATCATGATCACGGCGAGACCGCGCTCGCGCAGTCGGACGACGAGGTCCAGGACCTGGGCGGTCTGGGCCACGCCCAGGGCGGCGGTCGGCTCGTCGAGCATGACCACCCTGGGCGCGCCGAGCAGCGAGCGGGCGATCGCGACGCTCTGCCGCTGGCCGCCGGAGAGCGACGCCACCGGCGTGCGGACCGTGGGGATGCGTACGGAGAGCTGGTTCATCAGGTCGAGTGCCTGCTGCTCCATGTGCAGCTCGTCGATCCAGGACAGCAGGCGCAGCGGGCCCCGGGGGTGTTGCTCGCTGCCGAGGAAGAGGTTGGCGACGACGTCGAGGTTGTCGCAGAGGGCGAGGTCCTGGTAGACGGTGGCGATCCCGAGCTTGACCGCGTCCTGCGGTCGGCTGATCGAGACCGGCCGGCCCTCGAACAGGATCTCGCCGGAGGTCGGCGGCCCGACGCCCGACATGGCCTTGACGAGCGTCGACTTGCCGGCGCCGTTGTCGCCGACCAGCGCGACGATCTGGCCGCTGTACGCGGCGAAGTCCACCTCGCTGAGCGCCTGCACGGCGCCGAAGCGCTTGCTCACGTTCCGCAGCGCCAGGACGGGGCCCGCCTCGGCGGTCGCCGTCGCGGCGGTGCTGCTCATCGGCTCAGGCATGGCACTCCCGGGGCGTGTGGAGGCGTGCTGTTCGTGACGCGTGGAACGGATGATGGCACCGGCATACGCCGCGGCGGGCGGGGCTGGGTCTCCGCCCGCCGCGGCGCCGTGCGCTAGGAGATGCCCGCCGCCGAGCAGAACTGCGCGTACGCGCTGGTGCAGATCTGCGCCGCGGTGAGGAACCCGTCGGCGACGACCGTGGAGGAGATGTTGCTCTTGGTGACCGCGACCGGGGTCAGCAGGTACGAGGGCACCTGGGTGGTGCCGTCCGTGGTCTGCGTCTGGGAGAGACCGGCGATGGTGCCCGGCGTCTGGCCGCTCAGGACCGCGACCGCGAGCTGTGCCGCGTCGGTGGCCTCCGGCTTGATCGCCTTGTAGACGGTCATGTACTGCTGGCCGGCGAGGATCCGCTGGATGCCGTCGACCTGCGCGTCCTGACCGGTCATCGGCGGGAAGTCGGTGATGCCCGCCGCCTTCTCCGCGGCGAAGATGCCCGCGGCCATGCCGTCGTTGGAGGAGTAGATGCCGACGATGTTGTTCTTGCCGATCCTGGTGATGGCGGCGGCCGCCTCCTGCTGCGCGACCGCGGGGGTCCAGTTGGGGGTGGCGATCTCGTAGCCGATCGTGAACCCGTCGATGCCGTTCTTGGGGATCACGCTGTGCGCCCCCTGGGTGAACAGTGTCGCGTTGTTGTCGGTGGGCGAGCCGTTGATCCAGATGAGCTTGCCCTGCTTGCCGTTGCTCTGCAGCTTCGTCAGCAGCGCCTGACCCTGCAGTTGGCCGACCTTCACGTTGTCGAAGGAGATGTAGTAGTCGGGCAGTGCGCCGCCGCCGGTGATGAGCCGGTCGTAGCTGATGACCGGGACGTTCTTGGCCTTGGCGAGGGCGACGATGGCGCCCGCGGTGGTGCCGTCGACCGGGTCCAGGACCAGGACCTTCGCGCCCTTGGTCAGCGCGGCCTGGGCCTGCTGCAGCTGGGTCGCGCTGCTGTTGGCGGCGTTGCCGTAGGTGAGCGTGCACTTGGGGCAGGCCGCCGAGAGCGCGGCAGTGAAGTCGGGCCGGTCCGCCGACTCGTACCGGGTGGTGTCGTTCTCCGGGAGCAGCAGAGCAACGAGGCCGGACGCACCGGTGGCGCCTGCCGCTCCGGTCGAGGTGGTGGTGCTCGAGGTCGGGCTCGAGGTCGACTTGGAGCCACAGGCGGTCGCGGCGACCGCGACCAGGGCTAGGGCAGAGACCGCGAGAGCGGCACTGCGACGTGGACGGTGCACGTGATCCTCCTTGGGGCATTGGCGCTGCGTTGCGGCCAGGCAGGACATTGCCCCCCGCCCGTTACTCTGTCAACTCCCGTACGTAAGTGAGATGAAACAGAGATCTGGTTCTGGCTTAGGCATGGGCTATTTGATGTCTAGTGGTGTCTGTCATACGTCCTCACATTGACGGAAGAGCACGTGATGCGCACGATCAGCCCTGTGACCATGTCCGCGGACCGACACCGGACCGGAGACGAACCGGTCAGCACCGTCGTGGGTCTGCTGCGCTCGGAGGGGCCACGGACCCGAGCCGAGATCGGGGATGCCACCGGGCTGTCCCGGACGACCGTGTCCGGCCTGCTGATGGGTCTGCGTCGACGCGGCCTGCTGGGTGACGCCGTCGCAGCCCCGGCGGTTCCAACCGGCGGCCGGCCCGCTGGGCTGGTCGCGCTGACGCCCCGCGCCGGTCTCGCCGTCGGCGTCGACCTGGGGCGCACGCATGTCGCGGTCGCGGTCGCCGACAGCGGGCATCGGGTGCTCGCCCAGGACTCGGTGCGCTTCGACGTGGACGGGGATGCGACCGGTGCCCTGCGTACCGCGCACCGTCTGGTCACCATGACCCTGCGGCAGATGGGGGAGAGTCCGAGCACGGTGCTCGGCGTCGGGCTCGGCGTCCCGGCGCCGCTCGACGCCGAGGGTCGGCTGGGCTCGTCCAGCATCCTGCCGGGCTGGGTCGGCCAGGCTCCCGCTGACGACCTGCAGGCCGCGCTGGGGATGCCGGTGCGGGCCGAGAACGACGCGAACCTCGGTGCGCTCGCCGAGGCGCGCTGGGGGGCCGGCCGAGGCCACCGCTTCGTCGCGTACATCAAGGCGGCTTCCGGAATCGGTGCCGGCATCGTCCTGGACGGGGCGCTGTTCCGGGGGGCATCCGGGACCGCCGGCGAGCTCGGCCACACCGTCGTCGCCGAGAACGGACCGGTCTGCCGCTGCGGCAGCCGCGGCTGCTTGGAGATGCTCGCCGGTGGGCCTGCCCTGGTCGCGCAGCTGTCGCCGTCGGGTCAGCCCGTGAGCAGCGTCGCCGAGCTGGTGAGTCGGGCCCGCGACGGTGACCCGGGCTGCCGCCGGGTGCTGGCGGACGCGGGCGAGTACATCGGGATGGCCGTCGCCAACCTCGTGAACCTGCTGAACCCCGAGCTGATCGTGTTCGGCGGTGAGCTCGGGCTGGCCGAGGACATGGTGCTCACCACCCTGCGGGCACGGGTGCAGCGCGCGTCACTGCCGCCCTCGGCCGCCGCCGTCCAGGTCGTACCAGCCGTGCTCGGAGACCACGCCGAGGCTCTCGGCGGGGCGCTGCTGGTCCTCCGCGAGACCGAACGCTTCGACCCGCAGCGGGCCGCGGCCCTGCTCGTCGGGTGACCGGCCCGGCTGTGTCGGCCGGCGCCTGGTGTCGGGGTTGCGTCCGGGCCCGGGCCCCTGCACCGGACGCAACCTCGACAGGGTCGGCCGGCCCGGTTGCCTCGGGAGTCGAGGTTGCGTCGGCCGGCCCGGTTGCGTCGGCCGGCGCCCGGTGTCGGGGGGCGCCCGGTGTCGGGGGGCGCCCGGTGTCGGCCGGCGCCTGGTGTCGGGGTTGCGTCCGGGCCCGGGCCCCTGCACCGGACGCAACCGCGACAGGACGTGGCGTCAGTCCGCGCGCTCGGGCGCGACGTAGACATGGGCCAGGGCGGGGGTGCCGTCGGCCTCGGTCCAGCGAGCCTCGTGGGTCCCGGTACGACGCCAGCCGAGCCGCTCGTAGCAGGCGATCGCCGCGGTCGCCCGGACGTGCACCTCGAGGCTCAGCGGCCGTGCCCCCGCCGCCCCGGTCACCGCGGCCAGGAGGAGCTCTGCGAGGCCCTGACCACGCGCGCCCGGGTCGAGGAACAGACGCGCCACGTGCAGCGCCCCGCCCTCGTTCGACTCGAGGGCGACGTGCCCCGCGGGTACGTCGCCCAGCACCGCCGTCCAGGCAAGCTCGGTGTTGTCCGGGGTCAGCCACGCCGCGGCCGGTTCGTGCCACCGCACCGGGTATCCGTCGGCGTCGTGCACGCGCCGGAGCACCGTCAGGAGGGCCGTCAGGTCCTCGTCGCGTCTCGGCCGGACGGCGGGGGTCTTCACCGGAGGCATCATGGCCGGATGGCACACGAGATCCGCGACGACCCCGCGGCGCACCGGGTCGAGCTGCTCGTCGACGGCCGGGTGGCCACCTTCGTGGACTGCGAGGTACGCGGCGACGTCTGGTCGCTGCTGCACGTCGAGACCGTCGGCGGCTTCGCTCGGCAGGGGCTCGCGACCGAGCTCGTGGCGGCCGTGCTCGCCCGGCTGCGCACCGAAGGCCGGCAGGTGCTCCCGCGCTGCCCGTTCGTCCGGGCCTACCTCGCCGCCCACCCGGCGGACGTCGCCCTCGTGCCGGCCGACCGTCGCGCCGAGTTCGACCTGCCGTGCCCGTGACCCCTGGACCGGCGGAGCCGCAGGTGGACCCGGCAACCGACCCTGGGACGGGTCCGCGGCCCGACCCGTGGGTCACGCCCGAGCGGCGGGCGCTGCGCGCGAGCGCCCGACGCTTCACCGAGCGGGAGGTCGTGCCGTACCTGTCGGCCTGGGAGGACGAGGGGCTGGTGCCGCGTGCGCTGCACGCGAAGGCCGCGGCGGCCGGCCTGCTCGGCGTCGGGTTCCCCGAGGCCGTCGGTGGTCAGGGCGGCGATCGCATCGACGCCCTCGTCGTGGCCGAGGAGATGATCGTGGCCGGCGGTTCGTCGGGGCTGAGCGCGGCGCTGTTCACGCACGGCATCGCGCTGCCGCACATGGTCGCGGCAGGGGACCCGTACCAGCTCGACCGCTTCGTCCGCCCGACCCTGGCCGGCGCGCTGATCGGCAGTCTGGCCATCAGCGAACCGGACGCCGGTTCCGACGTGGCGGGCCTGCGTACCCGCGCCGTCCTCGACGGGGACGACTACGTGGTGGACGGGGCCAAGACATACATCACCTCAGGGGTACGCGCCGACTTCGTCACCACCGCAGTGCGCACCGGTGGCCCGGGCGCGCACGGCATCTCGCTGCTGGTGATCGAGAAGGGAAAGCCGGGGTTCACCGTCTCCGCGCCGTTGCGCAAGATGGGCTGGCAGTGCTCGGACACCGCGACCCTGAGTTTCGACGCCGTCCGCGTCCCGGCCCGCAACCTCGTCGGCGCCACCGACAGCGGCTTCGCGCAGATCATGACGCAGTTCGCCAGCGAACGGCTCGGCCTGGCGGTGCAGGCCTACGCGACGGCGCAGCGCTGTCTCGACCTGCGCTGGGTCCGCGACCGGGAGACGTTCGGCCGACCGCTGGCGACCCGCCAGGTCGTCCGGCACAAGGTCGTGGAGATGGCGCGGCAGGTCGACGTGGCGCGCGCCTACGTCCGGTCGGTGGTCGAGCGGTGGATGCGCGGCGAGGAGGTCTGGCCCCAGGTCGCGTACGCGAAGAACACCGCTGTGGCGGCGTGTGACGCCGTCGTCGACGAGGCCGTGCAGCTGCACGGTGGCATGGGCTACCTGCGCGAGAGCGAGGTCGAGCGGCACTACCGGGACAGCCGCATCCTCGGCATCGGGGGTGGCACGACAGAGATCATGAACGAGATCGCGGCCAAGCTGCTGCTCGGCTGATCCCCTTGCACCGCAGCGCATTCACGGCCTAGGCTGGCTGACTATGCCGGACAAGAGCCAGTGGGGCGAGCCCCGGACCAAGACCGTCACCTGGTACGACCCGGTGGCCGCCGCACGACGCGGGCGCGAGCTGTCCGGGCTGGAGTACCTGACCGCGATCGCCGCCGGTGAGCTGCCCGGCGCGCCGATCGCCGCACTGTTCGGCACCCGCCCGGTCGAGGTCGAGGCCGGCCGGGTCATCTTCACGTGCACCCCGGACGAGAGCGCGTACAACCCGATCGGGGTCGTGCACGGCGGGCTCGTCTGCACGCTGCTCGACTCGGTGCTGGCCTGTGCGGTGCAGACAACGCTCCCGGCCGGGACCGGCTACACCAGCATCGAGCTGAAGATCAACTACCTGCGCGCCGTGACCGTGGACAGCGTCGAGCTGCGGGCCGAGGGCGTCGTGACCAAGCCCGGGCGCCGGGTCGCCTTCGCCGACGGCACGGTCCGCGACGGCCAGGGCCGGCTGGTCGCGACCGCCACCGGCAGCTGCCTGGTCTTCCCGCACCCGACCTGACGGCGGCACGCCGGCCTCGATGCGCTGCGGTCGGGCTCCCGCCCGGGCTAGCGTTCGCTCGTGGATGTGGGGGACCTGCTCTGGTTCGCCGACGTCGCCCTCGGCGGCATGGTGGGGATCGTCGGGTCCCTCGGTGACTCCGGTGCGAACAGCCGGCCGTACGACGGGGCGAACTCGCCGTACAGCCTGCTGACGCACTGCCTCGGGGTGATGGAGTTCTGGGGCGGCGAGGCGATCGCCGGCCGCACCATCGTGCGGGACCGCCCGGCGGAGTTCCGCGCCGCGGGTCCGGTCGGCCCGCTGCGGACACGGGCGTCCGAGGCCCGGGAGCAGCTCGCCGCGGACCTGACCTGCTTCGTGGCGGACGACCCGCCCCGGTCGGCCTTCGAGGACGACTCGCTGCCGCAGCCCCTCACCCAGCGCGGTTGCCTCCTGCACCTGTACGAGGAGCTCGCGCAGCACCACGGCCAGATGGAGATCCTGCGCGACCTCATCGCCGCCGGCGGCTGGTCGCACGGCCGACCGTGCGGTGGGGCGTGACGCCGCCGACCCGCTACATCGGTCACGCCACCGTCCTGCTGCGGCCAACCTTGCCGGACGGTGTTCGCCACCGTCGCGGAGGTGGTGCGCGAGATCCTGGCGTCGCTGACGCAACGCCGGCTCGACATCAGGCCGAGGGTCCCGCGGGGCGGCGTCTACCCGTTCCTGCGCGCGTTCACCACGGTGATCAGCCGCGACGTCATCGTCAGCCCCCGTTCGGCGCCGAGGAGGTGCACCGGATGCTGCGCGGCTGGCTGGCCCACTACGGTCACCGGGCCTTCGCCACTGACCCCCGACCCCGTCCGTACGCCAGGATGAGCCGCATGCGACTCGCCACGTGGAACGTCAACTCGGTGGTCGCCCGGCTGCCGCGGCTGCTGTCCTGGCTCGACGACAGCGCCCCGGACGTCCTGTGCCTGCAGGAGATCAAGGTGGCGAACGAGGCGTTCCCGCACGCCGAGGTCGAGGCCCGCGGATACGAGCTGGCGGTGCACGGCGAGGGCCGGTGGAACGGCGTGGCGATCCTCTCGCGCGTCGGGCTCGCCGACGTCGCCCTCGGCTTCCCCGGCCAGCCCGGCTTCGGTGCCGATGCGGACGGCACCCTGTTCGACACCGCCAAGGTCGAGGCCCGGGCGGTCGGGGCGACCTGCGGCCCGGTGCGGGTGTGGTCGCTGTACGTCCCCAACGGGCGGACGGTGCGGGACCCGCACTATGCCTACAAGCTGGCGTGGCTGCGTGCGTACCGCGACGCCATGGCCGTGGAAGTGCCTGCGGCACAGGGGTTTGTGGCCTGCGGTGACTTCAACGTGGCCCCGTCCGACCACGACGTCTGGGACCGGGCGGCCTTCGAGGGCTCGACCCACGTCACCCGGCCCGAGCGCGCTGCGGTGGCGGCGCTGCTCGAGCTCGGCCTGAGCGACCTGCCTGCGCGGGCGCTCAAGCACGACACCCCGTACACGTACTGGGACTACCGGGCCGGCAGCTTCCACAAGAACATGGGCATGCGCATCGACCTGGTGCTGGCCGATGACACCGTGACCAGGGCCGTCGTCGACGCGTACGTCGACCGGGACGCCCGCAAGGGCACCGGCCCCTCCGACCACGCTCCTGTGGTGGTCGACCTCGACCTGTAGCGGCCGACCGCCCGCCAGGCTCACGAGAACGTCGACGCTGCGCCGGCCCCGTCGGTGGACGCTGGAGCGATCGCCCGGGACCGAACGAGTGGCCGGCCTCAGATCGCGGCGAGGACCCTGGTCATCTGCTCGACGGTCTCGTCGCCGAGCTTCTCGAACGTGCCGCGCAGGAACGGACCCGCTACCCGCGCGATCCCCTTGAAGGTGATGTCTGCGGTGTACGTGATCTCACTGCCGTCGGCCGCGGGGCGCACGACGATGTCGTCGACGGAGTGGGCGCTCTTGTTGTCGCCCTCGAACGTGAGGTGACCCGGATCGAGCCGGACGAGGCGGTACGTGAGCTCCGTCGATCGGCCCCGCAGCTCCGACACGTTGTGCCAGGTGGCGTTGACCTGGATGGGTCCCGAGTCGCTGCGGGTGCAGGACTTGGTGCCGGGATCCCAGGCCTCCGCGTGCGCGAAGTCGGCCAGGTACTCGACGACCGCGTCGACGTCCGGCGCGACCGGGAACGTCCGCTGCACATGAACCACAAGAAACCTCCGGTGCTGGGGGATGCCGCACCCTCGCTCGGCTGCGGGGCTGGGCCCGATGCCACGCTCGGTGCGGGCGCCGAGCCCAGCCCGGGTCAGCAGTGCCCGGGGATCAGGGGCGGGCCTGCTTCGCCGCATCCGCTTCGGAGTCGGCGCCAGCGGTGCGCAGCTTCCCGCCCGCGGTCTCGACGTGCGCCCGGACGAACCACTGGAACATCTCCAGCTGGGCGGCCTGGCCGATGAGCATGTCCTGCGTCACGGGGTCGGTCTTCTCGGTGCTCTCGATGGCAGCGCGGTGGCTCTCGACGACGCCGGTGTAGACGAGGTCGAGGGCGCCCAGGTGGTCGATCGCGTCGGCCCGGCCGAGCGTGTAGTCATCCCACGTCCGCTGCTCGACCAGCCGGCCGGGCGTACCGGTGGGGGAGCCGCCCAGGGTGGCGATCCGCTCGGCGGTGGTGTCGGCCATCGCCCGGACGGCCTCGACCTGCGGGTCGAGCATGAGGTGGACGGCGATGAAGTGCGGACCCACGACGTTCCAGTGCACGTGCTTGAGGGTCAGCGCGAGGTCGTTCAGGGCGTTGAGCCGGTCCTGCAGCAGGCCGACGACGAGCTGGGCGTCGTCGCTCTTCATCCCCGGCACGGTGTAGCTCAGGTTCTGCGGGGTGATCTGTCTGGTGTCGTTGCTCACGGTGACTCCTTCGTCTCGGGAACGGCGCGTCCTGCCCCCCCCGACAGGGGTTGCCCGCTCGCGGCCGCCTCAGACATGCCGTGGCCCGTGACCTACCGGGATCTGCTCAGAAGAAGCCGAAGCGGATGGCGCAGGCGGTGCCCGCGACCAGGCAGTAGATGCCGAACGGGCGCAGCGAACGGGTCTGGAAGTACCGGTCCAGGAAGCGGACCGAGACATACGCACCGACCCCGGACAGGATGCTGCCGACCACCACCTGCCCGCGGATGCCCGAGCCGAGCGGGCCGGAGAGGTCGGGCAGCTTGAGCACTCCCGCCGCGAGGATCACCGGCGTCGCCAGCAGGAACGACAGCCGCGCCGCGTCCTCGTGCGACAGGCCCTTGAGCAGACCGCCGGCCATCGCGATGCCCGAGCGGCTGATCCCCGCGACCAGCGCGGCGATCTGGGTCGCGCCGATCAGGCCGGCGGTGAGCCACGAGAGCCGGCCCAGCCGCTGGTCCACCGCCTCGTCGCGCTCGGCCCCGTCGGTCGTGCCGTCCACGACGGCGACCGGGGGGTCGGCCGCGCGCCGCCGCAGCCGCTCGGCACCGAGCAGCAGCAGACCGTTGACGGCCAGGAAGATCCCGGCTGGGAGCGGCTTGCCGAAGCGGACCCGGAAGGTGTGCTCGAAGACCAGCCCGACCAGGCCGACCGGGATGGTCCCGACGACCAGCAGCCAGCCGAGACGCTGCTCGGGCGTTTTGATCTCCCGGTGCCGGATGCTGGAGACCAGGCCGCCCACGATGCGCACCCAGTCGCGCCAGAAGTACGCCACCAATGCGATGGCCGTGGCCACGTGCAGACCCACGATGTAGGCCAGGTACGGGGACTCCGACGCCGACACGTCCAGGTCGCGCGCCCACGAGCCGCCGATCAGCGCGGGCAGCAGCACCGAGTGGCCGAGCGAGGAGACCGGGAACAGTTCGGAGACGCCCTGCAGCAGGCCGACGACGATCGCCTCGGGCCAGCTCAGCCCGTGGTGTACGGCGGCGAGCATCATCGGCCGGCCCCAATCGTCCTGGCGGGGTGCGACACGGGCAGCTGCTCCTGGCGTCGGGGTGGCGTGGGGTGGACCGTCACCCTAGAAGGGTGCGTGTCGAGGTGGCCTCAGCGGGCGAGGGCCAGGGCGGCGGCGTCGAAGATGTGGTCGAGGTCGTGCGCGAGCCACAGCCAGGAGGCTGCCGCCAGCGCCACCAGCAGGGCCGGAGCCAGCGCGGCGGACAGCCCGTCGCGGGTGGCGGGCCGCAGGAGCGCCGCGACCCGGCGTGGAACGTCCGCCCCACCCGCAGCGAAGGCGGTGAGCGCGAGGTCGGGGGCGACGGCGGTGGTGATCGCGGCGGCCACGGCGCGGCGGTCCCCGACGACACGGGCCGCGTACTCGTCGGCCTGCCGTTCGCCGGCCGTCCGGACGGCGGCCGGGAGGGCGGCGAGCAGCGGGTTCAGTCCCGCGGCGAGTCCCGCGGCGAGCGCGGTCAGGTCGTGCCGGTAGCGCAGGTGCGCCGTCTCGTGGGCGAGCAGCGAGCGGCGGCCCGCCCCGTCGAGCCGCCGCAGCAGCCCCCGGCTGACCACCACCCGTCCGGGCCAGCCCGGCAGCGCGTACGCCAGCGGTGCCGCCTCGTCGAGCACGACCAGGCCGGGCGGTTGCCTGCGCGCGAGCCGCCATGCCGTCACGGTGCGCCGGCCCTCGCGCAACACTGCGCGAACCACTCCTGCGGCGGCGGCGGCGAGCAGCACCGCGGCGCCGCAGCGGGCCGCGAGCGGGAACGGGTCGTCGGCCCCGACGAGCGGTGCCGACCAGTGGCCGAGTCGGCCGACCATCGGCTGCTGGCCCACCCACACGGCGACCACGACCGCCGATACGGCTGCGGTGACGGCGGCGACCACGAGACCGCCGACCGCGAGCGGGGCCGGACCGACCCGCGGGTGCATGCGCCGGGCCAGCGACGGCGCGAGGACCCCGAGGACGGCGGCGGCGAACCACGGGGCCAGGGACGACACGATCACGGGGCGTCCCGGAGCGCGCGGCGCAGAGCGGCCTCGTCCTGGGGTTCGAGGCTTGCCACGAACCGGCTCAGCACGCCGGGTCGATCGGGTTCGGCGTCGAGCAGCAGCCGCATCCGTCGCGCGGTGAGGTC
The DNA here is from genome assembly GCA_964245825.1 of uncultured bacterium. Lineage (GTDB taxonomy): Bacteria > Actinomycetota > Actinomycetes > Mycobacteriales > CAJCIY01 > CAJCIY01. The sequence continues at coordinate 90,103 of CAXTNT010000010.1, read as the reverse complement.
GGCCTCGTGCAGCACCGGGGTGTACACGAACCCACGGCCCCGCGGCGCACGGCTGACGGCGCCTTTCTCATGCAGGCGTACGAGCGTGGTCTGCACCGTCGTGTAGGCGAGGTCGCCGCCGAGGTCGACACGCACGTCCTCCGGCGACCGTGGCGCGTCCGCCGCCCACAGCGCGGCCATCACCTCGGCCTCGAGGACCCCCTGCGCGCGCCGTGCCACCCCGCCACCTCCATCCGGTACTACGTGACTGTAGTAGAGAAACGTGAACGGCGGCTGAGATCAGCCCACGCGGACCGGAAGCACCCGCGGGCCGCGTACCTGCCCATGGCTCCACCGCACAGCACCGGCGTCGGCGAGCGAGAAGCGGGGAAAGCGCTCCAGCCAGACCTCCAACGCGACCCGCATCTCCATCCGCGCGAGGTGGCTGCCGACGCAGCGGTGGATGCCCAGCCCGAAGGCCGCGTGCCGGTTGATCTCCCGGTCGATGACGACCTCGTCGGCGCGCTCGAACTGCGCGGGGTCGCGGTTGGCGGCCGGGAACGACAGCAGGATCCAGTCCTCGGCCCGCATCGGCACGCCGTGGAAGTCGGTGTCCGCGCGGACGAGCCGGGCCATCGTCACCGGGGCATACGCCCGGAGCAGCTCCTCGACGGCGGTCGGCACCAGCGCGGGCTCGGCCACCAGACGGTCGCGGTCGGCCGGTGTCCGCGCGAGGTGCCACAGCGAGGCGCCGATGCCGCTCCAGGTGGTGTCGATGCCGGCCAACAGCAGCAGTCCCATCGTGCCCGCGATGTGGAAGGCGTCGAGCTTCTCCCCCGCCATCTCCGCGTCGATCAGGTACGTGGTCAGGTCCTCGCGCGGCCGGGCCAGGTGGTCGTCGATCTGGGCCGACAGGTAGCGGAACAGCGCCTGGATCCCCTCGAGCCGCTGCTCCAGCGGGTGGTTGATCCCCTCGAGGACGTCGGACACGAAGGTAGCGAATTCCGGACCGTCCTGCGGCGGGAAGCCGAGCATGTCGGAGATCACCCGCATCGGGATGTGCTGGGCGTAGTCGACCGCCGCGTCCACGACGTCCCGGCCGGCGAAGCCGTCGATCAGCTCGTGGCAGTACGCGCGGGTCGCCGGTTCGAGCAAGGTGACCTTCGTCCGGGTGAAGGCGGGGAGCAGCAGCTTCCGGGCGCCGTGGTGGAACGGCGGGTCGGAGGTGATCGGCGGGGTGCCGCCGACCGGTGCGAGGGACACGTCCGGCCGGAAGTTGCCCATCACCACCGAACGGGAGCTGAAGCGGTCGCTGTCGTACGCGATCTCGCTGACGTCGTCGTACCGGGTCGGCAGCCAGCCGCCACCGAAGCGGTCGGTGTGCGCGAGCGGGCAGCGCCCGCGCAGGTCGTCGGTGATGGCGTACATGCCGGCGGCCCAGGCGTCGTCGAGGTGGTCGAAGTCGGTGGCCCAGTCGGCGACCGGGCCGGTGGCGATCGCGTTGCGGCGTCCGACGCCGACGCGGCCGGAGAAGCGGCTGTCGGTGGACTCGGCGAACCGGGCGTCCGGGGTCGGATCGGTCGTCATCTCACTGCTCCACGTCGATGGCCATCTCGGGACAGTTCATGGCGGCGACCTGCGCCTCGTGCTCGCGCCCGGGCGGGATGCCCCCGCCGTCGAGCTCGGTGCCGTAGCCCTCGTCGTCGGAGGCGAAGAACTGCGGCGCAAGGTCGTAGCAGCGGCCGTGGCCCTGGCAGCGGTCGGGGTCGACGTGGACCTTCATGGGCGGGCTCCTCGCGCATCTCGGCAGCACCTGGCGCCCCCGCAGCATGTCCTGTCTCGTCGTCCACCGCCATCGGCCCGCGGTGGACCGAACGCCCGCCAGGCTCGCGAGCGTCATTGATCGGACGGGAGAGCGGTGTTAGCGTCCGTGCGCCCGGTCATCCGTCGTCGGGTGCTTCCGTCTCGCAGCGGGACATCCTGGGATCAAGGCGTGCGCTCGCCGCGGCGCACCGCCGCCGGAGGGACGTCGAACCGCATGACGCGTCGCGCCGTGGCCACGCTCCTGCTCATCCTGACCGCCTTCTCGGGGCTGGCGACGGTCTGCGCGTCACCCGCGTCCGCGACCAGGGCCCGGCTGACCGCCGTCAACGATGTGGTGGGTCGCCCGCTCCTCGCGGGCACGGCCACCGCGATCCGCATCGATGTGCTGGCCAACGACCTCAACTCCGTCGGGGGTGGGCCGCTGACGATCCTGAGTGTCGGCACCCCCACTGCCGGTACGGCGGTCGTCGTCGACGACGAGGTGTCCTACACGGCCCCGCCGCCGTCGTACCCCCCGAGGGCCTTCAACGCCACCTTCACCTACACGATCACGAATGACCCGACCAGGCGGACACCCCCGACATCCACGGCGACGGTCACGGTTCCGATCGCCCCGGTGTTCCCGGGGGTGCCCACCGTCGCCGGGGTGCCCTTGGCGAAGCCGTTCGGCGGAGCCGCTGTCGGCGTCAAGATCGGCGTCGTCAACACCGCGGACGTGTATCGCCACGCGGCCACGTACACCGTGGCGGTGAGTGGTTCCGGCAGTCGACGGGTGCTCACGACACCCGGCGTCGTGGACGGCGGGGTCTATGTGTTCGTGCTCGACCTGGTGCCGTGTGACTACACCGTCTCGGCGATCGGGAACGACGGGACGCACTCCACGAGCGTGGCGTTCGACGTGCAAAGTGCGGACGGTGCACCCCGCTGCACCGCCGGGTCCGACGCGCGCGCCGCCCGGGCACTGGACCAGCAGCGGGTCGCGAGCACGGTCGGCGGACCGGTGGGCGGACCGGTCGGTGGACCCGCGCTCACGTCCGCCGCCCGGGTCCAGACCGGCGCGGCAAGCGGCGGCGGGACAGCCCGCATCCGGGCCGCCGGCGGCAGTCCCTCGCCCGCGCCCCCCACGGTCGCATCGCACGTCGCGTTGGCCGATGCGGCCAGTGAGTCCGAGCCCACCTCGTCCGCCTCGCCGCTCGCCCTGCAGCTCTTGGGCGGAGGACTCGCTCTCGCCGCCGTGGTGGGAGTGGCCGGAGCGTCCCTGTCTCTGCTCATCCGCCGGCGGCAGCCCCGCTGATGCGGTGTCCGCCCCCGGCCGAGATGTGCGATATGTACGGCCGGGGCGGCGCGTCGCGGTGAACTCGCCGCATCTCGGCGGGGGGGCAGGCCGTCAGTGGGGGACGAGGACGCCGGGGTTGAGCAGCCCGGCCGGGTCGAAGGCAGTCTTCACCCGGGCGAACAGCGCGAGCTCCGCCGGGCTGCGGGCCAGGTGCAGCCACCGTGCCTTCGCCCGCCCGATCCCGTGCTCGCTGCTGATGCTGCCGCCCACGGCGGCGACCCGGCGCAACACGAGGTCGGCCAGCCCGTCGTCGCCGGGGTCCACGCCGGTCACGTTGACGTGCACGTTGCCGTCGCCGGCATGGCCGAAGAGCCAGACCTCCGCCTTCGGGTACGCGGCCACCACCGCCGCGGGCAGGTCGGCCAGGAACGTGGCGAGCCGGGGCTGCGGCAGTGTCACGTCCAGCTTGTGCACCGGGCCGCGGGTGGAGACCGCCTCGGTGTGCCGCTCGCGGTAGGACCAGAGCCGCTCGGCGTCGGCGCCGTCCAGAGCCACCGCCGCGTCGGCGACGCCGGCCAGCGCGCCCACCAGCGCGGCCAGGCCGTCGTCCACGCCGGCCGGCGCGCGGGCCTCGGTCAGTACGTACGCGGCGTGCGCCGCCGGGAAGGGCGGGCCGAGCCCACCGACGGCGCAGACCAGCTCGACCCCCGCCGCCAGCACGAGTTCGACCGCTTCGACGTACGGCGACCCGGCCAGGACGCCGGCCGCCGCGACCGCCGCGTCGAGCTCGGAGAAGGCGAGCAGGGCGACCGTGCGCACCGGTGCGGCGGGCAGCAGGCGCAGCTGCGCGGCCGTGACGACGGCGAGGGTGCCCTCGCTGCCGCACAGCAGGGACGGCAGGTGGTAGCCGGTGTTGTCCCGGACGAAGCCCGGCAGGTGGCGCAGGACCGTGCCATCGGCGAGCACCGCCTCCACGCCGAGCAGCTGCGCGCGGGTCGGGCCGTGCCGCACGACGCGGGTGCCGCCGGCGTTGGTCGCGACCGTGCCGCCGACGGTGGCGCTGTCGCGGCTGGCCAGGTCGACCCCGTACCGCCGGCCCGCCGCTGCCGCGGCCCGGTGCAGGGCGCCGAGGGTGACCCCGGCGCCCGCCAGCGCCACGTCGCCGTCGACGTCCAGGTCGCGCAGCCGGGTCAGGTCGAGCACCAGCTGGCCGGCCGCGGGGACGCCGCCGCCGACCAGCCCGGTGTTGCCGCCGTGCGGGACGACCGGGACCCGGGCGGCGGCGCAGGCCGTCAGGACCGCCGCCACCTCGGCGGTGTCGGTCGGCGCGACCACGACGTCGGCTACGCCGGTGAACCGGCCGGTCCACTCCCGGGCGTGCGTCGCCGTGACCGCAGGATCGGTCGCCACGTGTTCGGCGCCGACGAGGGAGCGCAGCGTCGGGACGAGGCTGCTCAGACCCACTCGTGGTCGCCGTTCGAGAAGGTCTGGCGCTTCCAGATGGGCACCTCGGTCTTCACCGCGTCGATGAGCGCCCGGCAGACCTCCAGCGCCGCGGCTCGGTGCTCGGCCGAGACCGCGACGACGACGGCGACGTCGCCGACCACCAGGTCGCCGGTGCGGTGCTCGACGGCGACCGCGAGGACGTCGCCGGTCGCGTGCCGGGCGGCCACCTCGGCCAGCTGCCGGGCGGCGGAGGGATGCGCCTCGTACGAGAGCCCGGACACCGCTCGCCCCTCGTCGACCTCGCGGACGGTGCCGACGAAGATGCCGTGTCCACCGGCCCGTGGGTGCCCCGTGTCGGCGAGCACCGCTGCGACGTCGACGGGGTCGGCGGTGATCGTCGCGCGGACGACGCGCCCGCTCAGTGGTCGCCCCCGCGCAGCTGCGTGACCGCGTGCGCGAGCAGCGGCCCCAGGGCGGCGACGCCGTCGCGGACGGCGCCGGGTGAGCCGGCGAGGTTGACCACGAGCGTACGGCCGGCCACCCCGGCCACGCCGCGGGACAGTGCGGCGGTGGGCACGGACCCGGCTGCGCGGATGGCCTCGGCGATGCCCGGGGCGGGCCGGTCCAGGACGCGCGTGGTCGCCTCGGGGGTGACGTCGCGCGGCCCGAGGCCGGTGCCGCCGGTGGTGAGCACGAGGTCCACGCCGGTCGCCACCGCGGCCCGGAGGGCGGCCACGATCGTCTCGGCATCGTCGGGGACGAGGTCCAGGTGCGTGCCGAACCCGAGCGCGGTGAGCAGCTCCACCGCCAGCGGTCCGCTCAGATCGGCCCGCGCTCCTGCATGCGACCGGTCGGACACCGTGAGCACGACCGCCTTCACGGCCGGGTCCACTCTCCCGAGCGGCCGCCGGTCTTGGCCACCAGTCGGACGTCGGTGAGGACGGCTGCCGGGTCGAGCGCCTTGACCATGTCGTGCAGGGCCAGCCCGGCGACGGCGACGCCGGTCAGGGCCTCCATCTCCACCCCCGTCCGGTCCGCGACGCGGCAGGTGACCGCGATCTCGACGGCGTCCTCGACCACGACCAGCTCGACGTCGACCCCGGCCAGCGCGATCGGATGGCAGAGCGGGATCAGGTCGGCGGTGCGCTTGGTGCCGGCGATCGCCGCGATCCGCGCGACCGCCAGGGCGTCACCTTTGGGCACGCCCGCACCCCGCAGTAGCGCGACCACCTCGGCGCTGACCACCAACCGCCCGCGCGCGGTCGCGCTGCGTACCGTGACCGGCTTATCGCCCACGTCCACCATCCGCGCCTGCCCGGCGGCGTCGAGGTGCGGCAGGCTCATGCGCCCATCTAACGCGACGCCGCGAAGGCCCGGCCCCCCTGCGGGGACCGGGCCTTCGCGGTCGTGTGCGGTGGGTCAGCTGGCCGGCAGCTTGAGGGTGATGGTCGCGACACCCACAAGCAGGTAGTTCGGGACCTTCGTCGTGCCGAAGGTCTTGTTCAGCAGCCCCGCGGCGGTCGGGGTGACCTTCACCTCGGTGCCGGCCAGGACCGCACTGCCGGCGACGCTGGACGTGTCGAGCGGCTGCAGGGTGCTGCCGTCGAGGAAGAACAGCGGGGCGCCGGAGGCGGCGGTCTTGCCGTTGACCGCGACGTCACCGGTCAGCATCGAGGTGCCGGGGTTGACGACGAAGTTCGTCAGGGTGACCTTGGTCGCCCCGGCGGTCAGCGACAGGCCGCTCCCGTCGTGCATGATCGAACCCGTCACGTACGGGGTGACACTGCCCGGCGTGTAGTACGTCGCGCTGCCGCCGGTGATCGGGAAGACCACCGAGCCGGCCGCGGTCAGCTTCGCGGTGCCGGTGACGCCGGGTGTGAGCCCGAGCGAGGTGAGCGCGGCGACGAAGCCGGGGTCGAGCTTGACCGCGGTCGACGTACCGGTGAGGTTCGTCAGCGCGGCGACGGGCTTGGCCGACGCGGAGGTGCTGGCGGACGGGCTGCTGCTGGAGTTGCTGCTGCCACACGCGGCGACGGACAGGCCGGTGATGGCCGTCAGTGCCACGGCGGCGACGATGGTCTTGGGAGCGCGCACGGTGATTCCTTCCAGGGAGTCGAGCCGACGACGGTCCGCACTGCAGCGGACCGGCCAGGGACCGGCTCTTCGGCAACCGCGGTCGCGGCCACCATCTGATCAAGCATTCGACCCACCTCGCCGAGCGGTTCACCGTCATCGAGGTTGCAACCGGGTGACGCGCGCGTTCCACCAGGCTGGCACGTAGCGTGGTGCCGGTGACGCCCCGACGACGCCGCGTCCGGCGCTTCGCCGGCGTCCTCGTCGTCATCGGCCTGGTGCTGGGCCTGCCCTCCCTCGTGGCGGCCCGGCCGGCCCCCGCCGACAGGCCGGTCAGCGCCACCGCGCTGCTGGCGCGGGTCCGCGCCTCCGCGGCGAGCAGCTACGCCGGCTACGCGCAGTCGGTCGGCAGCGCCGCGATCCCCGATGTGGTGGAGCTGGGCATCCTGCCGTCGCTGCTCGGCGACGTCACGATGCTGCGGGTCTGGTGGACCTCGCCCGACCAGTGGCGGGTCGACAAGCTGTCGAACACCGACGAGGACGACACGTACGCCTATCCCGGCGGCTCGTGGGAGTGGGACTCACCGACCCGCACCGCCACGGAGGTCACCGCCGTGGCGCCGGTACGGCTGCTGCGCCCGGCCGACCTCACGCCCGACCAGCTCGGTCGCCGGCTGGCCTCGCTCGGCGGCCGGCCGGGGGTCACGGCGACCCGCGACGGCGCGCGCCGGATCGCCGGCCGCACCGCCCTCGGTCTGCGGCTCACCGGCGAGCCGGGCACGACCGTCGGCGCGATCCAGCTCTGGGTGGACGAGGCGAGCGGCGTGCCGCTGGCCGACAGCATCACCCCGATCGGCGCCGACCGGCCGGTGCTCGCCAGCACGTACCTCACCTTCAGCACCGACCGGCCCCGCGACACGACCGACACCTTCGTCCCGCCCTCGTACGCCCAGGTGCAGCACGTCGACGACAGCGCGCTGCGCGGGGTGCTCGGGCGCCTGCAGCAGGTGCCGCCGGCGTCGACCGTCGCCGGACTGCCCCTGCTGGCCGGCGAGGTGGGCGTGCAGGGCGTCGCGGTCTACGGCCGCGGTCTCGCGCAGGTCGCCGTCGTGGCGCTGAACCGCGGCGACGCCGACGCCCTCGCGCGCAACCTCGCCGGAACGGCCACGGAGACCGACCTCGACGGCGGCCGCCTGCTGACCGTCACGACCCCGCTGGTGGACCTCGCGCTGCTGGACACCCGCGGGCTGCACGTCCTGCTGCTGGGCACCGTCCCGCAGTCCACCCTCACCGCCGCGCTGGCCGACCTGCGCGCGGCGGCGCCGGTGTTCTCCTTCGGCGGGCCGCCGCCCGGGGTGCCCACGTGAGCGCGGTCGAGACCCGCGGCCTGACCAAGCGCTACGGATCGGTGACCGCGGTCGACGGGGTCGATCTCACCATCGCGGAGGGCAGCCGGTTCGGCCTGCTCGGGCCGAACGGCTCCGGCAAGACCACGCTGGTACGCCTGCTGCTCGGCCTCGTCTTCGCGACCGCCGGCGAGATCGACGTGCTGGGCGAGCCGATGCCCAAGCGGGCGGCGCGGGTGCTGCCCCGGGTCGGGGCGCTGGTCGAGGGCCCGGCCGCCTACCCGCACCTGTCCGGCCAGAAGAACCTGCGGCTGCTGGACGCCGCCGGCCCCGGTGGCTCCCGCCGCGGCCGGTCGCAGCGGGTCGAGGCTGCGCTCGACCTCGTCGGCCTGCACGCCGGACGGCGGAAGGTGAAGGCGTACTCGCTCGGCATGCGACAGCGGCTCGGGCTGGCCGGCGCGCTGCTGCACGCGCCGACCCTGCTGCTGCTCGACGAGCCCACCAACGGCCTCGACCCCACCGGCATCCGGGAGCTGCGCGAGCTGCTGGTCCGGCTCAACGAGGCGGGCACCACGGTGGTCCTCTCCAGCCACCTGCTGTCGGAGGTCGAGGCGCTGTGCACCGACGTCGCGCTGATGGACCGGGGCCGGATCGCGTACGCCGGGGGGCTCGAGGCCCTGCGGCCGGCGACCGGGCGGGTGCTCGTCGGGACGCCGGACGTGGCCGGCGCGCGGCGGGCCCTGGCCGGTGCGGTGGTGGACCCCTGGCCCGACGGCCTGGCGGTCAGCGGGATCGACGCCGCCGCCCTGAACGCCCGGCTGGTCGGCGCCGGGGTGGCGGTCACCGCGCTGGAGTCCGAGCGCCGCTCGCTGGAGGACGTGGTCACCGACCTCGCGCCCGGGGACGGTCGATGATCCGCGCGGAACTGGACAAGCTGCTGCGCCGGCCCCGCACCTGGCTCTCGCTCGCCCTGTTGGTGGCGCTGCCGACGGTGGTGGCGTTCTTCCTCGCCGGCACCGACACCGCGCCCCGTCCCGGTCAGGGGACGGCGTTCCTCGGGGAGGTGCTGCACGACGGTGCGCTCTATCCGGCCGCCGCGCTCGCGATCGTGCTGCCGGTCTTCCTGCCGATCGCGGTGTCGGTCGTCGCGGGCGACGCGATCGCCGGCGAGGCGCAGACCGGGACGCTGCGCTACCTGCTCGTGCGCCCGGTCAGCCGTACCCGGCTGCTCGCGGCAAAGCTGGTCTCGATCGTCGTGTTCGTGCTGCTCGCGGTCGTGATCGTGGCTGCCGTCTCGTACGTGGTCGGGATCCTGCTGTTCGGCAGTGGCGGCGGCGGGGTGCCGACGCTGTCCGGGACGGCGCGGCTGGGCACGCTCGCCGCGACGGAGCGGACGGTGGGATCAGTGCTCTACGTCGGCTGGTCGATGCTCGGGGTCGCCGCGGTTGGGCTGCTGCTCTCGACGTTCACCGACTCGGGGCTGTCGGCCACCCTCGGGGCGATCGCCGTGCTGATCGGCTCGGGCGTGCTGCAGGCGCTGGACGCTGCGCGCTCGATCCAGCCGTACCTGCCGACGCGCTACTGGCTGGCGTTCGTGGACCTGTTCCGGCAACCCATCCTGTGGCGCAACGTCGAGCGCGGCATCGCGCTGCAGGCGGTGTACGTCGGCGTCCTGCTGCTGCTGGCGTGGGCGAACTTCACCACCCGGGACGTCAAGGCCTGACCGCCTCCGGCGGTTGTCGCGGCGATGGTCAGCGGTCTGGGCGGCGTGCGGTCAGCCCGCGGCGCGGAGCGCCGAGCAGTCGGCAGCGGTCGGCCGGGTGATCGTCGCGCCGTCGAGCTCGCGCAGCACGATGCCGGAGACCAGGTCGCTGGTGGGAAGCTCGCCGTGGCTGATCACGACTCCGGCGCAGACCGACTGCAGCGCGACGGAGACGGCCCCGGCCAGCACCGCCGAGGTCGGTGGATCCACCGTCCGGTCGTCCGCGGTGTAGAGCGACACGTACGCGGGTCCCGGCGACAGCGAGCGCGCGTTCAGGCCGGCGAGCAGGGCGCTGCCGGGTTCGAGCTGCGCGCACGCGCCCGTGCAGGCGCCCGGTACGAGGGCCGCTGCCGTCGCGGCGAGATCGGCGCCGTGGTGCGGGCTGCCGAGCGTGACCACCCGGCGCACGCGCGCGGCGCCGCCCATCTCCTGCACGTAGATCCGTACGACGACACCGCCGGCGGAGTAGCCGACGAGGTCGACGGAGGCGGCGTGCGTCCGGGCCAGCGTGGCCACGACGAGAGCGCCGAGCGCCCGTGCCTGCACCGTGAGGTCCCCGGTTCCGTCGCCCGGCAGTGGCAGCACCGTCGCATCCCGTCCGGCGGCGCGTAGGTGGCCGGCGAGCACGTCGAGGCCGCTGGTGCTGCCGCCGTACCCGGGGACGAGCACGACCGGCCCCGCCGGCGCGTCGGCCGCGACCGGCCTGGTGCTGCCGTGCCCGCGCAGCCCCAGCGTCAGCCCGACCGTGGCGCCGACCAGGACCGCCGCCGCGATCACCACGACGAACCGCTGGCGTCGAGGTGCCATCCCGCGGAGCATCTGCCCATCCTCACCCGCCGGTTACGGTCACGGCGTGGCGAAGGTCCTGCTCACCGGCGCGGCCGGGTTCATCGGGAGCCACGTGGCGGCGAGCCTGAGCGTCGCCGGCCACGACGTCCGGGGGTTCGACGCGCTGCTGCCGGCGGTGCACCACGGCGCCGTGCCCGACCTGCCGGTCCCCCTCACCGTCGCCGACGTCCGCGACGCCGACGCGGTGGCGCTCGCACTGCGAGACGTCGACGTGGTCTGTCACCAGGCGGCGATGGTCGGCCTCGGCGTCGACATGGCCGACGCCCCCGACTACGCCGGCTGCAACGACCTCGGCACCGCCGTGCTGCTGGCCGGGATGGCCCGCGCGGGCGTCGGCCGGCTGGTGCTGGCCAGCTCGATGGTGGTGTACGGCGAGGGACGCTACCGCTGCCCTCAGCACGGCGACGTCCGGCCCGGCCCCCGGGCTGTGGAGGCGCTGCAGCGCAGGGAGTTCGAGCCGCCGTGCCCGGTCTGCGGCCGGCCGCTGGAGCCGGGGCTGGTGGGCGAGGACGCTCCGCTCGACCCGCGCAACGTCTACGCCGCGACCAAGCTCGCGCAGGAGCACCTCGCCGCCTCCTGGGCCCGCGCCACCGGCGGCACGGTCGCGGCGCTGCGGTACCACAACGTGTACGGCCCGCGGATGCCCAGGAACACCCCGTACGCGGGCGTGGCGAGCCTGTTCCGGTCCGCCCTCGCCCGGGGCGAGGCGCCGCGGGTGTACGAGGACGGGGGCCAACGCCGTGACTTCGTGCACGTCACCGACATCGCCGCGGCCAACCTCCGTGGTCTCGAACAAGCTGCGCCGCAGCCGTTCCGGGCGTACAACGTCGGCAGCGACATCCCCCACACCGTCGGACAGATGGCCGCCGCCCTCGCCCGCGCGGCCGGCGGACCGGAGCCCGTGGTGACCGGCGAGTTCCGCCTCGGCGACGTGCGGCACGTGACCGCGTCGTCGGCCCGCGCCGTCAGCGAGCTGGGCTACCGGCCGGCAACCACCTTCGCCGAGGGGATGACGGCGTTCGCGACCGACCCGCTCCGCCCAGCCGCGCCAGGCTGACGGCGAGCACGAAGGCCGCGGCCAGGCCGTAGGAGAGCCGGCCGTCGGCGGAGATGTCGCCGTCCAGCACCGCGGCGAAGTACGGCGCGTAGCCGGCGATCCCCACCGCCAGCCACTCGGGCCGGCCGGCGCAGACGCACAGCGCGCCGAGGCCGACGGCGTACCAGGGCTGCACCGGGGTGGTGAGCAGCAGCAGCGCCCCGTAGAGGTACGTCGCGCCGAGCAGCGGCGGCGGCCGCCGGAGAAGGACCGCCACGATCACGGCGAGCATGGCCACCACGACCGTGGCCGTGGCGAGATGCCCGCGCAGGCCGAGCAGGTCGAGCACCAGGTAGCGCGTGCCCGAGTCGTAGTGCTCCTCGGAGAGGTACCCGGGCAGGTAGCCGACCACGTCCGTGCCGACGGCCGCGACGTGGGGCGCGTACCCGACCGCGAAGACGCCGACGAACACGACGACCTGCCGCGCAGCGTCGCGCCAGCGCCGCTGCAGCACCGCCACCAGCAGCAGCGCCGGATAGAGCTTGGTGAGCGCCGCGAGCGAGACCAGCGCTGCAGCCCACAGCGGCCGGTGCCGGCGCAGCGCGAGGAAGGCCAGCACCGACAGCAGCGCGGCGAGCCCGTCGACATGCGCATCCGCGGTCATCTCCAGCGCCGCCGTCGGGGCCAGGACCCAGAAGGCGGCGAGCCGCGGGTCGCGGCCTTCGGCCCGCAGCAGCGCGAGCATCGCGGCCAGCAGCGCGAGGGTGACGAGCAGCCCCGCCAACTCCACGCCGCGGTCGCGCAGCGCGTCGAGGTGCGTCACGTCGATGGCCAGGAAGTACAGCTCCGCGAACGGCGGGTAGATGGTGTGGTCGTTCGCCCGGTTGATCAGCGTGCAGTCGTCCTGCCGGTGTTTGGCCCGGCACTGGGTGACGGTGGGCCAGAGCCAGGCGTCGTGCAGGTGGTCCAGCTGCGGCGCCTGCGGTGCGTACCGGTAGGGGTCGATGCCGGCGGCCTGCACGCGGCCGTCCCAGGCGTACCGGTAGAGGTCGTCGGACAGCGGAGCCTTGGGCGCCAGCGAGACCACCGGCAGCAGGATCCCGGCCAGCACGATCACCACCATCGAGGTCCGCGGGCGTAGCCGCTGTACGGCCAGCGCTCCGACCAGGCCCAGTCCGGCGGCCGCCATGATCAGCCAGAACAGGCCCCACCCGCGGTGGACGATGCCGGGTGCAGGCACGCTGAGGGCCACGAGGGCGCCGCACCCGCCGACCGCGGCCAGCGCCAGCAGCGCCCGCGCGCGACGGCTCGACACGGGGCTCAGGGCGTGATCTCTTGCAGCGTCCCCTCGGGGGTCGCGCCGGCGACGATCACGTGCCCGGTGGCAGGCACGACGGCCAGACTGTTGGGCTGCTGCACCGTCACGTACGTGGGCCCGATCGTCGGCGTCGTGCCGGGCGCCCCGAGGCTGTACTGGCGCAGCGTGTCGTCGCCGGAGCTGGCCACCCACAGGCGGTGCCGCGGCAGATCCACGGCGAGACCGTACGGCTGGTCCGGGACTCCGAAGCGCGCGACCACGGTGGGCTTGCCGGTCACGCGGACGAGGAGCATCTCGCCGCCGGCCGTGTCGGCCACCGCGACGAGCCCGTCGCCGATGCCGACGGCGTGGGTCGGACCGGCGCCGATCGCGACCCGGCCGGTCAGGCGCAGCGGGTCCACGGCGTACACGTCGAGCAGCCGTGCGCGCACGTCGACGACCGCCGCGAGGCCGCCGGCCTGCGCGACGCCGCCGGGCTGGACGAGCCCCCCGAGGGTGGTGAGGCTCTGGGCCCCCCGGGTCGCGGTGACCTGCCCGCCGAGCTCGTCGGCGACCACGAGCGTGCCGCCGAGGTCGGTGGCGTCGTGCGGCTGTCGGCCGACCCGCACCGAGGACACGATGGACCCGCTCGGGATCGACACGACGGTCACGGTGTCGAGGTCCTCACCCGGCACGATCACCTGCTCGTCGCCGCTGGCCAGTTCGAGGTGGCGCGCCGCGCCGATGGTCGGCCCGGTGAGGGTCGCGAGGGTCCGGAGCGTCGCCGTGTCCACCACCACCAGCCGGTCCGGGCGACGGGTCGCGACGACGGCGTAGGCGGAGCTGCCATCGACGACCACGCCCTCGGGCTCGGGGACGCCCAGCTGCACCACGACGCCTGCCGGGACACCGGTCGGCGGTGGTGCGCTGGCCGGCTCCGGTGCCGCGGGCAGCACGGCCGGCAGGTGCGTACCGCCACAGCCGGCGACCCCGGCGGCAAGGGCGAGCCCGACGATCAGGTACGCAGGTCGGCGAACCATCGGCCGCTGTCCTCCCACGTCGCCGCCACCGTCATGCCGGCCGCCGCCGCGATCGGCTCGAGCCGGCCGGCACTGACGTGGGCCCAGGCGAACCAACTGCCGACCTCGCCGCCGACCGATCGCAGCCGGGCGCGGACCGCGCCGTGCCGCCCGCCGACCGACCCGACCTCGACGTGGACGTGGCCACCGGGTCGGAGCAGCTCGCCGACCCGTTGCAGGAGCCGCAGCGGATCGCCGCCGATGCCGATGTTGCCGTCGATGAGCAGGGCGTGCGCCCACCGGCCCTCGGCAGGGAGTGGGGCGAAGACCGACCGCTGCACGGCGATGGCCCCGCGGGTACGCGCCAGGGCGATGGCGGCCGGCGCGATGTCCACGCCGAGTGCGTCCTCGCCGCGGGCGGTGAGCGCCGCCGCGAGCCGGCCGGGACCGCAACCCACATCGAGTACCCGCCCGTGTACGCGCTCCAGCAGTCGCAGGTCGGCGGCATCGAGGGCACCCAGCCAGCGGCCGATGTCGAGCCACTCGGCGCTGCCGTCGTCGTACTCGGCGTGCAGGCGGTTCGCGGACACCAGGGCGTCGTCGTACATCTCGACGCTCACGCAGCTCGTCCTACCCTCGCCAGCGCGCGCGCGAACCGGCCGGCCGGCACGGCCGCGGCGACGGTCGCGGCATCCGCGGGGGTGTCGACGTCGACGAGCGGCGGCAGGTCGGCCACCGTCAGGCCGGCCGCCAGGAGCGCCGCGCGCTGCCGGGCGCCCGTGTCGCTGCGCGAGGTGGGCACGCCGGTGATCGCCGCGTCCTGTGGCGCGCGCAGCCCGAGCAGCCACCAGCCGCCGTCCACGGCCGGGCCGAGCACCGCGTCGTGGCTCCGCAATGCGGCGACCGCTGCATCCAAGTGCTCATGCGTCAGCTGCGGCGTGTCCATGCCCACCAGCAGCACCGGGCCACCGAGCAGGTCGAACGCCGCGTGCATTGCCGCCGCGATGCGGGTGCCGAGACCGCCGGCCGCCTGCGCCCGGACGGGGACGCCGGCCGGCAGCCACGGGCCGGGCTGGCCGGCCAGGACGCACAGCGGGCGGGCGCCCGGCCACGAGGCGACGACGTCGAGCGTGTCTGCCAGCGCCGCCGCCGCGAGCTCGGCGGCTTCGGCTGGGGTGTATGCGGAGGTGAGCCGGGTCTTCACCCGACCCGGCACGGGCTCCTTGGCCAGCACCACGACGGCGGCGCTCACGAGACCGCCCTGTGCTCGGCCGGGCACCGCGCTCACGAGACCGCCCTGTGCTCGGCGAGCACGGCGTTCATGTCCCGGACGGCGGTGATCGTGCCGCGGACGGTGCCGGTGACCTTCGACCGACCGCTGCGCGGCAAGTAGTCGACGGTGGTCTCCTCGATCCGCCAGCCGGCGCGCGCCGCGCGCAGCACCATCTCCAGTGGCCAGCCGCTGCGACGGTCGCGCAGCTGCAGGCCCAGCAAGGCCTCCCGCCGGGCCGCGCGCATCGGGCCGAGGTCGGTGAGTGGCGCGCCGGTGGCCCGTCGTACCCGTCGGGCCAGCTCGCGATTGGCGATCCGGGCGTGCAGCGGCCAGGCGCGGCGGGCGGGCCGGCGTGCGGCGAGCACGAGGTCGGCGGCGCCGGAACGCACCCGGCTGGCGACCCGGGGCAGGTCCCGCGGGTCGAGCGAGCCGTCGCAGTCGCAGAAGCAGACGACGTCGGCGGTCGCGGCCGACAGGCCCGCGAAGCAGGCGGAGCCGAAGCCGGGCACGGGTTCCACGACGACCATCGCGCCGAGCCCTGCGGCGATCTCGGCGGAGCCGTCGGTCGAGCCGTTGTCGACCACCACGGCCCGGTAGCCCACCGGCAACCGGCCCAGCACCCACGGCAGCGCGGCGGATTCGTCGAGGCACGGCAGCACGACGTCGACCGTCACGACGCGGGCCGATGGCGGGACGCACGCCGCAGCCGGGCGGCGTAGAGCAGCGCGCTCACCGCGAACAGCACGCCGACGGAGATGAGCCAGCGCGCCAGGTAGTCGTCGTACCCGTGGCCCGAGGCGTACCGGAAGCTGTCGGCGCCGCCGCCGGAGATCTCGCCCCAGAAGACCAGCAGCAGCAGCCCGGACAGCAGCGCCGGGACCCGGACGTAGTTGACCACCGGGACGACGTGCTCACGCGCCCGCACGCGGACCCGGACCTGGCGGGAGAACACCAGCCAGGTGCGGTCGGCGAGCGCGTACACCGGATAGAGCACGAGGTCGTGCCCCACGATCGCGCCGACGAACCAGACCAGCATCCGCACCGGCAGCGGCCCGAACGACGCGCGGTAGAAGGCGTAGCCGGCGAGAGCGAAGGAGGCCAGCAGCACCAGCACCTGCAGCGGGTCGCCCCCCACGACGGCCTCGAACCGGCGCAGGCCCTCCCGCAGCCGACTCACGCCGTCCCCCGGAAGTCGATCGAGGCGACCCACTTGGTGTTGTGTACGCCGGGCAGCGCCGGCACGATCACCCGCGCCGGGTAGCCGTGGTCGGGCAGCAGGTCGGCCCCGGCGACCTTGAGCGCGAGCAGCGACCGCTCGTCCCGGACCTGGGGCGAGCCGAGCGTGACCTGCTTGAAGGCGCCCTGCTTCTCCAGCGAACGCACGAACGCGGTCTGCGGCTTCGACACCCCGACCATCGCCGCGAGGTCGCGCAGCCGTACGCCCGACCAGCGCTGCAGGGTCGACCAGCCCTCGACGCAGGCGATGGGGAGGTGCTCGTCGTACTGCGGCATCGACAGCAGCTGGGCCCGGCTCAGCAGCATGATCGCGCCGTTCGGCCCGGAGATCTGCAGCCGCCAGTACTCGCCGGTGTCGGCTGCCGTGACGCCCGCGTTCCGCATGGTGCGGTTGATCTGGAAGTGCCCCGGCCCCGATCCGTACGACTGACCGCGGGGGGAGAAGATCGCGGTGAACCGCAGCTTGTCGGTCAGCGTCGAGCCGAAGGTGACCACCGTCATCAGCAGCGACGAGCCGCCGACGAGGCCGAGCAGGCCGCGCCGGCTCAGCGTCGGCCGGGCGGGCGCCTTGGGTGCCAGGCCGTCCGGCACGTACGGGTCGGGCTCGGTGTGCGCCAGGTCGGTGCGCAGCACCGTGCGCAGCGAACGGGTCCGGCGCCCGCGCAGCATCGCCGGCATCTTCAGGAACACGTGCGCCAGGAACGCGCCGATGAACACCCATGCCCCGAAGTAGTGGGCGGTGTAGAAGTCGAAGCCGAAGATGTAGTCGTACTGGATGTTGAGCACACCGGTGATGAGCTCGAACAGGATGCTGCCGACCAGCAGCGACAGGGAGAGCCGGTCCAGGATCGAGGCGAGGCTCTTGGCCGGCGGCCACGAGAACAGCTTGGGGATGACCGACCACAGCTTCGCCAGCACCACCGGGATCAGCGCGATGCCGAGGGCAACGTGCAGGCCCTGCGTGAACCGGTAGAGCCAGGCGGGGTGTGTCGGCCACAGGAAGTACGGCAGGTGCAGCGGGCCCACATGCGTGGGAAGGGCCTGGTGGAACTGCGGCTGATATGCGATGTAGCTGAGCAGCCCGGTGATCGTGACGAGCGGCAGCCCGACCAGCAGGACGATCGCGAACATGGATGTCAGCCACGGGCCGCGCAGCGGGCTCTTCCACGTGGACGGGCGGAACGGACCGACCAGCGGGAGCGTGCCGAGCCTGTGCAGCAGCGGCCGGGGTGCGCCGTACTCCGACAGCGGGATGTCGGGCGCCGGCTCCATGTGCTCGGCGAACTTGGCGCGCAGCTTGGTCGTGCGGCCGCGCGGGGGCACGGGGCCCGGGGACGGTCGTTCATCCTGGCCGTCGCTCACCGCACTCCTTCACCGCCGGGCATCCGACGTTCGTCGCCAACCGCATTCCGGATGGCCGCGAGGTCCGGGCGCCCGGTGACAGGCTAATGGGCCCCGGCGGTCTCAGCCGAGGGGGATGACGTCGACCCGCTGGCCTGCTGACACCCGCGTCACGTCCTCGGGTACGACGATCAGGCAGTCGGCCTGGGCGAGGCCGGCGAGCAGGTGTGAGCCGGCCCCGCCGATCACGCGCACGCGGCCCCGCTCCAGCCGCCCGCGCAGGAACTGGCGGCGGCCGGGCGCCGAGTGCGCGATCTCGTCCTCGAGGACGGCCCCGAGCACCGGGCGCTCGCGGCCGAGGACCGCCCGGCCGAACAGCTCGAAGCACACCAGCGCCGAGACCGGGTTGCCGGGCAGGCCGAGGAAGGCCGGCCCACCGCGGTACCGGCCCCAGCCCTGCGGCTTGCCGGGCTGCATCGCCACCTGCTCGAAAACGACGCCCAGAGGGCCGAGCGCTGCCTTCACCACGTCGTACGCACCCATGCTGACGCCGCCACTGGTCACGATCAGGTCGACCTCGGGCAGGACGTCGAGCGCCGCGAGGAACGCTGCCGGGTCGTCGGCGGCGTGCCCGACGTGGACCACATCGGCGCCGGCGGCGCGCGCCGCTGCGGCCAGCCCCGGACCGTTGCTGTCCACCAGCTGCGCTGCCCCGGGGGTGGTGCCGGCGGCCACCAGCTCGTCGCCCGTGGACAGCACGGCGACCCGCGGTCGCGGGTGGACTTCGACCCGGCTCAGCCCGGCTGCGAGCAGCGCGGCCAGCTGGGCCGCCCCGATGACGGTGCCGGCCGGCAGGATGACGTCGCCGGCGCGCAGGTCCTCGCCCGCGGCGCGGAGGTACCGGCCGGCGGTGGTGCCGACGGTGACCTCGATCCGCTCGCCGCTGCAGAGCGTGTCCTCGACCATCACGACCGCCTCGGTCCCGGCGGGCAGCGGCGAGCCGGTCATGACGCGGACGCCGGCGCCGGGGGAGACGGCCACCGCCGGCACCTGGCCGGCTGCGACCTCGCCCACCAGCCGCAGCGTCCCGGGTACGTCGGCAACGCGGACGGCGTACCCGTCCATCGCGGAGGTGGCGAACGTCGGAAGGTCGGTCGCCGAGCGTACGTCGGCGGCGAGCGTGCGGCCGACGGCGTCGAGCACCGCGGCGGTGGTCGCCGGTCGCGGTACGAGCAGCCCCCGAAGGTCGTGGAGGTGGGCCTCGAACGACTTCACGCCGATCCCCCCGCGTACGGGGGAAGGATCTCGACGCTGCTGTCGGCGGGCACCGGCAGGTCGGCATCCGGGTCGACCCGCTCGCCGTCGACCAGCAGCACGCTGCGGCCGAGCAGGGTCGCCATCCGGGGGCCGTGGGCCGCGATCACGGCGCCCAGGACCTCGGCGAGCGTCGCCCCGGGGACCGACTCGGCGGGCCGGCCCGCGAGCTCCCGCGCCGCGGCCCAGTATCGGACGCAAGGCATGCGCACATCCCAGCAGACGCGCGGCCGCGACGCGCCCGACGCGTCGTTGGGTCGGTCTGTTGCGCGGCTACCGACAGGCATCGGCGGTCGAACCGGAAGGCACCTACCCTGGGGAGGTGACGCTCGCCGCCCCCGCCGCGCTGCCGCTGGCCGACGGCTTCGGCCGGGTGGCGACCGACCTGCGGGTGTCGCTGACCGACCGCTGTTCGCTGCGGTGCACGTACTGCATGCCGGCCGAGGGCCTGTCGTGGCTGCCCCGCGCCGAGCTGCTCACCGACGCCGAGGTGGTACGGCTGGTCCGGGTGGCGGTCGAGCGGCTGGGCGTCGACCAGGTACGGCTCACCGGCGGCGAGCCGTTGCTGCGACCCGGTCTGGTCGACATCGTGACCTCGCTGTCTGCGCTCCTCCCGCGGCCCCGGCTGGCGCTGACCACCAACGGCATCGGCCTGGACCGGCTCGCCGCCCCTCTCGCCGCGGCGGGCCTCGACCGCGTCAACGTGTCGCTGGACACCCTGCGGCGCAGCACCTTTCGCCAGCTCGCGCACCGCGACCGCCTCGAGGACACCCTCGCCGGGTTGACCGCGGCGCAGGCCGCCGGTCTCGGTCCGGTCAAGGTCAACAGCGTGCTGCTGCGGGGCGTCAACGACGACGAGGCCGCCGACCTGCTCGCCTACTGCCTCGAGCGCGGGTACGAGCTCCGCTTCGTCGAGCAGATGCCGCTCGACCCGATGGGCCACTTCGACCGGGCGACGCTGGTCACCGCCGCGGAGATCCTCGACCAGCTCGCCCGCAGGTACGCGCTGACCCCGGACCCCGCCCTGCGCGGGGGCGCCCCGGCAGAGCGCTGGCTGGTGGACGGTGGACCAGCGGTTGTCGGGGTGGTCGGCTCGGTGACGCGTCCGTTCTGCGCGGCGTGCGACCGGACCCGGCTCACCGCCGACGGGCAGGTCCGGTCCTGCCTGTTCGCGCGCGAGGAGACCGACCTGCGTGGGCTGCTGCGGAGCGGTGCGTCCGACGACGAGCTGGCGGGGCGGTGGGCGTCGGCGATGGCCGGCAAGAAGGCCGGTCATGGCATCGACGCCCCGGGCTTCCGGCAGCCGCAGCGCCCGATGTCCGCCATCGGCGGCTAGTCCTCGCACCGGGCAGCACCGGGGTGTTGGTTCCGATCAGCCAGCCGGGTGCACGACGACATCGGTGGCCTTGACGCTGGCCCAGACCACATCGCCGGGGCCCAGGCGGAGCTCGGTGAGGGCGGCGGCGGTGATCTCGGCGACGACCGGAGGCACCGAGGTCACCTCGACCCGGACGCGTTCGCCGAGCACCTCGACGGCGTGCACCGTGCCGGGCCAGACGTTGCGGGCGCTGGTAGTTGCCGGCGCGCCGAGCGAGAGGGTGACCGCGCTCGGCCGCAGTGTCGCCACGACGGGACCACCGACATCGCCTGCAGCACAGGCGATCTCGCCGCCTCCTTCGACCGTCAGGACCCCACCGGCGAACTTGCCGCGCCAGAGGTTCAACCCCACCAGGCGGGCCACGTAGGGGGTGGCCGGGCGCCGCGCGACCTCCCCGGGCGTACCCGACTGCACAACCCGGCCGTCGGTCAGCACGACGATGCGGTCCGCGAGCGTCATCGCCTCCACCGGGTCGTGGGTGACGAGCAGGCACGGCCCGGCGAAGGCACCGAGCCGGTCGCGCAGCACCGCGCGCACCTCCGCGCGGACCTCGGCGTCGAGGGCGGCGAGCGGCTCGTCGAGCAGCAGGAGCAACGGGTCGGTGGCCAGTGCCCGCGCCAACGCCACCCGCTGGGCCTGGCCGCCGGACAGCTCGCCGGGCCGCCGGTCGGCCAGCCCGCCGAGCCCGAGCCGCTCCAGCCACCCGTCCGCCGACCGCCGGGCCGCGCGGACGCGCACCCCCCGGCTGCGCAGTCCGAACGCGACGTTCTCCCGGGCCGACAGGTGCGGGAAGAGCCGGTAGTCCTGGAACACGACGCCGATCCGCCGCTCCGCCGCGGGGACCCGTACCGACGCGTCCTCCAGCACGCGGCCAGCCAGCGAGACCTGGCCCCCGCGCAGCGGCAGCAGTCCCGCCAGGGCGCGCAGCAGCGTGGACTTGCCGGCGCCATTGGGCCCGAGCACGGCCACCACCTCGCCGTCGTCGGCCGCCAACGCAACCTCGAGGGAGAAGG
Source organism: uncultured bacterium (assembly GCA_964245825.1). Taxonomy (GTDB): domain Bacteria; phylum Actinomycetota; class Actinomycetes; order Mycobacteriales; family CAJCIY01; genus CAJCIY01. The sequence goes on along the minus strand of CAXTNT010000010.1, from coordinate 68,641 downwards.
CACCGCGCCCGGTCACGACGTCGGCCGAGAGGGTCACGCCACCCCCGGCCGCAGCCAGCGTTCGCGCAGCAGCAGCAGGACGGCGATGCTGACGACGAGCAACAGCAACGCGAGGGCCACCGCCTGCTGGGGGTCGGTCTCCAGCGCGATGTACGTGGCCAGTGGCAGCGTCTGTGTGGTGCCGGGGAGGTTGCCGGCAAAGGTGATGGTCGCGCCGAACTCACCCAGCGCGCGGGCGAAGGTCAGCACCGCGCCGGCCGCGACCGACGGCGCCACGAGCGGCACCGTGACCCGGCGGAAGGTGGTCCAGGTGCCGGCCCCGAGGGTGCTCGCCGCCTCGTCGTAGCGCAGGTCGGCGCCGGCCATCGCACCCTCCACCGTGATGACGAGGAACGGCATGGCCACGAAGGTCTCGGCCAGGACGACGCCCGCGGTGGTGAACGACAGCGACACCCCGAGGTGGGCGAGCAGCGGACCGAACAGCCCCCGCCGGCCGAACGCGTAGAGCAGCGCGACGCCGCCCACCACCGGCGGCAGCACGAGCGGCAGCAGGACCAGGGCGCGCAGCGCCTTGCGGCCGGGGAACCGCCGCCGGGCCAGCACCCAGGCGAGTGGGACGCCGAACACCAGCGACAGCGCGGTAGCGGACGACGCCGTCGCGAGCGACAGCAGGAGCGCCTGGCGGACCGCCTCGTCGCCCAGCAGGTGCGGCAGCCCACGCCACGGGGCGCGCTGCAGCAGGCCCAGCAGCGGCAGCATCAGGAACAGCAGCGCGACGAGAGCCGGCAGGGCGAGCACCGCCGGCAGCCGACCGGGCAGCTCCCGCGGGCGAAGTCTCACGGCTCTCAGGGCGCCGAGAAGCCCGCTGCCAGCAGCACCGACGTGCCGGCGCTCGATTCGACGTAGCTCACGAAAGCCGCTGCGAGAGAAGAGTTCTTGGTGGCCTTGACGGTCGCGATGGGGTACTTGGTGCTGGCGTTGTCCGCGGCCGGGATCGTGACTCCGACCACCGCAGTCCCCGCGGCTTTGACGTCGGTGACGTAGACGATCGCCGCGTCGACCTGGCCGCCCGTCACGTACGCCAGCGTGCTCTTCACGTCGAGACCCTCGGTTCTGGGGTGCACTGTTACGCCTGCGTTCTTGAGCACGGTCTGCGCCAGCGCGCCGCAGGGCACCTGGGGCTGGCACAGCGCCACCGTCACGCCCGGGTGGCCGAGATCGGTGAGAGAGGTGATGGTCGACGCCTTGCCCGGCGCGACGGCGATCTCGGCGGTGTTGGAGACGAAGTCGGTAGGCGCGTCGACGTCGGCGGCGACCTGCGTCATGTTCTTGGGCGAGGCGGCCGCGAACACGTCGGCGGGTGCACCCGCGAGGATCTGCTGCGCCAGCGTCGAGCTCGCGCTGAAGGAGAACTTCACCGTGGTGCCCGGGTGGACCGTCTCGAACTGCTTGCCCAGGGTGGTGAACGAGCCGGTGAGCGAGGAAGCAGCGAACACGGTGATGGTCCCGGTGAGCGCCGGTGTACTGCTGGTGTGCTTGGCCGCGGAACCGCAGGCCGCGGTGCTGAGCGCGAGGGCGGCGGCGAGCAGGGCGACGGTGCCTCGGCGGCGAATCACGGGATCTCCCTCGGGTCGGCCCCACGGCGCGGGACCTCGATGACGACGCTGGTGGCCTTGATCTCCGCGACGGCCAGCACTCCGGGCTGGAGCCCGAGCTCGGTCGCCGCCTCCGCGCTGATGAGCGACACCACTCGGAACCGGCCGACCTGCATCTCGACCTGGGCCATGACCGTGTCCTTGGTCACCTTCGTGACCAGGCCCACCAGCCGGTTGCGCGCCGAGGTGTCGACGCCCTGGATGGGGTCGAGCGCCTGCGCGTTCGCCGCCAGCTCGACCGAGAAGGCGGCCAGCTCGGCTCCGTCGATCGTCTTCGGTCCCCCGTCGGCTGCCGCGAGCGTCAGCCGGCCGCCCTCGACCCACCGGCGCACGGTGTCGTCGCTGACACCGAGCAACCGGGCAGCTTCCGACATCCGGTACGCGGGCATGCCGGGACGGTAGCGCGCGAACCGCATCTGCGGAGGACGAGAGGCTCTGTGTACGCGTCTGCGGTAATCCGAGGGCGTCGACGAAGATCCGTACGCTGTCGGGCCATCGGTCCGCCTCAGTCAGGAGCAGCAGTGCAGGACAGCAGCTGTCGCGCGACGGTGCGCCGGGCGCCGGTCGTGGCGGTGGTCGCCGCCGTCGCGGTATTGGCCGGCTGCGGCGGTGGCCACAGCGCCGCGCCGCCGACCGTGCGCAGCTCGTCGTCGACCTCGTCCGCGACGGCGAGCTCGACCGCCACCAGCGCGGCCCCGACGCCGACCCCGGTCTCGACCCCGTCGGAACCGGGCGGGTCGGCGCGGCTGCTGCCGGGCAACCGCATCGTGGCCTTCTACGGCGCCGCCGGCACACCGGCCCTCGGGGTGCTCGGCACGGCGTCGGCCGCGGCGATCTGGCCCCGGCTCGCGCAGCAGGCCGCGGCGTACCGCACCGCGGGTGCGCCGGTGATCCCCGCGTACGAGCTGATCGCGGACGTCATCCAGGGCTCCCCCGGCACGGACGGCGACTACGAGGTGCAGGAGCCCGGCTCGGTGCTGACGTCGTACCTGCAGGCGGCGCACGCCCATCACGCCCTGCTGATCCTCGACATCCAGCCGGGCCGCACGTCGTTCCTGCCGCTCGCGGAGCGGCTGGCGCCGTACCTGGCGGACCCCGACGTGGGGCTGGCGCTCGACCCGGAGTGGCGGCTGACCCCGGGGCAGGTGCCCGACCAGCAGATCGGGACGGTGTCGGCGACGGAGGTCAACCGGACCTCGGCGTGGCTCGCGGCCTTCACCGCGGCCCACCACCTGCCGCAGAAGCTGTTGCTGATCCACCAGTTCACGACCGACGAGATCGTGGGCAAGGCCGGCGTCGTGCCGCGGGCGCAGCTGGCGACCGTCTTCAACATGGACGGTTTCGGCAGCCGCGCGGCCAAGCTGTCGAAGTACCGCTTCCTGGCGCAGGACCTGCGATTCGGCCTGGGCCTGAAGCTCTTCTACAAGCAGGACGTCGACATCTACTCCCCGCCCGAGGCGCTCGCCATCAGACCGGCCCCGGTCGTCATCGACTACGAGTAGCCCCCACTAACCACCGGCTCCGGGCGCCGACTTCCGTGGCGCTGCCTTGGTGGGGGCGGCCTGCACCGGCACCGGCGGATCGGTGGGTTGCCCGCCCGCCGTCGGCGTGTTGCCCATCGAGGCTTGGGCGGTGTTCGACGCAGCGCGGATCCCGAAGTACGCGGTCGTCATGGTCGCGATCGCGGTGAACGCGCTGGTGAGGATCGAGACGATGGACGGGGTGTCGATGCCGGACCCGCCCGAACCTCCAGCGCCGGCGGCGGGCGTGTGGCGACTGATCAGCACGACCGCGAAGATCGCCGCCACCGCGATCGCCGCATCGCCCAGCACGACGACGTAGAGCCCGGTCCAGGCGCGGGTGTGCTGGACGTCGTTGTCGTTGCGGGTGGCGTGCACCCGCTGCCGTGCGCGGAAGACCTGGGCGAGCCAGGAGCGCCGAGGCCTCGGCCGTTCCGGCGCCTCCGGTTGATCAACGGCCATGGTGCCGCATCACACTCGCCGGGAGCGTCCGAGTCAAGGCCCCGGTCACGTCGAGATCCGTCAGGGCCGTGCGAAACGACGCCTAGGCTCCCCGGATGCTCGAAGTCCAGTCGGTCACCCGACCGACGGCCGCGCCGGTCCGACGCCCCCTCTGGGCGTTCGAGGTGCTGCTGCTCGGCGCCTTCTACGCCGCGTACGCCTGGATCCGCGACGCGCACGGCCGATCCACCGGCGACTCGCACGACCGACGCGTCGCGTTCGCGCACGGCGTCGACGTCCTGCGCGCCGAGCGCACCCTGCACCTGGACCCCGAGCGGGCCTTCCAGGCACTCATCCCCGCCCACGGATTCGTCGTGCACTTCGTCAACGGTGCCTACCTGCTCGCGCACGTCACGGTCACGCTGGCGGTGCTGGTCTTCCTGCTGGTACGCCGACCGGCGATCTACCGGCGCTGTCGCAACGCGCTGCTGCTGATCTCCGCCGCCGCGCTGGCGATGTTCGCGCTCTACCCCACCGCGCCACCACGCCTGCTGCCGCAGGCGCACATCCGCGACACTCTCGAGGTCGGGGGGTGGTGGTCGCTCAACCACGGTGGCATCGAACGGATCGCCGATCCCTACGCCGCGATGCCGTCCCTGCACCTGGGCTGGTCGACCTGGGTCGCGCTCAGCCTGGCGGCCGCAGTCGGCACTGGCGCGCGCCGCTGGCTGTTCGCGCTCTACCCGCTGTTCGTGACGTGGGTGGTGCTCTCGACGGGCGCGCACTGGCTGCTCGACACGGTGGCGGGCGCAGCGCTCGCACTCGTGGGCTGGTGGCTGAGCGGCCTCCTCACCGGGAGCCCACCGCGGCGGCGGCTCAGTCGAGCCCGAGGGTGAAGGTGGGCTTGGGCGCGGTGTCGGCCAGCCGATGGGACTCCCCGAGTCGGCGGACCGCGGTGCCCGTCGCGAGGAACTCGGTCGCGTGCGCTCCCCACACGTGGTTGGCCACGAGCACGTCCACCCCGACGATCCCGGTGGCCCCGGCGGCGGTCGCCTCGGCCTGCATCCGCGCCAGGGACAGCTCCCGGGCCTCGTAGATCCCCTGCGTGAAGGTGACCATCTCCTGGTTGCTCCCCACCTGGCGCAGCGACTGGAGCACGCCCTGGTGGGCGATGTGGTAGACGCAGGTGCCGAGGACGAACGCGACCGGCACCGAGCCGGCGGCAAGCAGCCGGTAGAAGTCCTGCGCGGACAGGTCCGAGGAGAAGGCACGTCCCGCCGGGGTCCGGTGCGCGCCCTTGCCGTCGAAGGACCGCACGGCGGTACCGGTGGCGATGAACTCCAGGACTTCCTGACCCCAGACGTACGACTGCATGCGCAGCTCGACCCCGACGACGCCGTCGGCACCGAGGTGCTCGGCCTCGGCCTGCATGCGTCCCATCGCCAGCTCGCGGGCCGAGTACATGGCCTGCGTCAGGGTGCGCAGCTCCTGGTTCTGGTTCCACCGGCCGGGCTGCAACCCGATGTGGTAGATCGAGGAGCCGACGACGAAGCCCAACGGCTCGAACCCGGCCTCCTCGAGCAGGACGTACTCCGAGACCGACAGGTCCGAGGTGAACACGCCCTGCGGGCTGGCGCCGGCGGTCTCCGCGAGTCGGCCGGCGGCCGCGTCCGGCTCCCAGGCCGCCGCCTGACCTTGGCCGTCGTTCTTGCCGAACATGGGCATCGCGTGGTGGTCCTTCCGTGCGGACGCGTCGGGCGGGCAGCCGGAGCGTAGAGCCATTGCCGCCCGGAGGTGGTGTACGTTCCGGCCTCGTACGATCCGTAGGCAGGGGAAGCCGGTCTGAGTCCGGCACTGACCCGCAGCCGTAGGTACGGGGCCTCGAGCCTCGTACGAGTCGGAATGCCTGCCTCGGGTCGGGCTCCAGCACACGCCGTGGACTGCGCGTCGGAGCCTTCGCGGCGGGTCACCGGCGCGTCGGTCGCCGTGGTGCCGTCCCCAAGAGTCAGGGGATCCGGTGTCGACAGCCAAGAGTGTTCTCGCGCTCCTGTCCGTGGCCTGCGCCGCCACCCTTCTCGCGTTGCCGGCCAGCGCGGCGACGGGTGCGGTCGCGCCGCCCGACCAGACCGGCGCGAGCTACGGCGCGGGCTGGCTGGGCCGGGAGATCTCCGCCGGCGGCGGTCATCTGGAGTCCTTCGGGGCGGCCGACCTCGGCGACACCGCGTACGCGGTCCTGGGCCTGCACGCGGCCGGGGTCGGCCGCGTGCAGTCGGCGCAGGCGATCGCGTACCTGAAGCAGAACCTCGGTGCCCCGCTGCAGGAGCCGGACGGCACCGACGACCCCGGCCTGCTCGGGTACGTGATCATGGCCGCGGTCTCGGCCGGGGACGACCCCAGCCACTTCGGGGGTCGGAAGCCGGTCAACGACCTGACCGCGAGGTTGCTCGCGACGGCGCGCACCTCGGGGCCCGACACCGGCCTGTTCGGCAGCGCCGATCCGACCTACGACGGCGCGTTCCGGCAGGGCGTCGCACTTGCCGCGCTGAAGGCCGCCGGCGTCCCGGCGGCCACCGTGCAGACCTCGCTGACGTGGCTGACGACCCAGCAGTGCGGTAACGGGCTGTGGACCTCGTACCGGTCCGACCCGTCGGTGCGCTGCCCGGCCGCGAACCCGAACACCTTCACCGGGCCGGACACCAACAGCACCGGCATGGCCGCGCAGGGCCTGGCGGCGTACGGCCAGCACCCGCGGCGCGCCCGGCTCGTGGCGTCGCTGGCGAAGGTACGCAGCAGCGACGGTGGCTTCCCGTACATCGCCGCGAAGGGGCAGCCGTCGGACCCGGACTCGACGGCGCTCTCGATCCAGGCCCTGCTGGCCGACGGGGCCGACCCCGGCGGCGCGTACCAGGCGTTGGCGTCCTACCAGCTCGGCTGCGCCGACCCAACCGACGACCGAGGCGCGTACTTCTACCCCGGCTCGCGCAGCCCGAGCGTGCTGGCCACGGTGCAGGCCGTGCCCGCCGCCGCCGGCCTGACGCTGCCGCTGCCGCCGTCGACCCTGTCCGCCAGCCTGCCCGCGCCCGTCTGCACCACCTCGACGGGGAGGCCCCCCGCCAGGGCCGGCGCCCAGCCCGGCACGCAGCCCGGCTCCCAGGCCGGCACGCCGGGCGCGTGCGCGAAGAACGCCGGCGTGACGGTGACCGTGGACTTCACCGCCTTCGGCGGCGTCGAGCAGACCCGGTGCGCCGTCGGCGCGCAGACCTCGGGGCTCACCGCGATGGAGAACGCGGGCTTCACCCCTACCGGAACCGCGCAGTACGGCCTCGCGTTCGTCTGCCGCATCCAGGGCCTCCCCGCACCCGCCCAGCAGTCGTGCACGCGGACGCCGCCCGCGGACGCGTACTGGGCGTACTACCACGCCGTGGCCGGGGCCAAGGGCTGGACCGCCAGCACCGTCGGTGCCAGCAGCTACCAGCCTCCGCTCGGCAGCATCGAAGCCTGGGCATTCGGTGACGGCGCCACCCCCACGAAGTCGCCGGCGCACGTCCGGAAGAGCACCAGATAGCCCCCTGGATCGCCGTCCGGGGCGCGGTGGGGGCGAGCGTCGCCGAGACGGGAACCCACCCGCGCAGGCGGGTGCCGACCGGTCCCGCCGCCGCCGCCGTCATCAGGTCGCGGGTGGGTCTTCGTGCAGCACCTGGCTGGCCGCGTCGGCGATCTTCAGGTTGTGGTCGCGGGCCTGGCGCCGCAGGGCCGCGTACGCGTCGCTCATCCCGACGTTGTGCCGTTCGGCCAGGACGCCCTTCGCCTGCTCGATCACGACCCGGCTGTTGAGGGCGTGCTGGAGCTGTTCCGCGAGCACGCTGCTGCGATGGGCCGAGCGGTGCTGCAGGATCCCGATGGTGGCGACGTCCGCGAGGGCCTGGGCCAGGCGCTGCTCGGCCGGCCCGAGCGCTGCCCCCGGACCGCTGAACAGGTTCAGGCCGCCGACGGTCTGCGCCCGCAGCTGCATCGGGACGGCCACCACCGACCGGAAGCCGGCAGTGAGGGCCGCGGGCACGAACAGCGGCCACCGTTCCTGGTCGGCGCGCAGGTCGGGGCTGCTGACCGCGACGCGGCCACGGACGCAGTCCAGGCAGGGGCCCTGGTCGCGCTGCAGCTGGTAGAGCTCCAGCAGCCGGGAGTCCCCGTCCGAACTCGATGCCAGCCCGAGCCCACCGCGCTGGTCCACGAGCAGCAGGCCGGCCGCGGTGGCGCCGAGCACGCGGACGCATGCGGCGGCGAGGTAGTCCAACAGGTCCATCACGTCGTAGTCGTCGACGAGCGTGTCGGCCAGATAGACGAAGGACTCGGCCAGGGCCTGTTCGCGCGAGGTCGTCGCGGTGGGCGCGTCGGGCTGAGTCATGGCTCGTCCTTCGGAACTGCCGTCGCGGGGTGACGACTGCTGTCGCCGGGTCCATCGGGCGCGGCTCCCCCGCGAAGCGCGCCCACCGGAGAACGTAGGCCCCCGAAGTCGATCCCGGGGTCCCGACGTGGAGCTGACCACCAGCCGGTCGTCAGGAATCGCCTGGCGGCGAGGGCGCTCAGTCCTCGTCGGTCCGGTGGTAGCCGAAGAAGCAGCGCTTCTTGATCAGTGCCGCGACCTCCGCGGGCACCATCGACTCCCACTGCGCGTCCCCGCCGGCGATCCGGCGCAGCACGTCGCGGCTGAGGATCGGGAGGTACTCGGGCTTGTAGTTGTCCAGCCCGACGAAGCTGCCCCGTCCCGACAGGTACGCGTACAGCGGTTGCAGCTCCTCAGCCACGGCGAGGGTGTCGACGGTGCTCACCTCGCCCTCGCGCAGCATGGGGTACACGAACAGTTTCAGGTCGTTCTTGAACAGGCGCCCGAACCCCTCCAGGATGCCGCCCGGCAGCTGGGCGTACCGCTCCTCGGCGAACAGGTCCAGCAGGCTCGGCACGCCCATCACCATGCCGATCCGTTCGTCGGTACGCCAGGCCAGGTACGCGGCGAGCCGGTGGTGCTCGACGTAGTCGGAGATCAGCACGGTCATCCCGCAGGCCGCGAGCAGGTCTGCCCGGGCGAGGAAGTCACGACGGTCGACCGCGGCGCCGCCGGCCAGCAGGTTCGCCATGGTCAGCTCGGTGAGCATCAGCACGTCCTTGCCCGCGACGGCGGGGTCGGCCTCGAACTTCGCCAGCGCCGAGGACAGCATGTCGATGTTCACGACCGTCGGCGGCCGGAAGCTGCCCCGCTCGACCAGGATCGCCTTCTTCCGCAGCACCTCGCTGGGCTGAAGCACCTTGCCGTCGGGCCCGAACATGGCCGCACCGCTCAGCCCCACCTGCACCAGCTTCAGCGCCATCAGCCGGTTGTCGACGGCCCGGAACTCGATGCCGTTCAGCTCGATCATGTCGATCTCGATGCGGCCGGTGGTGAGCCGGTCCAGCAGGCTGTCCACCAGTCGCTCCGGCTCGTGGTGCTCGAAGAAGGCGGCGTGCAGGAGGTTGACTCCGACGATCCCGAGGGCCTCCTGCTGCAGGCCCGCCTCGGCGTCGAGCATCCGGACGTGCAGCACGATCTGGCTGGGCTCGTCCCGTACGTTCGACTGGAACTTCACGCCCATCCAGCCGTGACACTCGTTGCCGCCGCGGAAGCTGCGGGCGACCACGGTGTCGGCGAAGGCGAAGAACGCGTTGGAGTCGCCGCGTTCTGCGCTCAACCGATCCAGGTTCAGCGAGAACTCGTGGTCGAGCATCGCCTGCAGCCGGGCCATCGACACGTATCGGCCCGACTTGCCGTAGACGGCGTCACTGACCGCCATGTCGTACGCGGAGATCGACTTGGCCACCGTGCCCGCGGCGCCACCGGCCCGGAAGAACCAGCGGGCCACCTCCTGCCCGGCGCCGATCTCGGCGATCGTGCCGTACCAGCGGGGGTCGAGGTTGATCCGGAGTGCCTTCTGCAACGTGTCCGCCGCAGAGTCCATCTGTCGCCTCCCGCCGCCGTGCGCCACAGCCGCGGAGGGTAGGCGGGGTGTGTTTCGCCGGCGTGACGTCCCAGGCCCTACGGCGGCTCCGTCCGAGATGTCGCGTCCCCGCCCCCGACGGCACGTCCGGCGCCGGCTGAGCAGGTTCAACGTCCCCCGGCGCTCGGCGTGAGGTCCAGCAGCGCCCGCGCCGACCGGTCGAGGACGCCCTCCTCGTCGGCCGGGACCACCAGCACGCGGAGACCGGTCGCCGCCAGCTCGTGGACGCCGCCGTGGGCGGACGCTCCGCGCAGCGGCAGCAGGCGCGCGCAGATCCGGTCCCGGATCTCCGGCGACCGCGCGCCGATCCCGCCGGTGAACACCAGCGTCTCCCACCGGTCCAGCGCGGTCGCACACCCGGCGATCGCCCGCGCCGCGCTCCCCACGAACACCTCCACCGCCAACGCGGCGTCGTCGTCGCCGGCGGCGAGCAGGGCCTTCAGGTCGGTCCGGCCGCCGGCCACCCCGCCGAAGCCCGCGCGGCGTTCCAGCAACCCGCGCAGGTCGCGCGCCGCGTACCCGCGCTGCTCGAGGAGGTAGAGCACCACCTCGGGATCGAGGTCGCCGCTGCGGGTGACCGACACCATCCCGCCCGTCGGCGTCAGCGACATGGTGGTGTGCCGCGGCTTGCCGTCGGCGATCGCGGTCACGCTGCAGCCGCTGCCGAGGTGGGCGACGACCACCTGCCCCAGGGCCGGGCGCGCGTGCAGCACTGACTGCATGGACAGGCCGTGGAAGCCGTACCGGCGCACACCGGCCGCAGCCAGCTCCGGCGGCACCGGCAACCGGCGGTCGGCCGGTGGCAGGTCGTGGTGGAAGCCGGTGTCGAAGCACACGATGTGCGGGACGTCGGGCCAGGCGCGCCGCGCCGCGGCGATGCTTGCGAGGTCGTCGGGCAGGTGCAGCGGCGCCAACGGGACGAGCGTCTGCAGCGTGGCGACCAGGCCGTCGTCCACCACCGTGGGCAGGTGATGGTTCGGACCGCCGTGCACCACGCGGTGCGCGAGCGCGTCGGGTCGCACCCGCCGCCGGACGAGCTCGGCAGCGATCATCTCGACGACCGCCGATACGTTCCCGGATGTGCTGTGCCGCAGCACATCTACGCTGTCGGTGACGGTCATCGTCCCGCCGGATGCGGCGAAGGCCACGTCGAGGTCCGGCCCGCGCGCTGCTGCCTTGTACGACGACGAGCCCGGGTTCAGCGACAGGACCCGATGCCCGCTCACCCCGGCCAGACCCAGTCCCGAACCGCCGGCATGTCCTCGAGATGCTCGCGGACGTAGTCGTGGTGGCGGGCCAGCATGTCCTCGCAGTGGCGGGCGAGTGCGTCGCCGCCCTCGGGGATCCGACGGGCCCGGCGAAGTGCCTCACCGACCAGGTGGTAACGGCTCATCCGGTTCAGCACCGTCATGTCGAACGGCGTCGTCGTGGTGCCCTGCTCGATGAACCCGCGGACGTGGAATCGGCTCGCGGCGACGCGCCCGTGGATCAGCTCGTGCACCGCCCGGGGGTAGCCATGGAAGGCGAAGACGACGTCCGTGTCCGCGGTGAACAGCGCCTCGAAGGTCTCGTCGCTCAATCCGTGCGGATGCACGTCCGGCGGCGTCAGCGCCATCACGTCCACCACGTTGACCACCCGGACCCGCAGGTACGGCACGTGCTCGCGCAGCAGGTGTGCGGCAGCGAGGATCTCCAGCGTCGGGACGTCGCCGGCCGCGGCGAGCACGATGTCCGGCTCCCCCGGCTGGGGAGCCTCGGTGCCCGCCCAGTCCCACACGGAGGCGCCGGCCGCGCAGTGCGCGTTCGCCTGCTCCAGCGTGAGGTACTGCAGGTGCTGCTGCTTGTCGATGACGATCAGGTTCACGTGGTCGCGGCTGCGCAGGCAGTGGTCCGCGATCGACAGCGCGCAGTTCGCGTCCGGCGGGAACCAGATCCGCACGACGTCCGGTGCCAGCGGGATCGCGGTGTCGATCAGGCCCGGGCCCTGGTGGGAGAAGCCGTTGTTGTCGTTGCGCCAGCAGGTGGAGGTGAGCAGCACGTTGAGCGAGGCCACTGGTGCCCGCCACGGCAGGTCGGCCGCGTGCTGCAGCCACTTCGCGTGCTGCACCAGCATCGACGCGGACACCATCGCGAAGGCCTCGTACGTCGCGAACAGGCCGTGCCGGCCCGAGAGCAGGTAGCCCTCGAGCCAGCCCTCGCACAGGTGCTCGGAGAGCACCTCCATCACCCGCCCGCCGGGGGAGAGATGGTCGTCGGTGGGCAGAACCGGTGCCTGCAGGCACCGGTCCGTGGCTGCGAACACCGCGTCGAGCCGGTTGCTCGCGGTCTCGTCCGGACAGAAGAGCCGGAACGTGCCGCCCCCGTCGGCGGTCGTGGTCGCCGCGTACAGGTCGCGCATCAGCTCGCCGAGCGGGCGGGTGTTCTCGTGGGAACCGCCGCCGGGTCGGTCCACCGAGATGGCGTACCGCTCCAGCGGTGGCAGCGGCAGGTCGGTCAGCAGCCGGCCGCCGTTGGCATAGGGGGACGCCGACATCCGCTTGTCGCCGGCCGGTGCGAGCGCGGCGAGCTCAGCCACGAGCGCGCCGCTGGCGTCGAAGGCCGCCTCGGGCCGGTACGAGTGGAGCCAGCGCTCCAGCAGCGCCAGGTGCGCCGGGTTCTTCCGGACGCCGGCCAGCGGCACCTGGTGCGCCCGGAACGTGCCGGCGATCCGCACGCCGTCCACGACGTCCGGCCCGGTCCACCCCTTCGGCGTACGCAGCACGATGGCCGGCCAGCGCCACGGTCCGGCCCCGCCGGCGCGGGCCCGGCGCTGCACCGCCCGGATGGCGGCCTCGCCGCCGGTCAACGCGGCGTACAGGGCGTCGAACACCGCGGGCGGGTCGTCGCCTGACACCACCACCGGGTCCCAGCCCTGCGCCTGCAGGAAGGCGCAGACATCAGCGTCCGCAGCGCGGCCGAAGACCGTGGGACCGGAGATCTTGTACCCGTTCAGGTGCAGGATAGGAAGTACCGCCCCGTCCCGCCGGGGGTCGAGGAACGACGGCAGCTTCCAGGACGCGGCCAGCGGCCCGGTCTCGGCCTCGCCGTCGCCGACGACGCAGGCGACCAGCAGGCCTGGGTGGTCGAACGCGGCTCCGCCGGCATGGGCCAGCGCGTACCCGAGCTCGCCTCCCTCGTGGATGCTGCCCGGCGTCTGCACGCTGACGTGGCTGGGCACCCCGCCAGGGGTCGAGAACTGCCGGGCGAACCGCGTCAGCCCGGCGACGTCGCGGGTGACGTGCGGGTAGATCTCGCTGTACGTGCCCTCGAGGTAGGCGTTCGCGAGCAGTGCCGGGCCGCCATGACCGGGGCCGGCGACGTAGATGACGTCGCTGCCGGTCTCGTTGATGAGCCGGTTCAACAGCGTGTAGATCATGGACAGGCCGGGGCTGGTGCCCCAGTGGCCGAGCAGCCGCGGCTTGATGTCCGCCCCCGTCAGGGGCGCGCGCACCAGCGCATTGGCCTGCAGGTAGATCTGCGTCACGGTCAGGAAGTTCGCCGCCGCCCACCACCGGAGGTCGAGGTCCCGGTCACTGTCGCGGTACGACCGGACCGGGGCCGCTGCCTGCGTCGTCGTCATCGGAGCCCGGCCACGCCGGCCGGGGGCCGCAGGTGCCGCACGCGGACGCTAGCTCCGCGCCGGGCTCAGGTCGCGCAGGTAGCGCAGGCTGGTCGCGTACGAGGCCAGCAGGCTCGACTCGCAGTACGAGATCGCCTGCGCCCCGCAGAACTGCCGGACCAGCGGCTGGCAGTGGCGCAGGTTGCGGCTCGGCATGCTCGGGAACAGGTGGTGCTCGATCTGGTAGTTCAGGCTCCCGAGAAGGGCGCTCAGCACTCGCCCGCCGGTGACGTTGCGCGAGGTCAGCACCTGGCGGCGCAGGAAGTCCAGCCGCTCGCCGGGGCGTGGCATGTGCATGCCCTTGTGGTTCGGCGCGAAGCTGCAGCCCAGGTACAGCCCGAGCAGACCCTGGTGGACGAGCACGAACGTCACAGCCTGCAGCGGAGACAGCCACCAGAACAGCAGCCCGAAGTACACCGTGAAGTGCGCGGCCAGCATGGCGATCTCCAGGCCGTGCCCGCGCGGCCGACGGCCCAGGGAGCGGAGGCTGTTGAGGTGGAGGTTCCCCGCCTCCAGGAGCAGCAGCGGGAAGAACACCCACGCCTGGTGGGCCGCGACGAGGCGCAGCGCCGCCGGCTGGTCCCGGACCTGCGCCGGGCTCCAGGCGAGCACGTTGCGCTGGACGTCGGGGTCGCTGGCGGTGTCGTTGGGGTGCTGGTGGTGCCGGGTGTGCTTGCCCACCCACCAGCCGTAGCTCAGACCGATCATCGCGTTGGACAGGAACTGACCGAACGCGTCGTTCCAGCGCCGGCCGCGGAACACCTGCTGGTGGCCGGCGTCGTGGCCCAGGAAGCCGATCTGCGCCGACACCACGGCGAACCAGGCCGCCACCCCCAGCTGCCACCAGGACTGCCCCAGCCACCAGGCCGCGGCAGCCCCGACGACGGCCATGGCCAGGAGCAGCGACACCCGTGGCAGGTAGCCCAGGAAGGAGCGGTCCAGCAGACGGGCCTGCTGCACCTGCTTCATGAGCTGGCTGAAGTCACTCGGCGTCCGGATGGGCGCGCGGAGGTCGACGAGATCTGCAGACATGGGGACGCGCCGCTCTCGGGGAGTGGGCAGCGGCAGGGTGCAGGCATCAGGACAGACCGGCGCGCCAGGGCCCTCACTGTCGCACACGGCCGCGGGCGACCGGGGCCTGAGCACAACAGTTCATCTCGGCCAGGCAGCGGCGGATCGGCACCAGTCGCAGCCGACCCCACCCGCAGTCCGTGTGCGAGACTGGGCACTCCGAGCGCGCCTGGCTTGTCCGGAGCTACGCACCCCGAGGCCGCTGCCACTCCTCGTCGAGAGCGGCCCAGGCCATGTCCAGCAATCGACCGGCGGCGCTCGCCCGCATCGGGCTGCTCAGCACGTACCCGCCGACGAAGTGCGGCCTGGCGACGTTCACCGCTGCGCTGGCCAAGGCACTGAACCGCGACGGGGAGCGGGCTGCCGTCGTCCGGGTGCTGGAGACCGCCCCGAGCCGGGAGAGCGAGCACCCGGTGGTGGGCCAGCTGGTCGCCGACGACGCCGACAGCGCGGCCGCGGCGATCGACCGGCTCAACGCGTTCGACGTGGTCGTGCTGCAGCACGAGTACGGCATCTTCGGTGGTCCCGACGGACGTGACGTGCTGTCGGTCGCCGCCGGGTTGACGGTGCCTTTAGTCGTGGTCTTCCACACCGTGCTGACCGAGCCGACGCTCCGCCAGCGCCGGATCCTGCAGCGCCTCCTCGAGCTCGCGAGCGTGGGGGTGACCATGACCGAGACCGCCCGCGAGCGGCTCGTCACCCACTACGGCGCCGACCCCGCGCTGGTCACCGTCATCCCGCACGGGGCCCTCGACAACGGGCCGGTACGGGAGTGGCGGGCCACCGCCGGCCGGCCGGTGGTGCTGACCTGGGGCCTGCTCGGCCCGGGCAAGGGCATCGAGTGGGCGCTCGCGGCGATGCCGTCGCTGCGCGACCTCGACCCGGTGTACCGGGTGATCGGCCGGACCCACCCCAAGGTGCGCGCGTACGCCGGCGAGACCTACCGGCAGGAGCTGCTCGAGCAGGTCGGCGAACGCGGCCTCCGTGACGTCGTCGAGCTCGACGACAGCTACCTCAGCGTCACCGACCTCGTGCGGCTCGTCGAGGAGGCCGACGTCGTGCTGCTGCCGTACGACTCCCGCGAGCAGGTCACCTCCGGCGTCCTGATCGAGGCGGTCGCCGCGGGCCGGCCGGTCGTGTCGACGTCCTTCCCGCACGCAGTCGAGCTGCTGGGGGACGGGACGGGGCTGATCGTGCCGCCGCGTGACCCGGCGGCCATCGCTGCCGCGCTGCGTCGGGTGCTCACCGAGCCGGGCCTGGCCCAGGACATGGCGGCGCGGGCGACCCGGAAGGCGCCCGACCTGCTGTGGCCCTCGGTGGCGGCGCGCTACCAGGGGCTGGCCGACGACCTCGTGGCGGCTGCTCTCGCGGCGGCCTCGTGAGCGGCATCGCCGTCTCCCTCGACCACCTGCGCCGGCTGACCGACGACGGCGGCCTGCACGAGCATGCGCTGCTGACCGTGCCCCGCCCCGAGCACGGCTACTGCCTGGACGACGTGGCCCGGGCCCTGGTGGTGGTGACCCGGGAGCCGTCGGCGCGCCGGGACGCTGACGAGTTGCGCCGGCAGTACCTGTCCTTCGTGCTCGCCGCGCAGGCGGCGGACGGACGGTTCCGCAACCGCCCCGACGCGGACGGAGGCTGGTCCGGCGAAGGCACCGTCGAGGACTGCTGGGGCCGGGCGATGTGGGCGCTGGGGGAGACCGCCCGCACCGCGCCGGAACCCACCGAACGGGCGAGCGCGCTGGCCGGCTTCGACCGCGGTAGCCGTTGGCGCTCACCCTGGTCGCGCTCGGCGGCGTTCGCCGGTCTCGGTGCGGACGCCGTCCTCGCGGTCCGGCCCGGCGATGCGTCGGCCCGGGCCCTGCTGGCTGCCGCGGCCGAGCGGATCGGCCCGTCCGAGCCCGCCGACTGGCGCTGGCCCGAACCGCGGCTGACCTACGCCAACGCGGTCCTGCCGGAGGTCCTGCTCGCCGCCGGCGCCGCCCTCGGCCGCCCGGAGCTGCTCGCCCGCGGGCTCGACCTGCTCGGCTGGCTGCTCGCCGAGGAGACCGCCGACGACCACCTGTCGGTCACCCCGGTCGGTGGGCGCGGACCGGGCGACCTGCGGCCCGGCTTCGACCAGCAGCCCATCGAGGTCGCCGCCCTCGCCGACGCCTGCGCCCGGGCGTACGAGCTGACCTGCGACGCGCGCTGGGCCGCGGGCGTGGAGCTCGCGGCGGCCTGGTTCCTCGGCGCGAACGACGTCGGTGTCCCGTTGGCGGACATCGTCAGCGGCGGGGGCTGCGACGGTCTGGAACGCCTGGGGCGCAACGAGAACCAGGGCGCCGAGTCGACGCTCGCGCTGCTGTCGACCTTCCAGCAGCTGGGCCGCGTCACCGCCCCCCTCGTCCCGTGAGCCCCGCGCTGCTGCGGCGCACCGACCTGGTGCTGCCCGCGGACCCGTCCCGCGTCCTGGGCCGGCTGTTCGTCCCCGGCCACGAGCTCCTCGACGACCGCGAGTCGCGGGCGACCGGCGTACTCGCGCGGATCCTCGCCTTGTCCGAGGCGGCCGCGGCGGCGACGCTGACCGACGTGGTGGCCCGGTATGCCGGCCGCCACCGCGACGTCGCCGCCATGCTCGGTGAGCACTACCGGCAGATCGCCCACCGGGTGCCGTCCGTCGGGTCCGTCAGCGACGCGCACCGGGGCCTGATCGGGGCGACCTTCACCGCCGAGTACGCCCTCGAAGGGGCGGCGCTGTTCAACCCCTCCGCCGTGCCGCACCCGGACCAGTCCGGTCTGCGGACGGGACAGCTGCGCTTCGTGCTGAGCCTCCGCGCGGTCGGTGAGGGACATGTGTCGAGCATCGAGTTCCGCACCGGCGTCCTCGACTCCGGCGGTGAGCCCACCCTCGACGAGCCCACCCCATACGCCCAGGTGGGCGCGAGCCGTCCTGCGGTCCGGTACCGCGACCTGTTCTCCTCCCAGCTCCGCGAGCAGGGCGCCGACGGCGAGAGCGCGTCGTACCTCATCCGCCGACTGCCGGCCCGCTTCGACGACGGGCAGCTCGAGGAGGCGCTCGCGGCGCTGGACCGGCAGCGGGTGACCCGGCTGGGGGCCGCCCGCACCGCCGAGATCGCCCGGGAGCTCGCGCGGGGCAGCTACGAGACCGCCTTCAGCGCGGACACGCCGCTGACCGAACGGGTGCTCTGGCCGTACGCCCCGACGGAGTCGCACGGGATGGAGGACGCGCGGTTCACCCGGTTCACCGGCGCCGACGACCAGGTGGACTACCGGGCGACGTACACCGCCTTCGACGGCGAGCGGATCACCCCGCGGATGCTCGAGACGACGGACTTCCTGCTGTTCGACTCCTCGCCGCTGGCCGGCCCCGGCGCGCACGACAAGGGGATGGCCCTGTTCCCCCGTACCGTCGACGGATGCTTCCTGGCGCTCTCCCGGTGGGACCGCGAGAGCATCTCGGTCACGACGTCGACCGACGGGCGCTGGTGGGAGAAGGCCACTACGTTGGAGCTGCCGGGCCAGCCGTGGCAGCTGGTGCAGACCGGCAACTGCGGGTCGCCGATCGAGACGCCCGCCGGCTGGCTGGTGCTCACGCACGGGGTGGGCCCGATGCGCGAGTACGCGATCGGGGCGGTGCTGCTCGACCTCGCCGACCCGACCCGCGTCCTCGGGTGGCTGCCCGAGCCGTTGCTGCGCGCGCGCGAGGACGAGCGCGACGGCTACGTGCCGAACGTCGTCTACTCCTGCGGCGCCCTGCGGCACGGCGAGACGCTGCTGCTGCCGTACGGGGTGAGCGACGACGCGGTCCGGTTCGCTGTCGTCGACCTGCCGCAGCTGCTCGACCGGCTCACCTGATCCGTGCGGCTGACGACGTCGGCGGAAGCCGGTCACCCGGGCGGCCCGACACAGCGACCATGACCGTGCGGATACGGGCTGCCTAGTCTGGGCCGGTGCGTGCGTTCACCGAGGACGACCTACGGCATGCCGCAGGCCTGCTGGCGGACCGGCACGCTGCGCACCGGATCGCCGCGCCGCTGCTGCCGGACATCGACGTCGCGCCGCTACTTGCCGCTGAGTGGGGGCAGCCCGGTGCGTCCGGTGCGGTCAGCGGCGGCGGCTATCTGATCGGCTACCCCAAGGGCGAGTCGTGGGGGCCGAACGTCTGGGTCGAGAACGCCGGCCACGCCGCGCGCGATCCCGAGCTGATCGGCGACCTCTACGGCTTCGCTGCCGAGCGCTGGGTGGCCGAGGGGCGGGTCGCGCACTACGTGCTCGTGCCGTCGCACGACACGGCCGCGGTCGACGCCTGGTTCCGGCTGGGCTTCGGGTTGCAGCACGTGCACGCCGTCCGTCCGACATCGGCGTATCCCGGCCGGCCGGTGCGGCGAGCCGTCCGCGCCGACGTGCCACGGTTGGTCGAGCTCGAGCTGCTGCTGCCCGTGCACCAGGCCGGCTCGCCGACGTTCTCGCCGGTCGTGCCGGACTCGCCCGAGGAGCTCGAGGCCGACTGCCTCCAGGAGTACGCGGACGACGAGACGGCCTGCTTCGTGGCCGAACTGGACGGCGAGGTCGTCGGCAAGGGCCTCGGTGTTCCGGTCGAGCTGTCGGCCGCGCACGCCGGCCTGGCTCGTCCGGAGAATGCCGGCTTTCTTGCCCAGGTGACGGTACTGCCGGCCGCCCGGGGACGCGGAGTTGCGCGTGCGCTCGGCGAGGCCGTCATCGACTGGGCGTACTCGGCGGGCAAGCCGTCGATCGTCGTCGACTGGCGTTCGACCAACCTGCTGTCCTCGCGCACCTGGCCCCGGCTCGGATTCGCGACGACCTGGTACCGGTTGCACCGCTACGTCGCCTACTGATCCCGGTCATGGTCGGCTGACGGCCTCGAACAGCTCCGCGTACCGGGCGACCATCCGTTCCGCCGTGAAGCGGGCCTCGACATCCGCCCGGCAGGCGGCTCGGGACAGGTCCCCGACGTGCGCCACGGCGGCGACCGCCGCGTCGGCGTCCTCGACGAGCAGGCCGGTGACCCCGTCGACGAGCAGCTCCGGCATCGAGCCGCGCCGGACGGCGATCACCGGCGTACCGGTGGCGAGGGACTCGACCACGGCGAGCCCGAACGGCTCGTCGAAGCCGATCAGGTGCAGCAGGGCGAGCGCGCCCCCGAGCAACGCGTCGCGCTCGGCCGCCGCGACGGGCCCCACGTAGGTGACGTCGCGGCCGTCGACGAACGGCTCGACCTGCTCGCGGAAGTACACCTCGTCGTGCACGATGCCGGCGATCACCAGCGGCACGCCCGCACGACGGGCGACCTGGACCGCCTGAGCCGTCCCCTTGTCCGGGTGGATGCGGCCGAGGAACAGGAGGTAGCTGCCGGGTGTCGGGGAGAACGTGAAGGCCGCCGGGTCGATGCCGTGGTGGATCGTGGCGGCGTACGTCAGGTCGGCGTGCCGGTCGCTGTCGCTGATCGACACGAAGTGGGCGATGTCGTTGACGGCCCGGTACGCCGGCAGGATCCGCGGCGAGGAGAAGCCGTGGATGGTCGTGACGACGGGCGTGTCCACCAGCCGGCTGTAGCTCAGCGGCAGGAAGTCGAACTGGTTGGATAACACGTCGAACTCGCCGGCCCGGGCGAACGCGGCGCCGATGTGCAGGGACTCGTAGACCTTCGCGTCCAGGCCCGGGTCCTCCTCGTACCCGCGGGGGGCCTCCGCGTGCAGGTGGCCCGCGGTGATCGACTCGGCGGTCGCGAACAGCGTCACGTCGTGACCCAGCGCGACCAGGCCCTCCGCGAGCGTCGAGGCGACCTGCTCCCACGGACCGTACTCGCGCGGCGGCGTCCGGTGGGCGATGGAGGCGAGGATCCCGATCCGGAGCCGACGAGCCATGCCAGACGGTAGCCGCGGCGACCGCCGTCGAGCGCCGCCGAGCGCGGCCGGTCAAGATGTCCGCATGTCGGCCACCTTTCCCACCCAGGTCGGGCCGGACGGGGAGCGGGACGTCGCCGCGGACGATGCGCGCCTCGTCCGCGTGCTCGAGGCCATGCCCGCCGCCTTCTTCTCCCTCGACGCCGACTGGCGGTTCACCTACGTCAACGCCGAGGCCGAGCGACTGCTCGCCGCGACCCGGGCAGACCTGTTGGGCCAGGTCATGTGGGACCGCTTTCCCGCCGCCGTGGGCAGCGACTTCGAGCGGCACTATCGCGCGGCGATCGCGACGGACGAGCCGGTGGCCTTCGAGGCCTACTACGCGGCCCCGCTGAACCGGTGGTACGAGGTGCGGGCGTGGCCGAGCAGCGACGGTCTGTCGGTCTACTTCCTCGACATCTCGGCCCGGCGGGCCGCGGCCGAGCGGGCCGAGCACGACGTGCGGCGCGCCGGTCTGCTGTCGGCGGTGACCTCGGAGCTGTCCAGCACGCTGGACGCTGAGGAGGCGGTGGCCCGGCTGGCCCAGCTGCTCGTACCCGCCGTGTGTGACTGGTGCGTGGTGACTCTGGTCGAGGACGAGGTCGGTGCCGGCGGGAGCCGGACGCTGCGCGACGCGGCCTCGTGGCACGTCGAGGAGCACCTCCGTCCGCTCGTCGACCGCTACCGGGAGCTCCGGGTGCCCGCGCTGACCGACGACTCGTACCTCGCCCGGCTGTTCCGCACTGAGCAGCCCGTCGTCGTGCCGCAGGGTGCCACGGCGGCGATCGAGCCGATGCTCAGGAGTGCGGAGGCGCGGACGATCCTCGCGGAGCTCGCACCCGAGTCGGCGGCGTTCCTGGTCCTGCCGGGGCGGGACCGCGTCGTCGGCGGCCTCTCGCTGTTCCGGGGTGTCGACCGCAAGCCGATGGGGGCGGAGGACCTGGCGGTCGCGGACGAGGCGGCGGTCCGTGGGGGTCTGGCCATCGACAACGCGCGCCTGTTCCGGCAGCAGCAGCAGCTGGCGGGGGCGCTGCAGCGCTCGATGCTGACGGCACCGCCGGAGCCCGACCACATGCAGGTCGTCGTCCGGTACGAGCCCGCCGCCGAGGCCGCACAGGTCGGGGGCGACTGGTACGACGCGTTCCTGCAGGCCGATGGGGCCACCGTGCTGGTGATCGGCGACGTGGTCGGGCACGACACCGCGGCCGCCGCGGCGATGGGGCAGGTCCGCTCGCTGCTGCGGGGCATCGCCGCGTACTCGGGGGCGGGGCCGGCGGACGTCCTGAGCGGGGTCGACCAGGTGCTGCGGCTGCTGGCCGTCGACACGACCGCCACCGTCATCGTGGCGCGCGTCGAGCAGACCGACGACGAGCTCGAGCGCGGCGTGACGCACGTGCGGTGGTCGAACGCCGGCCACCCGCCGCCGATGGCGATCAACCCGAACGGCGCGGTCGTCCTGTTGGCCGGCGTCGAGGCCGATCTGCTGCTGGGCATCGACCCGAGCACCGAACGCGTCGAGTCCTCGATCACCCTCGACCGGGGGTCGACGGTCCTGCTCTACACCGACGGTCTGGTGGAGCGCCGCGGTCAGACGCTGGACGAGGGTCTGACCCGACTGCGCCGTACCCTCGAAGACCTGGCCGACCGTGATCTCGACGGCCTGTGCGATGCGGTGCTGGCGCGGATGCTGCCGCTCAACCCTGAGGACGACGTCGCCCTGGTCGCGGTCCGGCTGCACCGGCAGGACCGCCCCCGCCCGCGGGAGGCGGGCCCGGTCCGGGTGCCGGACGTCGTGCCGCCGGACCGCTCGGGCACCTGACCGGCACCTGACCGCGTGCCGCGCGACCGCTCGGGCACTCACCGCTGGGGCGCCTGGTCGCGACCGGGCACGGCCATCGGCGCCGTACGGTGGCGCGTGAGCGGTTCCGCCCGAGGCGTCGCCGACAGCGCGCCGGATGCGGTCGTGGTGGGGGCCGGCCACAACGGTCTGGTCGCCGCGAACATCCTGACCGACGCCGGCTGGGACGTCGTGGTGTGCGAGGCGTCGCCACACGTGGGCGGCGCCGTCCGCTCCGCGGAGGTCACCGCGCCCGGCTTCGTCAGCGACCTGTTCAGCGCGTTCTACCCGTTCGCCGCGGCGTCGCCGGTCCTGCAGAACCTCGAGCTGGGGGGCTACGGCCTGCGCTGGACGCACGCCCCGCGCGTGCTGGCCCACGTCCTGCCCGACGACCGGTGTGCGGTGCTCTCCCGGGACCGGCAACAGACGGCTGCCTCACTCGCCGCGTTCGCCCAACCCGACGGGCCCGCGTGGCTCGCGTTGGTCGAGCAGTGGGACGAGATAGAGGCCCTCGTCCTGCGGGCGCTGTTCCAACCATTCCCGCCGGTCCGGCCGACCGTTGCCCTGCTCCGGGCCCTGGGCGCCGGCCCGGCCCTGCGGCTGGCGAGGTTGGCGGCCCAGCCGGTCCGACGGTTCGGCCAGGAGCAGTTCCAGGGTGTGGGGGGTCCGCTCCTGTTGGCGGGCAACGCGGCGCACGCCGACCTGTCGCCCGACTCCTCCGGCAGTGCGCTGTACGGCTGGCTGCTGACGATGGTCGGGCAGAGTCGGGGCTTCCCGGTCCCCGTCGGCGGCGCGGGCGAGCTGAGCGGGTCGCTGGCTCGCCGGCTCCGCACCCGCGGCGGCCACATCCGCCTCGAGGCGCCGGTGGCACGGGTGACCCTGCGGGGCGGTGCGGCGACGGGGGTGGTGCTGGCGTCCGGTGAGCGCATCACCGCGCGCCGGGCCGTGCTGGCGGATGTGGCCGCACCCACGCTGTTCGCCGACCTCGTCGGGTACGCGGACCTGCCGCCGCGCTTCGTGGCTGACCTCGCCCACTTCGAATGGGACCCGGCGACACTGAAGGTCGACTGGGCGCTGTCCGGTCCGGTCCCGTGGACCGCCGCCGGGGCGGTGGGCGCCGGGACGGTGCACCTCGGCGCGGATCTGGACGGGCTGACCGACTTCGCCGCGGACCTGGCCACCGGACGGCTCCCACGAAAGCCGTTCGTGCTGTTCGGGCAGATGACCACGGCGGACGCCACGCGGTCGCCAACCGGGACGGAGTCCGCCTGGGCGTACACGCACCTGCCGCGTCGGGCTCGCCTCGACGAGGCACAGCTGCGGGCCCACGTCGCCCTGGTCGAGGCGGCGGTGGAACGGCACGCCCCCGGGTTTCGCCAGCTCGTCGTCGGCCGCCACGTCCAGACCCCGACCGCCCTGCAGGCGGCCGATCGGAACCTGGACCGCGGCGCCGTCAACGCCGGTACGGCGCAGCTGCACCAGCAGCTGGTGTTCCGGCCCGTACCGGGGCTCGGCGGAGCGGCCACCCCCGTCGATCGGCTGTTCCTGGCCGGCGCCTCGGCGCACCCGGGCGGGGGCGTGCACGGCGGACCGGGGTCGAACGCCGCTGCGGCGGCGCTGGCCCGGGCCGGGATCACCGGACGGGCACGCTGGGCCGCGACCCGGGCGATGATGCGCCGGATATACCGCCCGGACGGCTAGACGGCTAGCCGGCGCTGGGGCTACGGACGTCGAGCACCCGGGCGGCCGCCGGGAGCGGCGCGGCCGGCTGGTCGCGCAGGTGGGTCAAGGCCCCGGTGACCCGGTCGAACTCGTCCTTGATCCGCAAGGCGGTCGGCAGGAGGTCGCACGAGCCTGACCGGGCGGCGTCCTCGGCCTCGCCCAGCAACCCGGCCAGGGTCCCGGCGCCAAGTACGGCACTGCTCGAGCGCATCCCGTGCGCGAGCCGTCGGACGAGTTCGGTGTCGGTGGTGCCGGCGGCAGCGACGAGCTGGGGGATCTGCACGCGGGCCTGGTCCAGGTAGCCGTCGAGCAGCTGCTCGCGCAACGTGGACCCGTCCGCTGCCAACTGCTCGAGGAGGGCCTCGAACACACCGGTGTCGACCGCCGGTGCGGGGGACACCTCGTCGGTGGTCGCGACGTGCCGACGCCCGACCGCCGGGACGTCGGAGAGCGCCCCACGCAGGTCGGCCTCCCGGACCGGCTTGGTCAGGTAGTCGTCCATCCCGGCTGCCAGACAAGCCGTCCGGTCCTCCACCAGCACGCTGGCGGTCATGGCGACGATGCGGGGCTGCTGTTCGGCGGGCAGCTCGTCGCGGATCCGGCGCGTGGCCTCCAGCCCGTCCATCAGCGGCATCTGCACGTCCATCAGCACCAGGTCGTACGCGGCCGAATGCAGGGCCTGCAGTGCCTCCACGCCGTTGCGCACGATGTCGATGGTGTAGCCGAGCTTGGCGAGGGACAGCTGGGCCACCTTCTGGTTCACCGGGTTGTCCTCGGCGAGCAGGATCCGCACCGGGCCCGCGGCACCGGGAGCGTCACGGCTGCGACGGCCACCGACAGCCGCGCCGGCGCGGGCGGCCGCCGCGGCCGGGTTGAAGGTCAACAGCAGGCTCTCCCGCAGCACGCTGCCCCGCACCGGTTTGGTCACGGTGGCCACGAACATCGCGCGCAGCTCGGGTTCGAGCCGGTCGCCCACGCCGGTCAGCAGGATCAGCGGTAGCTCGCGGCTGGCCGGCAGGGCGCCCAGCGCCCGGGCCAGCGCAGCTCCGTCCATGTCGGGCATGTGCTGGTCCAGCAGCGCCACGTCGAAGCTGCCGCCCTCGGCCAGCAGGGCCAGCACCTCGGCCGCGGACGCGATTTCGGTGCAGGCGACCCCCCATTCGCAGAGCAGCAGTCGCAGTACCCGTCGCGTGGCCGGGTTGTCGTCCACGATCAGGGCGGACCTGCCGACCAGGTCCGCAGGCGGCTGCCGGCGGTTCACGGCGCCGCGAAGCACCGACGTGAACACGAACGTCGAGCCCGTCCCATCCCGGCTGCTCACCTGCAGGTCGCCCCCCATCGCCTCGGCCAGTCGGCGACTGATCACCAGGCCAAGGCCGGTGCCCCCGTACTTCCGGGAGGTGGAGCTGTCGACCTGCCCGAACGGCTGGAACAGCCGGTCCATCCGGTCGGCCGGGATGCCGATCCCCGTGTCGGTGACGGCCACCCGTAGCCGCAGCGACCCCTCCGGATCGTCGGACAGTGCGCGCGCGCTCACCAGGACGGTGACCTGTCCATGGTCGGTGAACTTCACGGCGTTGCTCAGCAGGTTCACCATCACCTGGCGGAAGCGGTTCACGTCGCCGACGAGCAGGTCGGGGCAGCTCCCATCCAGATCGGCCACCAGCTCCAACCCCTTGCGGTCGGCGACGTAGGCCACGAGTGCGAGCGCGCTCTCCACACACTCCCGCAACTCGAACGGGTGCCCGTCGAGCTCCAGCTCGCCGGACTCGGTCTTCGAGAAGTCCAGGATGTCGTTAATGATCGTGAGCAGGCCCTCGCCGCTGTCCCGCACGGTCTCGGCGAACTCACGCTGCTGACTGTCGAGCTGGGTGTCCAGCAGCAGCTCGGACATCCCGATCACCGCGTTCATGGGCGTACGAATCTCGTGGCTCATCGCCGCCAGGAACGCCGACTTCGCCTTGGTGGCGGCAAGTGCGTCGTCCCGGGCCCGTACGAGCTGGTCGGCGGTCCGCTCGAGATAGGCCCGGTTCCGTTCGCGCTCGCGCACGTCGGCGTAGGAGGCCAGGACGCCCGACGTCGAGCCGTCGGGGTCGCGGACGGGGGTGGTGTTGACGGCGAGCCACAGGTCCTCGCCGTCGGGCGTCGTCAGCACGTACACCCGGTCGCGCTGGGCAACCCCGGTCGAGGCGGTGAGGCGGACGGGGTACTGCTCGACCGGGACGCGCTCGCCTTCCTGGGTGCGCATGGGCCACGGCTCGGTCACGTGCCCCGTCGTGACGCCTGGGAAGAGGGCCAGTGCCGCGTCGTTGGCCATCAGCGTCCGGCCGGTGAGATCGGTGAGGATCACGCCCACGCTCAGGTTGTCCAGGATCGATCGCTGGAGGGTCTCGACCCGGCCCTCCCGGTCCAGCGCCGCCTGGAGCCCCGCCTTCAGCCGGGCCCCCTCCCGGAGCAGGGCGAACAGGACGACCCCGACCGCGACGAAGGCGACCGTCCGACCGGCGTACCAGCCGACGCTGAAGCGATGCCGGGACGCGTAGGTGAGGAGCAGGTCCAACAGGCACACCCACGCCGCGGCGCAGGCCCAGCGCTCCGGCCCGGCCCGGTGGCGGAGCCGCCGCGTCAGCGCGAGTGCCGCCAGCGCCACCAGGGGGACCGACACCGGCGCCGTGACGGCCGTCATGCGGCTGGTGTCGAGCCCGCGGATGAGCACCGGCAGAGCCGGTCCCGCGACGACGACGAGCGCTACCAGCGCGGCCGCGGTGCCGGCGGCCAGCAGCTGAGTCACCCATACCAGCCGTCGTCGCTCCGCTCCCGGGCGCTGCCCGGCGTACCTACGTGGCCAGGGAGCCCAGGCGAGGCTGAGTAGGACCGGAAAACCGGTGTGCCACAGCACGTAGAGCCACGGTGCGTTGGACGGCGCGGTGGCCAGCGGCGGGCGGGCGGAGCCGACCCCGGGGAAGGACAGGGCAGCGCCGAGCATGACGATCAGAGACCACGTGTAGGCGCTCGCCATGACCAGCGTGCGCGGGTCGCCGTCGGACCGGAACTGCTGCAGCAGCAGGTACGCCGAGACCAGGTCGCACGCGGCCACCAGGGTGAGGACCACCGCGAGGAAGTTGGTGTGCGCGCCGAGCCCGTGCGACAGCCACGGCACCAGCGCGACCCCGGCGAGAGCGACGAGCAGGCTGACGACGAGGGGTCCCCGCAGCGGCGTGGGAAGTCGCCCGAAGGGAGATCGGACCGGTGCCGCCGCGCCACCATCCCCCGGTACGGCGCCGATGGCCGGCGCGGTCCGGAGACCGGGTCGGCTCACCCCGCCGAGCGCAGCCGTGGCGGCAGGTCAGCGAGTTCGACCCGGTTGCGTCCCAGCCTCTTCGCGGCGTAGAGCGCGGTGTCCGCCGCCCGCACGGTCTGCTGGGCGTCGGGACCGTTGGGGCCCATCTCGGCGATCCCGGCGCTGAGCGTCAGGACACCCCCCGCCACGCCACCCGCGTGCGGGATCGCCAGGTCGGCGACACACCCCCGCAGGCGCTCGACGGCGATCCGTGCGCTCGCGGCGGACTGCTCCGGATACACGCAGAGGAACTCCTCGCCGCCGTAGCGGTAGCAGGTGTCGCCGGCTCGCAGCATCGACTGCAGGACCTTGGCTACCGACGTCAAGGCCTCGTCGCCCATCTGGTGCCCGTACCGGTCGTTGAAGGCCTTGAAGTTATCGATGTCGAGCAGCGCCATGGTGAAGCGGTGCTGGTAGCGGCTCATACGGTTGGCCATCACCGCCAGCTCCTCGGTGAGGGCACGCCGATTTCCGAGCCCGGTCAGCGCGTCCCGCCGGGCGACCACGCGCAGCTCCTGGTTGGTGTGCTCCAGCGTCCGGTGCAGGGTGATCACGCGCTCGGCAGCGATCATGCGCAGCCGCAGTGCGTCCAGCGCGATCGGCTTGACCAGGTAGTCGTCGGCCCCCGCGAGCATGCCTTCGCGGGCCTCGGTCAGAGAGCCGAACCCCGTTGCCACGATGATGTAGACGTGCCTCGTGGACAGCTCGGCGCGGAGGAGTTCGCACAGCTGCACCCCGTCCAGGTACGGCATGTCGCGGTCGGTGATCAGCACGTCGGTCTGCTGCGTTTGCAGCAGTTCCCAGGCTTCCCGCCCGTCCACCGCGGTTGCGCAGTCGTGCCCCAGGGTGCGGACCATTGCCTCCAGGCTCACCCGACACACCGTGTCGTCGTCGACCACGAGAACCTTCATCGCCCGCTCCGTCTCTCGATGTCAGCAGGCTCCGGCTGCTCCATCGCCCAGTAATGGCCCTGCGTGCTCATCGACCCGCCGAGAGGCGCACTGAAGTGCTGTTGCCGACCAGCTGTCTTCCGCTGTCACGCGCGGGGACAAGGTTGACGCGTGCCGCGCGTACGTGCTTCAGCCGTGTTTCATCCGGAACCGGGCGAACGGGGTACGCAGCGCCGCCACTCATGTAGCCTTGGTCCAGTAACTCGCCGCCGGGGGACTCGGTCTTAGTCGAGGGCGTGTCGAATCTCGGGCCTAGACGGTGCCCGGCGGAGGGCCACATGGCGAGTCTCACCACGACCACAGCCGCTGCGCGGACGGCTCGTCGCGCGGCGACCGTGAGCCGCGACGCCGTCCTGGCGCAGGCCGTCGAAGTGTCCGCCGACGCCATCTTCTGCCAGGACGACGCGGGCACCATCACGACCTGGAACCCGGCGGCAGAACGCCTGTACGGCTATCCCGCCGCAGACATCGTGGGGCGCCGCGCCGCCGAGCTGCTGCCCGACCGGACCCGCGCCGAGCTGCTGGAGGCCGACCGGCTCGTGTTGACCGGCCAGCGGGTGGAGCGCTTCGACAGCTGGCACCAGCGCAGTGACGGAACTCTGATCCCGGTGAACGTGAGCGCTGCGCCGCTGCGCGACGAACGCGACGTGGTGGTGGCCGTCGTGACCACGGTCGCCGACATCTCCGTACGCATTCGGCTCGCCCAGGAGTTGGAGCAGGTCCAGAACCGGCTGGAGCGCCAGAACACCGCGCTGATCCGGTCGAACCGGGACCTCGAGCAGTTCGCCTACGTCGCCTCCCACGACCTGTCCGAGCCGCTGCGCGTGATGACCGGGTACGTGGAACAGCTCGAGCGCCGGTACGAGGAGGTGCTCGACGACCGCGGCCGCCGCTACATGCAGCACATCGTCGAGGCCAGCATCCGGATGCGGGCGCTGATCGACGACCTGCTCAACTACTCGCTGTTCCTGCGCGCACCGCGGGACAGCTCGCTGATGGACATGACGGCGGTGCTGGGACAGGTGCAGGAGACGCTCGGCACAGCGCTGGCCGAGGCCGGGGCCGTCGTGGCGGTGTCGGCGCTGCCCGCGGTCTGGTCGGACCAGACACACCTCGAGAGCCTGCTCTCCAACCTGCTCAGCAATGCCGTCAAGTTCCGTTCGCCAGACCGTGTTCCCCGCGTCGAGGTGTCCGCCAGCGAAGCGGAAGGATGGGTGACGCTGCGGGTGGACGACAACGGCATCGGCATCGCCGAGGAGTACCGCGAGCGCGTCTTCCGGATGTTCCAGCGACTACACGTGCGGGAGGCCTATGCCGGTACGGGCATCGGGCTCGCGATCTCCCAGCAGATCGTGGAGCTGCACGGCGGCCGCATCTGGGTCGAGGAGTCGCACCTGGGCGGTGCCCGGTTCTGCTGCACGCTGCCCGCCGGACCGCCGGACGGAGACGCGCATGGCTAAGGCGGACCTCATCCAGATCCTGCTGGTGGAGGACAGCCGCGCGGACATCGAGCTCACCCTCGAAGCACTCGAGGAGGCCCGGTTCGCCAACGAGGTACACGTCATTCGCGACGGCGCCGAGGCGCTGGACCACCTGCACCGCCGGGCTGGTCACGAGGACGCCCGGCGTCCCGACCTGATCATCCTCGACCTGAACCTCCCCCGGCGCAGCGGACACGAGGTGCTGGCAGACCTGAAGGCCGACGCGGATCTGCGGCGCATCCCGGTGGCGGTGCTCACGACGTCCTCGGCCGAGGTGGACGTCGTGAGCAGCTACGACCTCGGCGCCAACTGCTACCTGACCAAGCCCGTCGACGTCGCGCAGTTCCTGCGCGTGGTCCAGTCCATCGAGGACTTCTGGTTCGGCGTGGTACGCCTGCCCCCGCGCTGACATGAGCTCCGCATCGCCGGGCCCCTCGGCCGAGCTCCCACCGCCGGCGGGCTTCACCCTGCCGGCCACCGTCGAGGAGCCGCTGCGCGTCCTGCTCGTCGAGGACTCGAATGCCGACGCCGACCTGATCGTCGGCATGCTCGAGGACGAGATCCCCAATGTCGTCGTCACCGTGACGGCGACCATGGCCGGCGCCCTGCCGTTGCTGGCCGGCTCGGTGGACATCGCGATCACCGACCTGTCGCTGCCGGACGCGGACGGCCTACAGGCGCTGACGGCCATCCTCGCGGCCCGTCCGGACCTGGCTGTCGTCGTGATGACCGGCCGCCGGGATCGAGAGCTCGCCCTGCAGGCGCTGGCCGCGGGGGCGGAGGACTACCTCGTGAAGGGCAGCCAGGACGCCCGGGCCGTGGCGACCGCCGTCCTGTATGCCTCCCAGCGGCGCAGCGCCGAGAACGAGGCGCACCGGTACGAACGGCTGGCCCTGAGCCTGCTCAACGCAATGGAAGCCTCCACCTGTGCCGTGGACGCGGCCGGCCAGATCATCGCGGTCAACCAGGCCTGGCGGGACTTCGCCCGAGACAACGGCGGGGACCCGGGTCGCACCGGCATCGGGGCGAACTACTTCGAGATCTGCGATCACGCGCGCGGTGCCGACCAGGCGATCGCCGCCGAGGTGTCCGCGGGCCTGCGCCAGGTGTTGCGGGGCGACGTGACCCGCTTCGAGCGTCACTACCCCTGCGACGCACCGGACGAGGAGCGGTGGATGAGCCTGCGTATCAACGCCCTGCCCGAGTCCGGCGCCGTCCTGAGCCACGTCGACGTCTCGGGCGCCACGCGCGCCGAGCTGGCCGTGGCGCACCTGACTCTGCACGACGTGCTGACCAACCTGCCCAACCGGAGCCTGCTGGTCGACCGGCTGTCGCAGGCCCTGGCCTGGGCCCGGCGGGAAGACACCAGCGTCGCCGTCGCATTCCTGGACGTCGACCTGTTCAAGCGGATCAACGACGGGCTCGGGCACGCCGCAGGTGACGAGCTGCTGCGGGCCCTCGCCGGCCGCCTCACCAGGTGCATCCGGGAGGGTGACACGCTCGCCCGCCTCGCCGCGGACGAGTTCGTCGTCGTGTGGCCCGACGTCAGCGATCCGCGCGAGGCGGCACGCCTCGCGGAGCGACTGACCGACGCGGTGAGCCAGCCGTTCGTGCTGCGCGCGGGCAGCGTGACGGTGACCATCAGCGTCGGCGTCGTCGTGGGCCGCCCACCCCAGGACGCGGACGAGCTCCTGCTCGCGGCCGACGCCGCCATGTACGACGCCAAGACGCACGGCCAGGGCCAGACGCGGCTGTACACGACGGAGATGCGCGGCGGGGCCGAGAGCCGGCTGCGCACCGAGACCGACCTCCGGGCGGCCCTGGAGCGGGGCGAGTTCGTGCTCAGCTACCAACCGGTCGTCGACCTGCGCCGCAACGACGTGGTCGGAGTCGAGGCCCTCGTGCGCTGGCAACACCCCGACGGGCTCCGGATGCCCGACACGTTCATCCCGGTCGCGGAGGCCACGGGGCTGATCGTCCCGCTCGGTACGTGGGTGCTGCAGACGGCGTGCCGGCAGGGGGCGGCGTGGGCGGCGGCGGGGCTGCAGCTGGCGATGGCGGTCAACTTCTCGACCCGCCAGATCTCGCACCCCGACCTCGTCGCCGGCATCGAGGATGCGCTGGGCAGCTCTGGCCTGCGTCCGGACCTGCTGCTCGTGGAGGTGACCGAGTCCACGGTGATGGCGGAGGCCGAGCAGGCGCAGATCTCGCTGGCCAAGATCGCGAAGCTCGGCGCGTCGATCGCGATCGACGACTTCGGCACGGGCTACAGCTCACTGCTCTACCTCAAGCGCTACCCGATCCAGGCACTGAAGATCGACCGTTCGTTCGTCAGTGGCATGGGCCAGAACGCCGACGACGACGCGATCGTCGCCAGCGTGATCAGCCTGGCGCACGCGGTGGGCGCCGTCTGCATCGGCGAAGGGGTGGAGACGCCCGAGCAGCAGGACGCTCTCCGGGCGCTGGGTTGCGACCTGGCGCAGGGGTACCTCTTCGGCCGACCCGTGCCCGCCGAGCAGCTGCCCGATCTCGTCCGCAGCTGTCGGGCCCTGCTTGCCACCACGGTCCCGGCCGCGGGCGGCTGAGTTCCCCGTACCGGGCGGTGCCGGGTGCCAGATGCCAGGTGCCAGGTGCCGAGGCTCAGGCGAAGAGGCCGGCCGGCACCTGCACCCGGACGTCATCGATCTGGCAGATCAGCTGCTCCGAGCGGAGGCTGGAGGTGCGCATCGCGGACATCCGGACCCGTACCCACAGGTCGTGGCCGTCGGCGTGCACCCAGCGCCGGATCCAGCCCTGTTCGGGGCAACGCCGCGGGTCGCCGTCGTCGTCCTCGCTCGCGTGCGGCTCGGGATGCGTGAGGTCGGCGAAAGTCATGCCCGGCAGCTGGAAGGGGGTGTAGCCGGTCAGCAGCGACATCGCCTCGTTCGCCCGGATGAAGTCGGCGGGCACACCGTCGACCAGCGCGACGATCAGCAGCGCGGACGGGGCGCTGTGGAAGGCGGCCTCGAAGTGCGCCTCGCTCTCGCGCACCGACTCCTGCATCCGTCGGGCCAGCGAGATGTCACGCCACAGACCGCGGTCGGCGGGGGCGGCGAGCGTGACGTCGTCCCCCTCGACGCCGGCCGAGAACGTCGGCATCACGGGGTCGGCGAGGAAGGCCGCCCACTCTGTCCGGGCGGTCAGGTCACGGTCGACCAGCGAGGGGGCCACCGCGGGTGCAGGAGCTGGCGGGCTCGCCGCGACGGCTGCTGCGGATGCGATCGGCGGCGAGGTCCGAGCGGCAAGGTCGGCGCGCGCCACGGCCTTCGCCGCAGCGGCGCCGGCCGTGACCACCATCGCGTCGGCAGTCCGGACGGCCTCGTGGGCGACATCTGCCGCTGCCCGCGCGGCGACGTCGGCCGCGGTCTGAGCGGTCTGACGCGCTCTGAGTGCCGCCTTCGCGGCAGCCGCGCTGGCAGCGGTGACCATCGCCTCGGCGGTCGCGGCCGCCTCGGCGGCGATCTCCGCGGCCATGCCGGTCGCGCCGGCGTCGGCCTGGGTCTGCAACGCCGTCGCGGCTGCCTTCTCGGCCGCCGCCGTCGCGGCCGTGACGAGCGCTTCCGCGGCGATCGCGGCTTCGGAGGCCATGTCGGCGGCACTCATCGCCGCGATCTCAGCGGCGGCCTGCGCGGTGTGGCGCGCCCGGACGGCCGCCTTCGCCGCGACCCCCGCCGCGGCCGTCACCATCGCCTCGGCCGCCGCAGCGGCCTCGACGGCCACGGCGATGCCGGCCTCTGCGGCGATCACCTCCGCCGCGGCCACGGTGGCTTCCTGCTCGGCTGACACGGGCACCGGCGCGCGGTCGGCAGCCTCCTGCGGGGCGGCGACGGCAACCGCCTGCGCTGTCACGACCTCCGTTGCTGCGGGAAGCACGAATGACATGAGACGACCTCTCCTGGAGCACACGGACCCTCGTACTCGGGTCATCGGCATCGGGTGGGCACGCTTGAGCCACGACGGCGGGCCGGCCCGGCGCCCGACCGCGCAGCTCAGTCGTGGAGGGCGGCGAGATCTCGCGTGTGAGCGCGGGCGACGGCCGCCTGCGCCAGCTCGGCGCCGTAGTGCTCGACCCGGTTCTTGCCCTTGCCCTTCGCCGCGTACATGGCGATGTCCGCGTCCTGCATCAGCCCGTCGACGGTGGAGTCGGCCTGGCGCATGGCCACCCCGACGCTGGCGCCGACGTGGACCCAGGTGGCACCGATCTGGACGGGCGCGGCCAGCGCGACCACCACCCGCTCGGCCAGCGTCGTAGCGAGCGCCGGCTCGGGCAGTCCCTCCAGCAGCAGGGCGAACTCGTCGCCGCCGAGCCGTGCCACCAGGTCACCGGGCCGGACGGTCTGGCTGAGGCGCCCGGCCACCACCCGCAGGACCTCGTCACCCGCGGCGTGCCCCAGGGTGTCGTTGACGTCCTTGAAGTCGTCCAGGTCCACGAACAGCAGGGCCTGGGATCCGGGCCGCCGGTCGAGCTCGGCCGAACCGCCCTCCAAGCGGGCCCGGAACCCGGCCCGGTTGGCGAGGCCGGTCAGGGAGTCGGTGGCGGCCTCGCGGGTCAGGTTGCGCTGGTTGCCGGCGATCGCGTCGGCCATCGCATTGAAGTTCACCGCGAGGTCGCCGAGCTCGTCGGTCCGGTCGACGACGACCCGATGGTCGAGGTCGCCCGCAGCCAGCCGCCGGGTCGAGTCGCGCAGGACCGCGACGGGTCGCAGGATCTGGGTGGACATCTGCCGGGCCAGCCAGACCACGATCAGGATGGACAGCAAGGCCAGCGCTGCCAGGCTGCTCCCCACCGCGGGGTTGAGGCGTGCGGCCTTGCTCAGTTCGCTGCGGACGGCCGTCCGGCTCAGGGCCCCCGCCTTGTCCAGCTGGACCAATATGTATGGCGCGAGCTTGCTGATGGCCGCGGTGCGTACGGTCACCGGCGTTGGAGCACCGATCGGGCCCGCCTGGGTCACGATTGTCTGCCACTCCGTCCTGGCCTGCTGGACCAGGTCCCTGGCGCCCGCGGTGTTCTCACTCGCGATGGCGGCGGCGAACGCGGCCGTGACGGTGGCGAAGATCGCGGCCTCCTGCCGCTGCTGAGCCGCGGTGATCGGGTCCGTGATGATCTGGGTGGCAGTAATGATGTTCTCGCGCAGCGTGTCGACGGCCGTCGCTTCGCGCTCCACGCCTACCGCCGAGGTGCGATAGGTGTCGACCAGCAGCTTGTTGCCGGCCAGACTGGCAACGCCGCTGAGGATCACGATGGCTGTGAGCGCCGCGAACGCCCGATACCACCGAGTGCGCATGCTCGTGATGCGAGCGGGACCGGCCTTGCTACCGCTTGCCGCGTGCGACCCCATACCAATGACTCGACGGACGCGTACGACGGCTTGAGGACGATGTGATGTCCGGCACGGTGTTCTGGGGCAGACTCGGCGCATCGTGGACGACCTGTGGCGTGGATTGTCCCGGGCCGCCGCCGCAGTCGAGTCGACGCCGCGGTGGCGCGCCCCGATGCTCGCGACGTTGGCCGGCCGCCCGTTCGACGGCGGCCGGGACTGGCTGGTGGAGCGCAAGCTCGACGGCGTCCGCGCCCTGGCCTTCCGCGACGGCCCGCGCGTCAGCCTGCGCTCGCGCAACGAGCGGCCTTTGGACGGGGCCTACCCGGAGGTCGTCATCGCCGTGGCCGGGCAGGTCCAGCAGCGGTTCGTCCTCGATGGCGAGGTGGTGGCCTTCGACGGCGTCCGCACCAGCTTCGCCCGGCTGCAGGGCCGCCTCGGTCTGCACGACCCCCGCGCTGCCCTGGCGACCGGCATCCCGGTGTTCTACTACGTCTTCGACCTGCTGCACCTCGACGGCCTCGACACGACCCGGTTGCCGTTGACCGAACGCCTCCGCCTGCTGCGCCGGGCCATCACCTTCGACGATCCGCTGCGCCGCTCCGACCACCGCGTCGGTGGGGTGCAGGCCGCGTACGAGCAGGCGTGCGCTCGCGGCGAGGAGGGGGTGATGGTCAAACGCGCCGACTCCCCGTACGTCGGTGGCCGCTCCGGCGACTGGCTCAAGCTGAAGTGCGTACGCGACCAGGAGCTCGTCGTCGGTGGGTTCACCCCCGGGGCCGGCAGCCGGGAGGGGTTCGGCGCGCTGCTCGTCGGCTACTACGAGGGGCCGCACCTGCGGTATGCCGGCAAGGTCGGCACCGGGTTCGACCGCGCGACCCTGCGTGGGCTCGCGAGCCAGCTCGAGGAGCTGGAGCAGGAACGCTCGCCGTTCTCCCCGCCGCCCACCGAGCTCGGTGCCCGCTGGGTCGACCCGCTGGTCGTGATCCAGGTCGGCTTCGGGGAGTGGACCCGGGAGGGCCGGCTGCGCCATCCCCGCTACCTCGGTCTGCGGCTGGACAAGCCGGCCGCCGCGGTCGTCCGCGAGACTCGCCCGTGAGCGTGCGACGATCCGGATATGGCGACGGTGTCCCGAGTCGTGGCGGTCACGACGGCTGACCTGTTCGCCGTCCTGTCGGACGGGTGGACGTACTCGGGATGGGTTGTGGGCACCTCCCACATCCGGGCCGTCGACGCCGCGTGGCCGGCGGTGGGGGCTCGCATCCACCACGCGTCCGGAGTGTGACCGATGGTGGTGCGGGACGTGACCGAGGTCGAGGAGTCGACGGCCGCGGAGCGGCTGGTGCTGACCGCGAGCGGACGACCCTTCGGCAAGGCCCGCATCGACATCGTCCTGACGCCGCAGAGCGACGGCTGCCGCGTCGCGATCACCGAGACTCCGGTCAGCGGACCGGGCGCCTGGATCCACAATCCCGTGCTGGACCTGGCCATCGCCCGGCGCAACGTCGAGACTCTCGCCCGGCTGGCGGCAGTGGCCGAACGGCCCACGTCGAGCGCCGACTAGCGCCGGCTAGGGACTGCCACGCAGACTAGGGACATCCCTGGGTACGCGGTGACCGGGGTGCTCTAGCGTTCCGGACCGTGGGGCGCCGTCGGCGCGCCCGAAACGAAGGGCGAGCACATGCGGATGCGGTCTCTAGGCGTGGTCGTCGTGGCCACCGGACTGGCCGTGGCCGCGGTCGGCGCACGGCCCGGCCGCGCGGCGACGTTCGCCGGCACGAACGGGGGGATCGCCTACTCCCAGTTCGGGAAGCACGGATCGCAGATCCTGGTGGCTGACCCCACCAGCCACAAGATCAAGAACGTGTCGAAGAAGCAGTACGGTGACGACGAGCCGCAGTTCTCACCCGACGGCACGAAGATCCTCTTCCGCAACAACCACGACATCTGGACGATGACCGCGGCCGGTGGTTCGCGGACGGATCTCACCCCCGGCAGCCACGGGGCATACGGGGAGCCGGCGTGGTCGCCGGACGGCAGCCAGATCGTGTTCGCCGACAACGGCGACATCGCCGTGATGAAGGCCAACGGCAGCAACATCCACCTGATCACCAGCAACGGCGACAACCAGACGCCGGACTGGTCGCCCGACGGCACCCAGATCGCCTTCGTCTCCACCCACGACGCGGGCGACATCGACCACGTGTTCGTCATGAAGCCCGACGGCTCGCAGGTCAAGGATCTGTCTGCGGTCACCGACGCTTCCGACCAGTACTACGACCAGGACCCCAGCTGGTCGGCCGACTCCGCCGACCTGCTGGTGGACAGCGACCGTCCCAACCCGGGGCACATGGGCCCGATCCAGATCTTCGAGATCGCCCGCGACGGCAGCAGTGCCAACCTCGTCTCCGACAGCTACGGCAACGCTGCCGGTCCCGTGTTCAGCCCGGCCGGGACGTCGTTCGCCTTCACCACCAACGACGGCGACGGCACCAACCAGGTCTACGTGGAGGCGTTCGGCAGCGGGAGCTACACCGCGGTCAGCGACGGCCCGGACACGGCCATCGGTGACGACGCGTCCTGGCAGGCTGTGGTGCACACGACCCTGAAGGTGTCGCCCACGTCCGCCAAGGCCGGCGCCAGGGTGACTGTCACCCTGGCCGGGTACGGCGACGGCGACGTCGTCGCGCTGACCTTCGTCGACAACGGGGTCACGACCTCACTCGGGACCGTCCAGACCGACAGTCACGGGGGTGCCACGACCTCGGTGGCCGTCCCGGCCGGCGCCGCCGCGGGCACCGCCACCATCTCGGGGACGGGCACGCCCAGTGGCCGCAGCGCGTCGCGGACCATCAAGGTCAAGTCCGGCTGAGACGCCGAGCCGCGCGGTCGCCGACAGGGGCGATGCGGACCAGCGCGGTGTAGGTCACCAGCGCGATGGCGACGTGCATGACCATGAGCACGGTCACGGCGTGCTTGGGCTGCCCCTGCTGCAGGAGGTACACGTCGGGCAGCAGCAGCACGAGGGTCACCAGCACCGCCAACCGGAGGAACAGCCAGCGCGGGGTCGAGCACACCTGGGTCACGAGCGGCCACGCCACGCAGGCGATCACGACCCCGATGACGGTGAGCGTCGCGTAGTCCCCGAACTGGAAGTGCTGGTAGCTCCGGGTCCGCGGGAAGAGCGCCACCCCGGCGCGGACGAGCAGGGCGTCCGCGGCGAGCGACCCGGCGACGGCGACCACGCTGGCCACGACCAGGCGGGCGGCGGTGGGCAACGGGTTGCGTGGCGGCCATTCGAGGTGGAGCAGGCACACGGCGCGTCTGATCACGGATCGACGGTACTGCTACTACAGCTCCGTAGTACCTAGAAAATTCATGAAGAGCCGAGGTCTCCTCACTGATCTGATCCCCGGTTTGCGCTGGCCCGGATAGTCCGCAGCACCCGGCGCTCTCGTCACGTACGTCGCGATCGTCCTCCTCGTCCCACCGCCTCCGGACGTTTCTGCGCCGCCGCCACTCCTGACCTCAGGTGTGCGTGGCCACCCAGCCGGTGGTGAAATCGCGCTCCTGCAGCAGGACCTCGCGGGCCGCGCTCGCGGCGATGCCGGCGATCTTCCCGCCGATCAGGGGGACCTTGCACGCTGCCCGCCCGGTGATGGTCAGGAGACAGCCAAGTTCCTGCGGCGTGATCCGGATGGTTCCGGCGATGGTCACCGGCGTGCCCTGAGCGCTCGCGGTGAACGTGCCCGCGACCTCCCCTGCCTCGGCCGCCCACTTCTCCACCTGGGTGATCACCTGGTCCTCGCCCAGCACCCTCTTGGCGAACGCCGGCAGCGGCGCGGTGATGGTGCGCCGGACGGTCACGTCGGTGGGGCTCGCGGCCAGCACGACCACGTCGCGGAACCCGATCGCCGGAAACTTCGCCTGTAGGTACTCGGCGCTGGTCAGGATCTCGTGCAGGGTCGCGACGTCACACTCGTACGCGTCGTTGACTTCGAACGTGTCCACGGTTGGCCCCCCGCTCACCCGACGCGGGCGCCGAGGTGGGTTCCGGTGCGCATCCGGTCTCCAGGGGGTCGGTTCGGCAGGGCCGCCGCTCGAACTGGCCGCTGCTCGAACTGGCAGGGCCGCTGCTCGAACTCCGTTGGGATCCTGGCGTCGCCGACCGCTCAGGTCAACCTGGAGTGTGGCCACGCCCCAGCCGAGATGCGGCAGATGTACGCGCGCACTGGCGCGTCGCGGTGAACTCGCCGCATCTCGGCGAAAGGGGGGGCGCTGCGAGCGGCGTAATAGCCCGGCGACCAGCGGCGCCGGCGGGCGTGGTGGGCGGTGTGCCCGGCGTACCGCGTACCGGGCGCCGGTTGCGGGTATGAGGTTCGTGCGGTCGCGCCGGGAGACATCGGCGATCAGCCGACCGCACTCCGTGCGCGAGCCTCGTCGTACCAGCAGGTGGTACGGGGGTACGACGGCGCTCAGCACGGGGTCGGGGGAGCGCCCCCGGCCGGCCGAGAAGGAGCCGGTCGGGGGCCTCCGCCGCGGGCGGGCAAGCATGATCGACTTGGTGACGACGCCGTCGCCGAGCAGGCCGGGGTCGAGCACCCCGCGCCCCACCCCGCGCCCCAGCCCCAGCGCCTGGCTCGTATTACGGGATGCTGATCGCGATGATCGCGATGTCGTCGCGGGGCTGCTGGTCCTGGAACTCCAGCGCCGCGTCCAGCAGGGCCTGGACCGTGGCGCACACACTGCGCCCCGGCACCTGGAGGATGTCGCGGATGCGTTCCTCACCGAACAGCTCCCGGCCGCGGCGGCCTTCGTTGACGCCGTCGGTGCAGAGCAGGAGCCGGTCACCGCGACGGAGCATCAGCTGACTGTCGTGGAACTCCGGCGCCGGCAGGAGCCCCACCAGCGAGCCCGGCTCGCCGAGGGCGCGCGCGGTCCCGTCCTCGCCGGTGAGCAGCGGGAGGCTATGCCCCCCGACGGCGAACAGACAGCTCCAGCCGTGCTCGACCCGGCGCAGGAGCAGCAGCGCCGCGGTGCAGAAGCGCTCGGTCTCGTCGGCCAGCAGGGCCTCGTTCAGGACCTCCAGGACGCGCGCAGGCGACCCGTGCCGCACCGCCGCGGCCCGGACGGTGTTCCGTACCAGCGCAGTCACGACCGCCGCCTGGGCCCCCTTGCCGGACACGTCGCCGATCACCACGACCCAGGCGCCGTTGCCGAGTTCGAACACGTCGTAGAAGTCGCCGCCCACCTCGTCACCGGTGCCGGCCGGGCGGTAGGCCGCGGCGATGTCCAACCCCGGGATGGCGGGCGCGGAAGGCGGGATCAACGTCTGCTGGAGCGTGCGCGCCAGACTTGTCGCCCGGGCCTCCGACGACTCGGCCCGGCGTCGGGCGGCGAGCAGCTCCCGTTCGTACGCCAGCCGCTCGGTCGCCTCGAAGACTGCGAGGTGCAGCTGCCCACCGGCATCCTCGGGCCGCCGGCGCAGCGACGCGTTGACCAGCACCGGCACCCCCGGCCCCACGGCCGACGAAAGCGTCAGGGCCACCGATCGGAACTCACCCTGGACCAGCAGCAGCGGTGAGGCGTAGGTCTCGTAGTAGATCCGCGTCCCGGTCGTGAACAGCTCGGCGACGGTGCAACGGCCGACGAGCTCGGCGCGGCCGCGCCCCGTCATCGCCTCGAAGGCGCGGTTAACCTCGGTGATCTCGCCCTGCTCGGTGGCCACGACCAGGCCGCACGGGGCGCTGTCGAAGACGTCCGCCGTCATGGCCGGACGAAGGCCTCGATCGCCTCGGCCGTCTCCTGCGGGGCGCTGAGGTTGGGGCAGTGCCCCGTCGCCGCGAGCACCCGCAGGGTGCTGCCGGCGATCGCGTCGTGGACGTAGCGACCCACCGACAGGGGGGCGAGCGCGTCCTGGCTGCACTGCAGGACCAACGTCGGGACCGTGACAGCCGGCAGGTCGTCGCGGTTGTCGCTCAGGAACGTGACGCGCGCGAACTGGCGGGCGATGACCGGGTCGGTACGGCAGAAGCTCTCCGTCAGCTCCCGACCGAGTTCGGGCTTGTCCGGGCGCCCCATGATCGTGGGCGCCATCGCCTGCGACCAGCCCAGGAAGTTGCTGTCCAGCGAGTCGAGCAGCCCCTCGATGTCCGCTTCGGTGAATCCCCCCACGTACGGCGGGTCATCGAGGAAGCGCGGTGACGGCGCCACCAGCACCAGCCGGCCGAACCGTTCCGGCGCGGCCGCCGCGGCCAACACCCCGATCATCGCCGCGACGGAGTGCCCCACGAAGATCACGCCGTCCAGGTCCAGTTCGGCACAGATCTCGACGACGTCGGTGGCATAGCCGGCCAGCGACGCGTACCGATCGGCGTCGTACGCGGCCACGTCCGATCGCCCGGCTCCGACATGGTCGAAGAGGATCACCCGGAACTCGTCCTCGAACGTGGGTGCCACGAAGCGCCACATCTGCTGGTCGCACCCGAAACCGTGAGCAAAGACCATCGGTACGCCGTCGGGGCGGCCGGAGACGACGACGTTGTTCCGCTCCAGCACCGACACCCGACGAGGCTACCGGCAGCCCGGCCTCGGCCACGGCACGACGTCCGCGCAGGCGGAATGCGGTCGTCGGCGGAGCGATTGGAGTCCGGGACGGATCGACCAGCCACCGACACACCCCGAGAGCGAGCACCCATGCCCCCCGACCCGACAGCTGCCGGAGGTCGCCGGTGGACCGGTGACTCGGTCGTGCTCGCCGTGGCGTGCGTGGCGCAGTTCATGGTCGTGCTCGACGTCAGCATCGTGAACGTCGCCCTGCCCGCCATGCAACGGGACCTGGGCATGTCCGCGAACGGACTGCAGTGGGTGCTCAACGCGTACACGCTGACGTTCGCCGGCTTCCTGCTGCTCGGCGGGCGGGCCGCCGACCTCTACGGCCGGCGCCGGCTGTTCCTGGTCGGGCTGGTCGTCTTCACGGGGATGTCGCTGCTCGGCGGGTTCGCGCAGACCGGCGGCCAGCTGATCGCTGCGCGGGCCGGCCAGGGCCTCGGGGGCGCCATCCTCTCGCCGGCGACCCTCACGATCCTGACCACGACCTTCACCCAGCCGAAGGCGCGCGCGCGGGCGCTGGGTCTGTGGAGCGCCGTCGCGGGCGCCGGCGGCGCCACCGGCGTTCTCGCCGGCGGGGTGCTCACCGATCTCCTGTCGTGGCGGTGGATCCTGTTCATCAACGTCCCGATCGGGATCGTCACCGCCGTCGTCGCCCGGCTCGCGGTGCGGGAGTCGCGCGCCGACGGACCCCGGATCCGCCTGGACTACGCCGGCGCGGTGCTGGTGACCGCGGGCCTGAGCACTGTCGTCTACGCGGTGGTGTCCACCGACAGCCACGCCTGGGGATCGGCCGCGACCCTGCTCCCGCTCGCCGCCGGCCTGGTGATGCTGGCCGCGTTCCTGGTGCTGGAGACCCGCCACAGCGCGCCGCTGATGCCACTGCGCCTGTTCCGCTCCCGCTCGGTGACCGGCGCCAACCTGATCATGATGCTGGTCGGCACCGCGATGTTCTCCGTCTTCTTCTTCCTGTCCCAGTACCTGCAGGACGTGCACGGCTACAGCCCGCTCCGTACCGGCTTCGCGTTCCTGCCGATGCCGCTGGCGATCATCCTCGGCACGCAGGTCTCGTCCCGTCTCGTCGGCCGGCTCGGGCCGCGGCTGCTGCTCATCGTCGGCCCCGGGCTGGCGGCGACGGGCATGGCGTGGCTGGCGCTGCTGCACGCCTCCTCGGGCTACCTGCTCGGGGTGGGGCTGCCCGGCACGCTGCTGACATTCGGCTTCGGAGTCGGCTTCGTCCCGGTCACCCTCGCTGCGACCACCGGCGTCGCGCGGGCCGATGCCGGCCTCGCCTCCGGGCTGATCAACACGACCCGCCAGGTCGGCGGCTCCGTCGGCCTCGCCGCTCTCGTCGCCGTCGCCACCGCCCGGCAGCACGCGCTGCTCGGAAGGGCCGCCGGCGTCGCGCAGTCCGACGGGTACGCCCGCGCGTTCCTGGTCACCGCGGTGCTGCTCCTGGGCGCCGCCGTCGTCGCGGCGGTGGTCCTGCCGCGACGGCCCGCCCCGGCGCCGCATGACCCGGTGACCGACGTCGCCCGGCAGGGCGTCCCGGTGCTCGAGGTCGCCTAGCGCCCTGGCCTTTCGGACAGGCTCCCCGGTAGCGGGGCGATTCCGGTCGGCTGTTCAGGCCGCGTACTGGGCGGCGAGCTGGAGCACGGCGTCCACGTACCACTCGGCATGGTTGTACGCGAAGATCGCGCCGCGCAGGGGCGCGCCGCCGCGGCCCGCCCCGTCATGGCACAGCATCCGCGCGGCGCTGTAGACGGCATCGGCCGGGTCGTCGATCGACGCCTGTCCGTCGTGGTCTGCGTCGACGCCGTACTCGG
The DNA here is from genome assembly GCA_964245825.1 of uncultured bacterium. Taxonomy (GTDB): domain Bacteria; phylum Actinomycetota; class Actinomycetes; order Mycobacteriales; family CAJCIY01; genus CAJCIY01. Next base: position 25,239 of record CAXTNT010000010.1, on the reverse strand, counting down.
CGAACGTCGCGGGCAGGAACTGCATCGGTCCCTCCGCGCCGGCCGGCGACACGGCCGTGTCGGCGCCGTGGTCGGACTCGATCCCGCCGATCGCGGCGAGCACGGTCCACGGCAGTCCGGGGCAGGTGACGGCTGCCTGCTCGTACAGCGGCTTCGACAACGTCGCCCGCCCGCTGAGCGCGGGGACGAAGGGACGCAGGATGGCGACCGCCGGCTGGTCCAGGATCTGGCGGACGTCGGCGTCCAGGCCGCGTACGTCGCGGGAGGGCGCGGTCAGGATCACCCCGGCCTGCGGGACGAGCCGCAGGGCGCGGGCGAGTTGGGGGCCCGCGAGCGCACCGATCCCGGGCAGCCGCAGGTCGGCGAAGCTGCCGAGGCGGACCGCCCTGCCGCCGATCGGCACCGCCGATCCGAGCCGCAGGTGCTGGGCGGTCGCGGTGGCGAACGTGGTCATCAGCTCGCCGCGGGCGACCGAGCGCCACAGCGGGTCCGACGCGGCGGTCGGGGCCGGGGTCACGGGGCGCACCGTCGAGGGGTCGGCCCCGAGCGCGGTCACCGGTCCGCCGGCGAGGCGGATGGTTCCGACCGACACCGGCACCAGCGACGTGACGCCGATGATCTTGCGGAGGGCGGCCAACTGGACCGCCGTGATCGTGCGCGTTCCGGTCACCAGCAGGTCCGGCACGACGAGCGTGGTCAGGGGCCGTACCTCGACCACAGGCTCTGCCACCGGACGAGCGGGGGCCGGGGCTACGGCGGTCGGGGTCGGGGTCGGGATGGGGGTCGGTGGAGTGACGGATGCGACCGGCGCGGGGGCAGCGACCCTTGCCGTCGCCCGGGTGCCGACGTACCCCCCGCCGACGGCGAGCACCACCAGGGCGAGGATGCCGACAAGGAGGGCGCCCAGCCGATCCGCGCGCAGCGAACCCACCCCTTCCGTCTGCCCTGCCGTGGTAGATGTCCCGTTTCGCCCACCTTGCACACCATCCTACGAGCCGACAAGGGGCCGGACGGCGGTACCGGGCAGTCGGTCGGGATGACCCCAGCCTCACCCGAATCGGTGCCGCCGGACTCGGCCTCAGAATGAGATATCGGCCCGAGCCGTGCACTCCTGGACACGCCCGTGCAGGAATGCACGCTCGGTGTCGTTGGCGGTGAGTGCGAGGGCATCCCGGTAGAACGCCGCGGCCTCCTCGAGTCGGCCGAGCCGGCGCAGCAGGTCGGCCCGCGTGGCCGGCAGATAGGGGTAGCCGGCCAGCTGCCGGTCCTGGGCGAGAGCCTCGACGGCGGCGAGCCCGGCCTCCGGCCCGGCGACCATGGCGAGGGCGACCGCCCGGTTGAGCGCGACGACGGGTGACGGCCAGATGTTCTGCAGCACACCGTAGATGGCCAGGATCTCGCGCCAGTCGGTGTCGTCCCACGTGGGTGCCTCGATGTGGACGGCGGCGATCGCGGCCTGCAGGGCGTACCGACTCGGCGGCCGGGCGCCCAGCGCCTCGCGGACCAGGGCGATGCCCTCCGCGGCGGCGGCCCGGTCCCACTGGTCGCGGTCCTGCTCCGCCAGCAGCAGCAGCCGGCCGTCGGGGCCGACCCGCGTGCTGCGACGGGCGTCGGTCAGCAGCAGCAGCGCGAGGAGCCCGGCCACGGCGCGGTCGTCGGGCAGCAGCGTCCGGAGCATGCGGGCCAGGTCCAGGGCGCGTGCGGTGAGCTCGCGGCGTACCAGGTCGGCGCCCGACGGCGCGCTGTGGCCGGTGGTGAACAGCAGGTGCAGCACGCTCAGGATGCCGTCGATCCGCTCGGGCAGCTCGTCGGTGCCCGGTACGCGATAGGGGATGCGGGCGCCGGCGATCTTCTTCTTGGCGCGGGTGAGGCGGGCTGCCATCGTCGGCTCGGACACCAGGAACGCGCGGGCGATGTCGGCGGTCGAGACGCCGCAGACGAGCCTCAGCGTCAGGGCGACCTGCGCCTCGGTGGACAGCGCCGGGTGGCAGCAGGTGGCGATGAGGCTCAGCCGCTCGTCCGGCAGCTCGTCGCCGTCGAGGAGCTCGTCCGGTGGTGGACCCGTCCGCCGGTCCACCAGCAGCGGCAGGGTGCGGCGTACGACCACCTCGTGCCGCCACAGGTCGAGGGCACGCCGCCGGGCCGCGGTGGTGAGCCAGGCGCCGGGGCGTCGGGGCACCCCACGGCCCGGCCACGTGGCCAGGGCGGCGGCGAACGCGTCCTGGACGCACTCCTCGGCGCTGTCGAGGTCGCCGGTGACGCGCACCGTCGCGGCCAGGACCAGAGCCCATTCGCGACGGTGCGCGTCCGCGACCGCGGCGACGATGCAGTCGTCAGCGGCCACCGACGCTCAGTCGAAGACCATCACGGGCCGCACCTCGACGCCCCCGAGCGCCGCCGGGCACGCCTTGGCGACGGCCAGCGCCTGGTCGAGATCGTCGGCCTCGACGAGGTAGTAGCCGCCGAGAGCCTCCTTCGTCTCCGCGAACGGGCCGTCGGTCACGTCCGTGCCCTTCTCGCGGATGCTCGTCGCCGTGGCGGTCGGCTGGAGGGCGTTGCCGCCCAGCAGCTTCGCGCCGAGCTCCTCCACCCGCTGAGGGAAGGCGCCGTGTGCCTCGGTCACCGCCTGCCAGAACTCCGGTGTCGCCTCCTCGTACCCCTTCTCGTCCTCGTAGATCAGGATCAGGTACTGCGCCATGTGTGCCTCCTTGTTCGGGCCTGCGGACGGCAGGCTCCCACTCCTGCGACGGTTGGCAAGGCCCGGAATCGACAGCCGGCTCCGCTGTTCCCGGTCGGGTCAGGCCCGGGGCACCTCGAGGCGGACCGCGATCGCCCGCTCCTCGTGGTCCAGCTCTCGCTGCAGCCGCCGCAGGCCGGCGTCGTCCAGCTCTCCCCGGTCGCGGTAGCTCAGCAGCTCGGCCCGCTCCGCGGCGATCATCGCCGAGCGCAGCAGCCCGGCTGTCCGGGCCTGCTCGGCGGCATGGGTGGGCTCGCCCGGGTCACCGCCGAGCCCGGCCGAGGTGAGCCGGTCGCGGACCACCGCGACGCGGTCCACGGACTGCTGCCGGAGGCGGTCCACCACCTCGGCGTTGCCGTCGTCGGCCAGGTCGTCGAGTCGGCGCACACCGGCCTCGATCACCGCCCGGCGTACCAGGCCCATCTGCACTGCCCGGGCGGCCCGGTCCTCGCGCAGGTCCAGGCGCCGCAGCAGCGGGGCGTACGTGAGGCCCTGGCCCACGAGGGTCACCAGCACCACGACGAAGGCGACGAACACCAGCAGGTCGCGGTCGGGGAGGGCGTGGCCGTCGACCCGCAACGGCAGGGCGAAGACGGCGGCCAGCGACACCACCCCGCGCATCCCCGCCCAGGAGAGCGCCGTCAGCTCGCGTCCGCTCAGCCCGCCCGACCCGCGGCTGAGACGTGCGGGCAGTGCGAGTGTGAGCGCGAGCCAGAGGGGACGCCCGAGTACGACCACCGCGACCGCCACGGCGGACGCCAGGGCCACTCGGCCGACTGGCTCGTCGGAGACGCCGTCGAGGACGACCGGCAGCTGGACGCCGATCAGCAGGAAGACGGTTCCCTCGAGCAGCAGGTCGACGACCGACCACACCGAACGGCCCTGCAGCCGGGCGGATCCCGACAGGAGTGAGGGGCCCTGGTGACCGAGCCACAGCCCGCAGACCACGACGGCCAGCACGCCTGAGGCGTGCAGCTCCTCCGCCGGTAGGAACGCGGCGAACGGCGTCGCGAGGGAGATCACCGACTGCAGCGTCGAGTCGTCGACGAACCGCGTCACCAGCCGGACGACCCAGCCGACGGCGAGCCCGATCAGGAGCCCGCCGCCGACCGCGAGCACGAACCGCCAGGCCGTGTCCCCGACCGAGAAGCCGCCGCCCACCGCGGCCACCGCCACCGTGTACGTGGTGAGCGCCGAGGCGTCGTTGAGCAGCGACTCGCCCTCGACCACCGTCACCAGGCGGGCCGGCAGCCCTACGCTGCGCGCGATCGCCAGCGCGGCGATCGGGTCGTTGGGCGCGACCGCCGCGCCCAGCGCGGTGGCCGCGGCGAACGACAGCCCGGGTACGAGGGCGTGCAGCGCGGCCCCGATCACCAGCGCCGTCGCCAGCACCAGGCCCACCGACAGCAGGCCGACCTCGCGCAGATGGGAGCGGATGTCGACGATGCTCGAGCGCAGCGCCGCCGAGTACAGCAGCGGCGGGATCACCAGCACCAGCACGAGGTCGGGGTCCAGCCGGACGTTGGGCCCGGGCAGCTCTGCGTACACCAGCCCGATCACGGCGAGCAGGACGGGTGCGGGCAGAGCGGTGCGGTCGGCCAGCACCGCGGCCAGCCCGACGAGGGCGACCGCCAGCAGCGTCAGCGTGGCCGCGACCTCGACGCTCACCTCGGGCCCGGACTAGCCGGCGGACGAGCTGGCGGTCGCGGTCGGGCCGGACGCAGGTGCGGAGGACGCGACCGACGCCGACGTCGACTGGCTCTGGCTGCGGGTGGCCGACGTGCTCGGGCTGGTACGCGTGACGACGACGCGGCTCATCGAGGTGGCTGCCGCCGAGGGCTTCGGTGTGAGCGACGGCGTGGTGGCGGGCGGGGTCGGGGTCTGGGTCACGGCCGGGGTGGCGGTGGCCCGGACGACGGCCGGCCGCGCCTCGCTCGCCGGCACCGGCCTGATGCAGAAGTAGAGCACGAGCAGGGCGACGAACAGCACGGCCAGGACGACCGTCGAGCGGCGAACGGCGAGGCCGACGCCGCGGAGCTCGATCATTCGTCCGCCGTCGCGGCGGCGACGTCGACGGTCGGCGGGTCAGCCGGGCCGCTGATGCCGGCAGCGGTGAGGGCGAGCGCGATCCGGGCCCGCAGTGCGCGGCTCACCTCGAACTGCCGCCCGGGAAGCGTCCGGGCGACCACGCGGATGTTGAGCTGTCCGACCTCCAGGCTCTCCACGCCCATCACGCTGGGCGCGTCCAGCAGGAGCGGGTGCAGGTCTGTGTCGGCGAACGCCTCCTGGCCGACCCGCCGGAGGATGTCGTTCGCCGTCCCCACGTCCGCGGTGACCGGGACGGGGACGTCGACGACAGCCCGGGCCCAGTCGCGGGAAAGGTTCGTGACCTGCACGATCTGCCCGTTCGGCGTGATGACCACGTTGCCGTCGGCGGTCCGGATCCGGGTGATCCGCAGCGTGACGTCCTCGACCGTCCCGCTGCGCGGATCTCCCGCCCCGGCCACGGCCAGCATCACGACGTCGCCGAAGCCGTACTGCTTCTCGGTGATCAGGAAGAAGCCGGCCAGGATGTCCTGGACGACGCGCTGGGCGCCGAAGCCCAGGGCCACTCCGGCGACGGTCGCCGGGGCGATGAAGCCGCTCAGCGGCACGCCGAGCCGGCTCAGCACGACGATGGCGGCGACGCTGTAGATCACCACCAGTGCACCCCAGGTCAGCACCTGGGACACGGCGTGCCGGTGCTTGGCAGCCTCGGAGCGGACCAGCGCGTCGGTCCCGGTCGACCGCTCGTCGATCCCCGCCGTGACCCGGTTGCCCGCCCAGCTCGTGGCCCGACCCAGCAGGATCGCGCCGAGGACGACGAGCAGGCCCTCGAGCAAGTTCGTCCGCGCCCACACACCGACGTCGTCCAGCGGCGCGACGGCGAGGCCGTGGCCGGTCATCGTCAGCCTCTCCCTCGTGCTTGCCGGACGGGCCCGACGATCTTCCCATCAGCCACCTGTGCTCGGCCGACCCAGGTCACACCGTCGCCCGTCACCCGCCCGGCGTGGCGCGTGCGCCGGCCGGCGAGCACGTCGCAGCGGTGCGGCGGCTGAGCTGAACCGGCGCGATCGGGCGCGCGAAGCCGCGGATCTCCATCGGCGCGAGCACCGCCGTGTCGACGCCCTCCACCCCGGCCAGCTCCGGCGAACCCAGCAGGGTGGACGGCGCGGCGACGGAGACCAGCCGGGCGGCGAGATTGACGGTGCTGCCGAAGTAGTCGCCGTCCTGGATCAGTACGTCGCCCCAGGCGATGCCTCCGCGGACGGCTATGCCCGCCTCCGCGGCGACCGTGTCGCCCACCAGGTCCAGGGCGATCGCGGCGAGCCGGGTGCGGTCTGCGGCGATGAACATCACCGCGTCGCCCAGGTACTTGACCAGCCGTCCGCCGCCGGCCATCACCGTGTCCGCCGCTCGCGACTCGAAGACCGACAACAGCCGGGACAGCGACGGCAGGGACGTGGTCGCGGCGAGGGCGGTGAACCCCGACAGGTCGACGAACCCCACACCGAGGGTCGCCTCCCGTCCGTCGTTGCGTACGTCGATGCTCTCGAAGTACGGCCGGATCAGCGCCAGCTGGCGGCGGTGGATCACGTCCAGGAGCCGACCGACCTTGGGGATGAGCTCTGCCGTCGACCGCCACGCGACCGCGGTCGCCACCTCGCTCTGCGACACCCCCAGGTCGATGTCCCGCAGCGCCTCGCGGGTGATCGAGGACTCCGCCTCGGCGATCCGGGCCACCGCGGCACCCACGACACGGGAGACCCGCACCGCGGCGTCGATGCCCAGCAGGGCCGCCACGTCGGTGAGCGCCGTCAGTCCCTCCACCTCAGAGTCGGTGATCTCCAGCTCGCCGGCAGCGGGCATCGGCAGTCCGATCGCCTGCCAGATCCGCTCGAACGCCGCCGGCTCGAGCGCTAGCGCCCGGGCGGCGCCCTCGGTCGTGTGGGTCGGCTCGCCCGGTTGGGCGATCCGGTCACCGGCGAGAGCGAACAGGCGTCCGCCGGCCTGCGCCTCGACCATCTCGGCGTCCGACGCCCCGTCCGCGTCGAGCAGCTCCAGGAGCGCCAGCCGGTCCGCGGCAGTCACCCAGGCCGGGTCGTACAGGCCGAGTGAGGTCAGCTGCGCCAGCCGGTGCCCGTCCACCCGGCGAGCATCTCAGCCCGTGGTCCGCACCGGCGCAGTGACTCTGCCGATTCAGACCGTACGGATCGATGTTGTTGCGTATCGTCGTGAGCGTGACGGACGCGGACGCGCTGCGCGCTGGCTCCGCCGGCCCGGCTCCCGCTCGGCGTCGGGTCTGCGTCATCGGCGGCGGCGCGAGTGGGCTGCTCACCGCGATCCACCTGCTGCGCGAGGCCGGCGCCGCGCGACGGCAGGTCCACGTCGACGTGGTGGAGGAGCGGGCGGTCCTCGGCTGCGGCGTGGCCTACTCCACCACCGACCTCCAGCACCTGCTCAACGTCCCGGCGAAGTCGATGAGCGCCCTGCCGGACGATCCGGACCACTTCCTGCGCTGGGCCACCAGGAAGGGGTACGCGCGTGGTCCCCTGGACTTCGCGCCGAGGGCCGCCTACGGCTCGTACCTGCGCCGGACGCTGGCCGAGATGGAGTCGGACTGCGGGAACGCCCACGCCGTCCGCGGCCGCGCGATCCGCGTGGAGCCGGCCGACGACGGCATCGACGTCCACCTGGATGATGGCCGGCGGGTCTTCGCCGACGAGGTCGTGCTGGCCACGGGCTCGCCGCTGCCCGCCGACCCGATGCGACACGGACGGCTCGGCGACCGGTACGTCGTCGACCCCTGGGCCCCGGGCGAGCTGGCGCGCGCGGCGGGCTGGCGCAAGGTGCTCGTCCTCGGGACCGGGCTCTCGATGATCGACGTCGCGCTGGGCCTGGCCGGTGCCGGCGGGGTGCACGTACAAGCTCTGTCCCGGCGTGGTCTGGTACCGCGCAGCCACCGCCCGGAGCTCGCTCCGGAGACCGTGACCCCCCCGGCAGACCTGTCCCTGGACGACCTCGAGGCGTTCGTGTACGCCCGGATCGAGGAGACCACCAGGGCCGGCGGCGATTGGCGACAGGTGGTGGACGGTCTCCGGCCGCACACCCGGCGTCTGTGGGCCGGGCTGTCGGACTCCGACCGGGACCGCTTCCTGCTGGACAGCGCCCGGGTCTGGGACGTGCACCGGCACCGGATGGCGCCGGCGGTGGCGGCCCGCGTCCGGCGCCTGCGGCAGGAGGGCCGACTGTCGCTGACGCGGGGGCGCCTGCTCGACGCCCGCGTGCTCGACGACCGCGTCGTCGTGCGCTACCTGCCGCACGCCCCCGAGTCCGGTGGCCCGCCGGCCGTCCCCTTCGTCGTGGACGGGGTCGTCAACGCGACCGGTCCGGGCGATGCCTGGGCCGACGACAACCCGGTGCTGCGGGCACTGCGGGAGGACGGATACGCGCAGGTCGACCGGTGGGGACTCGGCCTGGATACCGACGACGACGGCGCGCCGCGCGGCCCGCACGCCGGGGCGCTGGAGTCCCGGCTCTGGTCCGTCGGCCCGCTGCGCCGGGCCGCTGAGTGGGAGTGCACCGCGGTGCCCGACATTCGCGGTCACGCGCAGACCTTGGCGCGCGCGGTCGTGGCCCGGGCACCGGCCGCGCCCGCGCTCGGCGCCGCCAGACACGTGGCGAAGGACGTGTTCGGCCTTCCCGTGACCACGACCGCGGAGGCGGCCGACCGCTACGAGGTCGGACTGAACCGGCTGCTGACGCTCGACCGCGACGGGCAGGTCGCGGTCCAGGAGTCGGTGGCCCTGGACCCGCGCTTCGCGCTCGGGCAGGCCGTCCTCGCCCTGCTCGCCGACGAGGACGGGCAGCCGCGGTGGGTGGTGGAACGCCGGCTCGCGGCGGCGCAGCGGCACCTGCCCGGCGCGACCGACCGGGAGCGCAGCTTCGTCGCCGTCGTGGCCGACCGCTGCCATCGCCGTACCGGTGTCGAGACCCTGCTCGCAGACCACGTCGCGCGCTGGCCGCGCGACGGGCTTGCCCTGTCGATGCTCCTGCCCACGATCGCGTTCTCCACCGACGACGCCTCGCTCGGGGACGTGTGGTCGCTGCTCGACCAGCTGGCTCCGGCGTACGGCCGCGACGACTGGTTCGTCGACGGGCTGCGCGCCTTCGCCTACGCGGAGGCCCTGGCCTGGCCGGAGGCGGAGCGGTTGGCGACCGCGGCGCTCGAACGCCAACCCTGCGCAGGTCATGCTGCCCATGCGCTGGCACACGTCTTCTACGAGACGGGCCGGCACCGCGAGGGTGTCGCCTGGCTCGACGGTTGGCTGGCCGGCGCCGGCAGCGCACAGCGGTTCCGCAGCCATTTCATCTGGCACGCGGCCCTCTGCGAGCTGGCCGACGGCGACCGGACCGCCCTGGGCGTCCGCTTCGACGCAGCGGTGGCGAGCGCGGACGGCGTGCGGGTCCTGATCGACGGCGTGTCGCTGCTGGCCCGATGCGCCGTGCACGGCCTCGACCTCGGCGGCGCCCGCCGCGACCGGCTCGTGGCGCTCGCCCCGTCGACGGTGATTGCGCAGCCGGCCACTCCCTTCGTGGGGTGGCACGTCGCGGTCCTGCACGGCATGACCGACGACGCCGAGGCACTGGCGGCGCTGGCAGCCCACGCCGTCGCCAGAGCCGCCGCCGCGCCCCGGGCCGCCGCCGGCTGGCTGGGCACCGCAGCGCTCTGCCGCGCGCTGACCCCGACCGTCCGGGCCGACCCGACTAGGGCCGTCGCGGAGCTGACCGAGGTGCTGGCCCGCTCCCGCCACATGGGCGGAAGCCCGGCTCAGCGGGAACTGCTCGAGGACCTGTTCCTGCGCGCCAGCGTCGAAGCCGGGCAGCTCCCGGCGGCGCTCACCGTGCTCGACCATCGCCTGGGTCGTCGGGTCTCCGCCGTCGACACCAGGCTGATGAGCCGGCTCCGGCGCCCTGCCACAGCGTCCGCGGTCGCCGGCTAGGCACTGGCGGTGCGGGGCCCGAGCCGCCCCAGGGCATCGTCAGGTGAGGTGGGAGCGCGGCGCCCAGCAGGCGTGGGTGCCGCTCGCGATCCGCTCCGGCAGGGCGGCACGCGCGATCGGACCTGCCGGCAGGTCGTCGGCGCGGAACACCAGGCACTCGGAGCGGTCCGCGTTCATGTCGACGGTCAGCGTCACCAGGTACGCGTCGTCCTCGCGGGTCGAGCCCGTGGCGGGCGCCACGCCCACCTCGCTGCAGAACACCCCGTCCGGCAGCGGGAACCGCTGCTCCACCCCGGTCAGCGTGTCGTGCCGCACGAGGCCGTCGAAGAGGAACCACCCGGGCTTGTTCGTGGCGGCGTAGGTGTACCGCTGCGGCCGCCCGCCGTAGCCGCCGTTGATCGTGCCGAACTCGGTGCACGTCTCGGTCAGGTCCTCCTCCTGGGTCGCCCCGGTCACCAGGTTCATCCGCCAGCGGTGCAGGCGCGTCTGCATCACGTCCGCCGCGAGGTAGCGCCAGGTCCGCTGCCGCGGTCCATGCAGCCCGGGGGAGGACGGCGACGGGTTGCCCTGGAAGAACCCTTCGACGACGACCTCGTCGCCGTCCTCGTAGGCGTTGGTCCAGTGCAGGACGTAGGTCGGGGCGAACTCGAACCAGCGCACGTCGGCGCCGTCGCCGCGCCGGGCCAGCACCCCGAGGCGGGTCGGCAGCTCCGGGTGGAATCGCGGCACGTGCAGGCCCTGGCCGATCAGCGCCGGGTCCCAGAACAGCGGGCAGTCGTTGAGCACGACGAAGTTCTGCGTGTACGCCAGGTCGTGCGGCTGCCGCGGCCCCGGCAGGTCGATGGGGGTGTGGTGCACGAGCCGGTCGCCTGCGTCGACGACGCCGTAGTAGAGGTACGGCGCCGATTTCGTGTACCCGAAGAAGAGCAGCTCGCCCGAGTGCTCGTCCACCTTCGTGTGCGCGGAAACCCCGGTGGGACAAGGGAAATCTCCCAGCCAGGGTGCCTTGTCGACGTCGGCCAGGGTCAGCGGGTCGAGCCGGTAGGGCTCGCCGCACTGGTAGAAGCTGGTCAGGGCGAGCCCGGCGTGCACGACCACGTCCGTCGACGACGCGTCCTTCATCCGACCGCGCGCCCCCCAACCGTCCGGCCGCTCGGCCGCGTCTGGGTGCTCGGCGATGCCGGCCCACAGCGAACGGCCCGCCTCCTGCTCGGCGGCCAGGCCGTCGGTCCGCACGAACCGGCTGCGGTAGGAGGCGCGCCCACCGGAGAACGACACGGCGTGCAGCAGCCCGTCGCCGTCGAACGGGTGGTAGCGCCCGGACGCCGCCGGATGCAGCGGGTTCTCGGTGTTGCGCAGGTATACACCGTCGAGGTCGTCGGGAAGCACCCCGACCACGTCGAGGTCGGGAGCGTCGTACTCCAGCGTCTGCGGGCGCCACGGACCGGTGCGGTACGGGTGGTCGTCGGCAGCCTCCAGCGGCAGCGTGGAGAGCATGCGTCCCACCACGGTCACGTCCACGGGCCGATTATCACCGGCCCGCGCCGCGCACGGATCAGGCCCTGAACGCCTGGAGCGTGTACGAGTGCGGCATCCGCCAGGGTCGGTCGCGCAGCCGGAACTCGCCGCCGCCCACCGGTTCCATGACTGCGGGCAGGGCATTCCACGGCACGCTGTCGTGCTCCTCGAGCATGGTGAGCCGCAGACCCGCCGCGAGCAGCGCGCCGACCACCTCGCCGAGCCCGTGGTTCCACTCGACGCTGGCGGTGTGGGTGAAGACGTGGTCGGTCTCGACGTAGGTGCCGGGCTCATCCCACGCGGAGGGCTCGGTTTGCGCGAAGTACGGCTCCGTCAGCACGAGGGTGCCGTCCGGCCCGTTCTCGACCGCCCCCAGCACGGGATGCCCTTCGCGCAAGAACAACCGGCCGCCCGGCGCGAGCAGAGCCGCCACGATGTCGGCCCAGCGCCGGATGTCCGGCAGCCAGCACAGTGCGCCCACCCCGGTGAACACCAGGTCGTACGCCGCGGGCGCCAGGACCTCCAGGGCGCCGTCCACGTCGGACTCCACGAAGTCGACGGCTGAGCCGGTGTCGACGGCCAGCTGCCGCGCCTGCGCCAGCGCCGCGGCCGAGAAGTCCAGGCCGGTCATCCGCGCGCCGAGCCGGTGCAGCGAGAGCGTGTCCGTGCCGATGTGGCACTGCAGGTGCACGCCGCGCAGGCCCGTGACGTCACCGAGCCGGGGCAGGTCGAAGCGGACGACGTGCGACAGGAACGTCGGGTCGGCGCGGAACCGGTCCAACGCGTAGTCGGGCGACGCGGCGTGCACCGGTGCCCGCTCGTCCCAGAGCGCCAGGTTGGTCTCGAGCCGGGCGTCCACCGGCCCACTCTCGCACCGCCGGCGCGCGCCTTCTGCGTCAGACCTGGATGTAGCCGCCGGTGACGGTGAACGTCGTGTACGGACCGGCTCCGCAGGAGGGCCCGGGGATGGTCGTCAGCATCTTCGTCACCGCGGGAGCGGCCGTGGAGCTGAACGAACCTGCTTTCGTCGACGTCGAACCGGTCAGGTCGATGGTGTCGGTCGGTGAGCCCGAGACGGTGCCCGTGTTGCCGCTGTAGGTAATGGTGGTGGGGGCGATGGGCGCGCCGCTCATCGCCCAGTTGATGGTCACGACGATCTGCCCGACGACGTCGGGGCCGTCGAAGTCGGCGCAGGAGCTGCCGGGTCCCCCTGCAGCGGGCGCGTTGTAGAAGCCGCTGGCGCTGAACGTGCCGCCGAGTACCTGATCCTTCTTCGGCTTCTTCAGCTTCGACTGGCACTTCTGGTCGACGAACGATCCCTGGAAGGTGATCTTTACGCCGCCGGAGCTGCCGGCCGGGGTCAGGCCCGGGTTCAGGGTGCCGCTCCCACCCTTGATCTGGCACAGGGCGGTGCCATTGGCCTTGACATTGCTCGCCGCCCCAGTGCCGGACGACACCAGGAGCAGGGCTGCGGTGGACGACGCCAGCGTGGCGACGGCGGCGAGACGGGCGGGGCGTGACGTCATCGGCTCTCCCCTTGCGACGGCGACCCGCACACCGCGGCGGCAGTGGACGGATCTCTGATCCGGACGGCGCGAAAGTAACAGAGAATGGTGCTGCAAGGAAATATCAGGAGTAAATTGTCGGATTACCCACTTCGGTCCGGTGTGGGAAATTCCCACCATGATAAAAGCGTTGTCCGCATTTGTCGCCCGGTCCCGACCAGCAGCCCGGCTCGTCCGTGCCGGCGGCGACGGTCCAGCCCTCGGGCGAACCGATCGGCCGTTGGCGCCGAACGTCCGTGGTGGACGGTGGCGACCCCAGGTGTGCCGCGGATCAAGGGGTCGCGGCAGAGCCGGTCGATGATCTCGCGCTGATGGCGGCCATCGCCCGCGGCGACCATCAGGCCTTCCTCGAGCTGCATGGGAGATACCAGCGCCGGTGCGTCAGCGTGGCCCGCCGGGTGCTGGCGCGGCAGGAGGGCGTCGCGGACGTCGTCCAGTCGGTGTTCCTGGAGGTGTGGCGCGGCGCCGCGCCCTTCGACAGTTCTCTCGGGTCGGTGGGCACGTGGCTGCTTGCCGTCACCCACCACCGTGCTGTGGACTACGTCCGCCACGAACAGGCACAGCGGCGTCGGGCGGAGGTGGCGAGCGCGCTGCCGCAGTGGACGGCGGCCGAGCTCGATCCCGAGGCATGCTTCCTGCGCACCGCCGAGCAGCGGCAAGTGGCGCAGGCGCTGGCGGACCTGCAGCCCAGGCAGCGGGAGGTCCTCGTGCTCGCCTACTACGGCGGCCACACTCAGCGCCAGATCGCCGCTCTCCTGGAGACGCCGCTGGGAACGGTGAAGTCCCGGGCGCGAGATGGCCTGCGGCATCTGCGGAGCCACCTCGACCTCGACTGAGCCGTCGGGAGCCGTTCGGTCCGGTGGCGGCACACTGATGCATGCCTCACAGGGTCAGAGCGGTTCGCGAGCCGCCCGCGCCCGCGCTCCGGGATGCGGCGGCCGTCGAGGACGCGGACTACACGGACACGTTCCAGGTCCCGGTGGCCGGCGGTCCCGCGGGCGCCGAGCAGTGGGCCCGCCGCACGCTGGAGGAGGGGCCCGTCGCGTTCCGGTGGTTCCTGACCGCGGGCTGGAGGTGGGTCCTGCGGATGCAGCTGGGGCCGCGCCCGTCCGCCGACCATGTCCAGGGATGGGAGATCGCGCACGCAAGTGCCGAGACGGTGGTGCTCGCCGTGCGATCGGCGGTCCTGGGCCCGGCCCGTCTCGTCTTCCGTACGGACGGGGAGCTCCTGCAGGTGGCCACCGTGCTCCGCTACGACCAGCCTGGCGCCCGCCACATCTGGGCCGTCGCCGGACTCCTGCATCGGCGCGTGCTCCCGTACGCGATCAGTTCTGCCGTCAGACGGGTGGCTCGCTGAGCCCGCGCGCGACGCGCAACGGCGGTGCGGAGCAGGGCGGCGGGCTCTTGCGTGGCCTCCGGACGGCGAACCTGGATCCGACCGGCAGCGTTCACGGACGGTTCATCGGGAGGGGGACGGCTGGCTGTCCAGGGCGTCGAGGGTGAGGGCCGCCCGAGGTCGGCCGACACACGGCCGACTTCTCTGTCGAAGGGAACGAACGTGCACCTGCCTTCCACCAGATGGCGAGCTGTGGCCGTGGCCGGCATCGCGGTTGCCGCGGTCACCGGCGTGGTCGCAACCACGACCGGCGCCGCCGCGGCCAAGCCGATTCCGGACCGGTCGGTCCAGACCTCCACTCCCGTCAAGCACGTCGTGGTCATCTACGACGAGAACGTGTCCTACGACCACTATTTCGGGACGTATCCGAAAGCCGCGAACTCCGATGGCACCACCTTCGTGGCGAACTCGAGCACGCCGAAGAACAACAACCTGATCACCTCCCGGGCCCTGACCAGTAACGGGAATCTCTACTACCCCGCGCGCCTCACCCCGGCCGAGGCGCTGACCTGCGACCAGAACCACGGCTACACCCCGGAGCAGGCGGCGTTCGACGACGGCCAGATGGACAAGTTCGTGCAGAACGTCGAAGTGGACAACTGTGCGGGCGAGTACGGGCCGCCCGGCCTGGACATGGACTACTACGACGGCAACACCGTCACCGCCATGTGGAACTACGCCCAGCAGTTCGCGATGTCCGACAACTCCTTCGACGCGACGTTCGGGCCCTCCACCCCCGGCGCGCTGAACCTGATCTCGGGCCAGACCCACGGATTCCGGGAGGTCGACTCCGTCACCGGTGACCAGGTCCCCACGCCCGGCTCCTACGTGCTGGCCGATCCGGATGCGAACGGGGTCGGCACGGTCATCAACGACCCGGACCCGGCCTTCGACGACTGCTCCGACTCCAACCACACGTCGACGAACACGCTGGCGGCCGCGAACGGTACGAATGTCGGCGACCTGCTGAACCAGCGCGGGGTGACCTGGGGCTGGTTCCAGGGCGGTTTCGCGCCGACCACCCCGGCCAGCTCCACCACCCCGTACGCGGTGTGCGGCGCGACGGACACCAACATCGGTGGCGCCTCGGTCAAGGACTACAGCCCGCACCACAACCCGTTCGAGTACTACGCCTCGACGTCCAACCCGCACCACCTGCCGCCGTCGTCGGAGGCGATGATCGGCAAGACCGACCAGGCCAACCACGAGTACGACCTGTCGCTGTTCCAGCAGACGCTGAGCGACGGCAACCTGCCGGCGGTCAGCTTCCTGAAGGCGGCCGAGTACCAGGACGGCCACGCCGGCTACTCCGACCCGATCGACGAGCAGAACGGCCTCATCAACGAGATCAACGCCATCCAGAGCTCGAAGTACTGGCAGGACACCGCGATCGTCATCGCCTACGACGACTCGGACGGCTGGTACGACCACGTCGCCTCCAAGATCACCAACAGCTCCGACGATCCCGCGCACGACGAGGCGATCTGCACGACGTCGAGCGCCAGGACCCTCGCCGGCTATGAGGATCGGTGCGGTCCCGGTCCACGGCTCCCGCTGCTCGTCATCTCCCCGTACGCGAAGACCGACTTCATCGGTCATACGGTGGTGACCCAGGCGTCGGTGCTGACGTTCATCGAGAACAACTGGTTCACGCCCCGCATCGGGGGCGGCTCGTTCGACGCCACCGCGGGCAGCCTGAACGGACTGTTCGACTTCACCCAGTCGAACAACAAGAAGGTCCTGCTCAAGCCGGACGGCGCTATCAAGTCGATCACTCCGATCAGGGGGCGCTAGCCCGCCGGCGGCGCTCTCGACGGAAGGCCCCGGGCAGCCAGCCCGGGGCCTTTCGTCGTACCGGACCGTGCCGGGCGAAGAGTCGGTGAACCGTCGATGGCCGCGAGCCGTCATCGGGCTGTTTCCCGGCACGCGCCTTCTAGGGTCCGGTACGTGATGCGTCGGGTGCTGGCGGGCCTCGCCGTCGCGCCCCTGGTTGCCGCATCCGCCTGCGGCGGAGCACATCCGGCTGCGGCGCTGGCCACCCGGATCACGGTGTCGGTCGACAGCTGCGGTCAGGGCTGGCGCGATCCGGAGCCCGGACAGCAGCACTTCGTCCTCACCGACACCGACAGCCGCGCCGGCGCGGTCCTGCTGACCGACGCCACGAACGCGGCCGTCTACGCGGACGTCGAACCGATAGGCCCGGGGACCTCGACGGACCTCGACATCGAGCTGGGTTCGGGCCGCTATGCGTTCCGCTGCGCCATGGAGGACGAGTCGACGATCACGGGGCCGACCGTCACCATCCCGGGCACGGTGCACGCCGGCGCCCCGCCGGTGCAGGCGGTGAGCCAGGCAGACCTCATCGCGGCCACCCAGCGCTATCAGGAGTACGTGAGCGGCCAGCTGCCGATGCTCGTGGCCCGGACCGAAGCGCTGCAGGACGCAATCGCCCGCGGCGACCTCGCCGCGGCCCGCACCGCCTGGCTCTCGGCGCACCTGGAGTACGAACGGCTCGGCGGCGCGTACGACGCCTTCGGCGCTCTCGACGTGGACATCAACGGGCTGCCGGACGGACTCGTCGGTGGTGTCCGCAACTCGGGCTGGAGCGGTTTCCACCGGCTCGAGTACGGCTTGTGGCACGACCAGTCGGCGCCTTCCCTGCTGGCCCCGGCGAGCGTCTTGACGACAGCGGTACGCCGGTTGCGCGGCGAGTTCGCGACGACGCAGCTCGACCCGCTGCAGCTGTCGATCCGCGCCCACGAGGTCACCGAGAACGCCCTGCAGTTCGAGCTGACCGGTGCCAGCGACTTCGGCAGTCACTCGAACATCGCCACCCTCGCGGCGAACCTGGCCGGCACGCGGACCGTGCTGGAGATCATCCACCCGCTGCTGGTGGGACGAGATGGGCAGCTGGCCGCACTCACCACGGAGTTCCAGCGGGTCACGGCCTTCCTGCAGTCGCTGCGTGGACCGGACGGATATCCCCCGCTCGCCGCCTTGGCTCACGCAGCGCGCGAGATGCTCGACAGCGACGTCAGCGAACTCGCCGAGCAGCTCGCCCCGGTCGCCTCGATCCTTGAACCACGGCGCATCTCGTGACGATGCAGCGACGCCAGTTCCTGCGCCGAGCCGGCGCGGCCGCGGGCGGGGCGGCGCTGGCCGGCCTCGGTGGCGCCGAGGTCCTCCGGCCGCGACCGGCAGCCGCCGCCAGCCTCGCCCCCCTGGGCCCGGCCCGGACGGTCGCGTTCCACGGACCGCACCAGGCCGGCATCCTCGACGCCCCGGCCCGCGCGTCGGCCTTCCTGGCGTTCGACCTCACGGCTGCGAACCGCGCGGAGCTGACCGACCTGTTGCAGATCCTCACCGAGCGGGCCAGGTTCCTGACGGCAGGTGGCACGCCACCGGACCTCGGCATCTCCGCACCTCCGGCCGACTCGGGCCTCCTGGGCCCGGCCGTCAGTCCAGGTGGCCTCACCGTGACGCTCGGGCTCGGTGCGAGCGCGTTCGACGACCGCTTCGGCCTGGTCGCCGCCAAGCCCGTGCGGCTGCGCCCGATGGACACGTTCGTCAACGACGACCTCGACCCGGCCCGCTGCGACGGGGACCTGCTCGTCCAGCTCGGGGCGGACGACCGGGACACGGTCGTGCACGCGATGCGCGACCTGACCCGGCACAGCCGCGGGGGGATGCAACCCCGCTGGCGCATCGACGGGTTCGTCAACCCGCCCCGCCCCACGGGAGCCCCGCGCAACCTGCTCGGCTTCAAGGACGGCATCGCCAACCCGCCGACCACCGATCCTGCCGAGATGGACGGGCTCGTGTGGGTGGTACCGGACCGGCGCGAACCGGCCTGGGCCGAGGGGGGCAGCTACCAGGTCGTCCGCGTCATCCGGATGCGGGTGGAGTTCTGGGACAGGGTCACGATCTCCGAACAGGAACGGATGATCGGCCGCCGCCGCGACAGCGGCGCACCGCTCACGGGCAGCACCGAGACCGATGCCCCGAGCTACGCCGACGATCCGCTGGGCGCGAGCATCCCGCTCGACGCGCACATCCGACTCGCCAACCCCCGCACCCCTGCGTCCGCTCCGAATGTGCTGCTGCGCCGGGCGTACAACTACGACAGCGGGGTCGACCTCAACGGCAACCTCGACATGGGACTGATCTTCAGCTGCTTCCAGCAGGACCTCGACCGGCAGTTCGTCACCGTCCAGAAGCGGCTCGCCGACGAGCCTCTCGTCGACTACATCTCCCCGGTCGGCGGAGGCTACTTCTTTGCCCTCCCCGGTGTCCGTACCCGCAGTGACTGGTACGGCAGCGGTTTGCTGGCCTGAGCGGCCCTCCGGTCAGGCCAGCGGTGCACCGGTCGCCGCGCGGACCTGCTCGGCCGTGATGCCGGGCGCCGTCTCGACCAGCACCAGTCCGGTCGGGCGTACGTCGATCACGGCGAGGTCGGTCACGATGCGGTCGACCACCCCGACGCCGGTCAGCGGCAGGGTGCAGACCTCGACGATCTTGGGGCTGCCGTCGCGGGCGACGTGCTCCATCATCACGACGACGCGGCGGGCGCCGGCGACCAGGTCCATGGCGCCACCCATGCCCTTGACCATCGCGCCGGGGATCATCCAGTTGGCGAGGTCGCCGGTCGCCGAGACCTGCAGGGCGCCGAGGACGGCGACGTCGATCTTGCCGCCGCGGATCATGCCGAAGCTGGTGGCCGAGTCGAAGAACGAAGCCCCGGGCAGCGTCGTCACGGTCTCCTTGCCGGCGTTGACCAGGTCGGCGTCCACCTCGTCCTCGTACGGGTACGGGCCGACGCCGAGGATCCCGTTCTCGGAGTGGATGGTGACGCTCACGCCGGGCGGCAGGTGGTTGGGGACGAGGGTGGGCATTCCGATCCCGAGATTGACGTACGCGCCGTCGGGAAGCTCACGGGCCACCCGCGCGGCGAGGGCATTCCTGTCGAGGCTCATGCCGCCGCTCCCTCCCGCTGGCGGGTCGTGCGCTTCTCGATGTCCTTGGCGGCCACCTGCTCGGGGGTCAGGGCGACGATGCGGTGGACGAAGATCCCGGGCAGGTGCACCGCGTCCGGGGCGATGCTGCCCTCCTCGACGACGCGCTCGGCCTCCACCACCGTGATCCGGCCGCACATCGCGGCGTTGGGGTTGAAGTTCCGCGCGGCCGCATGGAAGACGAGGTTGCCCGCGGTGTCGGCGACGGCGGCGCGGACGAGCGCGTAGTCGGCGACGATCCCCTCCTCCAGCACCTGCTGTCGACCGCCGATCTCGCGGACCTCCTTTGGTGGTGAGGCGACGGTGACGTTGCCCTCCGTGTCGTAGCGCCAGGGGAGGCCGCCGTCGGCGACCTGGGTGCCGATGCCGGTGGGAGTGAAGAAACCGCCGATGCCGACCCCGCCTGCGCGCATCCGCTCGGCGAGCGTGCCCTGCGGCGTGAGCTCGACCTCCAGCTCCCCGCCGAGGTACTGCCGGGCGAACTCGCGATTCTCCCCGACGTACGAGGCGATCACCCGCCGGATGCGGTGGGCGTCGAGCAGCAGCCCGAGCCCGGCACCGTCGACGCCGCAGTTGTTGGACACCACCTGCAGGTCGGTCGCACCCTGCTCGAGCAGCGCCGCGATCGTGACCCACGGGATCCCCGACAGCCCGAAGCCTCCGACCGCCAGCGTCGCCCCGTCGGGGATGTCGGCCACCGCGGCCGCCGCATCGGCCAGCACCTTGTTCATGGCTCTCCTCGTCGTAGCCGGCGGGAAGTCGGCGTGCCCTCGCGGCCGGTCGACCGTGCGGTCGGTCGACGACATGCGCGGCCAGGCTGCCGCGCCGCAACGCTACATCGCCGCCTCGGACCGGCGGCTCCCGGTACGACGCCCGGACTCCGGACCGATCCGACGAGTGCAGCTTGCTCCGCATGCCAGGAGGCGTAGGGTCGGAGCAGTCGGTCTGGAGCCTCGCCGTTCGCTTGCGATCCGGCCACTGGCCGGTCGCCACGAGGGAAGTCGGCGCATCGTGGACCACATCCTGGCGGCCGCCCGAGCAGCGGCAATCGACCTCGAGGCAGCGTCCTACCCGTTGCTGCACAGCGCGATCGACCTGCCGTGATGCACGCGCGCCCGGGTGCGCCAGCCGGGAGGGGCTCCGTCTCACTGTGCGCAGCGCCGGTGAATCCGGAGGCTGCTGTTCCCGGCCCGGAACTCACGGTGACGGTGCTGGCCGCTCATGTCGGGCCGGGGGTGGTCGTGCGAGGGGAGTTGGACCATTTCAGTGCCGGCCAGCTGGTCTCTGCCCTCACGGAGGTCTGCGAGCGGGGGCGGGTGACGCCGGCGTCGACCCCACGTCCGGAGACGCTGCTCGACCTGACGACGGTCACGTTCATGGACAGCGGGGGGTTGCACGCGCTGGAGGCCGCGGCGGCCGAGGTCGATGACCTCGTCGTGCTGGGGCCGGCGGCCGAGCAACCGCGGTTGCTGCTGCTCCAGGCGATCGTGCTGGGGTGGTTGCCCGCCCGTTTGGCCCCGGTCGACGTCGCCGTCGGGTGGCGTGACTGACGTCGCTGGGGGCGACTGGCTGCTACCGGCCGAGGTGGCTGGGCGGCTCGTCCCGGACGAGGTCCGGGTCTCGTCTGAGCACTTCGACCGTCTCCCCGGCGCGCAGTGGGTGCGCGGAGACCCAGCGGCTCATGAACTGCCGGCAGAACTCCTCGGTGCCGCTGGCAAGCAGTTGGAGCGAGGGGGGCTGGCCGTGGAGGTCGGGCTCGGGGCGGGTCGAGGTCGGGTCGCCGGCGAACACCGCGACGGCGTAGTGACTGTTCACGGTGCGACGATCGCGCGGCATGACGCCGGCCTGTCCGTGTGCCGGTCCGGCATGGCGTCGCCTCCCATGCGCACACGGTGCGCCCTGCACGCCCAAGCCGTAAAGGCACAGTTCCGTTTCGTTTGAGTTACATAGTCCTTGGCCCGTCCCGCGTCCCGCTCGGCCAGCACTGCCTAAGCTGGGCCGATGGAGCATCGGAACCTCGGCCATACCGGCATGTACGTCTCTCCGCTGTGCCTCGGCGCGATGATGTTCGGTGCCTGGGGCGAGCCGGACCACGACGCGTCGGTCGCGATCATCCACAGCGCGCTGGACGCCGGGATCAACTTCATCGACACCGCCGATATCTACTCCCAGGGGGAGTCCGAGACCATCGTCGGCAAGGCGCTGCGCGGCCGTCGCGACGACGTCATCGTGGCGACGAAGTTCCACGGTCCGATGGACGTGCCGATGGGTGCGCCGGGCGGAGATCCGAACAAGCGGGGCAACTCCAGGCGCTGGATCATCCGAGAGGTCGAGGCGAGTCTGCGTCGGCTGCAGACCGATTGGATCGACCTGTACCAGGTGCACCGCCCGGACACCGGCACCGACGACGACGAGACGATCGCGGCGCTCACCGACCTGCTACGCGCGGGCAAGATCCGTGCCTTCGGCTCCTCGACGTTCCCGGCGTACCGCATGGTCGAGGACCAGTGGCTCTCCCAGCGGCGGGGGCTGGGCCGCTTCGTCACCGAGCAGCCGCCGTACTCGATCCTCGATCGCGGCATCGAACGCGACGTGCTGCCGGTCGCCGAGCGCTACCACATGGGCGTCATCCCGTGGAGCCCGCTCGCCGGCGGCTGGCTCAGCGGTCGCTTCCGCAAGGGACGGGACGCGCCCGCGACCAACCGGGCCAGGATGATGCCCGGCCGGTTCGACCTTTCCAAGCCGGCCAACCTAGCCAAGCTCGATGCGGTCGAGGAGCTGGCCCTGCTCGCCGAGCAGAGCGGCCTGTCGCTCGTGCACCTGGCGCTCGCGTTCGTGCTGCAGCACCCCGCCGTCACCGCGCCGATCATCGGGCCGCGGACCATGGACCAACTCGACAGTCAGCTGGGAGCGGCAGAGGTGCGCCTGTCCAGCGACGTCCTGGACCGGATCGACGAGATCGTCGCACCCGGACAGGCAGTCGCAGACGACGGCAACACCTACCTGACCGACGCCCTCACCGACCGATTCCTCCGCCGGCGCCGCACCGCCTGACGCCGCCGGTCCATGGCGACGCGAGCATCATGTGCACTCCGACGAGCGTGGTGGATGGGCGCAGAGTGTGGCCCCCACCGATCACGGCGGGGGCCACACTCTGGCTCGTACTGGGAGACTTCCGGGCGACCGCTGTCAGTGGGCGAAGCTCAGGCTGTGCGTGCGGACGGCGGGATGGGCGTCGCCGCTGACCCCCGCCGTGGTCACGGAGAACGTGCCTGAGGCCCCGCCCGCCTTCTTCGGGCACTTGAAGGTGCCCTCGTAGAGAGTCGTGCCGGCGTCGTACGTACCCTTGTACGTGCAGCCCTTGTCGGCAGTGGCAGTGGTCTTCAGGGTGAGCTTCGAGCCCTTGTCCGTGAACTTCCCGGTGTCCGAATATGTCGCGAGCGACCACGTTTTGCTGGTGAAGGTGATGGTGTCGGAGGCGAACTCCTGACCACCGGCATAGAGCGTGATCGTCTGCGACGTGTTCGCGACATTCGGGGCCGACGGCTTCGCCGCGGGGGCGGCTGCCGCCGTCGTCGCGGTCAGCGCCACGGCCGCCAGGCTCATCCCGGCCACCGTCAAAATCCGTGCTCTCATTCAGTCCTCGACCTTCTGTAGGTATCGCTGCTGCACGGCCGCATCTTTGCAGCCCTTCGACCGTGAGTCCAGAGCCTGCTTCGGCGCATCGGGGAGCGACTGCTGCCGGCATGATCAGCCTGGTCAAGCGTTGAGCAGTCGTAGGTCCGGATCGGGGAACCGTGCGAACGCGGCGTCCGGTCGTCTGCCGCGAAGACCTGCTTCTAGTCCTCGATGACGTCCAGTCCCTGTTCGCGCAGTCGCGCCAGGCTAGCCAGCATCCCTTGCAGAACCTCCGGGCTGTGACCCTCCCAGGTGTGCACCTCGCCGACGACCCGCAGCGGGTGACGGGTGCGGTAGGACTGCGTGGGGTTGCCGGGGAATCTCCTGTTGGTCACGTTCGGGTCGTCCTCGAATGGACCGAGGGGCGCCACGACGTAGATGCGTCCTCGCTCTTTGCTTCCGGCCAGTGCTGTTGCCAGTTCCGCACCCCACGCGGCTGTGTCCACGAGCGCTGTGAAGTAGATGTTGCGTGACACCCGGCCCGCCTGGAAGTTGGAGCCGTAGCCGGGGACCAGCTCATCGCCGACCTCGAGCGCGGCCTTCGTCCCGTGATAGAAGGGTCCCTCGACGTGCTCGCAGCGATCGTAGGTCACGGGCCAGTTTGGCCACCTCGGTCGCTGCGCAGAGCAGCCCCCCGGCCGTGATCGGCGGGGGACTGCTCTCCGTTTGGCGCTAGGAACCTCCGACGACCGCTGTCAGTGGACGAAGCTCGGGCTGTGCGTCCGGGCGGCGGGGTGGGCATTACCGCTGACCCCCGTCGTCGTCACTGTGAACGTGCCCGTGTTCCCGCCCATCTTCTTCGGGCACTTGAACTTGCCCTCGTAGAGAGTCGTGCGGGCGTCATACTTACCCTTGTACGTGCAGCCTTTGTCGCCGGTGGTAGCGGTCTTCAGGGTGAGCCTTGCACCCTTGTCCGTGAACGTTCCGGTATCCGGGTACGACGCGAGCGACCACGTGTTGTCGGTGAACGTGACGGTGTCGGAGTTGAACTCCTGACCCCCGCTGTACAGCGTGAACGTCTGCGAAGTATTGGCGACACTCGGAGGCGGTACCTTCGCGGCTGGCGCCGCCGCCGCCGTCGTCGTCGTCAGCGCCACGGCCGCCACGCTCATCCCGGCGACCGTCAAGATCCGTGCTCTCATTCAGTCCTCGACTTTCTCTGCGCGCCGCTGCACGGCGCAACTCTCGCAGCGCGTCCCCCTGCGAGTCTGTAGCCCATTCGGGGCAGTGTCACGGCGTCTGACGCCCATATGGCCTAAGCCATCTCGCGCTAAGTCCGCGCCGCCGATCGTAGGGGACCGTCGATCGCACGGCCTCGTCTACACCGACGCTCTGCTTAGAGCAGCGCCGGTTCGGGCCCAGGTCTCGTGGTTGTGATAGCGGCGGGTGGGCGGACGATCCCGACGATCGCGACCACCAGGAACCACAGCAAGGTCAGCACCAGGGGAAGGAATTCGATCCCGCCGAGGGCACCGAGCACAGCCAGCCACGCGGTGTACCCGAGCCAGCGAGGTAGCGTGCCAGCACGGATGAGACCAACTGCCATGATCGCTGTGAGCAGAGCGCACACAAGCCCAAAGATCAGCAGAACACAAGGGATGAACAGGTCCATCACGGCGCGGATGGTGTCACCCGCTGGTAAGGGCTCGTCCCCGATAGAGGTGGCCCCGGCTGGGGTCGCGTTGAGGACCGCACCAATCGCGAGCGCTGAGCCCCCCAGGACGCCGAGGGAACTCACCACGCGGCTGGAGAACGTGTCGGTAACCAACGCGGCGCGCAACGCCTGGGTGAACCACACGAACGCGAGCGCCGCCAAGATCACGATGTACGCACTGATGATGATGCCAACGCGGTGGCCGCTGCTGGACAGAAACTTCACGTACTTCGCCGCCGCCGTTGCCTGGGTGTCCTTCTTCTCGATCTCCGGTGAGTTCGCGAAACTCGTCAAGACGCCGACGACGAACAACACCACGAACAGCACGCCAGCAAGCATCGCGCGGCGCCATTGCCCCACGGTGACCAGCACAACGGCTCCTTTCCACACGATCGTCACGACTGCTCAACCGCGACTTCACAGATGATTGCCCGGGAACCTCTCACAGTCGGCGCTCGTCAGCAAGGGACAAAGGGAGGCAGCGAGGATCGAGATGCTCCGTGCGCACTCGACCGCCCCCCGCTAGTCGTCGATGACGTCCAGTCCCTGTTCGCGCAGTCGCGCCAGGCTAGCCAGCATCTCTTGCAGAACCTCCGGGCTGTGACCCTCCCAGGTGTGCACCTCGCCGACGACCCG
>CAXTNT010000009.1:107087-156888 GCA_964245825.1 uncultured bacterium | reverse complement strand
GGTCCGGGTGGCGGCGACCTTGCGGGCGTCGATGCCGGGTGGGCGCGCACGTCACGGTGACCGGCCTCGTCGCGGGCGTGTCCTCGACAGTGACAGTGACCGCGTCCCAGGTCGGACATGTGGATGCCTCGGCGCAGCTGACGGGTTCGTCGCTGGCCGCGGGAACCGCACCGACCTTCTCGGTTCCGGCGTCGACCGCGGATGGCTTCACGTTCGACATCTCGAACTATGACGCGGGGCTGTCGTACTCGGTGGCTGCGACGGGCGGTGGTGTGGTGAGCCAGGTGGGATCGCACATCACGGTGACCGGCCTCGCGCCTGGCGCGTCGTCAACGGTGACGGTGACGGTGACCCAGCCCGGCCACCCGAACTCCACCGCGACGATCACCGGCACGGCCACGGCGATCCCCGTCTCGCCGACTCCCACGCCGTCTCGTCCTACGGTGTCGCCGACCCCCTCAGCCAGTGCCGTGCCGACCCAGGTGACGAGCCAGCCGACCAGCGAGCCCACCGCGGCGAGCGGAGCGCCCGGGTCGTCGTCAGGAACCAGCGCGCCGCCCACCGCAGCCCTAGCGTCGCAGCCCGCCGCACTCAGTACGTCGGCGCCATCAGGCCTCGTGGTAGCGGCCGCTCCGTCCGCGCCGACGGCAGCGGACGAGCAGCGGCCCGGACACGGTGTCGTGACGATGGACGGGACCGTCGTCCGGTCCTCATTGAGTACGACGTCCACCCGCGTGGTGCTCACGGCCGGGGGACTCACCCTCCAGCTGGCCGCGCTGGTTCACGGTCACGAGGTCCCACTCTCGGTGGGCCGCCAGCTCACGGTCGATCGGCGCGGGCAGCTGCACCTCTGGGTCGACGGTCTCCAGAGCGGTAGCATGGCCAAGGTCTGGGGGATGTCCACGCCGGTCCTGCTCGACCAGTTGCGCATCGGTTCGGATCACAGTGGTGTGGCGGAGTTCGCGCTGGCGCCGACGATGCAGGCAGGCGACCACACGCTCGTGGTCTCGGGGACCGCCGTGAGCGGCCGGCGGGCGAGCCTGATGGTCGGCATCGTCATCCGCGATGCGGCAGCGACCGGCGCCGTGCCCAGCAGCGTGTCGACCGGGCACACCGGAGGCGCGGGCGCCTGGCTCTGGTCGCTCACGGGTGTCGTGTCGGCAGCGCTGATCGGTGCGATCTTCCTGATCGCCTGGCGGCGCCGCGATCAGGACGACGAGGCGTCGACGGCTGAGCTAGGCCTCGGATCGCAAGAACGGCTGCGTGCGGGTGCGGTCAGCCGCCACCGAGGCCGCTGAGACCGCGCGGCGCGCCGACGCCGGTCGGCGCGTCGTACCCCGGTAGTGCGGTACAGAGGTAGTCCCCGCCGCAGAACCCGTTCGAGCCGCCGACGACATCGTGAAATCCGGACCGGTGCGCGTAGACGTAGCCAGGGATGCCGACCTTCGCGCCGGCGGCGCCAGCCAGACCAATCATGCCGGCGACCAGCGGCGAGGCCACGCTCGTACCCCCACCGACCATCCAACCGCCGTCGGTGCCGAGCCCGAACGTGTCGTAGAACGCGGGTCCCGTCGCGGGGTCGGCGATTGCGGCGAGGTCGGCGGTGACACGCATGCTGCAGTTCCGGTCGTGCTGCCAGGCTGGCTTGGCCACGTACGCCGAACAGCCACTGCCGCCGTCGGCCCAGGCGCGCTCACTCCATCCGGTCGCCGTCCGGACCAGGCTCGTGCCGCCCACCGCCAACACCGAGCGGAGCGCGGCGGGGAACGACGCCGCACGGAAGCCGTCGTCACCAGTGGCAGCCACGACGGGAACCCCCGGATGTTCGTAGTGCTTGGCGTACTTCAGGACGCCGTGGTATTCGTCCAGACCGTAGCTGTTGGTGACCACGTCCGCCCCGAGGCGAACCGCCGTTTCGACGGACAGTGCGAGGTCGGGAATGTCCGACGAGTCGGCCTCGACGAGCAGCAGGGAGCAGTCCGCGCAGGCTGCCGAGACCATGTCGAGATCCAGGGAGGTCTCGATTCCCCAACCAGCGTCGGGGACGGGGAGCTGTGACGGGGAGCCACGTTGGCCCACGACCCGGAGGCAGGAACTGCCCTTGGTGCAGGCCGGCAGCCCGAAGCGGGAGCGGTACACCGCGAGGTCGGCCTCGACCCGTGGATCGTCGTACGCCGCGACCACCGCAACCGTCCGCCCGTGGCCGCCGGTCGCTGGCAGTCGGTAGGCGGACCGCAGATCGCTGGGGCCGTAACCCTCTGGGCTGCTCGCTGCCCCCGAATCCGGGTGGTTTCCGGCGGCAGATCTGTACCGGGCCAGACAACGCGCCTGGTCCTGTTTCGCGGGTGTGGGGCAGGCCGCATGGGCTGCGCTGTCGCGCGCGGCTGTCGGTGCTGCCTGGGCAGCGGTTGGAGCGGGTGCAACCGCGGCGGCCAGGGCGATCGCAGACAAGCCGAGCGCGGGCAACGCCTTGATAAGCGACACGGGCGACCTATCTCGTCGGGATGGAGTAGGCGGCCCACGATGTCTGCTGCAGTGTGCTGCCGGTCGCATCGGCGGTGGTTATCCGCAGGTCGACCGTGTGGTCCTGGGAGGGCACGTCGGTCGGGAGCAGCGCGGTGTAGTGACCATCGGACTGCCGCCAGGTCGGCGCGGTTGTCCAAGCACTGCCATTCCCGCTCGTCTCGACCACGAGTTTCGTGATAGACGAGGTAGTCGCACCAGACACGTGGCTGACGACCACGTCGACCAGGTGATCGGCCCCCGCTGCAATCCGGCCTTGGAGGTCCACCGGAAGAGGCGCCCGGACCTGGAGTACGGGCAGGACCCG
Organism: uncultured bacterium; assembly: GCA_964245825.1. Taxonomy (GTDB): domain Bacteria; phylum Actinomycetota; class Actinomycetes; order Mycobacteriales; family CAJCIY01; genus CAJCIY01. Next base: position 154,058 of record CAXTNT010000009.1, on the reverse strand, counting down.
GCATGGCGCGTCAGGTTGGTCCGCGGCACAGGTCCAGCTCACCGGCGCCTGTTGTCCCTGGTGCTCGGAGGAGGCGAAGGTGAGTTCGGTACGGGCCCGGATCGACCCGAGCGCACCGGTTTTGGTTCGATCCAGTTCGAACAGCAGTCGATAGCTGCCAGGCCCGGCGGGAACCGGAACCTGTGCCGTCGTCGTGTTCGGCAGGTCGGCCACCAGCACGCCGTCCCGGTACAGTCGCAGCCGGGCCGATCGGGAGTCGTCAGCGGGAATGTCCAGGATTCCCGCGTGCCCAGGTGTGCTGTCAGTCAGTGCGGCCAACTGCAGGGACAGTTCGCCGCCCGACCGGCAGGCCGGGCACTCGAAGGGCTCACTGTCGTTCGTCGGCACCTGGAAACCAGGCAACAACGCCGGCCGAAGCCAGTCCGCCGCCGACTGCGCGCCCGGGGGGTAGAGCCGCCAGCCGTCGGTGACGCCGAGGGTCAGGGTGGTCGCGTCTCCGATCAGCACCGATGTCCAGAGCGTTCCCGCGGGGCTGCGGACCTGCTCGGTCCGCACGCTTGGGGTGGGCAGCGCCCCCAGCACTATTTGGTACCCGCCGCGCAACAGCGGCGCGCGGCCGAACTGCGCGGCCCGCGGCTGACCGTCGGAGAAGTACCGCGCGTGAACGGTCGCGAGCTGTCCGGACGCGACGGCTCGGCTCTGGTCGGCATTCACCCGTGCATCGTCGAACAGAAGGTCGTAACTGTAAGGGATCCCGCGCGCAGGGGTACTCGCGAGCGACCAGTAGGTGACCCAATGTTGAGCGCCGATTCGGGCCGCGGGGGCGGGGGTGATCCGTACATCCACGCTCGGGTCGGAGTAGATCTGATTCACGCCGACGGCCGGAGCGCCGAGGTTGTCGACCCGGTCCCATTCCAGTTGAAGCGACTGCACGCCGGCTCGCCGCGGCGTGCGGATCGTGGGCTTGCTGGTGGCGGTCCGGGCGTCCAGCACCAGAGCCTGTCCCGAAGCGCGAAAATCGAAATCGGTGGCTATCACAATTCGTTCAATGAGGCGTCCGGTGACGTTGTCCACGTCGGTCACGTCCGCGTAGGCGCTGTAATCGCCGGCCGGCGCGCTCACTTTCGCCAGACCGTTCACAACAGGGACGAATGCCGAATACCTGCGCTGATCGTCGGTGTTAGTCAGTGTGACGAGCGTGAACCGCACCGGGGCCCCATGCCGGTCGAGCACGTGCACCGAAAGGGTTCGCTCGGGAAATGCTGGCGTGACCCGCGCCGCCGCCGTCTGGGATGTCTCCGGTGCCACCCAGGTGACCGCTGGCCACAGAGGGCCGGCCGCAGAGCCCCTGCGGTGCAGGTCCGCCCGCCGGTGCGCCGCCAGCAACTGAACGAAGGCCTTCGACCCGGCAGGTGTCAGACAGCCCTCGACGGACGTCGCGGACCGAGCGGTGACGCGCAGCCCCGCGATGCCTGCGCCGATGCCGACGCCGGGGGTGACGGAGAACCGCATCGTCGGCCCGCACTGCCCGGTGGACTGCTGCGCCGCGAGCGCGGCCACGTTGAAGAGCTCGGGATCCAGATAGCGACCCACGTACGGGCGCGCGATCTCAGGAATGACGTACGTCGCGGACCCGAGATGCGCAATCTGGAATTGGGATGAGTCGCCCGACCGAGGGGAGGCTTCGACGGCCACACCGGCGCTGGTGGCATGAACCACGTCGCCGGTGATGAGGACCACGGGGTGGTCGCTGCCCGGTGCTCTCGGCGCGGGCGGCATGGCGCGGGTCGCAGCCACCGCGACGTTGACCGGGAGCACAGCGGCAAGCGCCAGCACGGCAGCGATCGTCAGCGTGGAGAACTTCGCGGTCGCCCGGGCCGGCAGGGCGGCGGCGCACCTGCTGGTGCACTGATCCGATGGAAGGCGCATGCGGCATCCTGACGTCGGCTGTGGATCGCGGCGAACTCCGCGACGCGGCCGCGAGGAATGGCCGGCCGGGTGGTTCCTGCTCTCGCGACTCGCCCGGTCGGGCTGGTCGCAATCAGGAATGTAGGAGACGCCCGAGGTTGCCGCATCGGCCTGAGGTACCGGCAGGCGGAACCTGTGGACGACGCTGAGTGGGAAGTCATGAGAAGTCTCAGGCGTCTTGCGTGCGGCCGTAGCGCTGCCGTGCGGCCTCGCCAGAGGTGCCGAGCAGGTTCCCGATGAAGGCCCACGAGTAGCCACTCGCGCGCGCAGACGCGACCGCGTCGGTGATCGCACCCTCGGCCTCAGCTCTTGAGGTCACAGCGTCGCGGAGCTTCGCGAAGGCGACAGGGTCGCGCTCGTCGTCGGCGTTGGGTTCGTAGTCCTCGAAGCGGGCGGCCAGGTCCTCGGAGTGCTCGAGGATCTCCTTCACGGTGCGGGGCATGTGATCACGGGAACCAGACGACGATGACCGGCCTCGAGCCGGCTGCAGCCGAGCTGGCGATGAGTCGGACGCTGCGCCTCATGAACGCGCTGCCGTTCGAGCAAGCGAGACTGCCCGATCGTCGTTGGCGTCCGTTCGTGGAGCAGATGACGGACGACACGAAGGACACCACGTTCTGGCTGCGGCTGTAGGTGCCAGCGCCCACCCACCTCGTGACGGCAAACCTGCGCGGCTTCCCGTTGAGGGCCTTGCTCGGTGGACTCGGAGGCGGAGAATCAGGCTTCTTGCGGCGAGTCCACCAGCTCAGATGTCGTAATACAGCGCGAACTCGTACGGGTGGGGCCGGAGCCGCATCTGGTCGATCTCGTTCTCCCGCTTGTACGAGATCCACGTCTCGATCAGGTCCGGGGTGAAGACACCACCCTCGAGCAGATAGTCGTGGTCGGTCTCCAGCCGGTCGAGCACCCGGTCGAGCGAGGCCGGCACCTGCGGCACCTGGGCCAGCTCGTCCGGGGGCAGCTCGTAGAGGTCCTTGTCGACCGGAGCATGCGGCTCGATCTTGTTCTTGATGCCGTCGAGACCGGCCATAAGCATCGCCGAGAAGGCCAGGTACGGGTTCGACGACGGGTCCGGACAGCGGAACTCGAGCCGCTTGGCCTTGGGGTTCGGCCCGGTGATCGGGATGCGGATGCACGCTGAGCGGTTTCGCTGGCTGTAGACCAGGTTGACCGGAGCCTCGAAGCCCGGCACGAGTCGGTGGTACGAGTTCACCGTCGGGTTGGTGAAGGCCAGCAGCGACGGGGCGTGCTTGAGCAGACCGCCGATGTAGTAGCGCGCCATGTCCGACAGGCCGGCATAGCCGATCTCGTCGTAGAACAACGGCGCGCCGTCCTTCCACAGCGACTGGTGGCAGTGCATGCCCGAGCCGTTGTCGCCGAAGATCGGCTTCGGCATGAAGGTGGCCGTCTTGCCGTTGCGCCAGGCCACGTTCTTCACGATGTACTTGAACATCATCATGTCGTCGGCGGCGGTCAGCAGGGTGTCGAACCGGTAGTTGATCTCGGCCTGGCCGGCAGAGCCCACCTCGTGGTGCGCCCGCTCGATGACCATGCCGGCCTTCTCGATCTCGATGACCATCTCGTCGCGCAGGTCCGCATAGTGGTCGGTCGGGGAGACCGGGAAGTAGCCGCCCTTGTAGCGCGGCTTGTAGCCCTTGTTGCCGCCCGGCTCGTCGGTGCCGGTGTTCCAGGCCGCGGGCAGCGCGTCGATGTGGAAGTACGACTCGGCCTGGTTCGTGTCGTACCGGATGGAGTCGAAGATGTAGAACTCGGCCTCGGCACCGAAGTACGACGCGTCGGCGATGCCGGTGCCCTTGAGGTAGGTCTCGGCCTTCTTGGCCACGTTGCGCGGGTCCCGGGTGTACTGCTCGCCGGTCAGCGGGTCGTGGATGAAGAAGTTCAGCAGCAGCGTCTTGTGGTCGCGGAAGGGGTCGAGCCGGGCGCTGGTGACGTCGGGCAGCAGCAGCATGTCGGACTCGTGGATCTGTTGGAACCCGCGGATCGAGGATCCGTCGAAGCCCAGGCCGTCGGAGAACACGTCCTCGTTGAAGGCGCGAGCCGTGGTCGTGAAGTGCTGCATCACGCCTGGCAGGTCGCAGAAGCGGACATCGACGAACTCGACGTCGTTGTCCCGCACGTAGGCGAGCATCTCGTCGGGGCTGGTGAACACGGCAGGACCTCCTGTCGACCGCCGCGGCCCACCCGCGGCGTGCGCTGCCAGGCTAGACCGGAGTCGGCCCGCGGTCGCGGTGCGCGTCCGTCAGGCGCGCCCCACCCGACGCCTGCACACCGCGACCGACCTAGAGTCGGCCGATGTCCACCCCTCCCGACGCCGTCCGCGCCCTGGCCGACGAGCTGCACGCAGCGACCATGGCCTTCGACCCGCTCTCGGCCAGCTTCTTCGGGTTGAGCGCGTACGACGCCGCGCTGCCCGACGTGTCCGCGGCCGCCGGCGCGCGCCATGCCGACCAGCTGCGCGCGATCCTGGCGCGCGCGGCGGAGGTGGATGCGGTGGACGCCCAGGAACGGATCACGCTCGCCGCTCTGGTGAACGGCGCCGAGGCCGGCATCGCCTGGGTCGAGCTGGCGATGGTCGAGCACGTCGTCTTCCCCTTCGACGACGGTCCGGGCCGGCTTTTCATGGCCGCCAGCCAGACCCGGCTCGCGACGGCGGCGGCGGCTTCGGCCCATCTTGAGCGGGCCCGGGGGTACGCGGGGTACCTCGAAGCCTGCGCCGGCCGCCTGCGCGCTGGCGCGGCCGAAGGGCGCACGCCGGTCGCCGCGCTGGTCGACGTCGTCGACGCCCAGCTCACCGCCTGGCTGGCGCGGGACGGGGGCGATCCCCTCAGCGAGGTGGCGGCCCCGGCGGGCGCCGACGGGTTCGCCGCCGAGCTCGCCCAGATCGTCGAGACCAGCACGAGGCCGGCGATCGCGCGCTACCACGCGGTGCTCGGCGAGCTCCAGCCGCTGGCCCGGTCCGACGACCGCTGCGGGCTGCTGCACCTGCCCGGCGGAGCGGCCCAGTACGACCGGCTCGTGGCCCTGCACACGACCTTGCCGCTGACCGCACGGGAGGTTCACGAGGTGGGCCTGGCCGCGGTCGCGGACCTCGTCGAGGGGATGATCGCGCTCGGCGCCGGCCTTGGCATCGACGGCCTGCCGGCAGTGCTGGCCCGGCTGCGGGCCGAGGCGGGTGAGGCCGCGCCGGCCGCGGCGATGGCGGCGGCCCGGGCGGCGGTCGCGCGCGCAGAGAGCCTGGTGCCGCAGTACTTCCCGGCGCCGTTGCCCGCCCCGTGCGCGGTGGAGCCGATGGACGCCGGCCTGGCCCGCGCCGGCATCCCGCCGCACTACGCGCCCCCCACTCCGGACGGCGCGCGGCCCGGGACGTACTGGTACAACGCCGAGGTGCCCGGGGCGGGCAGCGGCTGGGACCTGGAGGCCACCGCGTACCACGAGGCAGTCCCGGGGCACCACCTGCAGCTGGCCCGGGACCTGCTGCGTACCGACCTGCCCGCGATCCAGCGCCAGACCGTGGTGACGGTCTTCGCCGAAGGCTGGGGCCTCTATGCCGAGGTCCTCGCCGGCGAGATGGGCCTGTACTCCGACGACCGGATGCGCCTCGGCGCCCTCGGCGTGCAGGCCTTCCGCGCGGCGCGGCTCGTGGTGGACACGGGCCTGCACGCGCTGGGCTGGACCCGCCCGGAGGCGATTGCGTACCTGCGCGCCCACGTCCCGCTCCCGGAGGCGTTCCTGGTCAGCGAGGTGAACCGCTACCTGGCGATGCCGGGCCAGGCGCTGGCGTACATGACGGGCCAGCGCGAGCTGCTGCGGCTGCGCGGAGAGGCGGTGGAGCGGCTGGGCGACGCCTTCGACCTCCGCGGCTTTCACGCGGCGGTCCTGGACAACGGCCAGATCCCGCTGCCCGCACTGCGGGCGGCCGTCGAGTCCTGGATCGAGGCCGGCGGACCGGTGCCGGAGCGGGCGGCGTGAGCCCAGCACCCGTACGCTCGGGCACATGGCGCGCAGCGGCACGCGGGCGACCGGCCGGGCCCGTCCGCCCAAGGCGGCCCGTACCGCACCACCGCCCGCGCAACCCCGGGCCGAGCAGGCGCCGCGCCGGACGTGGCTGGACGGTCCGCCCCCGCGTACCGACGGGCACGCCGGGGATCGGCTCGGACTGCCGGCGCAGGGGCGCGGCTCGGTGGCGGGGCAGGGCGCGAAGCTCGGCGCGCTGCTGCTCGACCTGCTGGTGGCCGGCCTGATCACGCTGGCGGTCATCCGGCCGCACACCGCGGACCAGCACTACGTGAGCAACCTGATCTCGGACGGCGTCTTCGTCCTCCTGACCGCCGGTGGGTTGGCGCTGTCCGGACGGACGCTCGGGATGTGGGCGCTGAGGCTGCAGGTGGTACGCCTCGACGGCCGGCGGATGGGGTGGCGGTCGCTGCCCCGGCAGGTCCTCTGCGGGCTGCTGGTGCCGGCCCTGCTCGTGAACCGCGACCGGCGTGGCCTGCACGACCAGCTGCTCGGCACGGTGGTCGTCCACGTCCGGTGAACGGGTGGGCTAACGGATCTTTCCGCGCGGCATCCGGGTCGGCATCGGGCCCTTGGGGAGCGGCAGGGACGTCCCCGCCACCGCCTTGAGCTTCACGTCCAGGCTGCGCACGTCGGCCGGCTTGAGCGCCCGCTTCATCTTGGTCAGATGCTGGCGCAGCTTGGCCACCGGGACGTCCTGGGTGCCAGCGCCGATGACGATCTCGTGGACGGGCACGTCCGGCGCGACCCGGCGGATCCGGCGGGCCTCGGTGCGCAGCAGCTCGCGGGCGGCCTGCGGCCGACCCTCGGCGATCAGCAGGATGCCGGGCCGGCCCACGACGCGGTGCACGAAGTCCTGGTTGCGGGTGAACTGGACGGCCTCGGTGATCTTCCAGTCCCCCCGCATCCGGCGGATGACCTCCAGGGCGACGCCGCGACGGTCGCCCACCTCGGCGTACACCGCGCGCTGCGCCCGCCAGCCGAAGAAGTTGAATCCGGCGAGGATGCCGATGAACACGCCCAGTATCGGCAGGAGCAGGTGATGGTTCAGGGCGAAGCCGAGCCCGACGAACGCGCCGACCACCACGACCATGATCAGCAGCGAGAACCACACCGCCCGCGGGTCGTGCTTGCGGGTGATCGAGAACGACTGCCGGAACTGGGCGAGCGCCCCGGGCGCCGCCGGGGCACCCTCCGCGGTCGCCTTGCGGCGCCGGCCGAACCGGCGCCGACGCGGCGGCTCTGGGGGAGGGGTACGGGCCACGGCCGTCGAGCCTAGTCGGCGGCCGCCGCGGTCAGCGGGCGGTGACGGCCCCGACCGGTCTGCGTACCGCGGCGACGGCGGCCTCGGCTGCCTCGCGCTCGCGGCGGCCGATCGCCGCGACGCCCGTGGCCTGGTAGGCGTTGCGGCGGGCGCGGTGCTGCAGGCCGTGCGGAAGAACGGCGAGCAGCGCTTGCTGGAGCAGAGCGGACATCGGCATGGTCATGACGGCTCCGGTGGCAGAGCTAGGTGTGGCCGGACTCACGGTGCCTGTCCAGCCTGAACACCGACCGTGACCAACCCGTTGCTGGCCTGTGAACGATGTGCAACGTGATCGTGACGGTTGTCCTTCGCCTGGCTGTACAGCCGGCCGGCCCGGTAGGACGAGCGGACCAGCGGACCCGACAGGACCCCGGCGAAGCCCATCGCGGTCGCATCCGCCGACAGCTGCGCGAACTCATCCGGGTGCGCCCACCGCTCCACCGGGTGGTGCCGCGGCGAGGGCCGCAGGTACTGCGTGATCGTCAGCAGTTCGCAGCCCGCCTCGCGGAGGTCCCGCATGGCCGCCCGTACCTCGTCGGTCGTCTCGCCGAGGCCCAGGATGAGGTTGGACTTGGTGACCAGACCGGCGGCGCGCGCGTGGGTGATCACCGCCAGGGACCGGTCGTAGCGGAAGGCCGGCCGGATGCGCTTGAAGACGCGCGGCACCGTCTCCAGGTTGTGCGCCAGCACCTCGGGTACGGCCGCGAAGACCTGCGCCAGCAGCGCCGGTTCGGCGTGGAAGTCGGGGATGAGCAGCTCCACGCCGCACCCCGGCAGCGCGGCGTGGATCTGGCGCACCGTCTCGGCGTACAGCCAGGCGCCCTCGTCGGGCAGGTCGTCACGGGCCACGCCCGTCACCGTGGCGTACCGCAGGCCCATGGTCGCCACCGACTCGGCGACCCGACGTGGTTCGTCCCGGTCGAGCGGCTCGGGGCGGCCGGTGTCGATCTGACAGAAGTCGCAGCGGCGGGTGCAGGCGTCACCGCCGATGAGGAAGGTCGCCTCGCGGTCCTCCCAGCACTCGTAGATGTTCGGGCAGCCGGCCTCCTCGCAGACCGTGTGCAGGCCCTCCCGGCGTACCAGCGACTGGAGCTGGGTGAACTCCGGTCCGGTCCGCAGCCTGGTCTTGATCCACGCCGGCTTCCGTTCGATCGGGGTCTCCGCGTTGCGGACCTCCAGGCGCAGGAGCTTGCGCCCCGCCGGGACCACGGCGGTCATGCCGTCGCCAGCAGGTCGAGGTGCTTCTCGACGGCGACCCGGGCCTCGTCGAGGGTGACGGTCCGGCCGAGCTCGACCGTCAGGCTGGTGACCCCGGCGTCGCGGATCCCGCAGGCGACGATGCGGTCGTACGCGGCCAGGTCGGGGTCGGCGTTCAACGCGAAGCCGTGCATGGTCGCGCCCCGCGAGACGCGGACGCCGATCGCGGCGAGCTTGCGGGCGCCGTCGGTGGTCCAGACGCCGGAGCGGCCCTCGACCCGGGTGGTGGCGAGCCCGAGGTCGGCGCAGGCCTCCCGCAGCAGGCCCTCGAGCCGGCGCACGTACGCCACGACGTCGACGGGATCGGCCAGGCGCACCACGGGGTAACCCACCAGCTGCCCGGGTCCATGCCAGGTGATCTTGCCGCCGCGGTCGACGTCGACGACGGTGACGGCCGGGTCGGTGGGTCGCTCGTCGTCCGCGGTCCGCCGGCCGGCGGTGTAGACGCTCTCGTGCTCCAGCAGCAGCACCGTGTCCGGCTCGTCCCCGGCCACGACGGCGGCATGCAGGGCGCGCTGCCGGGTGAGCGCGTCAGCGTAGGCGACCCGCCCGAGCCACTCCACGCGCACACGGTCAGGTTACGCCGAGCACCCCCCCGGCGCGGGTCTGCGAGGCGGCGACGCCGATCGCACCCGCCGGTCAGCGGTACGCGGGGGCGAGCGCCAACGGGTGCTCGCCCCACCGACGACACAGCTCCTCGTGGAGGGCGGCGGCGAATGGCGAGCGCTCAGCCGCGTCCGCCAGCCGGTGCAGGATGCCGGCGCGCCGGGTGGGGGTCGGGCGCGGGCCCTCGGTCGGGTCCCCGTCCAACGCGGCGGGCAGGAAGTGGGCCGCCGACCACAGCGCCCAGGCGTCACGAGCCGCCAGCAGCGCTCCGTCGAACGCGTCGGCGCCGACCTCGGGCAGAACGGGGGCGAGCCGCGTGCGGTAGGCCTCGACCGCACCCGCCGTGACGTTGGGGGGCAGCAACCACGAGCACCAGCAGGTCGGCCACGGAACCGTCAGGTAGGCGACGTCCCAGGCGACGGGCCGCCACTGCGCGGCCTCGTAGTCGATCAGCACCACGCCGCCCGCCGCAAGCAGGGCATTGTCCGGACAGCAGTCGCCGGGGGTGAGAGCCGCCGGGCCTGCTTCCGGGCCGGCGATCGTGGGAGCTGCCCCCAGGCCCCATTCGGCTGCATACCGGGACAGCACCACCCCCGCGTCGGCCATCGACGTCGTGACCGTCTCGGCAGCGATGGGCAGGTCGCCGGACCGCGCTGCGAGCTGGGCGACGAACTCCGCCCGGCGGCCCGCTGTCGCCGCCGCGAGGTCCGCCATCGCCTCGGCCCAACCGACCACCGCCGCCGTCGCGGCCGAGGGATCGTGGCCGAGCAGTACCGATGCGAGGTCCGGACCGCTGCCGACGTCGGCCATCGTCACGCTGGCCGGGTCCGCAGTCTCGTCGAGCAGCGCCGGGGTGCCGACGACAGACAGCGCGGCCGCCTCCCGGACCCAGCCTTCCCCCGGGCTCCGGTAGGCCTTGTGCACCGCGGTCGCGCCCCCGGGCAGGGTGATCCGGCGTACCTGCGAGCGGGTGCTCCCCCCGAGATCGGTCATCAGACCGGCGGCTGCGGGTCGTACTGGATGCCGCGCCGAACCTCCCGGGCGCGGTCGGCGCCGACGAGCCTGACGACGAGGTGCAGCGCCATGTCGATGCCGGCGGAGACGCCGGCGCTGGTGATCACGTCCCCGTCGTCGACGTACCGGTCGTCCGGGCGTACGTCGATGCTCGGGTCGAGCTCCCGCAGCTCATCCAGCGCCCCCCAGTGCGAGGTGGCGGGGCGACCGCTCAGCAGGCCCGCCGCCGCGTACACCAGCGAACCCGTACAGACGCTCGTCAGCAGGGGAACCGCGGCGCGCTGCTCGCGCAGCCAGGCGAGCTGCTCGGCGTCCACCAGGTGCGGCCTGGTGCCCTGCCCCCCGGGGTAGACCAGCACGTCCAGCGCCGGCACCGTCCGGTAGCTCTGGTGTGCCTGCAGCACAAGGCCTTTGGCCGCTGTCACGGGCTCGCCGTCCCGGCTGAAGGTCGTCACCGACCAGCCGTCCTCGGGGTGGTTCCGCGTCCACCAGGCAAGGACCTCCCACGGTCCGACGGCGTCCAGCTCTTCCACGCCGTCGAACAGCAGGATCCCGATGTGCTTCGTCATGCCGCCGAGCATGCCCCCGCGTCTGCCCGGCGGCGAGCACGTTCTGTCACCGGGGCAGGTCGACCGCGGGCAGCCGGCGCGTCTCGAGCCGGGTCTCGACCACGGCGCCATCGGCGTCGCGCTCCACCCGCCAGCCGTAGGCACCGTCGCGGTCGGCGACGACCTCGGCCAGCTCCGTACCTCGGAAGAGCAACCCGGCGCCGTCGTCGGTCGCGTAGCCGGGGGGCAGGGTGCCGTCGGCGACGAGCCGCTGGTAGAGCGGTCGGCGGCGCGGCTCGCTGTCGTAGTGCGGGCAGTTGCTGTACGGCAGGAAGCCGAGGCCGTTGGTGATCGGCGACAGCTCGTAGGTGAACGAGTCGGTGGTCCCGCCGACGTGCCAGCAGAGGCTGCCCGCGCTGACCCCGCCGAGGACCACGCCGGCCTGCCACGCCGTCCGCATGGCCTCGTCGTAGCCGTGCAGCCGCCACAGCGCCAGCAGGTTGGCGACCGAGCCTCCGCCGACCCAGACCACGTCGCAGGACAGCAGGTGCTCGGTCACGTCCGGGACGTTCGGCATCGGGAACACCTGCAGGTGCGTGGGCTCGGCCCCCGCCTGGGCCAGGGCGGCGTACGACCAGCCGAGCCAGCGTTCGCTGTCCCCGCCGGCCGTGTTCACCGCGCAGACCCGCGGCCGCGAGGCGCCCGACAGCTCCAGGGCGTACCGCAGGATCGGGCCGACGACGGGGGACTGGCGCAGGCCGCCGACGTACCCGCCGGAGGTCGCCAGGATCGTCGGCACGTCGGCGGTCATGCGGACTCCTCGGCCCGGTGCGCGGGCAGGTGCAGGTCGGCCAGGACGGCCGCGGCGGCGCGGCGGCCGGACACCAAGGCGCCCTGGGTGGACGCCGTGTCGCGGTGGGCGCCCGCGACGTACACCCCGTCGCGGACCCGGACCGGCCGGCGCAGGTCCCCCAGCGGCGGCGGCTGCACCGGCGTGGCGGCCGGCACCGAGACGGTCGCGAGGTGCTCGAAGTCGGCCACGGCGTCACCGTAGAACAGTCGGAGTGCCTGGCGCACAGCGGTTTCCGACGCCGTGGGCGCCAGGACGGAGGTCGAGACGAGGTGCTTGCCGGCAGGTGCGTACGAAGGCACCACGTTGGTCAGCACGACGGTGTTGGCGACGGTGGGCGTCCCGGTCGCATCGAGCAGGATGGCCCGCTCGCCCGCGGGGGGTGCGTCCGCGGCGTGGTAGAGCGTGGTCACGCTGGTCACCGCGGGCGGCTCACCCAGGGCCGGCAGCAGCCGGTACGCGGTCGCGGTGTCCGTGGCGACGATGACCGCCGCCGCGTCGGTCGGCAGGCGCTCCACTGGCTCGGCCAGCCGGAGCGTCCCGGCCGGCAGCCGGCCGGCCAGCTGCGCCGGGATCGCGCCGATGCCGCGGGCGGGCAGCACCGCCCGCCCCCGCACGAAACAGCGCAGGGCCAGCAGGAAGAAGCGCGAGGAGGTGCCGAGCGCGGACTCCAGGAAGACGCCGCTCAGGAACGGCCGCAGGAAGCCGTCGATCGCCCGCTCCGACAGGCCGTGTGTGCGCAGGTACGCCTGGGTGGTCAGCTCCGGTCGGCGGGTCAGGCGTCCGATCGGCTCGGCGAGGGCCTCGGCCGCGAGCCGGACCAGCGCCAGCCGGTCGGCCGGCGAACCAAGCGGCGCCGTCAGGAACGCGGTCGCGGCGCGCGGTGCCTGCCGCGGGTCGGCGAGCAGGTGGCGTCGACCCGGCTCGCACAGCAGCGCGCCGCGCAGGAACGTACCGAGCTCCAGGGCGGGCTCGTCCAGCAGCCGGGCGGGTTCCGGGTACGCCGTGTTGTGCACCTGGAAGCCCCGATCGAGCAGATAGCCGTCGACCTCGTCGGTCACCACCTGCCCACCGACCCGGTCGGCGGCCTCGAACAGCTGCACGGGTACGCCCGCGTGGGTCAGGTGCAGCGCGGCGGCGAGCCCCGCCAGACCACCTCCGACGACGGCGACATGGTCGGCGTCGGAGCTCACCGCGCAGAGGCTAGCGGCCTGTCCACAGGCTTTCCGACGGCGCGGGTGCCGGTGGGCCAGGCTTGTCACCGTGCGTACGCCGTCGGTGCCAGGGGTGTCGGACCTGGTCGCGCTGCCTGGCCGGGACGCCTGGCGCGGGCGGGCTGGTCGCGAGCCGGTCGACGTGGTCGTCGTCGTCGTCCCGCCCGACCCCGATCTCCGGCGGGCTGCGCTCGCCGCGCTGACGCCGCTGGTGGCCGAGGCGCGCGGGTGTGTGCCGCGCGGCCGGGCTGCGGTGACCTGCCGCGACGGCGTCGCGCTCGTGGCCGACGCCGTCGACGGCCGTCGGCTTGCCGACCTGCCGCCGCTGCAGCTCGGCCACGCCGTCGCAGCGGGAAGCGCGGTGGCGCAGGCGCTCGCCGCGCTGCATGGCCACGGTCTGGCGTGGGGCGGGCGGCTCGAGGAACTGCTCGTCGAGGCCGGCGGCCAGGTCCGGCTGCCCTTCGACGCGGTCGCGGCCCGGCGGGTGGCGGGCAGGGCCGCCTCGGCCCGGGACGACGTGGCCGCGTTGGCCACGTTGCTCACCGGCTGCTGCCCGGCTCCCGAGCTGGCGGTGCTGGCTGCCGATCCCGGCGCCGATGCCGCGGCTTTGGCGCGCCGGCTGCGCCGGATCAGTCGTCCTCGGCCGCTCCTGCTCGCGGGTGGTCCACGGCGTGGCCGCGTTCGGCACCGGGCGTCGGGCCACCTCCGACGGTCGGTGCTGGTGGCTGCGGGTTCGGCCGGTGCGCTCGTGGTGGCGGCGGCCGCCGGCTGGGTCTCGGCGCGGCCGCACGACGGCGGTGGGGGGCTGGCGACGGCCCTCGTACCGATGCCGCCTGCGGCGGTCACCGCCGTCTTCCCGACGGCTCCAGCGGCGACCGACTGGGCCGCGACCATGCACGCCCTGGACGAGGCTCGCGTCGCCGCGATGACGGGGCGCGCTCCGCTCGCTGCGGTCGATGCGGTCGGCGGCCCCGCCTACGCCCAGGATGCGACGACGCGCGCCTCCCTCGTGGCGCGGCACCTGCGGGTGAGCCCGCCCGTACCGGCGTTGCGCGCCGTGGCGCCGAGCAGGGTGACGGCGACGGCCGCCACCCTGGCGGTGACGGACACGCTGGCCGCTTACGCCTATCGGGACGCCGCGGGGCGGGTCGTGGCCTCCGCGCCGGCCCGTGGCGCGCACACCTGGACCGTGGTGCTGGTCCGCACGGCCGCGGGCTGGCGCATCACGGCGGTCACCTAACACGGCGGTGACCTAAGGGCGGTGCCGCATCACGGCGGTCACCTGAAGGGCGTCACCTCAAGGGCGGTGACCTGAGGCCGGCTCAGGCGAGGGCGGCGGCCAGCGCCCGCTCCAGCGTCGGATGCCGGAACGCGTACCCGCTGGACTCGAGGACCTTCGGCAGCGCGCGCTGACCGACGAGGATCCCCTCTTCCGCGAACTCGCCGACGATCGCCTTGAGGGCGAAACCGGGTGCCGGCAGCACCGCCGGGCGCCGCAGCTGTCGGCCCAAGGTGGTGGCGAAGTCCCGCTGCCGCTCGGGCTGGGGGCCGCTCAGGTTGACCGCTCCCGAGATATCGCCTGTCAGCAGGTGCTCGATGGCGCCGATCTCGTCGGCCAGCGAGATCCACGACCACCACTGCCTGCCGCTGCCCAGCGGGCCGCCGAGCCCGACCCTGTAGAGCAGCAACTGCTGGGCGAGCATCCCGCCCGCGCCGGACAGCACCAGCCCCGTCCGCAGGTGCACGGTACGGATGCAGGCGCTCTCGGCGGCCTCGGTCGCGTCTTCCCAGGCCCGGCACACCTCGGCCAGGAAGCCCGAGCCCGAGGGCATGGTCTCGTCCAACTCACGGTCGCCACCGTCGCCGTAGAAGCCGATCGCGCTGCCGGACAGCAGCACCGCCGGCTTGGGGTCGAGCCGGGCCAGGGTGCTTGCCAGCAGCTCAGTGGAACGGACCCGGCTGTCGAGGACGAGCCGCTTGTACGCGGCGGTCCAGCGCTTGTCCCCGATGCCGGCGCCGGCCAGGTGCACCACCGCGTCCACGCCGGCGAGGTCGGCCGGGTCGAGCTTCCCCGCCGCCGGGTCCCACTGCACCTCGCCCGGCTGCCGGGGTGCGGCCCGCCCGACCGTGATCACCTCGTGGTCGTCCTCGCGCAGGGACAGGACGAGGTGGGAGCCGATGAGCCCGGACGCGCCGGTGACCGCGATCTTCACGCCGGCGTCAGCTGTACATCGCGCGGGTGACCCACTCGGCGACCAGGGCGGGCTTGGTCTCGCCCTCGATCTCGACCGTGACCGTCCGGGTGACCTGGAGCGTGTGGGGGTCCTTGAGGTCCACCGCCGTGACGGTGGACTCGGCGCGGATCCGCGAGTCGACCTTCACCGGCGCGATGAAGCGGATCTTGTCGAAGCCGTAGTTGACACCCATGACCGCGCCGATCGCGCGCTCGAGCGGCTGCGGGATCGAGGCGCTGAGCGGTACCAGCAGCGACAGGGTCAGGAAGCCGTGCGCGATCGTCACCTTGTACGGCGACAGCTCGGCGGCCATCGCCGGGTCGACGTGGATGAACTGGTGGTCCTCGGTCACGTCGGCGAAGGCGTTGATCCGCGCCTGGTCGACGGTCATCCACTCGCCGGTGCCGTCGGAGGTCCCGATCGCCTTCTCGAAGAGGGCGTACGCGTCCTCGGCATGCGTCATCGCAGGTCCCTTCGTCGCGGCGGCTGTCCTACAGGCCCAAGTCGGCGGCGAACTCCGCGGCCTCGAGCCGGTCCTTCACCGCGGTGAGGAACCGGGCGGCGTCCGCGCCGTCGACGAGCCGGTGGTCGTAGGTCAGCGCCAGGTAGACCATCGACCGCACGGCGATCACCTCGCCCAGGTCGGGGTCGTCCACGACCACGGCCCGCTTGACGACGCTGCCGGTGCCCAGCACCCCGGTCTGCGGCTGGTTGAGGATGGGGGTGTCGAACAGGGCACCGCGCGAGCCGGTGTTGGTGAGGGTGAACGTGCCGCCGCCTAGCTCATCCGGGGCGACGGCGTTGCCGCGGGTACGGTCGGCAAGGTCGGCGATCTTCCGCGCCAGGCCGCCGATGTTGAGGTCGCCGGCGTCATGGATGACCGGGACGAGCAGCCCGCGCTCGGTGTCGACCGCGATGCCGAGGTGCTCCGCATCGTGGTAGGTCACCGTCTTCGCGTCGAGGTCGATGGACGCGTTCAGCTTCGGGTGCGCCTTGAGCGCCTCGATCGTCGCGACCGCGAAGAACGGCAGGAACGACAGCCGTACGCCCTCGCGGGCCTCGAAGGACGCCCGGGCCTGCTGGCGCAGCTTGGCGATGCCGGTCACGTCGGCCTCCACCACCGTGGTCAGCTGCGCCGAGACCTGCAGGGACTCCACCATCCGCTTGGCGATGACCTCGCGCAGCCGGGAGAGCTTCTCGGTGCGTCCGCGGACGGTCGTGTCGGCCGCCGCGGCGACCGGCTGGGATGCGGCCACCGGGGCCGGCGCGCTCGGCCGCGCGGGCGCGGCGGTCGCGGCGGCAGCGGCGGGCTGGGCACCGGGCCGGGCACCGGGCTGGGCGGCGGGCTGGGCGTCGGGCGCGGCGTGCCGACCGCCGGAGCGAGCGGAGCCGGCAGCGTCCAGCACGTCCTGCTTGCGAATCCGGCCGCCGACGCCGGTGCCGGTGACCGACTCCAGGGCGACGCCGTTCTCGGCGGCCATCTTGCGCACCAGCGGCGTCACGTACGGGACGCCGTCGCCGCCTGCTGGGGCTGACGGAGGGGCCGGCGTCGACGGTGGTGCGGCGGTCGTGCTCTCGGTGGCGGGCGTGGGCTCAGGCTGGGGGGCGGCCGTCACCGCCGGCTCCTCGGCCGCCGGGGGCGGTGTCCGGGCGACCGCCGGCTCGGGCGCTGCCGCCCCGGGCGCCGGCGCCTCGGCCGAGACCTCCGCCGGCTCTGCGTCGCCGATCAAGGCCAGCTCGACGCCGACGTCGACGGTCTCGTCCTCCTGGACGGTGATCTTGGTCAGGGTGCCGCTCGCGGGCGCGGGGATCTCGGTGTCGACCTTGTCGGTCGACACCTCGAGCAGGGGCTCGTCCGCTTCGACGTGGTCACCCTCCTGCTTGAGCCAGCGGGTGACGGTGCCCTCGGAGACGGACTCGCCGAGGCGCGGCATCGTGACGGAGACGGCCATGTCGGTGTGTAGCTCCTAGATCGTGTGCTGGCTCGCGGTACGGACGATGATCATCTCACCCGTGGACGTGCAGCGGCTTGCCGGCCAGCGCCAGGTGCGCCTCGCCGACGGCCTCCGAGAGGGTCGGGTGCGGGTGGATGAGCTGGGCGACGTCGTCGGCGTACGCCTCCCAGTTGGTGATGAGCTGACCCTCGGCGATGAGCTCCCCGGCTCGGGAGCCGACGATGTGCACGCCGAGCACGGGGCCGTCCTTCTCCGCGACCAGCGTGACCTGGCCGGCCGTCGCGAGTATCTGGGCTCGTCCATTCCCGGCGAAGTCGAATGTCGAGGTGACGATGTCCCGCCCCGTCGCTTTCGCCTGAGCCGACGTCAGGCCGACCGAGGCGACCTCCGGCTCGCAGTAGGTCACCTTCGGCACGTTGATGTAGTCGACGGGCCGCGGGTCCAGGCCGGCGAGGTCCTCGGCCAGGAAGATGCCCTCGGCGAAGCCGACGTGGGCCAGCTGCAGACCCGGGCGCAGGTCGCCGAGGGCCGAGATCGTCGGGATGTTGGTCCGCAGCCGCTCGTCCACGAGCACGAACCCGCGCTCCATGGCCACCCCGACCTCGTCGTAGCCGAGGCCGGCGGAGACCGGACCCCGGCCGACGGCCACCAACAGCAGGTCGGCGTCGAAGGTCTTGCCGTTCTCCAGCGAGACCGTCACGCCGGCGTCCGTCACCTTCACCCCGCTGAAGCGCGAGCCGAGCTCGTACCCGATCTTCCGGCGCCGGTACGCCCGCTCCAGCAGCTTGGAGGACGACTCCTCCTCGCCGGGCAGCAGGTGCGGCAGCGCCTCCACGATCGTGACCTCGGCGCCGAAGGACTTCCAGACGCTCGCGAACTCGACGCCGATGACGCCGCCGCCGAGCACGACCACGCTGGCCGGCACCTGGTCGAGCAGCAGCGCGTCCTCGGAGGTGATGACCCGGACGTGGTCGATGTCCAGGCCGGGCAGGGAGCGGGACTGCGAGCCGGTGGCCAGCACCACGTGGCGGGCCTCGATCACGCGGTCTCCGACCCGGACGGCGGTGGGGGACACGAGCGTGCCGGCACCCTCGACGACCTCGATGCCGCGAGCCTTGATGAGGCCGGACAGGCCCTTGTGCATCTTGTCGACGACCCTGCCTTTGTAGGCGTTGACGCCGGCCATGTCGATGCCGTCGAAGGTGGCCTTGACCCCGAACGTGGCCGAGTCGCGGGCGCCGTCGGCGATCTCCGCCGCGTGCAGGAGGGCCTTGGTCGGGATGCAGCCGCGGTGCAGGCAGGTGCCGCCGAGCTTGTCCTTCTCGACGAGCACGACCGACATCTCCAGCTCGGCGGCGCGCAGCGCGCACGCGTAGCCGCCGCTGCCACCGCCGAGGATCAGCAGATCGACGGGGTCGTCGGGCATGTCGTCGCCTCCACGTCGTGGGCGACCGGGTGAGGCCGCTGGTGCTGTCGTCTCGGAGCGTGGCCGGGTCACGGCCGCTGCGCCATCCTCCCACCGTGGGTGTCTCAGGCGCTGCACAGGGTCCTTCGGCACAATCGGGGCCGTACGCATGCTCATTCCGGAGGTGGCGGGCGATGGGACTGTTCGGTCGGCGGGAACGCCGAGGCGGGGCCGAGGTGGATGCGCCGACGCGCCGGCGTGGTGGTTTCGCGTCCGACGACCGGGAGCATCTCGAGGCGTTCTGCTCGAGTCGCCGGGGGGTGGAGGCCTACCTGGAGCCGGCGACGACCGTCACCCCGTACACGGTGGTGCTGGTCGCGCACGACGGGGAGTGGACTCGCCGGTCGTGCGTGGAACCCGAGGATGCCCAGGCGTTCGCCAAGCGGCACGACATCCCGTGCTACGACGTGCGCGCGACTGGTTACCCGCCGCGAATGCGGGCCTGGTCCGCCGCCCGCAAGCGGGCCGGCGGCGACGGTCAGCCCGCGACGATCCGGCGGCGGCCGGCCGACTCGGAGCTGCCGCCGGACCCGTTCGCCTAGCCCGACTGCCTCGGTACGGTCGGGGCTGGCGTGGGTTCGTGCACAAGGTCGAACGGCGCGTCCCGGCGCACGCGATCCGGGACGATCAGCGTGCACAAGGTCGAGCGGCGCTTCCCTGTGCACAGAGATCCGCGGTGGCCGGTTTCGTGGGCGAATATCGGCCGGATCCGGGTCGGTGCGTGGCCGGATGTCGGGGTTGTGTCCGGGGATTGGGCCGACAGGCGGACGGAACCCCGACAAACCGGCGCCGCGTGGGTGCGCGCGCGGCGACCGCTCACCGGGGATGGCCCCAGGTGCGTCAGGCGAAGGATTCCACCAGCGCGACCAGCGTCCGGAGGCCGAACGAGGTGCCCCCCCGGCCGACGTAGCCGTAGGGCTCGCCGGTGTGCCAGGAAGGGCCGGCGATGTCGAGGTGCGCCCAGGTCGTGCCGTCCGGGACGAAGCGGGCGAGGAAGTGCCCGGCCAGCAGCATGCCGCCGTCGCGGTTGCCCAACGCACCGACGTTGGACAGGTCGGCCACCGGCGAGTCCAGGCTGTCGCGCAGCTCGAGCGGCAGCGGCATCGGCCAGACCGACTCGCCCGCACCCTCGGCGGCGTCGGCTACCCGGGCCCGGAACCGGTCGTCGTTGGCCATCAGCCCCGCGGTGCGCTGCCCCAGCGCGATGATCTGGGAGCCGGTCAGGGTGGCGACGTCGACGATCGCATCCGGCTTCTCCTCCGCGGCGCGGACGAGCGCGTCGCCGAGTACGAGGCGACCCTCGGCGTCGGTGTTAAGCACCTCCACGGTGGTGCCGCCGTACATGGTCAGGACGTCACCGGGCCGGATCGCCCGCCCGCCCGGCATGTTCTCGGCCGAGGGCAGCCACGCGGTGACCGCCACCGGCAGCTTCAGCCGCGCGGCGGCGAGCACCGCGGCCAGCACCGTCGCGGCGCCGGCCATGTCGGTCTTCATCCACTCCATCGCGGTCGGCGGCTTGAGCGACAGGCCACCGGAGTCGAAGGTGATGCCCTTCCCGACCAGCGCCACGTGCGCCGTCGCCTTGGCCGGCCGGTACGCGACGCGGGTCAGCCGCGGCGGGTTCCGGCTGCCCTGGCCGACGCCCAGGATCCCGCCGTACCCACCCTTGGCCAGGGCTTTCTCGTCCAGCACCTCGACCGTCAGGCCGAGCGCCTCGGCCTGCTTCTTCGCGACGGCGGCGAGCGTCGCGGGCGGCAGGTCGCCCGGCGGGGTGTTGACCAGGTCGCGGCACAGGGCCGCCGTCTCGGCCAGGACGCGGCCCCGCTCGATCGCCGGCTTGGCCGCCTTGGCGTCGGCGGTCGAGACCAGGATCTTGCGGGGGGCGGGCTTGCGCCCCGCCAGCGAGGTGTGCCGGAACGACGTGAAGTCGTACCCGCCCAGGAGGGCTCCCTCGGCCACGGCGGCGAGATCGGTCGGTGGCAGGGCCAGCACCACGGTGCCGGCGCCACCGAGCGTGCGGATCGCGACTGCTGCCGCCTTGCGCAGCGCCTCGGGCGTCGGGTCGACGTCACCGACACCCACCGCTAGCACGAGCGGCGCCGTCGTCGCGCCGGCCGTCGCGAGTCGGCGTACCTCCCCGGCCTTGCCGGTGGCGCCGATAGTCGCCAGCGTCTGCACCAGGGTGCCGCCGAGCGCGGCGTCGACCCCCTCGGCGCCGGCCAGTAGCAGTGGCGCGGCCGCGGCCTGACCGGGGGCCTTGGCGAGCCCGACGACGATCGCGTCGGCTTTGGTGCTGGCGGGGTCGAGGGCGGAGGCGGCAATCTTTGTGGGCACGGGGCAGGAGATTAGTCGCGCCACGGGTCTCCCGGCCCGAACAGGCTTAGCCTGCGACCATGGCTGACCTGTGGCGCTCGCCTCTGCACGACCGGCACGTGGCACTCGGCGCCAAGATGGCCGACTTCGGCGGCTGGGAGATGCCGATCGACTACCCCGGCGACGGCGGCGGGGTCCTGGCCGAGCACACCGCGGTACGGACGAGGGTCGGCCTGTTCGACGTCTCGCACCTGGGCAAGGGAGTCGTCCGAGGCCACCGCGCGGTCGAGTTCGTCAACGAGTGCCTGACCAACGACCTGCGGCGGATCCAGCCCGGGCAAGCGCAGTACACGCTCTGCTGCGACGAGGCAGGGGGCGTCGTCGACGACCTCATCGCCTACCTCCGCGGCGAGGAGGAGGTCTTCCTCGTCCCGAACGCGGCCAACACGGCCGAGGTCATCCGACGGCTGTCGGCCGCCGCCCCGCCGCATGTGGAGGTCGAGGACCTCCACCACACGCTCGGAGTGCTGGCCGTGCAAGGACCCGACAGCGAGGACGTGCTGGCCGGGCTCGGGCTGCCGACCAGCCATGAGTACATGTCCTTCGAGGTGGCCGAGTGGGCCGGCCGGCCGGTGGTGGTCTGTCGCAGCGGCTACACGGGGGAGAAGGGGTACGAGCTGCTCCCGCTCTGGGCGGACACCGGCGACCTGTGGGACGCCCTGCTCGCCGCGGGGGCCGACTACGGCATCCGCCCCTGCGGGCTCGGCGCCCGGGACACGCTGCGCACCGAGATGGGCTATCCGCTGCACGGCCAGGACCTGTCGCTGGAGATCACGCCTGTGCAGGCCCGCAGCACGTGGGCGGTCGGCTGGGACAAGCCGGCGTTCTGGGGCCGCGAGGTGCTCCTCCGCGAGCGTGCGCAGGGCGCCAGCCGGATGCTCTGGGGCCTGCTCGCGACCGATCGTGCCATCCCGCGCCAGCACATGGCGGTGTCGTCGCCGGCCGGTACGCCGATCGGCGAGGTCACCTCCGGCACGTTCTCGCCGACGCGCAAGGTCGGCATCGGCCTGGCGCTGCTGGCGCGCGGGGTGGCCGAGGGCGACACGGTGCACGTCGACGTCCGCGGGCGTACGGGCGTGTTCACCGTGGTGCGCCCGCCTTTCGTCCAGCCTTCGACCCGCTGACGGCCAGGACCCCGCCGCAACGTCAGTCGCTGCCGTCCCAGACCGCGGCCGCCTGGAGCAGCGGCAGGGCGAGAACTGCCGCGGCGGCGCCGTCGTAGCCGAGGCCGAGCTCCAGCAGCGGTTCCATCTGCAGGGCGCGCAGCGCCAGGTCGTGGGCGGGGTCGCCCGAGCGGCTGGCCGCCGTCCACCAGATCGAGCAGCCCTCGGCGTACGCCTCGGCGACGAGGCCGCAGACCGTGGCCGCGGGTCCGTCGAGCAGCACGGGCGTACGCCGGACCGCGGCCTGCACCAGCACCCCGGTCAGGGCGGCGAGGTCGGTACCCCCCACCGCGGCGAGCAGCCGGAGCGGGTGTCCGGTCCGCGAGCGCCCCCGGCGGCGGGCGTCCCGTACCACCTCCACGGCGCGCGCCCACCCGGCCGGATCGCCGCCGCGCGGCAGGCAGGCCACCGGCTCCCGGCCGGTGAGCAGCGAGGCCAGTGTCGCGACCGCCGGACCGTCGTCGGCGTCGATGTCGCCCACCAACAGCAGGTCGGCGCCGCCGTCGACCTCCTGGTCGACCGCCTCGCGGCCGAACGCGAACGCCCGGAGCGCCTCGTCCTCGCCGACGGCGTCCTGCCGGTCGATCCGGCCCGTGGAGGCCTCGCCCAGGTCGAGCACCTGCAGCCGTACGCCGGGAGACCACCGCGACCGCAGGGCGCCCAGGCGGCGCCCGACCTCCGCGCCGTCGGCGGTCCCGACGAAGCGGGCGGCCTCGTGCCGGCCCGCGACGACGAAGGCGACCGGCGCCGTGAACGGTCGCGGCGGACCGCCCCGGGCGCCGGCGATCCACGCCACGACGTCGCCGAGCCGGCCGAGCCGCGGGTCGGCGTTCACCAGCGCCCGGGCCGCGTGCATCGCCGGTGCGTCCAGGGGCGGGATTTCCGGCCGGGGCTGCGCCGCCCGAGGGGGCCGGGGTGAGAGGTCCGCCGCCGGGAGCCCGACGTCCAGGACCTCGACGTCCAGGGGTGGCTGCGGTCCGGGCGCCGCGGCGGGCACCAGGTCCGAGCCCGGGACCGCCGGCTCCTGCCCGCCGTCGTCGCTCACCCCTCGATACTCCCGCACCCGTACGCTGGCGGGCATGTCCTGGACCTGGCGCTGCGAGGACGCGGCGGGTGACCCGACCAGCCCGGCGGGCATCGACACCGGCGCCTCGTTCCCGACCCAGTCGGACGCCGAGTCGTGGGTCGGTGAGCTGTGGCCGGAGCTGCTCGCGGCGGGGGTCGCGCAGGTCACGCTGCTGCAGGACGGGCGGACCGTGTACGGCCCGATGAGTTTGAGCCCGGTCGAATAGCCGCAAGGATCACCCATGGAATTCCGTCACCTCGGCAGCTCGGGACTCAAGGTCTCCGAGATCACCTACGGCAACTGGCTCACGCACGGCTCACAGGTCGAGAACGAGACCGCCAAGGCTTGCGTGCATGCGGCACTAGATGTCGGGATCACCAGTTTCGACACAGCCGACGTCTACGCCAACACCGCCGCCGAGAAGGTGCTCGGGAAGGCGCTCAAGGGCGTCCGGCGCGAGTCGGTCGAGATCTTCACGAAGGTCTACTGGCCGACCGGACCCAAGGGTCCCAACGACTGCGGGCTGTCGCGCAAGCACATCCTTGAGGCGATCGACGGTTCGCTGCACCGGCTCAGGACCGATCACGTCGACCTCTACCAGGCGCACCGGTACGACGGGGAGACGCCGCTCGAGGAGACGATGCAGGCGTTCGCCGACGTCGTGCGTGCGGGCAAGGCGCTGTACATCGGGGTCAGTGAGTGGACCGCGGAGCAGATCCGGGCTGCGCACGCGCTCGCCGCCGACCTGGGCGTCGCGCTCGTCTCCAGTCAGCCGCAGTACTCGATGCTCTGGCGGGTCATCGAGGGCGAGGTCGTGCCCACCTGCACGGAGCTGGGCGTCGGCCAGATCGTCTGGTCCCCGATCGCCCAGGGCGTGCTGTCGGGCAAGTACCAGCCAGGCCAGGCCCCGCCGAGCGGGTCACGCGCCACCGACGCCAAGGGCGGCGCCGACATGATCAAGCGCTGGCTGACCGACGAGACGCTCACCGCGGTGCAGCAACTGGTGCCGATCGCGAGCGACCTGGGGCTGACCATGCCGCAGCTGGCAGTCGCCTGGGTGCTGCAGAACCCCAACGTCTCGTCGGCGATCATCGGGGCGTCCCGGCCCGAGCAGGTCCTCGACAACGTCGGGGCGGCCGGCAGGACGATCCCGGCGGATGCACTCGCCACGATCGACGAGCTGCTCGGCGCAGCGGTGATCAGGGACCCGGCGCTGACCGCCCGCCAGGCGCCGCGGGCGCGGCCAGCCTGAGCCCTCACCCAGGGCGCGACGGGCGCGGCCGGCCTGAGCAGGCACCCGGGCAGCCCGTCAGGTGTTCTTGGCCCGCCAGCGGTTGGCGGGGGGGATGTCACGGGGGATCGGGCGGCGCATCCGCTTGAGGGCGAAGGCACGCCGTCCCGCGTACCCGCGGACCCGCACGGTGCTGCCGGGAAAGCGGGCCTGGACCTTCGTCTCCAGCTTGCGGCTCATCACGACCGCGTCCACGATCATCGCGAGGAACCAGAACAGCGCCAGGAACAGCAGGCCGCGGGTGACCGCGACGCTCTTGGCGGCGACGAACGACCCGATGAAGTAGATCGCGGCCACCGGGATGAGTGCCGTGCCCAGGTTGGCGCGGCTGTCCACCAGGTCCCGGGCGTACACGAGCTCCGGGACGCGCTCGTTGGCCGGCAGCTTGGCGACGTCGGTCTGTTTCATCGCGGCGCGGGTCTGGTTGTAGATCTCGTTGGACCGCGCCCGCCGCTCGCCGCGCTTCAAGGGCGTGCCCTTGACCTGCTTGGCTCGCTCGGCCCGCGCCTGCGTACGCCGCGGGGTGGGCGCGTTCTTGCCCCCGAGCTTGTCGGCCCGCTCCGTCTCGAGCGCCGGCGGGGTCTCGGGTTCCTTGCGGCCCAGCAGCTTCACGGCAGGTCCAGCATCTGTTCGAGGGCCTTTCGGGCGAGGGCCGCGGTGGTGGGTTCGACGGAGATGCGGTTGGCCACCTGGCCGGCGGCCAGCGACTCGAGGGACGCGACCAGGTGCGGCAGGTCGATCCGGTTCATGGTGGAGCAGTAGCAGACCGACTTGTCGAGGAAGACCACCGTCTTGTCGGGGTGCCCTCGGGCCAGCCGCTGGACGAGGTTCAGCTCCGTGCCGATCGCGAAGGCGGTGCCGGCGGGCGCGTCGGTGACCATCCGGATGATCGCCTCGGTCGAGCCGACCTCGTCGGCGGCCGTGACCACCTCGTACGTGCACTCCGGGTGGGCGAGCACCCGGACCCCGGGCACGCGGGCCCGCACGTCGTCGACGGCGGCGCGGGTGAAGCGGCCGTGCACCGAGCAGTGCCCCTTCCAGAGGATCATCCGGGCCGCGCGCAGCTGCCCCGGCTCCAGCCCCCCGCCGGGACGGCGCGGATCGAACACCACGCAGTCGCCGAGCGACATCCCCAGCTCCAGCACCGCGGTGTTGCGGCCCAGGTGCTGGTCGGGCAGGAACAGGACTTTCTCCCCGCCGCGGGCGCCGAAGGCCCACTCGAGCGCCCGCCGGGCGTTGGACGAGGTGCAGATCGTGCCGTCGTGGAGTCCGGTGAAGGCCTTGATGGCCGCGGAGGAGTTCATGTACGCCACCGGCACCGTGGCGTCGGCGACGCCCGCGTCGGCCAGCACGTCCCAGCACTCCGCGACCTGCTCGGCGCTGGCCATATCCGCCATCGAGCAGCCGGCGGCGAGGTCGGGGAGCACGACCTGCTGGTGGTCGGCCGTGAGGATGTCGGCCGACTCGGCCATGAAGTGCACGCCGCAGAAGACGATGTACGGCGCCTCCGGCCGGGCCGCGGCCTGCTGCGCCAGGCGGAAGGAGTCGCCGGTGACGTCGGCGAAGGCGATGACCTCGTCGCGCTGGTAGTGGTGACCCAGCACGAAGACGTCCGTGCCGAGGGCGCGCCGGGCCGCCCTCGCGCGGGCGACCAGGCGCGGGTCGGAGGCGGGGGGCAGCGCGCCCGGGCAGTCGACGCCGCGCTCGGAGTCCGGGTCGGCCTCCCGACCCAGCAGCAGCAGGGGTGTCACGGACACGCCCCGATCGTCCCACAGGGGCCAGGCGTGGCAGCCGGCAAGACCACGGATGACCGACGGCGCGGTGGCCGGCAAGACCACTCTGCAACCAGCGCCGCGGTGGCCGGCAAGATCACTCTGTAACCGGCGCCGCGGTCGGCTGCACGCCCGGCCCTTGCCGTCCCGACCCGATCGGTCAGAAGCCAGCGTCGCTGGGGCGCCGCGAGACTCTGACTGCTCCGCGGATCAGGCGGCTAGGATGGAACAGTCCGGGCGGCTCCGCCGTTGGGGCACTCGTCACGCAGGACCCACGGAGGAGCAGCCCATGACCGCCGAGACCGAGACCGCCCCCGTCGCCGCCACCACGGTGGTGCTGAGCGATGTCGCCGCGGACAAGGTCCGCGCCCTGCTGGAGCAGGAGGGCCGCGACGACCTCAAGCTGCGCATCGCCGTCCAGCCCGGTGGCTGCTCGGGTCTGCGCTACCAGCTGTTCTTCGACGAGCGGTCGCTTGACGGTGACACCGTCCACGACTTCGGCGGTGTCGGTGTGGTGGTCGACCGGATGAGCGGCCCCTACCTCGGCGGCGCCACGATCGACTTCGTGGACACCATCGAGAAGCAGGGCTTCACCATCGACAACCCCAACGCCACCGGCTCGTGCGCCTGTGGCGACTCGTTCCACTAGCCACCAGCGCCCACCGACGCCCGTCCTGCCGAGCAGGGCGGGCGTCGTCGCGTCTGTAGGGTCGCTCCTCGTGCAGATCGTGCTGACGGGATCCATCGCGACCGACCACCTGATGACCTTCCGGGGGAAGTTCACCGACTCGATCCTGCCCGAGTCCCTGCACAAGCTCTCGGTCGTCTTCCTGGTCGACGACCTCGTCGTCCGGCGGGGTGGGGTGGCCGCCAACATCGCGTTCGGAATGGGTCTGCTGGGTCGGCGACCGGTCCTGGTCGGTGCAGTGGGCGACGACTTCGCCGACTACCGTTCGTGGCTGGAGCGGCACGGGGTCGACACCGGGTCGGTGCTGGTGAGCGAGACAGCCCACACCGCCCGCTTCACCTGCACCACCGACGACGACCTGCGCCAGGTCGGGTCCTTCTACCCCGGTGCGATGAGCGAGGCCCGGCAGATCGAGCTGGCGCCGGTCGCGGACCGGGTCGGCGCCCTCGACTTGGTCGTGGTCAGCCCCAACGACCCCGAGGCGATGCTCCGGCACACCGACGAGGCGCGCGCGGCCGGCATCCCGTTCGTGGCCGACCCGAGCCAGCAGATCGGCTCGATGACCGGCGACCAGCTGTGCCGGTTGGTCGACGGGGCCGCGTACCTGGTCACCAATGACTACGAGCGCGATCTACTGGCCTCGAAGACGGGCTGGGACTCCGCCGAGATCCTCGCCCGGGTCGGTACCCGGCTGACCACGGTCGGGGCCGAGGGCGTGGAGATCGCCGTCCGCGGCGAGGACGTCGTGCGGGTGCCGGTCGTCCCGGAGCTGACCAAGGCCGACCCCACCGGGGTGGGCGACGCGTTCCGGGCCGGCCTGCTGTCCGGCCTGGCCGGCGGCCTTCCGCTCGTCCCGGCCGCGCGGCTGGGTTCGCTGCTGGCGACGTACGTGCTGGAGACCAAGGGGACGCAGGAGTATGCCGTGGAGCGCGCCGACGCCCTGGCCCGACTCGAGGGCGCCTACGGCGCCTCGGCCGCGGCGGAGATCGCCCCGCTGATCCCGGCCTGATGGCGGCCGCCCTGTACGTCGAGCAGCTCCCGTGGTCGCATCCGGACGCCGTGGCGATGCGCAGCGGCCAGCGGGTGGAGGTCGATGCTGCCTACGGGCGGCCGGACTCCGAGCCCGGTCCGGCGCCGACAGAGCAGGACATCGCCATCTTCGTGGTCGCCTACGACGGTGACGCGCCGGTGGGCTGCGGCGGGGTGCGGCTGCTCGGCGACGGGATGGCCGAGGTGAAGCGCATGTACGTCACCCCGGCCGCCCGCGGGACGGGCGCCGCCAGCGCGATCCTGCACACGCTCGAGCAGTGGGCCCGCGCGAGCGGCATCCACACCATGCGACTGGAGACGGGCGACCTGCTCACGGCCGCGATCCGCTTCTACGAGCGCTCGGGCTACCGGCCGATCCCCTGCTTCGGCCCGTACGTCGGCTCCGGGCTGTCCCGCTGCTTCGAGCGCTCGCTCGTACAGCCCTAGCTCAGCCGGCGCGCCGGACCAGGTAGGCCGGGACCCCGCCCGGCCCGGGGCGTTCCTCGACGTAGGTCTGGCCACGCATCCGGCACCAGGCCGCGATGTCCGGGCGGGCGGCCGGGTCCTCGGCCCAGACCTCGACGAGACCACCCACCGGTACGTCGGTGATGTGCGCCGCCAGTTCGATGACCGGCCGCGGGCAGCGCATCCCGCGGCAGTCCAGGGTGATCATGACGACCGCAGCCGTTCGACCGCGCCGGGCAGGACGGCCAGCAACCGGTCCACGTCGGCGTCGGTCGAGCTGCGCCCGAACGACACCCGCACGTTGCCGTGCGTGAGCGCTCCCATCGCCGCGAGCACGTGCGAGGGGGTGAGCGCCGAGGACGTGCACGAGGAGCCGCTGGACACCGACACCCCGGCGCGGTCCAGCTCCAGCAGCAGGGCCTCGCCCTCGACGTACAGGCAGGAGAACGTCACCAGGTGCGGCGCCCGGCCGGCGGGGTCCGGGTCGCCGACCACGTCGACCTCGGGCACGGCGGCGGGCACCTCTCGCCGGACCCGATCGACCAGGCCGGCCAGCCGCGGCGCCTCCGCCCGCCGTTCACCCTCGACCGCCTGCAGCGCCGCGGCGGCCGCCAGCACCGCCGGGACGTTCTCGTAGCCCCAACCCCGCTCGTCCGCCGGCCAGGGTGAACGCCAGCGGGTCCCCGTGCGTACCGCGAGCACGCCGACGCCCGGCGGGCCCCCCCACTTGTGCGCGCTGGCGGTGAGCAGGTCCCAGCCTGCCGGCGGGTCGAGCCGGCCCACCGACTGCGCGGCGTCCACGTGCAGCGGGACGCCCGCCCGGGCGCAGGCCGCGGCGACCTCGGCGACCGGCTGGAGCGTGCCCACCTCGTGGTTGGCGCTCTGCAGCGAGGCGACCGCCGCGCCCGGCACGGCCACGGCGAACCCGGCCGCCGACACCCGCCCGAGGTCGTCCACCGGCACCGGGTCGGCCTCGGCCTGCGCCGCGACGGCCAGCACGCAGGAGTGCTCCACCGCCGAGTGCACCAGCCGCCGGCCCGCCCGGGCGCGGGCGGCGAGCGTGCCGAGCAGGGCGGCGTGCACCGCGGCCGTCCCGGACGGCGGGAAGGACACCTCGTCGGGACGAGCGCCCAGCAGCCCCGCGACCTGCTCGCGGGCGGCGTCCAGGGCCGCCCGGACGCGGCGCGCCGACCCGTACAACCGCATCGGGTCCGCCCAGGCGCCGGGGCTGTCGGCCGGGGTGAAGTCGCCGAGCAGCTCGCCCAGGACCTGGGCAGCGGCAGGGTGCAGGGGCGCCGTCGACGCCCAGTCCAGATAGCTGCCACCAAGGCCTCGCCGACCGTCCGCCACAGGGGCATCCAACCCCGCGCTCCAACGCGTCGGCGCCCCTGCCGCTGCTATAGAGTCCGGCCGTTCCGAAACGTCGCTGCGCGCCGCCCACAACAGCGGTCGTGCGGCCGGGCGAGAGGCCAGGTGACGGGTGCAGCGGTCGGTCGCGCGCGGTGCGGTCACCGGGCGGCGGCGCGTCCTGCGCCTGCTCCCGCTGGGCCTGCTCCTGCTGCTGTCGACCACGGCCTGCGACGCCTCGTTCGGGTTCCCGCACGCGATCACCCCGCAGGGCGCCCGGATG
Organism: uncultured bacterium; assembly: GCA_964245825.1. Taxonomy (GTDB): domain Bacteria; phylum Actinomycetota; class Actinomycetes; order Mycobacteriales; family CAJCIY01; genus CAJCIY01. The sequence goes on along the minus strand of CAXTNT010000009.1, from coordinate 124,132 downwards.
CGCCAGATGTGGATCGGGTCGTGCATCGCCGCGTCCGTCGTGGGCGGGTTCGTGCTGTTCCTGATCCTCTACGCGGCGGTCGCCTACCGGAAGCGGGACGACACGCTGCCCAAGCAGGTCGCGCTGAACCTGCCGATCGAGATCCTCTACACGGTCGTGCCGTTCGTGATCGTGGCCGCGCTCTTCTACTACACCGCGACGGACGAGGTGTACGTCACGAAGACGACCGCGAGTCCCGCGAGCCACGGCGTCGACGTGGTCGACGTCGAGGCCTTCCAGTGGGGCTGGACCTTCCGTTACCTCTCCGACAGCGCCGGGGCCGGCGTCGACGCGGGCTCGGCCATCTTCACGACCGGGTCGTCCAACACCACCGAGCCGACGCTGGTCGTCCCGGTCGACACCCCGATCCAGTTCCAGCTGCACTCCAACAACGTCATCCACGACTTCTACGTGCCGCAGCTGCTGTTCAAGATGGACGTCATCCCCGGGCGTACCAACACGTGGCAGGTCAGCGAGATCGAGCGGACGGGCCTGTTCGAGGGGCACTGCGCCGAGCTGTGCGGCTATGACCACGCCCGGATGAACTTCGACATGAAGGTCGTGTCGAAGGCCGACTACCAGACCTACCTGCAGTCCATGGCGACCCAGGGTCGGAGCGCTCCCGTCCCGCAGTGGGTCGTCGACGCCACCCCCGCCGGGAGCACCGCGTGACGCTGACCTCCGAGCCGGTCCAGACCACCGGCGGACACGAGAACGCCTCGCACGGCGGCGAGAACGAGACCCGCAAGAGGCCGGGTCTGTGGGGCTACCTCACCACGACCGACCACAAGAGCATCGGCGTGCTGTACATGGTCACCGGCTTCGCCTTCTTCCTGGCCGCCGGGGTGATGGCCGAGATCATGCGGGCCGAGCTGGCGCGGCCGGGAGCCGACTTCCTGACGCCCGGCGAGTACAACCAGCTCTTCACGATGCACGGCTCGCTGATGATGTACCTGTTCGCGCCGCCGATGGCCTTCGGCTTCGCGAACTTCCTGGTGCCGCTGCAGATCGGCTCGCCCGATGTGTCGTTCCCGCGGCTGAACGCCTTCGCCTACTGGCTCTACCTCTTCGGCGGGCTGACCGTGCTCGCCGGCTTCCTCACCCCCGGCGGCGCCGCCGCTTTCGGCTGGTTCGCGTACGCCCCGCTGTCGACCAAGATCTTCTCGCCCGAGGTCGGCGCCGACATGTGGATCGTCGGCCTGGCCATCTCCGGGTTCGGCACGATCTTCGGGTCGGTCAACTTCGTGACGACGATCCTGACGCTGCGGGCCCCCGGCATGACCATGTTCCGGATGCCGATCTTCACCTGGAACATGCTCATCACGACGCTGCTGGCACTCGTGGCGTTCCCCGTGCTGGGTGCCTCGCTGCTCGCCCTGGAGGCCGAACGCCGCTTCCACGCGCACATCTTCGACACCCCCGGCGGCGCGATCCTCTGGCAGCACCTGTTCTGGTTCTTCGGTCATCCCGAGGTCTACATCGTGGCGCTGCCGTTCTTCGGCATCGTCACCGAGGTGATCCCGGTGTTCAGCCGCAAGCCCTGCTTCGGCTACAAGGGGCTCATCTTCGCGACGATCTCCATCGGTGCGCTGTCGATGACGGTGTGGGCGCATCACATGTTCGTGACCGGGGCGGTGGCGCTACCGTTCTTCGCCTTCATGTCGTTCCTGATCGCCGTGCCGACCGGAGTGAAGTTCTTCAACTGGATAGGCACGATGTGGCGGGGGTCGCTGACCTTCGAGACCCCCATGCTGTACTGCATCGGCTTCCTGATCACGTTCCTGTTCGGCGGCCTGACGGGTGTGCTGCTCGCCGCCCCGCCGATCGACTTCCATGTCAGCGACACGTACTTCGTGGTGGCGCACTTCCACTACGTGCTGTTCGGGACGGTCGTGTTCGGGATGTTCGCCGGGATCTACTTCTGGTTCCCGAAGTTCACCGGCCGGATGCTCGACGACCGGCTCGGCAAGCTGCACTTCTGGACGCTGTTCATCGGCTTCCACACCACGTTCCTGGTGCAGCACTGGCTCGGCATCAAGGGCATGCCCCGCAGATACGAGACCTACGACGCGAAGTTCGCGACCCTCAACACCGTCTCGACGGCCGGCGCGATCCTGCTCGGCCTGTCGACCCTGCCGTTCCTCTACAACGTCTGGAAGTCCCGTCGTACGGGCGAGGTGGCGACCGTCGACGACCCGTGGGGCTTCGGCAACTCCCTGGAGTGGGCGACGTCCTGCCCGCCGCCGCGGCACAACTTCGTCTCGTTGCCGCGCATCCGGTCCGAGCGGCCCGCGTTCGACCTGCACTTCCCCGAGATCGCCGGCCGCGACGAGTACCACGCCGTACCCGAGAGCAGCTAGGCCGCGCCGTGGGCAAGGCCGAGGGTTATCTCTTCGCGTTCATCGGTGTGTTCATGGCGGTGATGGACGTCATCTACTGGTTCTCCTCGTACGACTGGACCGGGACGACGTGCATCGCGCTGACTGCCGGCCTCGGTCTGCTGGTCGCCTTCTACCTGGTCTTCACCGCCCGCCGGATGGGGCCGCGGCCCGAGGACCGGCCCGACGCGGAGATCTCCGAGGGAGCCGGCGACCTCGCGCACTTCAGCCCGGCGAGCCACTGGCCGATCGCGCTCGCCGCCTCGACCGTGGTCGGTCTGCTGGGCTTCATCTTCGGGCTGTGGCTGACGTTCATCGCCATCGGGCTGATCCTGTTCAGCGGCGTGGGCCTGCTGTTCGAGAACTTCCGCGGCCTGAACCAGCACACCGAGGAGGCCACCGGCGTCAGCCCGACCGGCATGGGCGGCGGGCACGGCTGACCTGCCCGCACCGAGCGGCCGCTCGTGCGGAGCGCCCGGTGCGTGGATGCGGGAGAATCCCGCCATGCGCATGCTCGTCACCGGCGGAGCCGGCTTCATCGGGGCCAACTTCGTCCACCTGACGGTCCGCGAGCATCCCGGGTACGAGGTGACCGTCCTGGACCGGCTGACGTACGCCGGCGACCGGGCCAGCCTGCCGGCCGACGTCCGCCTGGTCGTGGGCGACGTGGCCGACACCGCCCTGGTCGATCGGCTGGTGTCCGAGCACGACGTCGTCGTCCACTTCGCCGCGGAGTCGCACAACGACAACTCGATCGACGGGCCGGCCGCGTTCGTGCACACCAACCTGCTGGGCACCTTCGCGCTGCTCGAGGCCGTCCGCCGGCACGGCACCCGGCTGCACCACATCTCCACCGACGAGGTGTTCGGCGACCTGGAGCTCGACGACCCGGCCCGGTTCACCGAGGAGACCCCGTACCGGCCGTCGAGCCCCTACTCCTCGACGAAGGCAGGCGCCGACCTGCTGGTACGGGCGTGGGTACGCACCTACGGGCTGCCGGCGACGATCAGCAACTGCAGCAACAACTACGGGCCGTACCAGCACCCGGAGAAGTTCATCCCCCGCCAGGTGACCGGGATCCTCGACGAGGTCCGCCCCAAGCTGTACGGCTCGGGGGAGAACGTCCGCGACTGGATCCACGTCGAGGACCACAACGCCGCCGTCCACCTGATCCTCACCGACGGAAAGCTGGGTGAGACCTACCTCATCGGCGCCGACGGCGAGCGGTCCAACCGGGAGGTCATCGCTGAGCTGCTCGAGGTGACGGGCCGGCCGGCGGACTGGTTCGAGCACGTCGACGACCGGCCTGGACACGACCTGCGCTACGCGATCGATGCCGCCAAGATCACCGGCGAACTGGGGTGGGCGCCGCGCTACACCAGCTTCCGCGCCGGTCTCGAGGCCACCGTGGAGTGGTACGCCGCCAACCGGGCCTGGTGGGAGCGCAAGAAGGCCGAGTCCGAGGCCGTGTACGCCCGCCTCGGCCGGTAGGCCACCGCAGCACCGGAGCCGGCTCCCGCCTTCCCTAGGGTCGGGGCATGGCTCGTACCCGCATCGTCGTCGCGACCGCCGAGGTAGTGGGCGACCGAATGGCCGGCCCCGCGATCCGGGCCTGGCACCTGGCCGAGGTGCTGTCGCGGGAGCACGACGTCGAGCTGGTGACCACGGCCACCTGCGCCCGCCCCGACGGCGGTCGCTTCGCGGTTCGGCACGTGGCCGGCGCCGACGTCCACGAGCTCGTGCCGCGTACGGACATCTGGATCGCACCACCGGGTGTGCTGCTCGACCAGCCGTCCATCGAGGCGTCCGAGGCGGTGGTCGTCGTGGATCTCTACGACCCGATCCACCTGGAGAAGCTCGAGCTGTCGAGCGGGGAACCACCCGCCGACCGGCTGGCGCGGGTCCACAACGCCACCGTGGCCCTGAACCGGGCCATGCGCCGTGGTGACCTGTTCCTCGCGGCGAGCGCCAAGCAGCGCGACTTCTGGCTCGGCGCCCTGGCCAGCCTGGGCCGGGTCAACCCGCTGACCTACGACGAGGACCCGACCCTCGGCACGCTCGTCGTGCTCGCGCCCTTCGGGGTCGACGCTCGGGCGCCCGAGCCGGCCGCGGCGATGCGCGGGGTGCTGCCCGGGATCGGCGCGGACGACGTGATCGCACTGTGGGGCGGCGGCCTCTACAACTGGTTCGACCCGCAGACCCTCATCCGGGCCGTCGACCTCCTGCGCCCGCGGCATCCGGAGCTGAGGCTGGTGTTCCTGGGCGGCGGGCACCCCAACCCGCGGGTGCCCGAGATGCGCGTCGCCGCCGAGGCGCGGGCGCTCGCCGGCGGGCTCGGCCTGTTCGGCAGTGCGGTGATCTTCCGCGAGGAGTGGGTCCCCTACGACGAGCGCGGCGCCTTCCTGCTGGAGGCCGATATCGGCGTCTCCACCCACCTCGACCACGTGGAGACCGCGTTCTCCTTCCGCACCCGGATCCTGGACTACCTCTGGGCCGGCCTGCCGGTCGTGGCCACCGAGGGGGACGTCTTCGCCGACGTGCTCCCGCGCGCGGGCGCCGGGATCGTCGTACCGCCGGGTGATGCGCCCGCCCTCGCCGCCGCGTTCGAGACCTACCTGGTCGACCCGGCGGCCCGGCGGTCGGCGGCGGCCGCGGCCCGGGAGCTGGCCCGGGGCTACGTGTGGGAGACGGCGCTGGCACCGCTTGCCGCCTTCTGCCGGGCGCCGCGGCGGGCGCCGGACCTGCTCGACGCGACCGTTCGGAGCCACCTCATCCGGCCGTTCGAGACCGTACGCGCGCCGACGCCGGGGGCCCCCGGCTGGCGGGGCGAGGTGGCCCTGGCGCGGCAGTACCTGGCCGACGGAGGCGGCGCCCTGCTCGCGCGGCGGGCGGCGGGCCGCGCCGGCAAGCTCCTGCGCGGGCGCACCGACTGAACGCCGGCCCGGGCGCCGGCGGCCGTGGAACACTGCGGGCATGCCGGAGGTGACGCAGGTCGTCTACCTCTCCAACCGGCCGGACGTGCTGGCCGAGACGCTGCCCTACGTGCGGCGGTTCCTGCCCTGGCTGAGCGACCACGTCGTGCTCGCCCCGGCGTCCGCCCTGCGGGCCCTGGAAGGGACTGGGGTCGTCGGGATCGCCGAGGAGGACCTGCTTACCGCGGCCGAGCGCTCCGCCGGGCCCACGGCGCACGCGGCGCGGAACGCCTGGCTCCGGCTGGCGCTCGCGGAGCGTGGACCGCTCCCCGACACGTACCTGCAGTCCGACGACGACTACCGGCCGCTGCGACACGTCGGCCCCGAAGCGTTCGCCGATGGCGACCGGCTGGTGTCGTACGCCTGCCACGACCTCGCGCTCTGGCGGCGCGACGAGAGCACCTTCGACGCGGTGCAGCACGCGAGCTACCTCGCTCTCGGCTATCTCGGCGCGGGACACCTGTGCTTCGCCGCGCACATGCCGCAGGCGATCGACCGGGCCCTGTACGTGGAGGCCTTTCGGGCGGCGCTCGCCCTCGACCCGGCGGGCGCCTTCTGCGAGTGGTCGCTGCCGCTCAACCACGGACGCCTGGTCGCGCCCGAGCGCTTCGCGCCGCCGCGCACCTTCCGCACGATGTGCTGGCCCCGGTATCCGCACGAGTGGCCATTCTGGCGGCGGCCGGAGGACATCGCCTTCGAGAACTTCCATCCCGAGCTGTACGCGTCGGGGGGGCTGTTCGCTGGTCTCGACACCGCGTTGGACGAGGCCAACCCCGAGCGTCAGGCGTTCGCGAAGCTGCAGCGCTGGTACGCCTTCGACCTGGCGGCCGGCCGGCTCCGGTTCCCGGCCGAGGTGGCCGATCCCTGGCGCGGGCAGACCGGCGCAGCGGGCGCGGCGCGACGCCGCTTCTTCGGCACCGCCCGTCGGCTGCGCCGACTGTGGGAGTACGTCGCCCTGGAGGAGCGCACTCAGCTGGTCGAGCTCGCCGGCGCCGTCGCCCGGCTGGAGCAGGAGCGGGACCGGGAGCTGCGCTGAGACCCGTGGATGCGACCGTCGTGGTCGTCACCTGGAACGGCGCGCACCTGCTGGCGGACTGCCTGGAGGCGGTCGTCGGTGAGGGGGCGCCGGTGCTGGTGGTCGACAACGCCTCCACCGACGGCACGGACGTGCTGCTCGCCGAGCGTTTCGGCCAGGTCGAGGTGCTCCGGAGTCCGACCAACGTCGGGTTCTCCGGCGGCGTCGCCCTCGCGGCGGATCGGGTGGACACGGACGCCGTCGTCTGGCTCAACAACGACGCGGTCGTACGCCCGGGGTGGCTCGCCGCCCTGCTCGCTCCGCTCGACGACCCGGCGGTCGCCGCCACGACCAGCCGGATGCTGCTACCGGACGGCCGCCTCAACAGCGCGGGCGGGCTGCTCACCACCAACGGCTACGGCCACGATGCCGGGTTCGGCTCGCCCGACGACGGCCGCTGGGACGAGCCACGCGAGGTGGCGTACGGCTGTGGCGGCGCCATGGCGCTGCGTACGGCGGCCCTGCGGGAGGTGGGCGGCGTGGACCCGCGGTACTTCCTGTACTACGAGGACGTCGACGTGTCCTGGCGGCTGCGGCTCGCCGGCCACAGTGTGCGCTACGTACCCGACGCGGTGGTGGTGCACCGGCATTCGGCCACCGTCGGCGAGTTCTCGCTGCTGCACACGTACCAGACCGAGCGGAACCGGCTGGCGACACTCGTCACCTGCGCGAGCGTCCGGCTCGCTGTCGGCGCGATGCTTCGCTTCCCGCTGACCACGCTCTCGGTGGCGGTGGGGGAGTCGCGGGCCAAGGCCTGGGCGCGGACCCGTGCCTACGCCTCGTTCCTGGCCTGGCTGCCGGGCCTGGTTCGTCGCCGCCGGCGGGTCGTGCTGCGCGTGCCGCGGCGCGATGTCGAACGCCGTTGGCTCACCGCCCCAGCCGACTGAACGTCAGCGCTGCCCCTTGCGCCCGAAGAAACCGCGCCGGGCCACGTCGCCCGATGCGGACTCGTCGAGGTGCGCACCGGTGAGGACCAGGTCGGCGTGGTCGCCGTGCTCGGCGCCGTGGGCCGCCGCAAGCTGGCCGAACGTCGTGGTCTCGACCGGGGACAGCGCCGGCATCGGCCGCTGGGGCAGCGGGGCGTGCACCTCGATGTACTCGCCCGACGGCAGTCGGCGGACGATGCCCGTCTCGTAGCCGTGTGCCGCCGCCTCGCGGTCGCGCCGTTGCAGGCTCAGGCAGATGCGCTTGGTCACCGTGAACGCGATCGGGGGCAGCGCGATCAACCCGAACCGGCCCGCCCACGTCAGCGCATTGAGGGAGACGTGGAAGTCGGAGGCGATGATGTCGTTGCCACCCGAACCCCACATGACCCCGTAGAAGGTCAGCGACATGACGCCGATGCCGGTGCGGTTGGGGGTGTCCCGGGGCCGCTGCAGGATGTTGTGGTAGCCCTTGTCGCCGGTGACCTTCTGTTCCAGGAACGGGTAGAGCGCCATCCCCGTAAACAGGATCCCGGGGATCACCAGGCCGGGGACGAGCAGCATCAGCGGTATGTCGTAGCCGAAGCCGCGGAACTCCCAGTTCGGCATGATGCGGACAGCGCCGTCGATGAATCCTATGTACCAGTCCGGCTGCGAACCCGCCGACACGTTGGCCGGGTTGTACGGGCCGTAGAGCCAGATCGGGTTGATCTGGGCGAGACCTCCGAGCAGCGCGAGCACCCCGAAGACCAGGAAGAAGTACCCACCCGCCTTGGCTCCGTAGACCGGGAAGACACGCTCGCCGACGACGTTCTCCTCGGTCTTGCCCGGACCGTCGAACTGCGTGTGCTTCTGGTGGAACAGCAGCCCCAGGTGGGCGGCGATCAGCGCGAGCAGGACGCCCGGGACGAGCAGGATGTGGATCACGTAGAGCCGGCTGATGATGTCCGTGCCGGGATAGGGGCCGCCGAATATCAGGTAGCCGGCCCACGTGCCGATCACCGGGATCGACAGCAGCACCGAGTACATGATGCGCAGCCCGGTCCCGGACAGCAGGTCGTCGGGGAGCGAGTAGCCGGCGAAGCCCTCGAGCAGGCCGAGCGCGATGAGTCCGACGCCGATGAGCCAGTTGAGCTCGCGCGGCTTGCGGTACGCGCCGGTGAAAAACACCCGAGCGGCGTGCACGATCATCGCGGCGATGAACATCAAGGCCGCCCAGTGGTGGATCTGCCGGATCAGCAGCCCGCCACGGACGTCGAACGAGATGTTGAGCGTCGAGTCGTACGCCGCGCTGACCGGCACGCCACGCAGCGGCAGGTACGAGCCGTGGTAGAGCACCTGGGCGGTCGAGTCGCTGAAGAAGAACGTCAGGTACGTACCGGTCAGCAGCAGGATGATGAACGAGTAGAGGGCGATCTCGCCGATCATGAAAGACCAGTGGTCCGGGAAGACCTTGTTCAGCAGCTTCCGGAACGCCCCGGACGCGCCGACCCGGTCGTCGACGAACCGGCCGGCCCCGCCGACCGCCTTGCCGGCGCCGGTCGGGCCCTCCCGCTCGGAGCGGCCGTCGAAGACACCGGGATCCGAGCCGGGCGGGGTGCTGAGTGTCATGACTTGCGCTCCCAGAAGCCGGGGCCCACGGGCTCGTCGAAGTCCGAGCGTGCGATGAAGTATCCCTCGGCGTCGACCGTGATGCCCAACTGGGGCAGCGAGCGGGTGGCCGGACCGGACACCGGCTTGCAGTCCTCGAGGACCTTGAACTGCGACTGGTGGCAGGGGCAGAGCAGCGTGTGCGTCTGCTGGTCGTACAGCGAGGCGGGGCAGCCGGCATGCGTGCAGATCTTCGAGTAGGCGAGGTGCCCCTGGTACGACTTGGCCTGCGCCTTGGCGGTCACGAGGTTGACGGGCAGTCGCAGCAGCATGACGGCGGAGCTGGCGGCCGAGTCCGGGTCGGTGTAGTTCTCCGGGAAGACCGTGGTGAAGCTGTTGATCTCGAGGTCGCCGAGCTTCACCGGTGTGTTGAACTGGTCCACCACGCGCGCGCCCGGCGTCCACTTCGTGTGGGCCATCTCCCCCTTGGGGCTGGGGCCGAGGCCTCGCAGGGTGGACACCAGTGGCAGCGCGAGCGCGCCGCTGGCCAGCAGCAGGCTGCGGCGCAGCAGCGGGCGACGGGCGATGCCGGAGCCCTGGACACCCGCGTTGAACGAGTCTGCGGCGCTCTGCCGGTCGACGGCGGAGGAGTAGAACGGGTGCCGTTCTTCCACGGCCTCCTCGTGCGGCATGAGCAGCTTGGCCCACAGCACCGCGCCGGTGCCCAGGGCGATGAGGGCCAGCCCGAGCAGGCCGCCGAGCCACCCGTTGATCCAGTTGTCGGTCGGCTTGGTGTGGATCCAGTACATGACGAAGAAAGCGACGGCCGCCGCCCCGCCGACCAGGAAGACCGCGGAGACGAGCCGCTCGCGGAAGGCGTCCGCCGGGTCAGCCGGGTGGTTCGGGGGCTCCGGTGGGCTCGGGGTCTGCTCCGGCGCCGCGGTGACGGCGTCGCCCGCCCGGGGGCGCGACGGCGTGTAGAGCGGGATCTCGTCGCCGATCCGCGGCGGCCGGTCCTCGCTCATCGGCGGGCTCCGATCCACAGCGCGAATCCGACGAGACCGCCGATGCCGACCACGAAGATCACCAGACCCTCCGGGACGGGGCCGACGTGCCCGAGGTTGGCACCACCCGGGTCCTTGCCGTGCTGGAGCGCCAGGATGTACGCGGCCACGTCGACCTTCTCCTGCGGCGTGATCTGCCGGTCGCCGAAGATCGGCATGTATTCCGGGCCGGAGAGCATGGCCTCGTAGATCTGCGACGGCGTCGCGTGGTTGAGGTCGGGCGCGTACCGGCCCTTGTCGAGCGCGTTTCCGGTGCCGGCGTAGTTGTGGCAGCTTGCGCAGTTGGCCCGGAAGATCTCGCCGCCGAGTGGTACGTCGGCGGCGGCGATCATCGCGTCGGTCACCACGAACTGCGCCGGCCCACCGCCCAGGGTCTGGACGTACGCAGCCAGGTCGTCGATCTGCGCCTGGGTGTAGCGCGAGGGGTGCCGGTCGGCCTGCTCGGCGGGCTGCTGGAGCGGCATGCGCCCGGACGAGACCTGGAAGTCGACGGCGGCGCCACCGGCGCCGATCAACGACGGTGCCCGGCCGTCCACGCCCTGACCGGCGACCCCGTGGCACGAGGCACACCCCTGGGCGAACAGCTCCTTGCCCTGCGCGACGGCCTGGTTGTCGCCGGCAGCGGCGTGGCCCGTCGGGGCGAGCAGCGCCCACGCCACGCCGGTCACGATCAGCGCGAGCAGGAGGTACGCAGCGGCAGGCACTCGCCGCCGCCGCACCACGGCGCCACCGGTCTCGAGGTCGGTCACGGGCCCGCTCACTGGATCAGGTAGATGGCGAGGTAGAGGCCGATCCACACCACGTCGACGAAGTGCCAGTAGTACGACACGACGATGGCGGAGGTGGCCTGGGCGGGGGTGAAGCGACCCACCGTGGACCGCGCCAGCACGATGATGAAGGCGAACAGGCCGCCGCAGACGTGCAGGAAGTGGAAGCCGGTCGTCAGGTAGAAGGTCGCGAAGTACGGGTCGTGGCTGAGCGTGTGCCCGTCGTGAACTTCCATCCGGTACTCGTTCGCCTGGCCGAGCACGAACGCCAGGCCCATCAGGAACGTCGCCACGTAGTAGCGGCGCAGGCCGTAGACGTCGCCCTTCTCCGCCGCGAAGACGCCCAGCTGGCAGGTGACCGAGCTGGACACGAGGATGACCGTGAAGATCGCGGAGTAGCCGATGTGCGGATGCTCGCCGACGGGCGGCCAGTCGGGCTCGGCCTGTGCCCTGATGGTGAAGTAGATCGCGAACAGCGCGGAGAAGAACATCAGCTCGCTGGAGAGCCAGATGATGGTTCCCACCGAGGTCATGGACGGCCGCTGCGAGACGGTCCGCGGCGGAGCCTCGGCGACGGAAGCAGCAGCCACGCGCGCATTCTGGCACGGGCCCGCAGCGCTGGCGCGACGGGGCGGAGGCGGCGGCAGGGCGTGTCCGGTGCACGTCGCGGTGCCGTCCAGCGTTGACCGATGTGACTCCGGTCACCTAGCGTCGTGGGCCATGACGACTGGGACGCGGCCGACGGGGGCCACGCTGCGCCCGGTGGCCCGCGTGGGAGGCACCGAGATACGCCGCTGCCCGGAATGCGAGGAGCGGTTGTCCGCGTACAACCCGGGCCCGCACTGCTTCCGCCACACGGTCGGGGTGCCGTGGAAGGGCCCGAACCAGCGCGGCTGAGGAGCGGCCGGCCACCGCTAGCATCGGCGTCGTGAGCAACGTGCCCGCCCTGCCCGGGGCCGCTGAGGCGGCGGCGCCCGCGCCGGCCACCGTCCTCGTCTACTCCTCGAACGTCGAGGTACGGGACCGGGTCCGCGCCGCGGTCGGCCGCCGACCCGATCCCGAGGTCGGCGTCCTGGACTGGGTCGAGGTGGCCGACGGGCGCGCGTGCATCGCAAGCGTCGACGCCGGCGGCATCGACGTGGCGGTGCTGGACGGGGAGGCCTGGCCTACCGGCGGTCTCGGCATCGCCCGCCAACTGCGCGACGAGATCGCGGACCCGCCGGCCACCATCGTGCTGGTGGCGCGTGCCGACGACCGCTGGCTCGCCACCTGGTCGCGCGCCGACGTTGTGCTGTCCCATCCCGTGGACCCGTTCGCGCTGACCGAATCGGTGGTCCGGCTGCTGCGCGACCGGACGGCCCGACCCGTCCCGGCCGCCGCGCCGGCCCGCGGCTTCGGACTGCGCCGGTCCTGACGCGGCCGCCCATGGCCGGCGACCTGCGCTGGGCCGACGTGCTGGCCGCGCTGCTCGCCGGCCGTGACCTCACCGCCGACGAGGCCGGCTGGGCGATGCGGGCGGTGATGACGGGCGAGTCTTCGCCGGCCCAGGTCGCCGGGTTCGTGGTCGCCTTGCGGGCCAAGGGCGAGACGGCCGCGGAGGTCGGCGCCCTGGCGGCCGTGATGCTGGACCTGGCGACGCCGCTCGTACTGCCCCCTGCGCTCCGGACGGTCGACACCTGCGGCACCGGCGGCGATCGGGCCGACACCGTGAACATCTCGACGATGGCGGCCTTCGCGCTTGCTGGGGCCGGCGCGCAGGTGGTCAAGCACGGCAACCGCTCGGCGTCCTCGCAGACCGGGTCGGCGGACCTGCTCGAAGAGTTGGGCGTGGTGATCGACCTGCCCGCCGCGGGTGTCGCCGCCAGTGTCGCTGCCGGCGCCCCGGCGTTCTGCTTCGCTCCCGTGTTCCACGCCTCGATGCGGCACGCGGCCGGCCCGCGCCGTGACCTGGGGGTGCCGACGGTGTTCAACGTGCTCGGCCCGCTGACAAATCCGGGGCGGCCGACCGCGCAGGTCGTCGGGGTGTCGGACGGCCGGCTCGCGCCGGTGCTCGCGGCAGTGCTGGCGGCGCGGGGGACCGACGCCCTGGTCGTCCGCGGCGACGACGGCCTCGACGAGCTGACGACCGCGGCCACCTCGACCGTCTGGTGGGTACGCGGGGGGCGGATGTCGCAGGAGGTCGTCGACCCCGCCGCGCTGGGTCTCGCGGCCGGTGACCTGCGGGGTGGGGACGCCACCCACAACGCCGCGGTGGCCCGGGCGTTCCTCGACGGCGCGCCGGGGGCGGTGCGGGACGCGGTGCTACTCAACGCCGCGGCCGGGCTGGTGGCGTACGCCCCGGGGGAAGGGTCGCTGACCGACCAGCTGCGGACGGCGCTGGCGCGAGTGGCCGGCGCGGTCGACACGGGCGCGGCCGCCGGTGCGCTCGAGCGCTGGGTGAGCACCAGCCGCGCGGCGGCGGCGAGCCCTCTCTAGCTCCCGAGGGAGAAGGCCGACTCCAGGTCGTGACGGCTGTAGGCCCGGAACGCGACGTGGGTGGTGGTGGCCAGCACCCCGTCGGTCTTGTTGAGGCGGCCGGCGATGACGTCGGCGAGCTGGTCGTGCTCGCGGACGCGAACCATGGCGACGAGGTCGACGTCGCCCGCCACGGAGTACACCTCGGTCACGCCGTCGAGCTCGGCGAGGGCCGCCGCCACCTCGGGGATGCGGTCCACCTCGGCGGTGACCAGGACGATGGCGGTGATCACCTGTCCACCGTACGCAGCTGCCGCCGGTCGGTGAACGGGGTGCGGGCGGGGGCGGCCAGCCAACGCCGGTGTCGCCCCGCGCCCCGGGCGGGCGAGCACCAGGTGCCGGTGAGCTCGACGAGCCGGGTGCCGGGCGCGGCCAGCCAGCGCAGCACGATCTCGGTCTCCTCGCTGGTCGCGCCCGACGCGCCCTCGGCCGTGGCCTGCGCCGCCCGGACGTACGCCCGGGGGTCCTGCCCGCGGGGGGCGACGGCTGTGGCGACCAGCCGGCCCCCGCGGACCACGGCGAGCTGCCAGCCGCCGTCGGTGGGCCGTGCGGCGACCAGCTCCTCGACGGCCGTCAGCGCGGTGACGCGCTGGCGTCGCGCCGCGGCCCGCACCACCGCGGCGATCCGATCACGCTGCTGGGCCGCCTCCTCGTAGCGCTGCGCGTCGGCCAGCCGCTCCACTCGCCGGGCGAGCCTGGCGACGACCTCCCCAGCATCCGCGGCTACCGCGAGCCGGAAGCGGTCGACGTGCACCGCGTACGCGGCGGCGCTCTCGCGCCCCTCGCACGGCGCGTGGCAGCGGCCCAGTTCCGCCAGCGCGCACGCCGAGCCGGTCGGTGGCCGGCGCACCGGGATCCGCTCCGCGCAGCGTCGGAGCAGCAGCGCGTCGTGGAGGGCGGCGACCACCGTCTCGGCGGCCTGCCGGGAGCCGAAGGGACCCAGTGCCATGTCGCCGGCGGCGAGCGGACCGTCCCCGGGCCTGCGGCTGATCGAGAGCCGTGGGAAGCCCTCGCGGGTGAGGCGCACCCAGGTCTCGCCGCGGCTGGCCCGCGAGCGCCGGTTGTAGCGGGGCTGGAGGGCACGGATGGCGCGCAACTCCCGTACCTCGGCCTCGAGCAGGGTCGGACAGGGGACGGCGTCCACACGATCCGCGACGACCACCATCTCGGCCATCCGGCGCCGGGTCTCCGCGGCGGTGAAGTAGGCGCGGACGCGCGCGTGCAGGTCGGTGGCCTTGCCGACGTACAGCGGGCGACCCAGCGCGTCGCGGAAGATGTAGACCCCCGGTCCGTGCGGGACCCCCTCGGCGAGGTGGCGTTTGCGGCGCACCGCCGCCGGGACGTGTGTGGAGAAGGCGACCAGCTCCTCCAGTGACTGGACACCGAGGCTGCCGACCCGTTCGAGCAGGCCGTGCAGCACGCCTACCGTCGCCCGGGCGTCGGCAAGCGCCCGGTGGCACGGCTCGGTCTCCGTCCGGAACAGCCGCGCCAGGGTCGCGAGCTTGCAGTTGGGCGCTTCGTCGCGGCTGAGGGCACGGCGGCCCAGCCGCGCGGTGTCGACCACCGCGAACCCGGGCCAGGGCAGGGCCAGCCGCTCGGCCCCGCGGCGCAGGAAGCCCACGTCGAACGGCGCGTTGTGCGCGACCAGCACCGCGCCGCGTGCGAACTCGAGAAACATGGGCAGCACACTGGACAGCGCGGGGGCCGTCGCGACCATCGCGTCCGTGATGCCGGTGAGCACGGCTATGAAGGGCGGGATCGCCGCCGCCGGGCGCACCAGGGTCTGGAACTCGCCGAGGGTCGCCCCGCCACGAACCCGCACGGCGCCGATCTCGGTGATCTCACACGAGGCCGGCGAACCCCCCGTGGTCTCCAGGTCGACGACGACGAAATCGACGGCACGTAGCGGCGTGCCCAGCTCGTCGAAGGACGCCTGCGTCGCGACCGGGAATGCCATGCCGGCCACGGTAGGAACGCCCTCGGACAGAATGCCGGTGGTTCACGGCTCGCCCGGTGCGGCATCACCCCGACGCGTCCCCCGGGTCGACTCGTCGGATGCAGAAACTGAACCTCATCCTCTCCAGGAGAGTTGAACGATGTCATCTCTGTTCACCAAGATCATCGATGGCGAGTTGCCGGGACGGTTCGTCCACCGAGGCGCGCGGACGGTCGCGTTCCTCACCATCGCGCCGATCCGCCCCGGTCACGTGCTCGTCGTGCCCCGCCACGAGGTCGCGGACTGGCTCGAGCTCGACGACGCCGACCGCGCGGACCTGTTCGCGGTCGCCCACACGGTCGGTCTGGCGGTGCGTCAGGCCTTCCCCTGCCGCCGGGTGGCCCTCCTCGCGGTCGGCCTCGAGGTGCCGCACGTGCACTTGCACCTCATCCCGATCGAGCAGGAATCCGACGTCGACTTTGCCCGGGCCGATCCCGGCGCCAGCCCCGAGGCGCTGGACGCCGTCCAGGATCGGCTCCTCGCGGCGCTGGGGCCGGCCGGCTCCCGGTAGCCTCTGGCGTCGTGCCCGTTCCGCTGCCCGACGCCCGAACCCGCTGGCGCTGCAGCGTGTGCGGCAACCTCACCCGCTTCGACGTGATCCGCACCACACGCAGCCGCGACTATGTCCACGTCGACCTCTCCGGGGAGCCCAACGTCGAGGAGCACGAGGTCGTCGCTGACGCTGCGGAGCAGGTCTCCTGCCGCTGGTGCGGCAGCGTCGACCGCATCGAGCTGGTGCCCAGGCCCGGTGCCGACCCCGCTCCCTGACCGGCCTCGCCGAACTGTCGGACACCGCTTCTAGCCTCTGCCGTACGACGTGCCAGCCGGGGCGTCGCCAGCAGGGTGGAGGGAGTGACGGTGCTGATCGACTGTGACGGATGCGGGGCCCGCGGGGTGGCCTGCGGCGACTGCGTGGTGACGGTCCTGTTGGGTCCGGTGGGCCTCGGCCTGCCCGCCACCCCCGGCCCTGCCGAAGCGGCCGCAGTGCACCTCGATCCGGACGACCGGCGGGCCCTACGCGCGTTGGCCGATGCCGGGCTGGTGCCACGGCTGCGGCACGAGCGGCGTGCGGTGGGGTGAGCGCGTGGCCGCACACCGGTCTCCTCCGTCCCAAAGGAGACCCACCTCACACTGTGGATGCTGCCGTTGCCCTGCCCGGGTCAGGTCGTTACAGTGACGACGCCCTCCCGTTCCTCGCGGTCGACATGGCTGCATCGGGGGTGCACCGCCGAGCTCGGTCCTTGGACCGGGGCCGGGGACCCATTCGTGTCCCTGGGGTGAATCGGCCACCGGATCCTGTCTCGCATCGTGGCGAGCCGGACACGGAGCCGTAGGGCCAGCTTCCCGCCCGAACCCGTCAGCTCACCCGGTAGGCGGTCACCGGAAGACAAGGAGTGCCGCCTCAGTGGCGACCCCCCCGCTCGAGTTCTGCCCTGCTGTCGACAGCCAGCCCCCACCCCCGCCGGCCCGGCCTCGGCGCCGCCGCGGGCTCGTGGCGGTAACCGGTGCGCTAGCGCTGGCGGTGCCCCTCACCCTGGCGCTGGGCGGTTCGAGCCAGGCGTCCCCGACGCTCACGGTCGCCCAGGCTGAGGCGCAGACGGCCGCCCTGCAGGTGCAGGAGGGCACGGTCGCCGCCGATCAGGCCCTCGTGGACCAGCAGCGTCTCAACATCGCCTACGCGCGCATCACCTCGCCGATCGACGGCAGGGTCGGGCTGCGGCTGACCG